>JACVCB010000035.1 GCA_016742255.1 Leptospira sp.
GTACAAGTCCATCCACTTCTTCCGGGTATTCGGATGCCAGCCAAGTTGCAAGTAGTCCGCCCATAGAACTTCCAAATACAATCACTTTGTCTCCTTGTGATTGCATCATATACAATGCTTCACGTGACGCATCCAAGTAGTTGTTAAAATTTTGGTCTCTTTGGTCTTCTTTATTTGTTCCATGACCTGGTAGCCTGAGTAAGTATGTATTGGCCTTATACTTTTTCGCCAATTTTTCCATTACATCTTCACCTTCTGCACGAGACGCACCAAATCCATGGATGTATAAAAATGCGAGAGGTGTTTTTTTCCCAAAACTGATATAACGTTCTTCGTTTCCAGGTCTGTGGTTTTTGCGTTTACTTTCGTTTAACTTTTCTTGGAAGTATACTTCAAAGTTCGCATAACTTAAGTTTGCTTTCGACTGGTAATTGGGTCGTCCTGCGCAAGAAACAATTGCAAAGGTGATTGTGATAAGGAGGACAGAAGTGATCTGTCTCAGGTTGTGGAATAAAGAACACGATTTAGCCATACAAATGGAAAATTTTACAGTGTATTTGCTTTCTTGTAAAGAGAGAAAAACCCTTGGCACAGGAAGGGACGTACGAAAAAAGGTAGTAAATACCCCATTCTTAGAAGGAACATCCCGGAATGTATAGCCAATTCACAGAGCAACAACTTGAAATCAGAGATTTAGTTCGTAACTTCGTCAAAAAAGAAATCCCGCATGAAGTAGCCTTGCACTGGGATGAAAAAAACCAACACCCAACTGAACTCATCAACAAAATGCGTTCCGAACTTGGAATCAACGGTCTTGTGATTCCAGAAGAATACGGTGGATGGGGACTTGGAGCCATTGAGCAGTGTTTGGCCATCGAGGAATTGTCTCGTGGTTGCCTTGGAATCGCTCTAGGATTTGCTTACACTGGTCTTGGAATCCTTCCTATCCTCAAAGGTGCCACTCACGAACAAAAATTGAAATGGCTCCCTGAAATTGCGGACGGTAAGTTCGGAGTTTCTTTCTGTTTATCAGAACCAGGTGCTGGATCTGACGTTCCAGGAATGACCACTCGTGCCGAGAAAAAAGGTGACAAATGGGTCATCAACGGTGCAAAACAATGGATCACTGGTGCATCTGATGCCCAAGCATTTACTGTATTTGCTTATACTGATAAAAACCGTGGAACACGTGGAGTTTCTTGTTTCTATGTGCCACGTAATACAAAAGGTCTTACAGTCGGTAAAAAAGAAGATAAACTCGGAATCCGTGCATCTTCTACACACCAAGTTATTTTTGAAGATTGTGAAGTGAGCGAAGAACAATTAGTAGGAAAAGAAAACCTAGGTTTCGTTTACGCACTCCAAACATTGAATGCTTCTCGTCCATTTGTAGCCGTAATGGGTGTGGGTGTGGCGCAAGCAGCACTTGACCACGCAGCACGTTATGCTCGTGAAAGAGAGCAGTTCGGTGTGAAAATCGGAACTTTCCAAGCAGTACAACACATGTTAGCTGATATGTCTATCAAAGTTGAAACTGCAAGAGAAATCACTTACAAAGCAGCTCGTCTTTCTGACGCAAATGACCCTAACCTTCCAAAATACTCTGCAATTGCAAAAGCATACGCATCTGAGTGTGCTGTTCAGTGTGCAACTGATGCAGTTCAAATTTTTGGTGGATACGGATATACAAAAGAGTATCCTGTTGAGAAGCTAATGAGAGATTCAAAAATCCTCACAATTTTCGAAGGAACAACTCAAATCCAAAAGAACGAAATTGCAGCTTATGTAATCAAAGAAGCAGCTTCGAAAAAAGACTAAGAGTTTCGAACCGAAATTCTGTTGAAAGGGAGCCTCCAGAGATGGGGGCTTTTTTTTTGGGGTGGTACAGTTTGGATGTAGGTATCCCCGCCCTGATTGGGTGGGGTGCGTCCACCCGCCACCCAATGACTCCCTCTTACACCTCCTTCCGAATTCCTCCAGCGAAAAATTGAATTTGCAAATTTCTATTTTTAAAAGTTCATCTTTTGGTAATGAAGGAACCAAATATGAACTTCCGATGGATAGTCACACATGATTCAAAATCCCAATCTTGTATGGACCAACTTTGGTTAGAAATCCAAAATCGATATGGCTTCCAAGCACCAAACCCAATGGTATTCTCTGATTTTTTACCACCCAGAGGTAGATTCCTTTTAGCGGAAGAGTTGGGAACAAATGCGGTAATGGGATCTGTCGCCTATACCAAGTTTAGTGATAAACAATGTGAATTGGATTCAGTTTTTGTATTTCCCAGTTTTCGTAAATTAAAAGTCGCATCATCTTTGTTAGTAGAGTTGGAAAAACAATCTGCAAAAGATGGTTATACTTCCATGATTTTACGTGCAGGTTCTCCACAACCTGAAGCAATTGCGTTATATAAAAACTATGGTTTTTATGAAATCCCTGCCTTTGGAAAATGGACCACTGATCCAACGGCCATTTGTTTTGAAAAAAAAATTTCCCAAACAATTCTTTAAGATTTTGGCTGCCCGGGCGGGCTCTTACGGGGTGCGCTCACGCTCCCGTCCTTAGTTCGTTACCACTCACCAAGGACTAAACCCTCCAGATCCCTGGCAGGATCTAACTATTCTTATGAACTTTTTTTCCTAATTTCTATTTCTGATTCGGTAATCTGTAAAAAAGTGGCTGACTTAAGATTTCTTATATTAGAAAATCTAAGTCCCATTTGGACCGGTAATCAAAGTGACAAGTATCCCAAAAGAACCATTCCCTGGAAAATCGCGAAAAGAAGATCATTACCTTCGTATCCTTCGCCAAATGGAAACATTAGGGAAACTGGGTCATTGGGAATTTGATTTTATGACTCAAACCATACATTGGTCTGAAGGTGTTTTTGTTATTTTAGAAATGGATCCAGTGGAAATGCCCATCTCACTTGAGTTAGGTTACAATTCTGTCCATCCCGACGATCGAGAAAAAGCAAAACAACATATGGAAGATGTGATCGAAAAGGGGATCCCATACAATTTAGAATGTCGCTTAGTAACAAAAAATGGCGCAGTTCGAACGATTCACAGCCAAGCGGAATTGGTTCGAGATAATTCCGGTAAGCCCATTCAAATTGTGGGAATATTCCAGGACATTACTGACCGAACCGAAGCTTATATACAACTCAAACAACAAGAATTACGACTCAGTTCTATTTTACAATCAGAACCAGAATGTGTAAAGGTTGTTTCCCCTGATGGAATCCTCATTGAAATGAACCCAGCAGGGCTGAGTATGATTGAAGCAGAAATTCCAGAGGATGCGATCGGAAAAAAAGTAGAAGCATTAATTGAACCATCTGACCTTAGATTCTACCAAAGTCTTCACGAAAATGCATTAAAAGGAATTAAATCAAGTGCTCGTTTTCGGATCATTGGTATGAAAGGAACACATCGTTGGATGGAAAGTACCGCAGTTCCTCTAACAAACCAAAAAGGTGAAATCACATCCGTATTAAGTTTAACTCGTGATATCTCTGAAAAAGTGATCAATGAAGAAAAATTAATTCGTATCAAACGAAACCAAGAAGCACTCATCAATGGAACATCGGATCTCATTTGGTCTATCGATACAAACTTTTGTTTGGTGGCAGCGAATCAATCCTTTTTAGATGTCCTCAGTTTTTTACAACAATACCCCGCTAAGGAAGGTGATTCTGTTTTAGTAAAAACTGCTGGCGAAGAATTTTATTATAAATGGAAAGAATACTATGAAAGAGGACTCTCTGGTGAATCCTTCACTTCTTTTGAAAATTTCATAAGTCCAATCACTCATGAAGAAGAACATAGAGAAGTTTCATTTAATCCCATACGAAATGTAGACGAAAAAATAACAGGTCTTGCTTGTTTTTCAAAAGATATCTCCAGTTTAATGCGTAAGAGTAAAGAACTGATCTTAAATGAAAAAAGGTTCCGTGTTTTAGTGGAGAATGGAGCCGATGTCATTATGATCCTGAGTCCAAGAGGACAAGGAAAATATGTTTCACCTTCGATCACAAAAGTAATGGGTTATACGGAAAAAGAAGCATTAAGTCTCAATTTGTTTGATGTTGTGCATCCAGATGATTCCCCTAAACTTAAAAAAAGATTATTTGATGTATTAGCATTACCTCTTGGAGGTTCTTTGGCGAGTGAAACCTTTCGTGCCAAACACAAAGATGGATCTTGGAGGTATGTGGAATCAACACTTACCAATATGTTATCAGATGAATCGATAGGTGGGATCGTTGACAATTTTCATGATGTAACCGAAAAAGAAACACAATTAGAAGCCATCAAAACTCAAAACCAAAAACTAAAATCAATTGCATGGACACAGTCACATGTGGTGAGAAGCCCATTGGCCAGGATTATGGGATTAACCCAACTCATTCGGACTGGAAGTTTGACAAAAGAGGAAGAGGATAAGAGTTTAGGTTATTTATTAGATTCTGCTAATGAGCTTGACGATGTCATTGGGGATATTGTAAGAAAGTCCCAAGAAGTGATTCCACCAGAATTTAATTCGAAAACATAAGGATTTTCACTTGCCACTTTTCTGAATTTGGTTCTAATTCTGTCACCATGGTTCTTTCCACATTTTTATCAGATTTGTTTTTGTCCTTAGTTTCGCTCAGTGTAGCGTATCGTTTTTTTGGTAAATCATCAATCCCATCTCGTTCCGCATTGTATGGGTTTGCGATCATAGGTATCTCTGCAGGACTTGGGTCGATTCATTTTTTAGGCATCAATACTCTCGATCCAATCTATCGTTTTTTTGTAGGCCTCTCTGGTTGTCTTGGTGTTCCACTCATTGGGCTTGCATTTTTTCATTTTTCCTTTCGTTCCATTTCGGAAAAAACTTTTTTCCTACTCATCACAATCCTTTTTGTGTTGTATTTGGTATTTGCTTACTTGGCTCCTCTGCCAATTTATTCGACAGTCGTCGGTGGAATTGCAATGGTCATCGTACTTGTCAGTTCCATCATTCGTTTTCCGAAGCACAACCAAGCAGCTATGATGGGCATCGTGGGAGCAGTTTTGTTTATATTAGCAGGATTAGTGATTGGTACGAAAGGGTCATCAGGACCATTCCTGAACGTTGATATCTTTCATGTGTTACTTGCGATTGCAAATTATTGTATTGGTGAAGGAATTCGAAAATTAAGCTAGATCAATATTGATCCTTTCCGAAAGGTAACTCTGAAACGATATGACCTCATCTCCTTCAGAGTCAACCTTAGAAAAAATACTAAAGATTCAAACAGAGCTCACTGCCGCCAATCCTGACATACCACTTCTATTAGATCTGATCACACTACGTTCCAAGGAACTTGTTTCAGCTGAAGGTGCTGTATTCGAATTAGTTGAGGGCGATGATTTAGTATACCGTGCTGCGAGTGGGTCTGCTTCCAATCAAATTGGATTAAGACTAAATGTTTCAGAAAGTTTTTCTGGACTCAGTTTACAATCAAAAGAAATTTTATACTGTGTCGATTCAGAAGAAGACAACCGAGTGAATCGTGAAGCTTGTCGTGTTGTGGGCTTGCGATCCATGATTGTAGTTCCATTATACTTCGATTTGGAAGTGTTAGGTGTATTAAAAGTATTCAGTTCAAAAGCTGCATACTTTCATGAAAACGATCTTCATACGCTTAATATGTTATCGGGAACCATGGCAGCTGTACTCAGAAATGCATACCGCTGGGCAGAACGAGAAAAAAGATTACAATCAATGGCCTACTTAGCAAGCCATGATACATTAACTGGAATTTATAATCGTTCTGCATTTTATGACTATTTAAGGAGAGGAATCACTCGTTTACAATCCAATCCAATTTCACTGACTGTTGCGATGTTTGATTTGGATGGTTTAAAACAAGTGAATGATACATTTGGACATGCAGCTGGTGATTTTTACATCGAACAATTTGCGAAACGGCTTTCTAACCTAATCCAAGATCATGATATATTAGCAAGGTTAGGTGGTGATGAATTTGGATTAATTTTAATGAGTCCAGATCCAAAAGAATCAGTTTTATCGTTTTTATCCAATATTATGAAAATCGTGGAAGGGGAAGTTTTATTTGAGTCCCAAACCCTTCAAATCAGAGCAAGTGTTGGTGTTGCTCATTACCCAGAAGATGGAGGAGAAATAGAATCCTTAATTGCAAAAGCCGATGAAAGGATGTATGAGAATAAACGAAAACGAAAAAAGAACTGATAACCCTTAGGTTCAAACTCTACCTCCCCACGTTTCTTTCCCAAATTTTTCTGCCATATGTTATCTCTTCTTCTTGTCTAAGGGAAAAGATGAATTCAAACTCCGCAATATTTACCACCCTCAAATTACCAAATGGAATCATTCTACCGAATCGATTGGTGAAAGCCGCGATGGAAGAAAATTTATCCAATGAAAATTTAGAACCAGATTCCGCACTATGGAATTTATATGAAGCATGGGCAAAGGGTGGAGTTGGGACAATCATTACTGGAAATGTAATGGTAGATCATAGGTCTATGACAGGCCCTGGTGGGGTGGTCCTCGAGTCTGGTAGTAGGTTAGATGGTTTCAAAACCTGGGCGAACAAAGCTAAATCTTCAGGTGGAAAAATCATTATGCAAATTAACCACCCAGGCCGGCAAATATTGGCGAAGTTAGGTGGTAACGTTTGGGCTCCCTCTGCAGTTGCAGTCGATATTGGAAATCTTTCTAAACTTTTGGGTAAACCGAAAGCGATGGATGAAACTGAAATTCTGGAAACCATCCAAAGGTTTGTAATGACAGCAAAACTCGCGGAAGAAGTTGGTTTTGATGGCGTACAAATTCATGCTGCCCATGGGTATTTGATAAGCCAATTCCTTTCTCCTTTAGTGAATCAGCGAACAGATGTTTGGGGAGGAAGTTTAGAAAATAGAGCAAAATTTTTAATAGAAGTGATTCAATCTGTTCGTAAGAGTGTAAAACCGAATTTTATAGTATCTGTAAAAATCAATTCTAGTGATTTCCAGAAAGGTGGATTTCAATTTGAAGATGCAACGACTGTCATCAATATGATACAAAAGTTAGGTGTTGATTTTATTGAAATTTCTGGTGGGAATTATGAAGCTCCTGCCATGCAAGGTATTTCAAAAGATGGTTCCACCTTAGCAAGAGAAGCCTACTTTTTGGATTTTGCACGAGAAGTGACAAAAGTAGTATCTGTTCCCATAATGGTGACTGGTGGAATTGTTAGAAAACAAATTGCGGAGTCTGTCTTAGAATCAGGCGTGTCTCTCGTTGGGATTGCCACTGCCTTGGCTTTAAATCCAAATTTACCAATGGAATGGAAGGAAAATAAAGAATCCAGTTTTAGATTGCCGATCCCCAATTGGAAATCTAAAACTCTTACCGGTCTTGCAACAATGGCTATGGTGCGTTACCAACTCCAACGACTGGCGATAGGAAAAAAGCCGAATGTAAACCTTACTCCCTGGTTTCGGTTAATTATGGACCAAATCCGATTGTCCAAATTGACAAAACGATACAGACATTGGTTGGATCAAAAATTGGCTTCGTATTAATCGGAGCTAACTTACATTTTTGGATAGAATCGGTCCCTAAAAGCAAGAGCCACTTTTACAAGTAGTATTAAAGTTGGAACTTCAATCAGGGGACCAATGACTCCAACAAAAGCTGCTCCGCTACTAATCCCAAACACTCCAATTGAAACTGCGATCGCAAGTTCAAAATTGTTTCCAGTCGCTGTAAAACTGACTGCTGCATTTTTTGAATAATCAACACCTAGTTTGTATCCCATCCATAAACTTAAGAAAAACATGATGATAAAATAAAAGAGTAATGGTATGGCAACGAGTAATACATCTTCAGTTAGTTCTAAAATCATTTCACCTTTTAAACTAAACATCACAATGATCGTAAACAAAAGTGCAATTAAGGTGATTGGCGAAATTTTAGGAAGGAATTTTGTTTCATAGAATTCCTTTTTGTTCAATGATTCAAATCCAAAACGTAATAAAAATCCAATCACAAATGGAATTCCTAAGTATATTCCTACAGTTTTTGCTATCTCGGAAATTTCAATTGAGACATTCGATGAAGTGATACCGAAGTAAGGAGGTAAGATAGTAATGAATAAATAGGCATAAAAACTATAAAAGAATACTTGGAAAATGCTATTCAAAGCAACAAGTGCAGCTCCATATTCTCTATCGCCATTTGCTAAATCATTCCAAACAATCACCATAGCAATACATCTTGCCAATCCAATGAGAATCAATCCTGTTCTATATTCAGGTTCATTTTGTAAAAAGAGAATCGCTAGAATGAACATGAGAATTGGACCGATAATCCAATTGAGCAGAAGTGAAAGAAAAAGTAACCTTCCATCTCGAAATACCTTTCCCATTTCTCTGTATTTCACTTTAGCAAGTGGTGGAACCATCATTAGGATAAGGCCAATAGCAATCGGGAGATTTGTCGTACCACTATTTAAAGAAGAAATGAAACCAACAAAGTTTGGAAAATAATTTCCAATGAGAACACCCAAGAGCATCGCGCCAAAAATCCAAATAGTCAAAAATCGGTCTAAGAAGGATAAATGTTTCATTTAGCAACAACCAACTTTTTCTAAACTGACTTCAGATGGTTTTTTATTGCAACATGAGTTTTTTGACATTGGTTTTTCACTCACAAATTCTTCATTAAGAATAGAGATATTGGAATCTTTTTTGACCCCACAACTTTCGGATGCCTTACATTCTGTTTTTCCATCAACCAATTCCATAACAAGCTCAGTACCGACAATCTGTAAATTGGAAACAAAATATTGCCTCATTGCAGATTTGGAATTTCCAAATTCAATTCTCAGGATTGCATCATCTGGAATCGATATTTGTTTAGAAACTTTTGTAAAAATTGAATTTATCTTTTTAAGTTCCATTGAACTAGTTTCGATTTTTTCGTTTGGCTCCAATACTTGTAATATGATTTCTTTCCAAGTATCATAGTTCCCTCCACAATCAACTGATTCGATCGTGGCTAGTTTAAATTCAGTGATATGGTAATTTGGATAGATTCTTTCTTGGTTTTGGTATAAAAAAGTAAGTTGTAGTTCAGGATACAAATCCAAATTCTTTTTGAAATTAAGCCATGTCATTGATTGGTTCATATATTCCTCGTTAGTTTAATTCTTCGTTTACAAAATTTTCGCAATACTTTCGAATTTCTTCTCTTGTTTGTGCGAAGGCTTCTTTGATTTCGGATTCAGTTCCTATCTTTTTAGATGGATCACTGAAGTTGTGATGGAATCGTTTTGCATCACTGGGAAAATAAGGACAGTTTTCTTTGGCGTGATCACATACAGTGATCAAATAATCAAAGGAAATGTCTTTGTATTCGTTGATATGGTTTGAGGTATGATTGGAAATATCAATTCCAACTTCCTTCATGGTAGAAATCGCTTTTGGATTCACTCCATGAGTTTCGATACCTGCACTATACACATTGGCTTTCTCTTTTGCATAAAATCGCATCCAACCTTCAGCGATTTGGCTTCTACAACTATTACCTGTACATAGGATTAAAATATTTTTCATTTTAACAACAGCTCCCATTTTCTCGTTGAAATTCTTTGATCGAATTGAGTGATAAAATAAGTGCGTCTGACATCTGATTGAAGTTTTCCCAGTTGATACAATAACAGGAACTTGTTCCCTCAAATTCCCCTTTTATAAGTCCACCTTCCTTTAATTCTTTTAGGTGTTGTGAAACCGTCGATTGTGCCAGAGGCAGTACATCAACTAGCTCACCACAAACGCAAGTTTGGCGTTTTGCCAATACTTCTAAAATCGCAATCCTTGCTGGATGTGATAAGAGTTTGGCAAAGGAGGCAAAACTCTGGATGGGAGCCGGGAATTCTGTTTTTTTGTTCAGTGCCATAGTATATCGTAAATATACGATAAATGAAGAATGACCGAATCGGTCAAGGGAAAAAATGGTTTTTTCTTATGAATGGAATCCTTCGAAGGTAGAAGCCCCAAAATTCGATTAGGAACGGTGAAGTTCAGTTTGGAACAACATCCATTCTCAAATTTAACTCGAAAATGGATGATTGTTAGTCATTAGATTAGATTCCGGAACCGTCCGGGATGACCACGGGATCATCGGATGTTGGAGTGTCTGGTTTGACATCGGCTGGGGAGTAGTGTTGGTCACTTGGTTTTGGTCTCGAATCAAATTCTGTACCATTCGGTTTGTGGTTTCCTTCAACCGAAAATAACCAACCATCATCCTGTTTTTGAGAGATACCTTGTTCATGTGGAAAAGTTTCAATCGGACGGATTGTGATAGAAATATACTGTATGAGTCTTTCATCTTTGACAGGGTCGAGATACGCCAAACTATCGTTACGCCATCGATTTTTAGCCCGAGGTTCTCTGCGAAAACTTTTCATCACCATATCCAAGTCTTTCGCATATTTAGAAAATAAAACGCGAGTGGTTTTGGCCTGGATTACATAATACATTCCACCTTTTCTGTGGAATAAAAAACGGTTTGAGATTGTTTGTTTATTTTCTGTATAATGCAAAACAACAAAAGTTGATTCATCAAACCCAGCAATTTCATTTTCCAAAACCTTTTCGCGTACAAGTTTTAGATCAGGGTATTTTGTTAAAAATGTATCAACAGTTTCTTCAATAAAGCGATCGATGTCATAATCTTTGGTTCGGCGAGCCACATCAATTTGCAAAATGGCTTCACGGTTGGATTTAGCGATTTGGATGCGAACCGTGTCCGTATATCGTAATACAGACTTTGCCCAACCTCTAGGGTATTCAAAGGCAAATCCGAGTGAGTCTTCAACCCAAGTGGCAGCTTCCAATCCCGTGATAGTAAGACATAATATAAATACTAGGCAAAGTCGCTTTTTCATACTGAATATATCGGCTAAGTCTCCTACCATTATTGATAGTCTAGTAACCCTTTTCGTAAATCTGATTTTGGAAAAGTGCCAATCTTTTCCCAGGAACTTTCATCATAAATTGCCACAGATTCGAGAAGTGGTTGCAGGGGAGAACCATGGTAAGGTTTTTTTCGGATCCAACTCATCAAACGAAAAACAAGTTCCACAAGTTTGGACCAAACACCCGAAACAGGTATCGGTAATAATCGTTTTTTGGTGATTCCCAAATCCTGGAAAGTTTGGATCACACCTTGGATCGTCACAAATTCAGGATGGGAAAACACATACACTTTTTCAGGTTTTTTCCCAGCTAAACATTGTTTGGTCCAAAGATAAAGTGCCTCAGTTGCATCCTCAATGTGTAAAATCGATTTTTTACGAACGGGAGGGATTTTTGGATACACTCCTTTTTTCATCAAGGATTTGAGTTTGGAAACAAAACTTTTGGTTCCTTTGCCGTAAATACTTGCCAGTCTCAGTACTGAATAATTTTCACCACTTTGGAAAACAAAATCTTCGGCCAAAGCTTTTGTTTTTGCATAGATAGTGGTTCCATGTCTTTCACTCTGCAGATTCAAGTTGATCTCTTTGGATCCATAAACAGAAATACTACTCACAAATCCAAAGTGAGGGATTTTATTTTGAACTGCATAAGAAACAAGGTGTTTTGTAGCATTCACATTAATCTGGTAATAAGTCTCTTCGTTTACCTTTGCACCCGATACAACAGCTGCTAAGTGGAGAATAAGATGAATCGATTCTGAAAGATTAAAATCTTTTGGATCTTGGATCGTTGCTAAGTTTCTTTCATAAAACTTAAAATTTTGATGATGGCGTATCGATTCAGGAAAATTGGCGTAGTTGGTTCCAATCGCTATGATTTTGTAATCAGGGATTAACTTTTGTATCAAAGCTTTGCCAAGGACTCCACTTCCACCTGTGATGAGAATTGTTTTTTTCATATAATGAATACCATTTGAAACCAACCAACAAGAGCACCGAGAGCAGCACCCACAAGTATCAGTAACATTTCGTCTTCTTGGAATGCCGAACGTAAGATGGACTCAAATTCCTTTGGGGGAAGAGCTGACATTCGATCTCCCATCATTGTTTCAATCTGTAAAGATTCCCCTAAGTACGATTCTAAATGGAAAGCATTTTCAATTGCATTATCAGCCATCGCCACAGCAATCCTTTCTTTTGCAGAATCAAATTCATTGATTTTACCAGTCGCATACAAAGCAGGTTTAGCAAGAAACGTAACGGTATCTACATGACTACTCACTTCTTTGCGAATGATTTCGATGATTTCCTTGGAAGCTTTTCCAAAAATAAGTTCTGATAGTATATTTTTAGGTGTTAGGATTTTTTCACTTACAAGTTTTGCATACAACCTAGATACTTCATTTTGTCGTTTTAAAAACAATCCCTGGTAAGTCCAAAGCCCTAAAAATTTTTTTGGTAACAGTGGCCTAAAAATCATTTCAAGTGCTAAGTAATTTGTTAGGTAACCAACTATCACTCCTTGGATGGGAAGAGTCCATGCCATAGGAAAAAAAATCATAAATACCATTTGGACAAGGCCAAGTAAAAAACCAAAATAAAATCCAGATCGTTCAATGAATCGAAACTCTGGAGCACCTACTTCTTGGAAAAGTTCTACCACCAAACCTACGTTATTACCAGAAAGTTTTTTTAATACCAAAGCTTTTACATCAAACAAGGAATCAATGTCTGCTTGCAGTTTTTTAATCACCTTACGAATGGTAATCCCACTTTCCCTTCGTACTTTATGATAAATTTCTTCTTTGACAATGTCAGGAATGATTTCCCAAAGTTTTGGATCTAAACTATCCGAAAATTCTTTTATCGTATAACGAATGCTTGAGTCTAGCGCTGGTAAAAAAACAACCTCTGCTTTTTTCGGATCTACTTTAAGGAAAACCTCTTTGATGTTGAGAAGGCGTTCTGTGATCACATCCACAGACTTACTGGCCATTTTGTGTGCTTTTCTGGGTATAATCCCTTGCCACCCTAAATAGGGAGGGATTCCAATGAATTGGATTGGGTAAAATGTCATTTTGAGTGCCAACCAATTGGTCACCCAACCCACAAACCCATATGTGAATGGGATCATGAGTAATTTCCAACCGCCTACCGAAAGCCAAAAATCCCACATATTTCGCTAGGAGTAGGCTTTGTGGCGGAAAGGAATGGGCAATCGAAATTCATTTTCCTGTCTATTTTTGGCACAAACGCTATGAAAAAGGAAATTTTTATCCGATACCCCTAAAAAAGGTTTGCTTTCTGTACGAAAACAGACTACAAATGGTACACTTTGGGAGCTCTTAGGAATTTCCCGAAGTCATTTGAAAGGAAGTGGCAAAACGCCACAAAGCGAATTTGATTAGAGGGTAAGTCTATGCGCGTTCGAGGGTTGTTCACCATTCTCGTACTCATTTCTGTTGTATCCGTGGGTTGTTCTCGTAAGAAAAAATCCATGCCATTCTGGTTGTTGTTAGGAACAGGCGGTGCTGTTTCTGATAACAGTGGACAAACTGATCTCCCTCCCGATTCCAACGGTGTTCCCCTCCCTCCTTCTGGTGGTTCCATCATAGTCACAGATCCGGATGAAGTTCCAAGCAATGGTTCTGAACAAGAAGTTCCAAACCATGGACCAGCACGTGTCATTGGTTCGATTGTTCCAGTGGTTGCAGGAGTCCCAGCCAATGTGATTTGTGGAAATCCAGGAGCACCAGCACTTCCGAATTGTGTTGATCTCACTTTAATTTCTGTCCGCATCGAAGTAGCGAATGGAGAAGTGAGTACACTGGTAGCTGCAAAATTTGCAGAAGCAAATGGAAGTTTCCAATTTGACTTAGCAGACCTTCCTAATAACAATTATCGCGTTCTCATTAACACTGGTTATGGATTAAATTATACCTACCAAGACTTTTCGTATGTGTATAACCCAACACAAACTCCGTTCACCTTAGTGAATGTAGGTAATTTACTTGCAGAAAGAATGTATTATGCCCAAGGACCAGCGCAGTTTACAGGTGTTGTCACAAGCCCTGGATTTTCTGGTGGTGGGGTAACGGTTCCATCTGGGCCTGTGGCAGGGATTGTGGTGAACATCCTTGACTCCAATGGAAACACAGTTGGGACGGGGATTACAAATGCCAATGGGCAATATGTGATTTCGATAAGTCCCCTCCCTAACGGAAATTATACGATCGTTTATGTTGGAGATTCTGTTGTAGTTTCTGGCCAACCGTATGCGACGACACAAGAAAGTGTACATTTTACGTTTCCTGGTACCAATCCAAATACGGTGGCTGTCATTGATTTAGGAGTTACCAATTTACCTTGGATGGCGGCAACAGAAAGTGATCTTTTACTTTCTGGACTGATTCGTAACGGAGCATTGTCGAATGACCAAACTTCCGTATTTACTATCAAACTTAAAAATGAGCAAGGTGCTATTTTGCAAACAGTTCAAATCACAGGAAATGGAAATTTCTCCATCGAAGGATTTGAACTAACAAATGGAGTCTATTATTTAGAAGTTTCTAACCCTTCTTTTTACACAGTCACCCAATCCTTTCTCTTTACAGCAGCTCCTAATGGTGGTTCAAAATCTGTAACGTTAAACGATCCAATTCTCATTGTTGCAAAACCTTCCTTAGTGGTTGGGTATGTAAAAGATGCAAATAATGACCATGTTGCTGGCGCTGTGATCAACGTTCGACCATCAGCCAACCAAGCACCATCTAACATTGTCTATTTGAAAGATGATGCAATTTTAGGAAATGCAATCAAACTTTGGATTCTTGAATCCTTAGGTGCTGTTGCAGGAACAAATTGTGCCATCAATCCAACGGGTTCTGTTTGTTCTTGTGCCATTAATCCAACGGCTACTTGTTTGGCAAATGTGCAAGGGAATGGTCCATGGGCTTACCAAACATATGCGAACAAAGTTTATGAAGTAAATCCAACATCCAAAGAAGTATCTTTTCTAGGAGCTAGTGGACTTTGGGCGTATTACATTTCTGCACCAGGATTTGAAAACTATTGTGGCAATCATCCGACTCCTTGTTCATCCAATCCATTACAAGTGAGTCTAAATGGCGCAACGTACAATGCGGGAACCATTTCGATGACCTCAATCGCTACACGTTCACAAATTGCCGGTTCTATTTCAGTCAGGGATGCTGCTCCTAACGCAAACTCACTCCATACAACTCAATCTGGATTGTATGTTGTGATGTTAGGAAATACGAATGATGCAGGCGCGTCACTTGTTCACATCACGACAACAAATTCTGGCCAATTTAGTTTTGGTGGTGGTTCTTATGTTGTGACATTACCGCAAGTATTACCAGCTCCTTTCACAAATGATGATGCAGGAAAAGTAACCTATGCACTTTACCAATTGGGAACTGGATCCGCAACGACACTCGCAACGACTCCGAGTGTTGCCCGTGCAAATGATAATACAGCTTCAGTTGACATCATTGACGGAACCGAATACAATTTTAGACAAAGTTCTTACCAAATCATTGTTGTGGACCGAGTGGCTCCATCGTATCAGTCTAGTTACTTATCTTCCAATAGCCTTCGTTTGGACACTTCAACGGTTGCAACCAATTTATATGCTTCCAATCCTGTTGTTTATCAATTGAATGGAGTTGTGCTTCATAGCCCACGTGCAACTGTCACTGGTGTAGTAACAGATGCGATTTCAACTTCCGTTGTCAGTGGGGCAACGATCACATTGGGTCGGTTAGTTGGTGGAAATTTCACTCCAGATGTGAAAAGAGACTGCTCTGGTGGGTTTGACTCTCCGAATTGTTCCGTCTCTTCTACAAGAACTGCTGGTAATGACCAAACTGTTGGATCTGTTTCTTCCCAAGCAAACGGTAGTTATAGTTTTCCATTCCTTTCCCCAGGTTCTTACCATTTACGAGTCGAAAAAAATGGAATCACTACATACTTCCCTGTCGAAGTGGGTACTGGTGGTGGAACCGTAGTTGTGAACACTCCAGTGATCACAAATGACGGTCGTGGAAATCTTTCTGGATCAGTGCGAACTCCTGGTGGATTTGCTTTCCTTGGAACTTATTCCTTGGAAATTGTAGATCCAAATGGAGGAACCTTACGTCCATCAGCGGGTGTCCAACCAGCATCCATAGCAACTGGCTCTACAATTTTCTCAAATTCAAGCCAATACACAATTTTTAATATCAATGCTGGTCGTTGGAAGGTTCGATTCGTATCAGCCGGTTACCAAACCGTAGAAGGGATTGTTGACATCCAAGCCGATGTAACAACTAACTTTGATATCATAACCTTTGTTCCTGGAAGCCAAACGAGTGGGACGGTTTCTGGTCGAGCTTTATCTGCCCTCTACAATACGGGAGTTTGTAACCTAACAGCACGTATCCGTCCAGGTGTGAATGTGAAGTCTGGTCCTTATGCGATTGATGCCAATGGAGTGACAATCCCAGCTGTGAAAACCTCAACGGATGGGTCCTATGCCATTCCATCAGTTCCTCCAGGAAACTATACTCTCGAAGTATCAGGTGCCGGGAAACGTGGTGATTGTACTTCGGTCCAAGAAAATTATTCCACAACTTACAGAACTGTTGTTTCCGCTGGATCGGAAACTCCTGCTAACCAAAACATCTTAGTCACACCAATCCTTGGTGAAAACGAGATGCGAGTTGTCCTATCATGGGGTGCAAAACCTAGAGATTTGGATTCACACATGCAATATGGAAACCAAGCAAACGACCGCATCGTATGGAACAATAAAACTCCGTTAGGTGTTGGGAATGGAAGTTTGGACTATGATATCACAACTGGATATGGTCCAGAAACCATTACAGTGCAAGGTTCAATCTGGAACCAACCAAATCGATATTACAGTGTTTATAACTGGTCAGGTGAGGCAAGTATGGGAATCTCTGGCGCAACGGTTAGAATCTTCAAAGGAAGTGTTGGTGAAGTGAGAAATTATTCCATCGCACCAAACTATTCCAATCGTTGGTGGAAACTCTTCTGTATAGCACAAGACAAATCCGTCACAGATGTAGGTGTTGGAAGTTGTAAAGCAACCAATTTCATTGAACGATCGATGTATCAATAGAGAGCAATTGATCGTCAGATCTTTAGTTAATAGAGTGTAACGTTATGAAAGGACAGTAAGTTGATACTGTCCTTTTTTTTCGCTTACAGCGAGATTTAAATCATATAACTTTGAAAGATTTGTATCGGTAAAAACGGATTGTTTTTCTCCAAACGCCAATACCTGACCTTCTTTTAATAAAAGAATTGTATGAAAATCTTCGGGGATTTCCTCGATTCTGTGTGTGATCAAAATTCTTGTGAGTTTCGGATTGGTTTGTTTTAATGAATATAACGACCGGACAAAATCTACCCTTGCTGTGACATCGAGAGCAGCTGTTGGTTCATCCAATATCAGTAATTCTTTTCCTTCACCAAACGCACGTAATAAGAGCACCTTCATTTTTTCTCCAGAAGAAAGTGTTTGGTACTGTTGGTGGGCTTTATTCTCTAAACCAATTGATTCTAATAATAAAGAGGCAGTTTTTGTTTGTTCAGGTGTTGGTTCTTTGTACAATCCCAATGTTCCAATTACACCTGTTAGCACCATTTCGAATGCAGTGAGTCTTTGTAGTAAAGTTTCTTGGTGTCCTGGTTGGACAATCCCCATTTTGTTTTGTAAGGGAGCCATGGGTGTGTCACCATATGTTTCGCCAAAAGTTGAAACAGTTCCCGATGTCGGCCATAAGTAACCAAATAGTAAATTGATGAGTGTTGTTTTACCAGCTCCGTTACGTCCAACGATTGCTAAGGACTCACCTTGGGTGAGGGAAAAATTGACATCCTGTAAAATGGTTTTATCATTTCTAACAAACGAAACAGACTGAAACCGAACCACTTCACTCATTCGTTTTTTTGTATAATACCTCTACTTTATTCACAGCTGCTGAAAAAACATCGATGTTGTCTAAATTAAACTTAGCTAATAAGTTTTTGTCAATGGCATAAAACCCTTTTTTCTGTTCATGGAAATCTGCCATCATATTGGCCATGTAAATCACTTCTACCAGATCTCGTAATTCTGGTGGAGCTAAAAATGGTTTGTGATGGTATTCAATGGCAACACGTAAGTCTTGTGGAAATTCCCATTTTTCAGCAAGTAATGCCCCTAGTTGTGGATGGCTAAGTCCAATTGCCATCTCTTCTAGAAGAGTTGAGTTTCCAGAATCCGTACCTCTTTGGTAGGTTTCGATTTTTTTGAAAAATCCCCTATCAACAGATAACAGTAAAAATTTACCGATATCATGTAACAGTGCACATACGGCAATGATATCCGCAATTTTATTAGTATGATTGTTTTCTGTTGCGAGGTATCGTGCATAATAACTGCAACGACTGGAGTGTTCCCACACATCCATCATTTTGCCGTACTGGCCATCCATAATCTTACGAACACCAGAAACATAAAGAAGGTTACGGAGGTTTTTTAATCCAACAACTTTCACTGCTTGTAAAATGGAACTCACTTGGCTGCGATTCGCAAAAAAAGCAGAATTGGAAAGTTTGAGTAAATCAGCAGACAATGCAGGATTACGTTCAATTTCTTGTGAAATCATGTGAAGGTCTGAATCTGGATTGTTACAGAGTTGGATGATTTTGGTCAATGAATGAGGAAGAGGAGGAAGGCCATCTATTTCATTTAATAACTTAGTTTTAAGGTCTGTTTGGATTTCGACTGGAGTAGTAACATCGGGAACACTCAGTGTAGCGCGTGTTATTTTCTCGTTTGTAAAAATTTTAAATTTATCAGAACCGATTCCAGAATTTTTTAAAAGTAATTGGATCAGTACTAATCCTAAACCTGCTGACTCAGTACTATCGGAAACATCAGTGAAAGCATCTGATAAATCATTATAATTTTTAGCGACTTCAATACGGCGATTGATCCTTGATAATTCTTCTTTTGTGATCGGTGCGTTATTTTCAACTGCGAAGTGAATGGATTTTCCTTCCACTTTCATGAGTAAACTAATGTAATAATTTCCACCATCTAACCGCTCTAATTGTTCATTCCACTTCATGATGATGTTTTCTTGGAACCTTGACATCCCTTTCGCATAATCAGTGGCATTTTGGATGTCCAATTTTTCACGACTAAAATAATCACGTTTTGCATTTGCCTTATTGGCATTCATCAAGAGTTCTTTAAGGACAGTGAAAATGACTTCCACTAAATATAATTTGTCCATATACCCCATTACATGGACAAGTAATGCGTATATCTCCTGATTTTGTTCTTCAGTCACAAAATAAAAATTAATTCTGGATTCTTTGGAAGTTTCTAATTGAGAAATGATATCTTTAAAATTCACAAACGATGTTTCCCGTTACACTCTTATAAATTAAATTCTTTTGGAGGCAATAGATATTTTTTTCCAAAGCAGTTTCTATTTTGTCCCCCCCTTCTGGTAATCTGTATTCATCAGTGGAGGAAAACACAATGGATATGTTAGACCAAATGAATTTACATTTGATGATGGAAGAAAGATTGGAAAAAATCTTAGAAGATTTAGAGAAAAGACCTAAGGGAAAAACCAAAAAAACAAAAGGATTTGATAGGATCCCTGCGAATCGTGAACGAGCTGAATGGAATTTACAAGAAATACCAATTCTATTCGGAGCTTAACCTAGTGAAAACCGCAACCAAACATTGAGAGTTTTGGAATGGATGATACCAGATTGGTCTTGGTTTGCCCACTTTGCCAAATCGGAAATCCTTGGGGGAAAACCCTGAAACGTATTGAGTTCTACCGTTTGTTCGAATGGTTTGTTTGTATTGAATGCTGTTAACTCTGAATAATTTTGAATGTTCTCTGTTGTTTTTGCAGATAACAATTCATCCCACACCAATTGATTTTTTCCTTTTCTAACACCAGAATACAGACGTTTGGTGAAAGATTCCATACTTTGTTTTCTATGCAATTGAGGTAAATAGTATCGCTCGTATCCGGTACCACCACAATGTGACTTCCCAAATTCTGATACAAAACTCACACCACTTAATACTAAATTCCGATTCAATATTCCCTTTGTGATGGATATCATCATACCCAGTAAATTTAAACTTGGGTTTTGTATATGTGGCCAATGGAAACCTTTTTCATTTTGAAAATAAAAAGCTACAATTTGGTCCAAAGGATGACCTGTATTCACTAAAATTTTTGGATTAGGGAGTTCAAATAAACAGGGAGAGCCACCTAACCAAGTGATGATGGGAATAGTTGTTGGTAAATCAACTAAAAAATGAAACAAAGTACCTCTTCCTGAATCAAAGGAAAGAATATAATCTGGTACAATGGAATGTTTTAATAAGTAACCAATCGATGTATCACTGGCAAATAATGTGAATGTATTGCGTTGTTTTTTGATCGACTCAATGTCTCGTTCGAGTCCTGGGCTTGCACCTAAAAATAATACATGGGAGTTCGTTCCGTGAAAGGATTGAAACCAATGGATGGCTTCATTTGTTTTCCCAAGTGTAGATTTGTTTTTTAAATAATTATGAGTCCATACTTTACGAAAGTGTTGGATTGTATTTTGATTTGTGTTTTGCGATTGGAATTGAGATAGAAAGTTTTCCCGGCACTCTTCGATCAAATTTGAGAAATAACGTTCATAACTCGGTGTCACATACAAAGTCCATTTCTGATTGATTGGTACTTTTTCGCGAGTAGAGAGAGAGAGTTTTTCTTTGATTTCGTTCCAATTTGGCGTAATGCCAGTGACAAGAACCAATGTGAATCCATTCTCTTTTGCTTTTTCCGAAAGTCCTTCTATTTCGGTTTGGAATGCGGGAAGTTCGAATACCTCAGGTAGTGGTTCCCAAACAATGACAACTGGTTTGCCGATAGGGGATACAACAAGGGAACGAACAGAATGTAAAGCGCCTAATCCAAGGATAATGGGAATGGTATCTTCTTGGATTTGGCTTAAGAATCGCAAAGCCTCCTTTTCAGGGGAGACTTTAGAGTGTAAATAAAATGTTTCTGAGGTTTGAAAGTTGTAGAGGAGGTTGTCTTGAAATACGGGAAGTAGAGGAATGGGACTAACCTCTAATCCTCTTCGTCCTCATCTGAATCTTCTTCGTCATCAGAGTCGTCGTCGAAATCATCATCGTCATCGTCCTCTTCTTCTTCTTCAGAATCATCACCAAATTCATCTTCATAACCGTCTTCAAATTCAGGTTTTTTAGCTTCTTCTTCAGGGATAAAATCTTCCTCGATGTCTTCTTCTGCATGGGGAGCAAATGACGTTCCCGAAGTGGAAGTGACACCTGCAAGTTTGTCTTTTTCTGCTTGGAGGAGAGCTTTTTCTTCAGAAGAAAGGTATTTCCATTGCACTAAGTCGTTAGTCAGTGCATACAATGCTTGGACTGTGAGTTTACGATTTTTTAATTTTTTAGGAAGAGTGATTTTTTCGATTTTATCGATCGCACTGAAACCGGCCACACATGTTTCGTATTTTTTTTCCCGGCAAAGTTCTATTAAGGATACGATATCGAAGTCTTCTTTATGTGATTGGCTCATTTTTTTATAAATTCCTGGGGAAGAGAGTGGAACGTTAGACCAGAATGGGGCATGGGGGTCATATGTCAAGGGAAAGTTCGAAAACGGACTTTACAGACGTTCTCCTTGTCCAAACCATGGGGATGGACCGTCCAAAATATGGGATTTATGAAGACCCCCCTCAGTTTATTGATTAGTTTATGTCTCATTACTTGCGCACCTGCGAAATCCTCCTACTTTGGAGAAACTTCGTTTGTTGGTGTCACCGCGGATGGGGAAGAAATCAACTTTGCAAACTTGGCAAAAGACCAAATCGCGATGAATGTGTATTCTCCTGACTGTGTACCCTGTTGGAAAGAAATTCCCGCATTAAATTTATTATACGTTGAGATCCAAAACAAATTTCCAACAAAAGCAATTTATATGGTAGTTGATCCATACCAAATTGTTCCTGATGTCACCGACGAACTTCCGTTTGGCCAAGTTTACCAATTGGCAAAAGAGAGAATGAAAGTTGAAATCAAAAATCGTAATATACAAATCCCTATCATCTTTATGAAGAAACCTTTTCGAGTTAAGGAAAGTGGACTTGTGACTGGAACACCAGAAACACTGCTGTTCGAAACAAAACCTCTTCGCTTGTATTATAACTTCCTAGGTTCAATCTCAGAACTAACGACAAAAGACTCTATTGAGAAAGATCCTAAATTCAATTTTTTTCGTTACCAATTTGGAATGGAATCTATATGAGAGCAGTGATTATCAGATTCATTGATTGTGAAGGTCCTGGAATTCTAGAACCAATTTTACGTGAAAAAGGATACCGTATCAGTTACCATAATGCTTATGATTCTCGTCTCCATTTGATGCCAGAGATTCATTTGAATTTTGATTTGATAGTCATGTTAGGTGGTCCGCAGTCAGTTGCGGATCCTGATACACGGGAATTTTTTAAACCATATTACGAAATTGTTGAAAATGTAATCTCTTTACCCAATAAAAAATTAATTGGAGTTTGTTTGGGGTCTCAAATCATAGCACGGGCATTAGGTGCAAATGTGAGGCCTGGAACAAAGGGTCCGGAAACAGGTTTTTCCGAACTTCAAATTTTAAAACCAGAACATCCTATCTTTTCTGGAATTCAAAAAGAATCTATCATGGCATTCCATTTGCACGAAGATATTTTTGATATTCCTGTTGGTGCCGATCATTTACTTGCCAGTGAGTTTTACGCAAACCAAATGTTTTCATACAAAAACAGAGTGTTTGCATTTCAAACTCACTTAGAACCTACATTGCCAATGTTACAAGTTTGGCAAAATGTCCATAGGGAGTTTATCTCTAAGGGCAATGGAGATTTTTCTAACATCGATTCTAAACAGAAAATCATGGAAGAAAATGCCAAAATCATATTTAGCAATATTATAAATTTATAACGGACAAAACATGTTTCAAAAAATCTTAACTATACTATTCGGTAGCAAATACGAAAGAGATTTAAAAAGGCTCAATCCAATCGTAGAAGCAATCAATTCATTTGAAGTTTCAATCAAAGCGATGGACGATGAAACACTTTCCTCTCAAACACTTAAGTTTAAAGAAAGATTGGCAAACGGGGAAACTCTAGATGATATTTTACCAGAAGCATTCGCAACTGTAAGAGAAGTTGCGTATCGTACATTAGGTATGCGCCATTTTGATGTTCAGATGATGGGTGGTATTTCCTTACATTGGGGCAATATTTCTGAGATGAAAACTGGTGAGGGTAAAACTTTAACGTCTACACTTCCTATTTATCTCAATTCACTTTCAGGTGAAGGGGTTCACGTAGTTACAGTTAACGACTATTTGGCGAAACGGGATGCGAATTGGATGCGCCCTGTTTTTGAATTTTTAAAAGTATCTGTTGGTGTCATTCAACATGATATGGATCACGAAGAACGTAAAGTTGCCTATAATTCTGATATAACTTACGGAACAAACAACGAATTTGGTTTTGATTATTTGCGTGATAACATGGTAAGTTACAAAGAACACCGTGTCCAAAGACAACATAACTTTGCCATTGTGGATGAGGTTGACTCAATCCTAATTGATGAAGCTAGAACCCCACTCATCATTTCAGGTCCAGCAGAAGAATCCACTGACAAATATCTTAAGGTTAATAAAATCATCCCTAAGTTAATTGAAGGAGAAGACTTCGAAATTGATGAAAAAGCAAAAAATGTAATTTTGTCAGAAGCTGGTGTTCATCATGTGGAAAACTTATTGGAAGTGGAAAACCTTTACCACGCAGAGAATATTGAACTTGTTCACCACGTACAACAGGCTCTAAAAGCTCATAAAATCTTTTTTAAAGACAAAGATTATGTAGTGCAAGATGGGGAAGTGATCATTGTTGATGAGTTTACGGGCCGTCTTATGAAAGGAAGGCGTTACTCTGATGGATTACATCAGTCATTGGAAGCTAAAGAAGGTGTTCCCATTGCACGTGAATCGCAAACATTAGCATCCATTACATTCCAAAATTATTTCCGTATTTATAAAAAACTAGCCGGTATGACTGGAACGGCTGATACGGAAGCTGAGGAATTTAAAAAAATCTATAACTTAGATGTCATTGTAATTCCTTCTAATTTAAAAATCCAACGCCAAGATTTACCTGACCGTGTTTATAAAACGGAACGAGAAAAGTTTGATGCAGTCGTAAAAGATATCCAAGAAAAAGTTTCAAGGAAACAGCCGGTGTTAGTTGGAACAATTTCAATTGAAAAATCGGAAGTTTTATCTAAACTATTATTCTCACATGGAATCCAACACAATGTTTTAAACGCAAAACAACACGAAAGAGAATCGGAAATTGTAGCCAACGCAGGTAAACCAGGAGCCATCACAATTGCAACCAACATGGCAGGTCGAGGAACAGATATTGTTCTAGGTGGTGCGCCTAAATACAAAGATGATTTGGAAAAATTGGATGATAAATGTGATTCTTTAGGAATCAAAAACAAAAATGAATTAGAGGTAATCTATAGTTTTCGAGAATGTCTCATCAAACAAAAGTTCGATGAAGCAGAAGGGAAAATCGGGGATGTTCGAAATGAAACGATCAAAAAAGAATGTCTCAAAATATTGACAGATGCAAAAAAATGGAAAGTAGATCATGATTTTGTAATTGGAGCAGGTGGACTTCATATCATTGGTTCTGAACGACATGAATCAAGAAGGATTGATAACCAGCTTCGTGGAAGGTCAGGTCGACAAGGTGATCCAGGTTCCTCAAGATTCTATTTATCGTTACAAGATGATTTGATGAGAATTTTTGGATCTGATCGTATCGCACGTATCATGGATACTTTAAAAATGCCTGAAGGCCAGGAATTGGAACACAGTATGGTCTCCAATGCAATTGCAAGGGCACAAAAACGAGTCGAAGGTCACAACTTTGATATCAGAAAACACTTGTTAGAGTATGATGATGTCATGAACCGCCAAAGAATTTATATCTATGGGATTCGTAACGAATTATTGGACAAAGGAAATATGTCCAAAACCATCGTTGATTTTTTTGACGAAGTGGTGGAAAACCAAGTAATTCTATATTGTGAAGGTAATAATGTTGATGCTTGGGAAATAGAGTCTCTCAATGAGTGGTTACAAAGTTTAGGCATCGAGCATACCATAGAAGTAAAAGATTTCAAAAAAGAATCTAATCCACAATTAAAAGTATTCGAAGTTGTATCAAAATTAGTGAAAGAACTTTATGATTTTAAAGTTTCTTCCATTGGAGATGATATTTGGAGATCGATTGAAAGGAATGTTTTCCTTGATATTTTAGATCATAGATGGAAAGAACATTTATATGCAATGGACCATTTAAAAGAAGGAATTTGGACTGTTGGTTATGGTGAGAAAAATCCACTCATCGAATACAAACTGCAAGGTTTTAAGATGTTTGACCAATTGGTGGAAAATCTTAAAAACGAAGTAGTTTCTTTTTTGCTTAAAATTGAAGTAACTGAATCTGATAAAAAACAGGATGATTCTTCACCAAAAGAGTACAAAAAAATTGGCCAAGAACAAAGAGCGGAAGTGGACATGTTTGGCAATGAGTTAAAATCCAATAAAACTAAACCACAAGTTTCCTCAACCACAAGTTCTGGGGGCGGTTCAGAGAGAAGGTCTAGTCGCCGTAACAAGCGTTAAGATGATTGAGATTGGATGTTTCTAACTCCATTCAAATTAATCAATTGTTATATCTAAAAAAAACTCAAGTAATCTAATTTGTTTCAAACTAGATTACTTGAGGATTCAAATTGAAAATACCCTTATTCTATATATTTTGCAATGACACCATCTATGTCAGATCCATTGTCATATGAATGTGGATAGGTGTAACCATTCCCTGTGTTTGGGTTCGTCACACCTGATGCGGAAATCATTTTTATATATTTAAATCCATTGGTTTGAATCATTGATCGAGCAGATGAATCACAGTTGGCACCTGGTCCGCCAACAATTAGATCATCTAAATTGAAGCCATCTCCACCACCTAACAAAAATCCGTTCCCTGTTGGAGTAAATAATTCATTTAAAGTAAAGGGTTTCGTGGCCATATTGTAAATCACTGGTCGAAGTCCCGCAAAACCAGGCCAAGATGATATTTTATTACTATCAGATACACTCGGATTATAACCGCTTAGATCAAATCCACAGTATTCGGTTCCATTAAAAGAAACTTGTACGACCATTGGGTCAAAAGCATAACGATCGCTAGATTCTGATACTCTGAATGGATTTTCGTAGACGATAAAATCAATACCACTTACGTTCTTAACAGTTTTTCCTGCCCAAGATAAAGTCAAACTAGCACCAGTTCCCGTCAAATTTAAGGCATATACATCTAATGAACCTGAAAACTCTCCGCCACCACAGATTCCATTGATCGCTTTGGCCGGATTATTAAATCCACTGACTGTTGAATTAGCGGAGACAACTGTATTTGCAATTGGGATTTCAGTCGGTAGAGACGTTGGTGGACATGGTATAGCAGAAGAATTATTTACCTTCGGAATTGCAAGTAACGATAATAAGAGATCATTTTTATTTTCCTCTTCTTTACATTGTAAAAAAGGAAAGGTAAATATGAATATAAATAGGACTGATTTTAATTGGTAGTTTCCCAAGTTGGTTCTCCTATATGCCTTCATTCAATATTATAATGAAGGCAAAATTTTGATTCTTAAAAAGTTCTCGTTAGAAAATTGAAGGCAAAGGAACCATTACATCCTGCAGATTTTGGATTTGTAGTATAGACTGTTCCAGATGCTTTTCTTGAATTAAGGTCAGTTTTAGTTTCAGCTAACGTTAGTTTGCCATTAAATACATCACAAATTAAAATTTCTTTCGCATCTGTAATCGTCCATATGAGTGCAGAAATATTTGCGCTATTTTTAGGTTTGTAATACAAAACTCGATCGGTATTATTAAATTCTACGATCTCTGCATTTACACGGTAGGTTGAAGTTCCTGCTCCATTTACATAATCTACATATAAATATCCAGTTGTAGTTCCAAAGTTGGATTGGATTGTAACTGTATTGGAGCCAGGTGTATTACAAGTGCCAGCAGAACAACTTGCTTGTAAGTATGTACCTCTAATTTCGATTTGCCCAGCTTCTCTTGACGATGACTCAACGGTTTTTAATAAACCTAATGCTAGATTATTGTCAGCAACTGATTTGTCTACTTTGCCAGTATCAGCACACGCTGAAATCACCAGTGCTAATAACATCACGAGTGTTAGTTTAATTAAAGTTTTCATTTAGATTCTCCTAAATCTTTTTTGAAATTTAGGGGAACACGAAACGGAAAGTTGTTACGACATGAATGTAACCATGTGTATACCAAATCTAAAGATAATAATCGAATAGTTTTGTTTTCCATACGGGTGCCCCGAATTTTCCTTCGGGGCCCCTTTATGCTCTCTATTGAAAATAAAGAGCATAAGTGTGCAAAGTTCCCAATCCACGAGAAAACATTGCGGGGAAGATCTGGCTCAACAGAAAAAGGTATTAGCTATTTTCCGTATTACAGTTGCGGGTCAGCACAGGATTCTCACCTGTTTCCTCCCTGAAGGTATTGTCACATTTGTCTTAGCATGATTATGCGTCAACAAATTTAATTTGATTTTGTTTTATCAGAGAGTGTTTTTAAGAACACAATCAGCAAATCTATTTCTGAACTTGACAATCGCCTGTTCAATTTGTACTCATTCATCCTTTCAATTGTCACTCTAAGGGAAGTTACACTTCCGTCATGGAAGTATGGCTGAGTTAAAGTTACATTTCTTAAGCTTGGAATTTTAAATAAATATCTATCATTCGAATTACCTGTAATTTCAAACTTACCAAAATCATTTGGATTGTATAAAAAAGAAGATTCAAGTTTTGAAAGATTATTACCACCTAATAGGTATCCTGAATGGCAATTAGTGCATCCAACTTCTAAAAAAATATTCAGTCCTTCCAGTTCCTGTCGATTGAAGATAAGTAAATTACCCATAACAAAATCATCAAATTTTGATTTTGAAATTAAACTTCTTTCAAAGGACGCTAAAGATGATCTAACATTGTGTAGACTAATATTTGGGTTTGATGGGAAGGCCCTTACAAAATATTCGCTATAAGAGGGATCATTCTGGATTTTTTGAATCAGTTCGGATTCGGATGATAATGACATTTCTATTGGATTGATAAATGGGTCAATTGCTTGGTCATAGAGTGAATTTCTCCTACCATCCCAAAACAGTACAGAACTATAGCCAACATTTAAAATCGTTGGTGTATTTCTTTTCCCAAGTTGGCCAAATGTACCCCTCGGTGTGGATTGACGATCCATACCAGCTGATCTTCCATCTATAGGATGGCAGGTAACACACGCTTGGATTTGATTTGCAGACAAATTAATATCACGAAATAGCTTATTACCTAAATTAATTTTTGCATCAGTATCATCTTCTGAACCAGGGGGAAAATCAGGAAGAGAACCAATTTGATTCTTGGCTCTTTGTTGGAGATCGGAAGCAAAAGAAATATCGTTAAAAAATTGTATTGAAATTAAATATTGAAATTGGTTGTTTTCACCGGTATCAATTTTGAATTCTTTGCAATTAGAAACACAAACAAATGTTAATATATAAATGAATAGAATTAAGAATTTTACTTTATCGATGACTCTTTTTGTTGCAGTGGATCCCATGATGACCAAACAGGGAATCCATACAATTTTGAGCAAACAAAATTCAAAAACTAGAAAAAACGTCTATCCGTTAGGTGATAAAGTTAAAAAAATCATTCATTAGTGGGTGCGAAACGTATTTGTGATCATGGCAATGTTAGTTGCTATGTCCCCAATTTTTTGGCTTACTTGGTTCAAATCTTCTGAATTATTTGCGAGTTCTTGAGCACTTCCAGATAATGTGTTCACGGTATTGACCATGTCTTCTGATGCTTTTTTTTGTTCTCTACTCGATAATTCGATCGTTCGCGCCATTTCTTCTAAGCCATTGAGTTCACTTGTGACACTCAGTAAACTTTTGGATTGAGTTGTCATTTCTTCTTTAAGGTGTGTTACAGCATTATTCATGCGTTTTGATTGACCCACAATTTCACTGAGTGCACTCACTGCTTCCATTACATGAGTGGAACCTTCATTGACTACAAGATGACTTTTATCGATTAATTTTTTAATACTCTTCACTGAAGATTGTGTTTTATCAGCTAATTTTGAAATTTCTTCTGCCACTACAGCAAATCCCATTCCTGCATCACCAGCTCGCGCTGCTTCTATACTAGCGTTTAATGCAAGTAAGTTGGTTCTTTCTGAAATTTCGGTAATCAAATCAATTATCCCCGTGATTTCTTTAGTCACAGATCGGATTTCAGTCATTGTCATATCAGTATTTTGTATCGATCTATTTCCTGAATTTGCAAGTGAAGTTGATTGATCGGAAAGTTCAGTTAATTGCAATAGTGCCTTTTCAATATTTGCAATCGAACTTTTGATCGTTGTCATTTCTTCCGTAATTTTTACTATATTTTTTGTTTCATTTGTGATGAATTCGAACATAATTTCGAATGAAGTAGTCAACTCTTCCAATGATGCTGCTGATTCTTCAGACACAGAAGCAAGCGATGTTGCGTTATCTGAAACAGAAATGGCATCTTGTTTTAATTTTGAAGATACTTTTTCAGATTCGCTGACAGACATTTTTAATTGGTTCATGATCTGATTTAGATTTTCTAAGAATAAATTGATGGAATAAGTAATTTTACCGATTTCATTGTTTCCGAAGTCAGGTAATTTATTTGTAAGGTCTGCTTCACCGCTTGAAAGTTCATCAATTTTAATGAGCACTTTTTTTAATGGATCATTGACACTTTTGAATATAAAATAAACGAAAACAGTAGATATGAGTAAGGAGATGAATACTAAGATGATATTAAAATTTCTTTTCCAGGTAAGCAATTGAAAACGATCGCTTATAATTTGTTCTAAA
>JACVCB010000036.1 GCA_016742255.1 Leptospira sp.
GTCTATGGCTTAGGAATTCGTTTTTGTGGATTTTTAGGATCTTGGTCAGACTACGAAAATAACTTTCCAGCTTCATACGCATCACGCATTTGAGCTTCTGTTACCGTTACTGGGATGGCTTTGATCTCATCTTGTAGCGATTTTAATGCCAAACTCACTTTCATTTTATCCAATTGCATGAGGTAACCAATTTCGCTATCTACGTTTTGCACTCTTTTGGAAGTTTCAGCAATTTTTCCTTGGAGGATCGTAGATTGGAAAAGGTTCAGCATATCCCATGTTTTTGCTTTTTCCGTTTTGTATTCTTGTTTGAGTTGGGAAGGGATTGCATCAAAATCAGCAGTTAAATCTTTCCAAGTATAACTTTTTCCCTCTTTGTTCGAGTATAGGCTGTATTCTGGAGTGAATACTTTAGGATCCACATCATCTGGACCAGTAAACCGTGGAAGGTTTGCGACAGTGATACCACTTTCTTCTGTGATTTTTTTAAGTTCTTTTTGGTATAAACCTTGCTCATACTCTTTCATTGTATGGGATGCAAATTGGTTGGCTTTATCAGCAGATTCACCTTCTGTAAAGTAGGAAATACTTGCTTTGGTTTCTGCATCTTCATGGGTTTTACCATATTCGATTGCTTCTTCTTTGAAAGCATCAAATACTGATGTAAAGTACTTACGAAGTCTTTCTGGATGTACTTTTTCTGTTCCAAGAGAACGTACTACATAAGCAATTCTTCCTTCACCTTGTTTTGCGTAAGCGATGAATTTACCTTGTTTTACACCTCTAACTTCACTTAAAATGTCTTCGAGTGGAGTCTCTGCACAATTGGTACAAAATGGTTCTAATTTTCCACCGATTGGTTTTCTAGTCATATCATCAGTAACTTTTGCGATTTCGATGGCAACTTCTTTGTCTGACAGAGTGTTCAAACGATTGGCAAGATCTTGGGCTTTTTTCAAATTTTCTGCTTCATCTTCGCCACGTACTAAAGCAAGTTGTAAATTGATAAATTCTAATGGTTTTGATTTTAATCCATTTTTAACATACTCACGCATATATACATTGAGCTTTAAAAAATCTTTTACTAAGGATTCAATTTTAGTCACATCTGCTTCAGAAACTTTATTTGCTTTGATTGCATCTTTTAGTAAAATTTTTTCCAAAGCGATACTTTCTAATATTTTGGCTTGGATGTCAGCACTTATGGGTTGTGGTTCCGTGTTTCCACGTTTTGAAGCTTCAATTACAAAATTCATCTCTCTTCGAGTTACAGTCCCACCATCGAACGTAGCTAGGATTTCAGAATCCTTAGCACAATTGATCAGGGGCAGGAGAATTAAACCGAGTAACATCACTCGATGTATTAGTTTGTTTCGAATCATTGGGGTTCCTTGTCTTTTACAGTCTTTAAATCAATTAATATTTGCGAACAGGTCGGTCTGGTTTTTTCGGTTCAGAGGGAAGGACAGCACTGATTTCTTTTTTAGTGACTTCTGTAACGCGAGTGTCAGTTGTTTTTGCCTTTAAGGAATGGACCGATGTTCCTTGTTTTTCAATATTTAGGCCTAAAATCTCTGCCTTTTGGTCTTCTAATTTCGACATTTCCGATAAAAATGTTTCTTTTAAGATAGGAGAATATTCTCTGTCAGTAGCAAGCCTGTCTGTGAGTTTTTTTAATTCCACAACATCACGGTCGAGTTCTTCCAGTTTTTTGTAGAGATGAGCAACAGTTACCTTCAAAACACACTTCCTTCCAAAACTTTTATTTACTTGCAATAGAGTGCAAGAATGAAATAAGAAAATTAGAAAAATTTATGAGTTTAGACGATTTAGTAGTTTCCACTGAAAAAATTGATACCGTTTATGTAACCAAATTACAGGGAAATCTAAACAACTTCACAGCGGAAAAGTGCATCAAATCAGTCACCAATTCCTTAAAACATGGGTCAGTCATTCTCGATTTAGAGGAATTGAACATGGTCACAACCCAAGGCATTATAGCCTTCAAAACATTAAATGAAGAAGCATTTTTACAAAAACACAAAATCATTCTCATCAACCTTCCGTTAAGCGTAAGACAAGCATTTCTGATGGCAGGTGTTCGCAATTTATTCCCCATCGCAAATAATGAAGAAGCTGCATTCAAAATGGCTTCAAGACCCAGTAGGTAAAATACAATGAGTTCAGGATTTAATTTTTTTCGCAAAATTTGGCATGTATTGGGACTCATCATTCCCGTTACTTTATATTTGGATCCATTCCGTGATGCCTTTGGACTTGTTTATGCCACTCGAGCCATCCTTGTAACTTCGCTTGGAATTTTCCTGTTAGCACTTTTTTTATTGGAATTGTTTCGTTTGAGCCATAGCGGATTTGAAGCCTTTTTTTATCAGTATTTTGGATTTCTTATGAAGGAATCTGAAAGGAAACGATTCAATGGAACAGTTCCTTATTTTCTTGCCAACCTAATCGTTGTTTGCTTTTTTCCAGCGGAAGTAGCAATCCTTGCAATTCTATTTTTAGTCATTGGAGATCCATTTGCTGCTTATGTGGGTAGTAAATATGGCAAACATCGTTTTTACAATGGAAAATCCATTGAAGGTGTATTTGGATTTTTGATTCCTGCATTTATCTTTTCAGTTTTTGTTTTGTATCTCATTACAAAATCTCATCCTGAAAGTTTTATCTCTTTGTATGACCACCATGGATTTACTTGGACTCCCATCGTTATCGTTTTTGTATCAGTTCTTCTATCTTGCGTTACAGAGTTTTTTTCCAACACAACAGCCAAAGGATTAGTTGATGACAACCTACTCATTCCGGTAGTAGGTGCGATTTCCCTATCGGTATTATCGTTATTGTATTTAGATTATACACCAATGGATTTTTTCTTTGATCCAAATGGATTGTACATTCAGAAATAAAGGTAAGATGTTATGGTTTCCAGCGGAGTTGGATGGTTCTTACTTTAGAAATTGGTTCTTTGCCAGGAACTTCCACAATATAAGTCAAAACAATAGGACCTAAGGCTTCGATTTGGAATGGATTTTTGGCGATCCCAATATGGCGAAACTCTTCTTTTAACAGAGCACCTAAATAATGAAAGGACACCACGGTTTTTGGTTGGAAAGAATTCCCTTCCATTCTTTCTTTTGCATTGCCATAAACTAAATAAGCATTGTATTCACTACGAAACTCTTCTGACGTTTTACCGTTCCATGGTGAATCTAAAACCATTCGAAACCCTGGTGTTTCTCTGGCTGTAAAATAGAGAAAATTGCCAAAATCTTCATACGTTGGATTTTCTTTTTTGAATTTAGTTTGATCCAAAAAAACGATATCGTTTTCTGTTTTTGGTTCTATACATTTCAATTCATCATTAAAATTATCGCAAAACTGAAATCCCTTGTCTTCTGACAAAATGCATTGGGATAAAAACAAAATAGATAGAATCAGAACAGAGAAAAAATGTGATTTGTTCCAAATCGAATTTGTTTGGTTAAGATTTAAATTTATTAAACTCATACGATTCCCTAAGAGTATTAAAAAAATAAACTACCTCTTTTTCTTTGAAATAATTCTGAGTAGAAGGTAGGGGTTGTAATATCCCTCTAGAAAAATGATACACTGTTTCCGCATAAACTCCTTGGAATAAATACATACGGTGGAAATCATCTTTAGACTTCGCAATCACAATGTTATGTGAAGTAACATATCCAGGAACCAACAAAGTACTTAAATCTTTTTTTTGTAGGAGGGTTTGGAATTCCAAACAGTCTTTTTTTTTCTCAACAATTTCTTCTCTATGGATCCGTTGTTTGAAAGACAAAACTTTTGTAAAACGACCAGGGTAAGCGAACTCTCGTTCCGATTCATCGGGAATCCATCTTGGCAATACTAATGACTCATAGAGAATTTTAGAAAAACGTTTTTCGCTTAAATTTTTTAATTCAAACAGGGTATCTTCATTCTCGTAAGATACGATGAGAAAAAATGATGCACCAGCAGGTCTTTCTAAAATCTCTTGAGGCATGTTTAGTTTTCCATCACACCTGTAATTGTAAATCCATCGAGTAACATATAAGGAACAAATGAGGATTCGCCAATGAGTTCTCCTTCTTTTGCAATCGCTTCAATTTGATTTAAAGCATCAAATGCATTTCCTACAATTTGAACTTCGCGTACGGGAATTTTTTCACCTCCCTCTAAGAGGTAACCACCTTTGACAACACCAGAAAAATCTCCCGATGCTCCATCTTTTGTGCCTGAGATTCGATTCACAAAAAGTGTTTTGCCTGGCAGTTTAAAAAACTCATCTTTGTTTGCATTTCCTGGAGCGATTTGTAATTGTTTTGGTCCACACCCAGGGAGGCTTTGGGCACCACCGGTCGCACATCCATTGGAAATCGAAAGATTGGCTTTTTTAGCTTCATATGTATTATAAAAATAAGACTCGAGAACTCCTTCTGTTAAAACTTCTTTGAATGTGGTTGGCATTCCTTCTCTGTCAAAACCAGTCGATCCCATAAAACCTTTGTTTGTTGGGTCATCCCAAATGGAAAGTAACGAAGAGGCAACTTTTTCGCCCATTTTTCCAGCCATTTTTGATTTCCCTTTTCGTAAACTAGTCCCATTCAGAGAACCTATAAATAGCCCTAGGAAAAAAGAATACACGGCATCTGGAGGGAGTAAAACTTTACCTTGGAACCCAGTTGTAGGTTTTGCATACAAGGCTCCCATACATTTATCTCCAAAATTATGGAATGCTTTTTTCCAAAGTGACTGGAATTGGTCTTTAGTAAAACCACTTGCAGAATCATAGTCAAAACTTCCAACGAGATCTCCATCCACACCCATCCCCATAACAGATGCAGAAAGTTCTGCACCAAGTTCATGGGCCATCACTCCCTTAGAAGATACAATTAACTTATAACCTTTGCTAAGCGAAAAATCACCAGAATCAATATTGATTTTATCATACAAATCACTTCGCCAACCAAGTGCTTCTTTCGCATAGGAAACGAGGTCTTCTATTCCCATGGTATCAAGGGAACTATCATAGGTATCAAATTGGTTTGTGAGTGGTCGTGGTTCTGGTAAAACTAAATCAGGATCAGGAGTGGACTGGCTTTTTGCCAATTGATAGGCTTCTTCGATCGATGTATACAAACTAGGGATGTGATTGGAAATGAGAAACCCTTGGTTTCCTTCGTGGATCACACGGATCCCAAACATATTTTCTTCCGTTGCTGTACAGTTATTAAGATCGTTTTTTTCTAAACTCACATCCTCTGAATACCCATAACTGGAATAAATCTCTACTTGTTCGATTCCATTGGATTTAGCTTTCGAAATTAAATTGGTAAGTAAATCTTTTTGGTCGTTTAAACGTTTTTCTATCGCACCACGATCCATTATTTACCACCTAATAAAACTTTTGTGCGAACATAAGGTCCACCGGCATCCACTTTTGCAGGTTGTCCTTTCCCGCAGTGGCCCGATCCCAAATCCCATTTAAATTCTTTGGAAACCATGTCCACATTTTGCAAAACATCAAAGGCAAGACCCGAAACAGTTACCCCTTTTAATAAACTCGTGATTTTTCCGTTTTGGATTCGATATGCTTTTTGTACGGCAAACATAAACTCACCAGTCGCATCTGCTTGGCCGTTTTTAGCTCCATCTAGGTAATACCCATCTTTGGTGTTTGCAATCATCTCTTCTAAACTAGAATCTCCAGGGAGTAAAAATGTATTCCGCATACGAATGAGAGGAACATCTCCATATTCCCAAGCTCTTGCCGAACCAGTTGGTGACACACCAAAACGTTCTGCAGTTTCACGGTTATGAAGATAGGAGGAAAGAATTCCATTTTTGATTATGACAGTATTGGTTGGAATCACACCTTCATCATCCACAGGGATGGTTCCACCAGCTCCTTCATAAAATTCTGAGGAACCAGAATCACATAACGTCACTAAGTCGGATCCAACTCGGTGCCCAATTTTCCCTTGGGCAACAGAACCTGAGAGAACAAAATCAGCCTCTACGGTGTGTCCAATTGCTTCATGGACAAGTAGTCCCACAATGGAAGGACTCAGGATAACAGTGGATAAACCGCCAAGTGGGAGTTCACTGGAAAGTAAATCCACAGCGGTTTTACAGGCTTCTTCCGAAATTTGAGAAGGGGATTGGCTTCGAAACAAACAATCCCAACCACCAGTGACACCGATCGAATGAGAACCTGATTCCAATTTTCCATCTTCTTTGGCAACAGCAGACACACGAAACTCTGGTCTTACCAAACTAAAAAAACTATCTGCTCCATCTGTAGTGACAATGGATTTTTCTTCATAAATTTCGGAATAACCACAACCAACTGACTGTAGTTTGGTGGAATTTCGCGTTGCTTCGTTTTGGATATCTAGGACCATTTTTAATTTTTCTTCCACAGAACGAGAACGAAAGTCTTCAATCCCTTTTCCAATAAAGTCACCAATTGCAAAATTAGCCTTTGGTAAATTTGGGATTTTATCTTTGCGAAGGGCAGAGGACAGCCTAGCTGCTTTTTTTGCGATTTGGATCGCGTTTTGGATAGTGGCTTTTGTGACTTCACTTGTAGAAGCAAATCCCCAAGTTCCTGATTCTAATACTCGAACTCCAACGCCAGTGCGTTTCCGTAAAGCAGTGGATTCCACACGCCCTCGTTCTGCAAAAAAGGAACGACTTTCTTTGTGGTGGTAACGTAACTCAACAAACCCAGATTCTTCCGATAAACATTCTTTTAAAAGGTCACGCATCACAAACCATCCTACGTTCTATTGTATTTCATTAATGAGATTAGATTTTGGAATCAAAAAAATCGAGAAGTATCTTGGGTAACCAGCGACCTTCTGGATTATCAGGAGATGGATCGCTGATAAAACCCACATGCCCACCTTTTTCCGTTAGTACTGTCTGTAACATCGGAAAGGACTTCCAACGAATTTCATGCCATACTTCGGAAGGTACAACGGGATCATCATCCGCATGGACAATGAGTCCAGGGAGTTTGATCCCCGGTAAATATTTTAAACTGGAACAAATATTGTAATATTCCAAAACATTCGTATAACCAGAGATTGGTGCCGTAAAAAAATCATCAAAATCAAAAAACGACTTACTACGAAGGACCTGTTCCTTCTGTTTTTCAGTCAAATCATAGATCCCTGCGGAGACCTTTTCCTTCATTGTCTCCAAAAAATGGTCTCTGTAAAAATTCCCAGCACGAGAATCAATAAAATCACAACTCCGTTTTAAATCCAAGGGAGGGGAAGTTGCCGTAAAGGCTTTCGCATAATGTTCCCTCTTTTCTCCAAAAAACTTTAACACCATATTGGCGGATAAGGAAAACCCTGAAACCAAAATGGATCTCGAAAAATGTTTATATATGTATTTCAATACTGCTTCGATATCTTCCGACTGACCAGCATTATATGGCTTTCTTGCAAGGCCTAAACCTCTACCACAATTCCGAAGGTTCATACGAATCACCCCATAACCTCGGTTAAGAGCTTCCTTTCCCACACTTACCATATAATGGGATTCGGAACTTCCTTCCATACCATGTACGAGCATGATGTAGGATCCATTCCAAGCAGAAGCGTGTTTTCGGATTTGGGAAAGAGGGGGGTTGTGTTCAAGCCAAAGTATATCCCCAGACCCATCGTTTGTGGGAATGAGGATACTTTCTGAATAATACTCATCCTCCAGTGCATTGTCTGGAGGAAACAGTACATTGTAGACAGTTTGAAGGTGACGACCTTCTAAAAATCTTCTAGGTTTAAACTCTTTGTTAGACGACGTCAATTGTGTTTACGATCTTATCAACGATGCCATAAGCAAGTGCTTGTTCTGCATCCATATAATAATCGCGATCAGTGTCTTCCACCAATTGTTCGTAGGATTTTCCACAAGCTTCCGCTAACATCTGATTGAGTTTTTCTTTGGTTTTGACTATGTCCTGTGCATGGATGAGTAAATCCGTTGCAGGAGCTTGGATTTGCCCACCAATCGATGGTTGGTGGATCATCACACGACCATTAGGCCATATGTAACGATTTCCTTTTTTGCCACCAATGAGGAGAATGGATCCCATTGAAGCTGCCATACCCATACAAACTGTGTGTACGGGAGAGGAAATCATTTGCATCGTGTCATACACGACAAGTCCTGAGGTGACAACACCACCAGGGCTATTGATATAAAATGTAATTGGTTTTCCAGGATCAACCATCTCTAAATACATGAGTTTGGCTGTTAGTTCCTTGGAGGATTCGTCAGTGACAGGACCCCAGAGAAAGATTTTCCGTTTTTCCAGGAACTTCTTTCCCATGTTTTTGTCGCTAATGAGGTCTTGGATGGTTTCGGTGATTTCTTTTTCTGGTGTTTCTTCTTCTGGCATATTAGTTCAGTCTTTTCTGGTTAGACGTATGAGGCAAGCGTTTCAGCTTGTAGTACACACCTAGAATCAGGAAAACACTAAAAGAAATAAAAAAGAATCGTAACAAAAAGAGAGGTGGTTCTTTCCACTCGCCACCTAAACCCGCTTCACGGATGGAAGTAGGAAGAGCCTTTGGTTTCGCACCAGTTTTCTCTGGAAATTCTTCAAATTTTAGCACATGTGCTGTTTCTGAAAGTAAGTAGTACTTTCGGGCTTCTTGTTCCAAGGCATAGGCATCATTTTTGAGTAACCTTTCCTTTTCTTCAAGCCCTTGGTTTTCAACCACAAGCCTCTCCACCTCTGCATTGAGATTCGTGAGTTCTTTTTCTAAACGCATACGTTCCGCAACCCCCGACTCGGACAAAAGTCCGAGGTAGAGACAAGCACAAACATAGGTTAAGAGAAGAGAGGCTTTGGTTGCTGTCATTTTATCTTAGGTTGTAAAACGTACCTACTCCGCTGTATGTTGCATTTTTCCCGAGTTCTTCTTCGATACGAAGGAGTTCGTTGTACTTTGCAATTCTGTCCGTTCTGCTTAAGGAACCCGTTTTGATCTGACCTGAGTTGGTCGCCACGGCAATATGGGAAATCGTTGCATCTTCGGTTTCTCCCGATCTATGAGACACAACAGCAGTGTATTGGGCTTTTTTTGCCATTTCGATCGCACTGAGAGTTTCTGTGAGAGTTCCAATTTGGTTCACTTTGATGAGAATGGAGTTACCAATCCCTTTTTCGATCCCTTTTGAGAGTTTTGTGATATTGGTTACGAACAAATCATCCCCCACAAGTTGGATCTTTTTCCCCAGTTTTTCGGAAAGTTTTTTCCAGCCTGTCCAATCGTTTTCATCCAGACCGTCTTCCATGGTAATGATCGGATACTTGGACACTAAATTTGAGTAGTATTCTACGAGTTCTTCGGCAGTCTTCTCTGGTTTTTTTTCGGCTTTGAGAACATACTTTTTCTTTTTCTCATCATAAAACTCAGAAGCAGCACAATCGAGACCAATTTTGATATCGAGGTCTGGTTTGTACCCAGCTTTTTCAATCGCAGTGAGGATCACTTCGATGGCTTCGCTGTTGCTAGTCAGGTTCGGAGCAAATCCACCTTCATCACCAACTGCAGTGTTGAGTCCTTTGCCTTTTAACACTGTTTTTAGGCTATGGAAAACTTCCGCACCCATACGAAGTGCCTCACGAAAGTTCGGAGCAGACACTGGTAGGATCATAAATTCTTGGAAGTCGATGTTGTTGTCCGCATGAGCTCCACCATTGATGATGTTCATCATCGGAACTGGAAGTTCACGAGCAAAAGTCCCTCCGATATAACGATAGAGAGGAAGGCCAGAATGTGCTGCCGCCGCTTTTGCGACTGCCATTGACACACCTAAGATTGCATTGGCACCTAACTTCGATTTATTGGAAGTTCCATCGAGTGAGATCATCGTTCCATCAACGAGGAGTTGGTTTGTCGCAGAGAGACCAAGAATGGATTTTGAAATTTTAGAATTAACGTTATAGACTGCTTTGAGTACTCCTTTTCCAGAGTATCTTTTTTTGTCACCGTCACGAAGTTCAACAGCTTCGTGTTCACCAGTGGATGCCCCAGAGGGAACCGCCGCACGACCAAACGAACCGTCTTCCAAAGTGACGTCCACTTCAACGGTTGGATTTCCTCTGGAATCCATAATTTCACGGGCTTTGACGGAACGAATGCTATCTTTTTGGGACATCGGGAATTGTTTCTCCTAAGGGATAATTTCCTTCCAGTCTTAGGAATTTTAAGCCTCTGACAATAAACTTTTTCGACAAAGAGCCTCGTTCCAGGAAAATGACTTAAAAAGAAGAGGGAACCGTGAACGAACGCCAAAAATTCACCCGCAATTTTTCCATCATCGCCCATGTCGACCATGGAAAGTCCACTCTGGCGGATCGTTTGCTTGAGATTGGTCTTGTCACGGACCAACGTACGAAAAAAGACCAAATCCTCGATTCCATGGACATCGAAAGGGAACGTGGGATCACGATCAAAGCAAACAATGCTTCTTTCGATTACCATGCTAAAGACGGAAACGTCTACCATCTGAATTTAATTGATACTCCGGGCCACGTCGACTTTACGTACGAAGTGTCACGTTCTCTTGCTGCTTGCGAAGGGGTTCTCCTCATTGTAGATGCAAGCCAAGGAGTCGAAGCCCAAACACTTGCGAACCTATACCTTGCGATGGACCTAGACCTTCGCATCATCCCTGTCATCAATAAAATTGATCTTCCCTCTGCAGACATTGATAAATGTAAACTGATGATCGAAGAGTCACTTGGCCTGAACCCAGAAGAGGCAATTCCGATTTCAGCAAAAACGGGCCTAAATGTCCAGGAAGTACTCGAAGCCATTTGTTACCTACTTCCACCACCGGTTGGGGATGTGGATGCTCCACTGAAAGCACTCATTTACGATTCTTTTTTTGATACCTATATGGGTGTTGTCGCCAAAGTTCGGTTATATGATGGAAAACTTCGTAAAGGAGAGATGATCCACATGATGAACATTGGTCGCCAGTTTACGGTGACGGAAGTGGGGATCAACAGACTCTCTATGGTGGCTTGCGAAGAACTCCAAGCAGGGGATGTAGGGTATGTCGTCGCCGGTATGAAAAAAATGGGAGATGCGAAAACGGGAGATACCATCACTCATGCCAATCGCCAAACCGCAGAAGACGTAAAAGGGTTTAAGGACGCAAAACCAATGGTTTTTGCGGGACTATTTCCCATCAATGGGGAAGACTTTGATGCACTTGTAGATGCGATCGAAAAACTAAAGTTAAATGACTCTGCTCTTACCTTTGAAAGGGAAAATTCTGCAGCCCTAGGATTTGGTTTCCGTGTAGGGTATCTTGGACTCCTTCATATGGAGATCGTACAAGAACGTTTGGAAAGGGAATTTAACCTTGCCCTCATCACAACGGCACCATCGGTAAAATTTCGCATCACAACAACCAAAGACGATGTGATTGAAGTGGACAACCCAAGTAAATGGCCAGACCCCATTCTCATTGGAAAATCAGAAGAACCTTTTGTCAAAGCGACAATCATTGCCCCAGAATCCTATGTAGGAAATATCATGTCCCTCGTGATCGAAAAACGTGGGATCCACATGGATACTGTGTATTTATCCAAAGACAAATTGCAGTTAACCTACGAACTTCCCTTAGCGGAATTGATCTTCGAATTTTATGACAAGTTAAAATCCTACACTAAAGGTTATGCCTCACTTGATTATGAAGAAGTGGGTTACCGTGATTCAAAACTTGTACGAATGGACATCCTTGTGAATGGGGAACCAGTGGATGCACTATCTTCCATTGTGCATAAATCCAAGGCAGAAGAAAGAGGCAGGGTCATCATTGAAAAACTAAAAGACCTCATCCCTCGCCACCAATTTATGATTCCACTCCAAGCGGCGATTGGGTCAAAAGTAGTAGCTCGTGAAAGTATCTCTGCTCTTCGTAAAAACGTAACCGCAAAATGTTACGGTGGTGATATTTCTCGTAAGAAAAAACTCCTCGAAAAACAAAAAGAAGGAAAGAAGAGAATGAAACAAATTGGAAATGTGGAAATCCCACAAGAAGCCTTTTTATCCATTCTCAAAACAGGAGACTAAACGTTCCATTGTGCCTATATCGTTTTAAGGCACAGTCTGAGTTTTTGATTCCTTCCAAAGAAAGAACTTGTAAAACTTTTTTTATCGCCTAACGAACCTTTTTTGATTTTTATATGGAAGTAGAGTACCATTCAAAATTGATGTTTCCCCATGGTTATCCAGATCTTCCGATTCGAATGACCAAATTCGCCGATTTTACAATGATCCGGGATGACCTACTTCCTTTCGGATTTGGGACTAAATGGCGAAAGGTTTTTGGCATTATCTGTGATGCCAAAAAAAAAGGAACCAAACGGATTCTCCTTTGGGGTGCGATTCATGGAAATTACCTTGCAAGTTTTACTTCTATCTTGAGAATCTCTGGTTTTTTTGTCGAAACCATCGCTTACACAAAAAATCCAAATCTAAAAACTTACAACGAACGTTTGGTGAGAAATCATTCTCACAGATTCCAATGTTATGCGAATCGCTCCCTTGCCTTGGAAGCATTTAATGTAAGGAGTCAATCCTTCGATGGAATTTCTTTACCCGAATTTGGAGTCCATCCAGGCCAAATTCTTGGGCTCTCCCGATTTTGGGAGGATCTGGAGGAAGAAATCCTGTTGGACCTTGGTGAAAGAAATAAAACAAACTCATCACAAACAACAAAAGCCATCCTGCAGATGGAAATCGGATCTGGAGTGAGTTATTTATCTGCTTATGATCATTTTCACGTATCTTCCATTTGTGTCCAAGCTGTGATGGTTGGTGAATCCAAAACAACATGGTTAGACAAAACAAGTGAATTACAAACAAAACTTGGATTAAAACAAATCCCCATCTGTGAAGGGAATCTGATTGAAATCGCAGGTAATGATCCTTCGATACCTGAAACCACCTATGGATTAAACGAAAACTCGAAACGACAAAGGAAACAAACAATTCGGTTTGGGAAACAAAATCCTTTTTTAGAAAATTGGATCGTGGAGTATTACCAAAAAAACCAAGTCCTATTGGAACCCATTTATAGTGCGAAATCCGTTCACCACATCCTAACAAAGGAAAAACGATCAAACGAAGTTGATCCGAAACTTCCTTTGTATTACCTCCACCAAGGAGGACAAATCCAACACTTAGATTTAGTACATTCGCGGCAGAAACCATCATGAGCACAAAAACTCCACTCATATCAATCGTATTACCGACGCATAACAGACAACATCTGGTAGAACGTGCCATCCAATCTGTCTTAGCACAAACATACCCCCATTGGGAACTCCATATCATCGATGATGGTTCAACGGACAATACTTGGTCCTTTCTTTTGGCGAATCTTCCCAGTTGGAAACGAAACATCCAATCCTTTGGTCGCTACAGTAAGTCGATCCAAATCCACCAAACAGAACATAGGGGAGTGAGTCATGCACGTAATTTTGGGATTGGGAAATCGGTGGGAGAGTGGATCTCGTTGTTAGATTCTGATGACGAGTGGTATCCAGAAAAACTAACCAAACAAATCCAATTCCATAATGAGCATCCAGAAATTCTGTTTTCCCAAACCAAGGAAGTGTGGAATAAAAAGGGAAATCTCCTCGAACCTAAGGGAAAATACCAAAAACTTTCGGGTCATTTTTTAAAAGAATCCTTAGAAATTTGTATGGTCACTTGTTCCAGTTTTATGGCTCATCAAAAAACTTGGGAGATGGTGGGAACCTTTCGAGAGGAGATGAAAATCTGTGAGGACTATGATTTATGGAATCGAATCCTCCTAAAACAATTCAAAATTGGCCTATTAGAAGAAAACCTTCTCGTTCGGTATGGTGGCCATGAAGACCAACTTTCCAATCAGTTCCAAGCCATCGAACGATTTCGGCTGTATTCTTTGTTATCCATAAGAAACGAACAAATCTCAAATGGGGAATCCATCCAAGACGAAAAACATCTTTCTGAGGAGGATCAAAGTTTTCAGAGAAATTCACGAAGTTTACTGAGAGACGCAATCTTGGAACGAATGGAAACCTTGGTCCAAGGAAGGAAAAAACGAGGGAAAGAGGTGCAATTTTTAACCCATTTCCAATCACTCTTTTCGAAGGACGAACCCATTCCAAAAAAGGATTTGTTGACTTTGTTAGATGACTCCTTATTCTAATCGATACGAATTGAGGCCTCTATGAAACAACGTCTGGTATTATTAGTTATTTTTTTCACCTTCACGCTGATTGTTCCGATCCATTCCGAATCAAATCCTCCTTATGACATTCGGTTTCGGGTATCAGTCAATAATGTTCCTTTTCCTACTGAAACGAATCCATATTACCTAAGTCATATATTGGAAATGCGAATTTTCCGACATTTGAAGTTGGATTTTTCACCTAGTGAAATTGAATCCATGGTGGATTTTATGATCACCCATGCTTCCAAAGAACACCCGAATCAAATATATTTACCTGGGTTTGAGAAAGATGCAGATCTTATCATTGGATTTCGTTACATCGAAAAAGAAGGAGATTTACTCTTCTTAGTTGTTACCAATTTTAATGTAGAGACGAATAAGATTGATACGAGTGATTTCCAAAAACAATTGGCGACCATTTGTCAGGTTAAATCCAATCGCTTTGTATATTTTGAGGATTTATATTCGGTTAAAAAGGAAACTGAATACAAGGAAGAGGGAAAACTACTTAGTTTAGCAAATTTGTATTTAATGGACGAAGATCCAAATAACGACCAACTGGTTGAACCTTTACTCGATAAAATCCTGAAAGATGAAACAATACATCCGTTAGAAAGATTTTATGCATTTTTAACAAAAGGACAACAGGCATTGATCCAACGTAATTTTGTGGTAGCAGAAGACATCAAAACAAAGTCATCAACATATCTCACTTCTCTCAAAGGAGAAGACAAAGAACGTGCAGAATATATCCTTAAATTGTTTTCGAAAGAATTGGAAACGATGAAAGTATTCCAAAAAACAAATAACAAACTCTTCAAGGTGTAAATTTTGGCATAAAAAAACCCGGAGATTGATTTCCGGGTTTTTTCTTTCAAGAGAACAATTCCAGTGGTTTAGCTGGAAATGTATTCTCTGTTCAGACGTGTGATAAAATTAACCGAAATTTCTTTCGGGCATGCAGCCTCACACTCGTATTGGTTTGTACAATTTCCAAATCCTTCTTTGTCCATTGCACTTACCATTTTACGAACTCTTTCTTTTTTCTCCACAACACCTTGTGGTAAAAGAGCTAGGTGAGAAACCTTTGCCGAAACAAATAACATTGCCGATGCATTTTTACAAGCAGCAACACAAGCACCGCATCCGATACAAGTAGCCGCGTCCATCGCAAGGTCCGCATCCACTTTTGGAATCGGAAGTGCGTTTCCGTCTGGAGCTCCACCTGTGTTTACATTCACATAACCACCCGCTTGGATGATACGATCAAAAGCAGATCTGTCCACAACTAAGTCTTTTGTGACAGGGAATGCTTTTGCACGCCATGGTTCAATCACAACAGTATCACCATCTTTGAACTTACGCATGTGCAATTGGCAAGTGGTGGTTCCTTTTTCTGGACCATGAGGAACACCGTTGATCACCATAGAACAAGACCCACAAATTCCTTCGCGACAGTCATGGTCGAAAGCAATAGGGTCTTCTCCTTTTTTGATGAGGCCGTCGTTCACAACATCAAGCATTTCCAAAAAAGACATATGTTCATTTACGTTGTTTGCCTCGTAACTGACCATACGACCTTTGTCGTTTTTGTCTTTTTGTCTCCAAACTTTAAGGTGTAACTTCATTGAATCCATTATTTGTAGCTCCTTACGGCTAAGTGGATGTTTTCGTATTCGAGTTTTTCTCGGTGTTCTACTGGAGTTTTTCCTTCTCCTTGGTATTCCCAAGCCGATACGTGGCAGAATTTATCATCGTTACGTTTTGCTTCGCCATCTTCCGTTTGGTGTTCTTCGCGGAAGTGACCACCACAAGATTCTTCTCTAGTGAGTGCATCAAGACACATCAGTTCACCAAATTCTAAGAAGTCAGCAACACGACCTGCTTTTTCTAACTCTTGGTTGAGTTCCGAACCAGAACCTGCAACTTTTACATTTTTCCAGAATTCCTCACGGAGTTCAGGGATTTTTTTCAAAGCATCTTTTAGGCCTTTTTCGTTTCTTGCCATACCACATTGGTCCCACATGATCTTTCCAAGTGCTCTATGGAAATCATCTGGTGTTTTATTACCATTGATAGAGAGGAATTTGTTTGTCATTTCACGAACACGAGCTTCCGCTTCTTTGAATTCAGGGCGGTCTGTGGAAATGTTTTTGGCTCCTTCTTTGGCAAAATAATCACCAATTGTATAAGGAATCACAAAGTATCCATCGGCAAGACCTTGCATCAGAGCGGATGCTCCTAAACGGTTCGCACCATGGTCAGAGAAGTTTGCTTCTCCAAGAACATGAAGGCCAGGGATATTGGACATGAGGTTATAATCCACCCAAAGGCCACCCATCGTGTAGTGAACCGCAGGGTAAATTCGCATTGGCACTTTGTATGGGTTCTCTCCCGTGATGCGCTCATACATTTGGAAGAGGTTGTCGTAACGGTCAGCAACGACATTTTCTCCCAATCGTTTGATGGAATCAGAAAAATCCAAATACACACCAAGGCGTTTGTCCCCAACTTTTGGGCCTACACCAAGACCATTGTCACACGCTTCTTTTGCAGAACGAGATGAAATATCACGAGGAGCAAGGTTACCGTAAGAAGGGTATTTTCTTTCTAGGTAATAATCTCTTTCTTCCTCTGGGATTTCGTGAGGAGGGCGAAGGTCATCCTTTTTCTTTGGAACCCAAACACGTCCGTCATTTCGAAGGGATTCCGACATCAGAGTGAGTTTCGATTGGTAGTCTCCCGATTGTGGGATACAAGTTGGGTGGATTTGAGTGTAACAAGGGTTTGCAAACGCTGCCCCTTTTTTATATGCACGGTAAGTTGCTGTTACGTTGGAACCTTTTGCATTGGTAGAAAGGTAAAAAACGTTTCCGTAACCACCGGAAGCCAAAATCACCGCATCCCCAGCATGAGAAGAAATTTCACCCGTTACTAAATCACGAACGACAATCCCTTTGGCATGGCCATCAACAAGCACTAACTCTAACATCTCTGTTCTTGCGTACATCTTCACCGCACCACGAGAGATTTGTTTTTCTAGAGCAGAGTAAGCACCAAGGAGTAACTGTTGGCCAGTTTGGCCTTTTGCATAAAACGTACGAGAAACTTGGGCTCCACCAAACGAACGGTTGGAGAGAGTTCCACCATATTCACGGGCAAACGGAACACCTTGTGCCACACATTGGTCAATGATGTTTGTAGATACTTGTGCCAAACGATATACGTTAGCTTCTCTAGCACGGAAGTCCCCACCTTTTACAGTGTCATAAAACAATCTGTAAACAGAGTCACCGTCGTTTTGGTAGTTCTTTGCAGCATTGATTCCACCTTGTGCCGCAATGGAGTGAGCTCGTCTTGGGCTATCTTGGAAACAAAATACGGATACTTGGTAACCAAGTTCGGAAAGAGTTGCTGCAGCGGATGCACCAGCAAGACCTGTTCCTACAATAATTACTTTGTATTTACGTTTGTTAGCTGGATTGACTAATTTGATATCTTGTTTGTGTTTGTCCCATTTTTGTTCTAATGGGCCTGATGGTATTTTTGAATCTAATTTCATATTCTCTCCTAAAACCCCTTAGCGAACATACCCGAGTAAAATCGAGAGTGGCATGGAACAATTTCCAACAAAAACGAGGAGTCCAAGTCCTGTGGATATTTTTTGAATTGTGGGATTGTGTTTTGGGGCAAGAATCCCAAGTGTTTGTAACATGGAACCCAATGCATGGGAAAAATGTAACGCAAGGAAAACCATAAAAACAATATAACTAATTGCGATTGTTGGGTCTTGGAAACCAAGGATTACCATTGCATAAACATCATGCACTACATCACCATTCTTTAGAATGTATTCGTGAGTGTAGTGCTCAGGGTTGGTATAACCCAATGTAAAGTGAGCTAAATGGTAAACAAGAAAGGTTAAAAGTAATAATCCACTGTAAGCCATCGTACGCGATGCGAACGATGCCTGGATGGTTGTATTCTTTGCGTAAGAGACGGGTCTCGCAGAACTGTTTTCAAACTTCAGGAGAATGGCAGTGCATACGTGTCCAAAAAAAGCCACGATGAGTCCAATCCGTGCTACCCAAAGAAGGGGTCCTAAATCTTTGAGAAACTTTGCGTAGGTGTTTAATTTTTCTGGTCCTTGGAAAACTTGAAGGTTTCCGACCATGTGAAGGATCACGAATCCAAACCAGATAAATCCGGTAATGGCCATTATGATCTTCTTTCCAATTGAGGATCGAAAGAAGTCTAGACTCAACGTCATTGAAGAGCTCCTGTTAGAGTATAGGTGTAAATTTTTCTATTACGTCCAGATTTAGACAGATTCCACTTTCCGTAAATTCATAAATCTTGGCAGGGTCAAAATGAGATATTGAGTTTGTTTCTCAATACAGAAGAGAAACGGAATGGAGTACGAAAAGGGATTGAGTTCCTTCTTCGGCAAAATAGGATAAACAAAGTTTGTTTACTCGCCAAGGGAAAAAACCCATTCCCACAATTTTCATCCAAAACCGCTTGTATTTGCCCTTATTTGTAACATGCCTTGTCTTCATTAGTTGTGGTCCCACTCGTGTTAAAACCAACTTAGATACAAGAAAAGAGTATCTAAGGGAGGTAGGTTTGCCCATCCTTGTTTCCATCCAACCCAGGCATAATAAGGAAAAAAAAGAACTTCAGCTTTTTATCAAAACCGAAAACCTAACAAAGATTAAGATTAACAAATTTCAGATTCTATTTTTTGCCAGTGACCAAAACCGTCAATTTTTGATTCCAGATGAGCAGAAAACTCCTGAACTCATTTGTTTGATTCCCAAAACCATTATGCCTGATACAATTTATAAATGCCATGTTGGACCCTTTGTTTATAGCCAGTTATGGGATTCAATTGCAATCCATTCGATCTCTTTCACTACAGAAGACAAAGTTCGCCATGTGATCAGTGAAGATGACATCGATGATGTCGTAATTTGGCTTTGATCATAAAATAATTACAGTACAGGCGAACAAATTGTTACACAAGAATTGAATGGTTTCATCCATTCGCCTTGACAACGGATACGAGTGAAAATACCGTTTCTAGACCGTTATGTTTTCCCATTTAAAACAAGACATTCCCTCTGGACTCGTTGTATTTTTAGTAGCTCTTCCTCTTTGTTTAGGTGTCGCACTTGCATGTGGTGCACCATTATTATCAGGAGTGATCTCTGGTATCATTGGAGGAATTGTTGTTGGTTTCCTTAGTCATTCTAGAACAAGTGTGAGTGGTCCTGCTGCTGGCCTTGTTACGTTGGTTCTTGCCGCAACGACTGCATTAGGCGATTACCAAACATTTTTATTGTCTGTATTTTTGGCAGGTTTTATTCAGATAGGACTTGGAATTTTAAGACTTGGTTTTATCGCAAATTACGTACCTTCCAATGTTATCCAAGGATTACTTGCATCCATCGGGATCATCCTGATACTCAAACAAATCCCTCACTCTGTCGGATTTGATATCAATCCAGAAGAAGATTTTATTTTTTTCCAAAGGGATGGAGAAAATACATTTTCAGAATTATTGAACATACACAAATATTTTTCCTGGGGAGCAGTGACCATTTCTACGATCTCTTTGTCACTGATGTTTGTGTATGATAAATTAAAATGGAAACAACTTAGATACATTCCTTCTCCGATTTTAGTGATTCTCATCGGAATTATCTGGAACCAGTTTTTTAAAAATTTTTTACCAGAATTTTATCTGACAGAAAAACATTTAGTTACAATTCCCAATGTGAGTAACTGGGAGAGTATTTTTGTTTTTCCCAATTTTTCGATGATTGGCCAATCCGAAGTTTGGTATTTTGCCTTTACCATTGCGACATTCGCCACATTGGAAACTTTACTGAATTTAGATGCAGTGGAACGTATTGACCCACACAAACGACTTTCTTCACCTAACCGTGAACTCGTGGCACAAGGAGTGGGCAATAGTTTATCGGGGCTTATCGGTGGGTTACCCATCACTTCTGTCATAGTCAGAAGTTCTGTGAACATTTATGCAGGAGCAGAAACAAAATTATCCACAATGGTTCATGGGGTTTTACTCGCCATGAGTATTCTATTTCTAAGTTCCTCATTGAATCTGATTCCACTTTGTTCTTTAGCAGTCGTACTTGTTGTCACTGGCTTCAAACTCACAAACTTTTCAGTGTATAAATCATTATATAAAAAGGGACTTTACCAATTTTTACCTTTTATCACAACCATTCTTGCCATTATTTTTACAGACTTATTAACGGGTGTGCTAATTGGACTTTGTATTAGTTTCATTTTTATCTTAAAAAATAATTATAAAAATCCATTTTCTGTTGAAACCGAAAACTTAAATATCGGCGAAACAATCCGGATTGAATTACCAAATCAAGTTTCCTTTTTAAACAAGGCCTCCATCAAAGACACACTTTGGTCATTGCCTGATCATGCAAAACTCATAGTAGATGCCTCCAATTGTAATTTTATTGATCACGATATTTTAGAGGTATTAGAGGAATTTAAATCAGTAGTGGCTTTAGAAAAAAACATCCAATTGAATTTAGTTGGTGTGAAAGACCACTATGAACTGAGTGACCAAGTGCAATTTGTAAACATCTTAGATAAAGAAGCACAACAAAAGTTAACACCTGATGAAATTCTTGAATTCTTACAACGGGGAAACGAACGTTTCGTAAAAGGTAAATGGTCCGAAAAGTATTTTAAACACCAAGTAAACGCGACTGCCTTTGGTCAAAATCCAATTGCAGTTGTCCTTTCTTGCATTGATTCAAGAACAAGTCCAGAAATTATCTTTGATGCAGGGCTTGGTGATATCATTTCTATTCGGATTGCAGGAAATATCGTAAACCAAGAAATCCTTGGAAGTTTAGAATTGTCATGTGCCAAAATTGGAACCAAACTCATTGTCGTACTTGGACATTCCAATTGTGGTGCTGTATCCAGTGCAATTTATGCGTTAAAAGATGGTAACATAGCAAGTATCACTAACAAAATTGACAAAGCCATTGGGACATCCGATCCAAGCTCAAAACGATCAAATCTAGGAAACGAACATATATTTAATCATGTCGTAAAAACCAATGTGTTAAATTCGATTGATGAAATCTTAGGTTCGAGTGAATTTCTAAAACGAAAGGTAGATGAAGGTGAATATAAGATTGTACCAGCATTTTATGATACATCTTCTGGCGAAGTTCAGTTTTTTCATACTGTCCAAACTTCACCAAAAAGTGAATCAATCTTTTAAAGATTAAACTTTATGAACTGGTACAAACAACGGTTTGTAAGCAGAACGATTGTAATACGCTAAAAATGCATTAGCAAGGACTACAAATATCCCAACTGGCAATCCATCTTGAGCAATCATCAAATGAACCAAAAAGATATTGATCACCACTGGAGCAATTACAACAGAAGCTAGAGGGACAAATCTTCCCGATAAAAAAGCTAGGGCACAAACAAGTTCCGTTACTTTAATCAATGTTAATAAATAACCAGTGGCCTTCATGCCATCATTGAATATCTTGATGTTTCCAGTTACTTCAGGTTGTTGTACTAAATTGAATAATACGACAACAGATGAAAACAAAAACAAGGCACCTAACAATAGACGAACGATTGTATACAAAACTTTCATAAGTTACTCCTATAATACTTCCATAAAGGGAAATGTAATTCACTTACAGAAAAAGACTCCCCATTGGAAAATATCTACCTAATGTAAGGGGATAGGGTTCTCATTTCCAGTCACAATTTTTGGATTTATTCTAATTTTACCTATTTTTTTGGAAAACTAGGCAATATAATTCCATCTTTTGGGCATTGATACCTTAGGAATTCTCAATGAAAATCCGAAATTTGCCTGTTTATCTACTGGTCTTTTCCTTAAATGTTTGCCAATCGAACCAAACAAATGGACCAGAACATTTCAACTCTAAAGAATTAAAATTCTCTTTTACTCTCCAATACGAAATGGATTTACCAAAAAAAGTTTTGAAAGTGGGACCAAATCTAGAAATTTCAATCGGTAAATTTGCTTTACAATCCTTCAATCACTTGGCTTCCCAAATATTCAATGTTAGTTCTTATACAGCAAGAAAAGAGACTGATCCACTGGAACCAGGAACCATCATCCTACGAAAAGTCCAAGTGAATCGATCCATCGTATTTGAAGAAGGAACGACAAAATTCCAACATGCAACCTTTGCCTCTATTGTTGAATTTTTATTTGTAAAAGAATCTGGTGAAACCTACCGAATCCTCGGAGAATCCGACCCGGTCCAAACAAACACCATTCCATTTTCAGCCAATGATAAAGATTCTGAGGAAAAAATTGCGAGTACCATCCAATCTGCCATTGAAATTGGTCTGAAAAAAATCATCCAACCTAAGGAAGCTTGGAAATGGGATGGTCGCCAAATGATGTTCCAACAAGGAAATGGAAATTAAGAAAAACCCAATGCCATCCTCATTACCGTCTGAATCAAGCTTTGAATGCATCTTAATGTAATGCATGTACCAGGACAAAACTGTAAAGGATGTACGAGTACACTCAACCATTGCCCGTATCTAATGCGACATAATACTAATTATGGGAAGTAACATATTTCTTCCTATTAATATCTATCTGAAACAACCAGTCGTTGCATCATTCACAATCGACTCCAAATTAGATAAGAAAACGATTCTCACATATACCTAGGATCATTCCATCCAATCAGAAAGGTTTCCATGTTTCATGTTTCCTATCTGATCTAATTTTCTTGGAAACAGGTGTGAATTCAAACTACCTTTGAGAGGGTTTCCAAATACTTTGTCAGATTTCCAACATGTTGTTTTCCACCTTCAATCGCTCCATATTTTTGGTTCACACGCTCTAATTCTTGTTTTGTGGAAAACACTTGCACCATAGTAAGATTTGTGCACTTTCCATGATTCGTAGGCTCAAATACAATTTCAGACTGAAAATTGACATCTTCGTCTCCCTCTCCATCACCAATGTGTTGGTAAGAGATCAAACGAGGTTTTTCAATTTTTAAGAATTGGATTTTGTTTTTATAATCGCGACCATCTGGTCCATGCATCACAAATTCAAAAAATCCTCCATTCCTAAAATCAAATGATATGACTGTCAGAGTAAAACCATCTGGTCCCCACCATTCTTTTAAGTGGATTGGATCTGACCAAACATCAAATAATAATTCGTTTGAAACTTCAAAATACTTTCGATAGATCACTTGGTTCTCTGTAATTTCTGTTTTTAATTCTGTTGAGGTCATATTGTTTTTCCTTTTTTTAGTTTTAATGCATAACGTTCTAACCGGTTTAAACGTTTACTCCAATCGGCTCTCACTTTCATAATCAATTCTTCCATTTCAGAGAAACCATCCAAATTGACAGAATAGATTCTTTTTTGGGCTTCCTTTTTTACATTCAATAATTTTAATTCTTTTAACAACTGTAAGTGTTGTGAGATCGCCGGAGCACTGATGGAGAAATGATGCGAAATGGCAGTGGAAGTCATCTCACCATTTTTTGCGACAAGGAGTATGATTTCACGTCTCGTATCATCACCCAGAGCTAAAAAACTATTCATACTAAATAGTTATGTAAATTGAACTTAATTAAGTCAATCTTTAATTAAGTAATTACTTCATAAAATAAATGCAAAATAATAAATCGAATTCTCTATGTTTCTCTTCCATCAAATTTTCCAAAATCAGATCTTCTTTGAACATATACCACCAATGTTCCCTAATGGAACTCTGGTTTTAGAATGAATCTGATTATGAATCTTGAAACCAAATTACCTTTTTCATCTTCTTTATGTTTTTTTGATTGCAAATGTAAGTAGAATTGATTGAATTTTCTTCCAAAGATTAAAAACGGAACATTGTTCAACCCAATGAATTCGGTGTTTTAGGAATGAGGAAAGCAAATGGCCAATCAAACAATCAGGGATCCAAAAGTTGTCATCATAGGCGCTGGAATGACAGGTATCCTACTCGCAATTGAATTCAATCGGATCGGTGTGAAAGACATTACAATTTTAGAAAAAAAACATGATTTGGGAGGAACTTGGAGGGAAAACACTTACCCAGGCGTGGCTTGTGATATCCCTGCGCATATGTATACTTATAGTTTTGCACCCAATCCTGAATGGAGCCATCGGTTTGCACATGGAGATGAAATCCATGCCTATTTCAAACGTGTGAGTGATGAATATAAAATCACACCCAAAATTCACTTTAACGAAGCGGTCACAGAAGCATCTTACCAAAATGGAAAGTGGACTACAAAAACTTCCAAAGGAAATACATATGTTTCTGATTTCCTCATCTCAGCCACTGGTATCTTACACCACCCAGCAAAACCAAATATCCCGGGACTCGAAAGTTTTAACGGAAAATGTTTTCACACTGCAGAATGGGATCATTCGGTCAATTTAGAAGGAAAACGAATTGGGATCATTGGAACTGGATCCACTGCAGCACAAGTCATTCCTGAGATGATCAAAGTTGGAAAAAAAGTTTCGGTTTTCCAAAGGACACCACAGTGGATTGTCAAAGTTCCTGATACAACCTATACGGAAGCTGACAAAATAAAATGGAGAAAGGAACCTAATATTCTCAAACGATTCCATAAATGGTATACGTTTGCAGTGGAACAAACATTTTCAAAAGCAGTGATTGGTAAAAAAATCCCCCATTTACTCATGAGTTTTTTGTGCAAAAGGAATTTACGAACTTCCATCAAAGACCCAGTTCTAAGAAAAAAACTAACTCCAAATTACCGAGTTGGTTGCAAACGTGTGATTGTAAATTCCACATTCTATGATGCCATCCAAAAACCAAATGCAGATTTGGTGACAGAGGGAATTGAAAAAATTACAGAAAAGGGTGTCGTCACAAAGGATGGGACATTACACGAATTGGATGTATTGATATTGGCAACGGGATTCCATCCATTTAATTTTATGCGCCCGATGAACTTAACGGGAGAAAATGGAGTCTCAATCGAGTCTGTTTGGAAAAAGAAAGTACAAGCATACCGCTCCCTCTTTATCCCTCACTTCCCTAATTTTGTTTTGATGTTAGGACCAAACACGCCGATTGGAAACTTTTCCGTGATCGCCATGAGTGAAGTCCAAACAAAGTACATCATCAAAATCATCGAAGATTGGAGAAAAGGAAAATTTAATGCCATTGATGCAAAGGAAGAAGCCTTACAACGATTTGCCGCTTATCTCAAAAAAGGAATGGTTGGCACAGTATGGCTCGGTGGTTGCCAAAGTTGGTATTTGGATCCAGATGGAGATCCTGCGATGTGGCCTTATACTTGGAGTCGTTGGGAAAAAGAAATGAAATCTCCCGATTACCAAGATTTTAACTTAACCACAACTTAAACTTTTTATAAAATCCTAAACAACATTTTTGCCGGTAATTTTTATGAATTACCGGCTTTTTTGAACAAAAGAGTAATCAGAGATTCGTAAAATATTGGTGCCAGGAAGTTCCTTCAAAGATTTCCCTTAACGTTGGTTTAAAAGAGTCTATTTCTTCTTGTGAGTTTTTTACTTTTGTAATTTTCTCAATTCGTACTTGTCTCGTGTGACCACCAACAAGCGTAGTTAACACCACTTCAGCAGTATTATTTTCAATGCCAGGAGCAATCTTTTTAGATAGTAAAAGTTGATTTCCTTGTAAGTTTAAAGAATCCTCAGCTATCATACAATAAACAATTCCAGGTATCGTAACTTCTTTTTCTTTCACACGGAACTTTGATTTTTCTATCGAAGTGTCATCTAAAACTATATACAAGTCTGCAGTTTGATTCGAAGTTTCATTTCGTCTATAGAATCCTGCGATTGCATATTCACCTGGTTCCAAATTGAGAAATGTTACTTGATCTCTATTTTCAAATGTTGATTCAATCAATTCCATATCTGCAAAAGATTTTTTGTCCTTTGATACTTTGAGAATATAAACCTTAGTAGCAAATCGGTCCGGTACGAGTGGTAAATAAATTGGAAATCCAATTTTTAAACTCATTGCACCTGATTTGTTTTGGATTACGTTATTACTTGGCTTTTTAACAGCAGTTACACACCCAAAAGTAACCACAATAAAACTAACGTAGATTAAATTTTTAATTTTTTGTTTCATTTCGTCTAGAGAGTAGACAACCAGATCCGATCGTCAAACACATTACACGACATTTTCTTGTTATGTGAAAAAAACTGATTCTATTTTTTTTATCTAATTGTTTTCATCAGAGGCAATGATGAGAATAAAAGGATTTTTACTTCCATCTAAATGCTGTAAAATTGCCTGCAAGTCAACCAATTTAACTCCAACACAACCTGACGTGGGTTTGGTTTCTTCCCAAGGGTGGATAAAAATCATACTTCCATGGCCTGGGATACTTGGATTCGTATTATGCTCTATGACGATAAACAGTTGGTAAATGGAAGAATTCCATAAAGGTGTGGCACCTTTCTCTTTTTTGCGAATCAATTGGTTGTAATGTTTTGAGCTAGGAACATCACTCCAATAGTCATTTTTTTGTATTTGAGTGTATTCTAATTTTGGAATAGATTTTTTTTCTTTACCTAGGATTCTCCGAATCGGATAACTTCCGTAAGGTGTAAATCCATCACCTTCTCGTTTTTCATCCGCTGGGATGAGTCCACTCCTGCCGAACCATACGGTTACAACTGGAGTCAAAAGTTTCCATTCTCCCTCTTCTACTCCATACAAATGAAGTTCACCTTGGGTTTCTCCAGGTTCTCCTAGGATGAGAAGTATTTGTTCGGATTGGTAAAGACCGGAATGGAAAGATGTTTGGGGTTCAGAACCAACTTCGTTTGCGAGAAATACGAAAATGAGAACGGAAAAGAGAGCGCAAAATGACCTAATTTGAGGGAAGGAACGGTGAAATTTGAGAAAATCGGTGGAAATTTTTAGGGATACGCCGGAAAATTGAGGAATTCGATTGGAAACCAATGTGCGAAGTGGAAAAGACCGCTCCCCCTGCTGGGCTCGAACCAGCGACCCAATGATTAACAGTCATTTGCTCTACCGACTGAGCTAAAGGGGAATCTCGAATCTGTGACCATGCTACGGAGAAAGCCCGCTAGGTCAACGAAAAAATTATGTCATAGCGACGAGAAAATTTGCAAAAATTCTAAAAAATCCGATCCCAAGTCTTGAAAAAATAGATGTTTCCAACTTAAGATTCCTTCATTGTGACATAATCCTCTCCGCTCCTGGTTTGAGGAAAAAATAGAAATTTTATATGTTGTTTGAGATGGGGTTCTTGCATGAAGATTGAGAGGCATTTTACCAAAGGGAACAAGGGTTTATACCCGAATTTGACATGGGTTCGTAAGGACTCAAAAATTACAAATACGGACGGGTCGGTTGTGTTTGAAGCAAACGGCGTCGAAGTTCCCGATTTTTGGTCGCAAGTGGCTACCGATATCCTCGCGCAGAAGTACTTCCGCCGCAAAGGTGTTCCGAAGTACCTGAAAAAAGTCGCAGAAAAAGGAATCCCAGAATGGTTACAACGTTCGGTTCCTGATGATGAAAAACTCATCGCTCTGAACCCTGAAGACCGTTACGTAGGAGAATCAGATTCCAAACAAGTATTCCACCGATTGGCGGGATGTTGGACGTATTGGGGTTATAAATATGGGTATTTTTCAGATGAAGATAGTGCCCGTGTTTTCTATGAAGAAGTGATCTTTATGCTCGCAAGCCAAATGTCGGCTCCGAACTCTCCACAATGGTTCAACACTGGTCTCCACTGGGCATATGGAATCGATGGAAAGTCACAAGGTCATTATTACGTAGATCCAAAATCGGGAAAATTAGTAAGATCAGCCTCTTCTTACGAACACCCACAACCACATGCATGTTTCATCCAATCTGTGGATGATGATTTAGTGAATGAAGGCGGAATCATGGACCTTTGGGTTCGCGAAGCTCGCCTCTTTAAATACGGTTCGGGAACAGGAACCAATTTTTCCAACTTACGTGCAGCCAATGAATCCCTTTCTGGTGGTGGCAAAAGTTCTGGTCTTATGTCTTTCCTAAAAATTGGGGACCGTGCTGCTGGTGCCATTAAGTCTGGTGGAACCACTCGTCGTGCAGCGAAGATGGTTTGTCTTGATATGGACCACCCTGATATCGAAGAATTTATCGATTGGAAAGTCCAAGAAGAGAAAAAAGTGGCATCCCTTGTCACAGGTTCCATTTTAAACAACCGACTCTTAAATGAAATTATGACGGCATGTGCTTCCGCCAAACAAACACTTGGTGAAGAAAAAGCATATGACCCAACTGCAAACGTAGAACTTAAGAAAGCCATCCAAAAAGCAAGAAAAGCCTTTGTTCCTGACAACTACATCAAACGAGTGATTGATTTGTCGAGACAAGGATACAAAGACCTACTCTTTGAAGAACTCACAACTGATTGGCAATCAGAAGCATACAATACAGTTTCTGGACAAAACTCCAATAACTCCGTACGAATCACAAATGAGTTTATGGAAGCGGTAGAAAAAGATCTCCCGTTTCACCTCATCAATCGCACAGAAAAGGAAAAAGCTCGCAAAGAAGGTCGTGAACCTAAAGCAGCAAAAACCTTACGTGCTCGTGACCTTTGGGAAAGAATTGCAAATGCAGCTTGGAACTCAGCTGACCCAGGAACTCAGTATCATAGTACGATCAACGAATGGCATACTTGTCCAGAAGATGGAGCGATCAACGCATCCAATCCATGTTCTGAATACATGTTCCTCGACAACACAGCATGTAACTTAGCTTCTGCGAACCTTGTCAAATTCCTAAAAGAAGATGGATCCTTTGATGTAGAAGGATACCGTTACCTGAACAAAATCTGGACCATCATCCTAGAAATTTCGGTTCTTATGGCACAGTTCCCATCGAAAGAAATTGCGGAATTGTCTTACAAATTTAGAACATTGGGGCTCGGGTATGCAAACCTTGGTTCCCTACTTATGATCATGGGAATCCCTTATGATTCGCAAGAAGCAATGGCTGTGACAGGTGCAATATCGTCCATCATGCATATGACAGCTTATGCAACATCAGCAGAGATGGCAAAGGAACTTGGACCATTTGCTGGTTACGAAAAAAACAAAGACCATATGTTACGTGTGATCCGTAACCATAGACGTGCTGCATACAATGCACCAAAAGAAGAATACGAAGGATTAACCATCACACCAGTGGGAATTAACCCTTCTTTCTTACCTTCTTATTTCCCCGAACCAGCAAAAGAAAATCTTAACAGAACATTGGCACTCGGGGAACAATTCGGAAA
>JACVCB010000062.1 GCA_016742255.1 Leptospira sp.
TCCCAAGTGCTTTGTTTTCCTTGGAAAATGAATGTACTGTCGTTGTATCAACCGAAACAAAATCCTTACAAGACCAATTATTATACAAAGACATTCCTCTTGTTTCTGAAGCACTTGGTGTTCCGATCAATGCAATGGTTGCTTTGGGTTCCAATAATTATTTATGCAAACGTAAATACAATCGAGTGATGGATCGTGGGGATTTTGGACCAGAAATGGAATCGTCAATTTCATACTTCGTCAATTGGGAGAAACAAACGGAAAGTGGAATTCGAGCTGAATATGATGGGTATTTATCGAATTCCTTCTGGTCATCGGTTGCAAGAGAGTCTGACAATTGTTTGGGGAGAAATTGTCCCAATTTTAGTTCCTCCTATTATTTTTTAGAAAAAGAAAAATGGAAAAAAGCAAATATCTTAATTGTAAACCACCATTTACTCGCAAGTCACTTGGCTGGAGATTTTAAATTATTACCTCCGTTTTCCCAATTGGTGATTGATGAAGCCCATGTGTTTCCTGAAATTGTAGGCAAAGCATTTGGTTCAGAAATTCGATACGAACTGATTCTAAACCTCCTCCATTATTTATATTATCCAGAAAAAAGAACAGGCCTTGTCTTAAAAATTAAATCGAATGAAAAAATCATAAAACAAGTTGAAGCAAGTATTGGTTATGCGAATGATTTTTTTCGTATGTTACTGTCTGCGATTCCCTTACAGTTTAATCAATTTGCCACTCGCCATACGGAGCGAATCAAACTTGATAATGGTGCTTTGGAAGATACATTGGCAGATCTTTCCTCAAGTTTAGAATCCTTGTTATCAAAATATAAAAAAGATAGTGATGATATGGAAGAAAAGGAACTTGCACTGGGCCTTGAGATGGTTTCAGGAAATTTAAAAAAAGCTTCTTCCTTTCTTACTGACTTCCGTTTGAAAACAAATCCAAACTTAGTGTTTTGGATCGAACCTCCTTCACAAGTGACAAAAGATCCATTTTACTATTTGTTTTCCCAACCTAAAAATACTGATGAGATACTTGCTAATACTTTGTTTCCCAATATGGATTCAGTCGTATTAACCTCGGCAACTCTTTCTCCTACTGCTGGTAATTTTCAGTATTTTTTGAAAGAAGTGGGAACAAGTGATGTGAAAACAAAAACCCTAAGTTCTCCATTTCAATATAATACTCATTCCCTCTTATTTGTTCCCAAACAAATTGCAGATCCAGTTTCAGATCCCAAACGAAATAAAACAGATTTATCGTATTGGATCACTCGATTGCTAAAACTTTCGGAAGGAGATGCATTTGTACTATTTACTTCCAATAAACTCCTTTCGGAACTTTACGAAGAAATTCGAAACTTAGTTCCCTATCCCATTTTTGCCCAAACGGAAATGGGTCCAATCGCCGCCAAACGTGAGTTTCTTGCCAACCAGAATAGTGTTTTATTTGGGGTGTCGAGTTTTTGGCAAGGTGTGGATATCAAAGGAGATAAACTCAGGAATGTAATTGTCACAAAACTTCCTTTCCAAGTACCCACAGAACCAGTTTTACAGGCAAAAATGGAAGATATGGAAAAAAAAGGCAAAAGCCCCTTTTGGGAAATGCAAGTTCCTAAAACATGTTTATTACTCCGCCAGGGGTTTGGAAGGCTCATCCGTTCCCAATCCGACACGGGAATGGTGAGTATCCTCGATCCAAGGATTCATACAAAATCATATGGAAAAAACGTCTTGCAAAGTTTACCGAAAGGAGTTCCTCTCATAACGGAATTTAACGAATTGGAAAGAAAATTCCATTTATTGCCGAAGTGATTTGTATGAAACGAATTGTAACAATCTTCATTTCTCTTGTGATCTTCTCTCTCACTCTTCTTTCGAAACCAATTGTGGATAAAGATATTTATGCCTCAGTTGTCAATTTGACTGCCCAGATC
>JACVCB010000037.1 GCA_016742255.1 Leptospira sp.
TAAACCGAATGTCTGCAAAGTATAACCATAGTTAGCTAATGAATCAGAAGTCTGGTCTAAATTTCTTGCATTGGCAAATCGGTGGGCATCTGACATTAGATTGTAAATTTGGTCATCAGGGATACCAATAGCAACAACCGCTGTTTTGAGAATCCCTCCAATTGCTCCCGTGATTTGTGATCCGATATCTGAAATGATATCATTTGACATCGCTTTATCAGCTTTTTTTGCTTTCTGTTGCCCACGGATGTCTCCGATAAGTTTTGCAATAGTCTCCGTTGGTAAACCTGATGCTCGTGCAAGAGAAAGTGATACACTAGATTCTATAATTTGTTCTTCGTTTTTTTTGATTTCTTCCAGTCTTGTATTTGATCCTGAAATTTGTTGGTTTAATTTTTGATAATTTTTATCACCTATGAATTGTTTCGTTAGTGCCATAACACCCGATAAGGCTAAATTTATAGGCACAGTCGCCAATCCATTAGTCACCGTATCGATTGCCTGTATTGTGCTAGAAAGTGTTTTTCCTACGATCGTTTCTAAACCTTGCATTGGATTTTTGATGGAAACGTATTGATCTCTTGCATTGATTTTTTTGGCATTCAAACGACCTCGCATAAAATCGATTGCCATCGATGCCATTTGGATCTGTTTTTCATTCCCTCCTGATGCTTTGATCCAAACTTTTGCGATTTCGGTATTAATTGATGATTCTAGCTTTCCCTTTAATGAAGCTTTCACACCCGCAACACCACCAGATAAATAGGCGAGTGCCATTTCCTGTACAAAAGAATCGATATTTTCTTGTGATTCTTTTTTAGTTACATACTTTTTATAATTATGTACATTTAGGGATTCAATGGCATTTAAATTTGTAATGAGCTGATTTTGGTCTTTTTTTAATGACTGAGTCACAAATGTATCAGCGATTTGATTTTTTCTTTTTTGAAGAACTTCCCAATCTTCCTCTGTCCATTCTGTAAAATAATCTTTTCGATCGACACTTTGAATTTTCCCAATAGTGCTCAATGAAATCTGTTTGCTTATCACAGACATTGAGGCATCATATTCTCCTTCTTTATCTCGAGCACCTAACATTCCATTGTAAATTTCTTTACTAATCGTGATATTTCCATTTTTTCCTGGATCAGAAACCACATATTCTTTTTTTAACAATCCATTACATTGTGTGACACTTGGATCATCATAACATTTTCCAAAGTTGGCTTTTTCTTCATCTGATAAACTCTTATAATCTGTGCTTCCAACTAAGATCATTTCTTCTTTTGTCAATTTTCGATCACCGATCACATCCGTGTTTAAACCATAAACGTATTGGTTGATCAATTTGTTTTGTTCCTTTTTTTGGAATTCCTCAAGTTCATGATTCATTTGGACAACACTTGCGTATTGATTAACCCCATAAACCGTCCTTTGGAATGTTTCAAGCAATGAACTTTGCCCAAGCTGTATTTCATGTAAATCATTCCCTAAAAGAGATTCATTTCGAAAACCCAATAGTCTCCCTTGGTCTTGGATTGTTTTAAAATTGGTTTCGAATTGTAACGTTTCTCCATTGGAAACTTTTGTTGTTACATCCCCTCTTGCATACAATTCACTCCAAGATTTCCATCCTTTCTCATTTTCTTCATCTAACTTTTGTAACCAATTTTCTTTCGACGATTCTAAATTAATTCGATTTTTCTGGTATTCGAGTTTTGCTTCTTCTATGAGTCCCTCTCTTTCTTCAGACCAATTTCTAAAACTATCCGAATATTGTTTCACTCTTGATTCCCAATGGGTGATGGCTGGCAATAGTTTATCCGTAAAACTATTGTTTTGCTCTCTTAATTGTGAAAAATTAGTATCCCAATATAAAGACGTAGTATAGGAAGTGTCATCATACATTTCATATAAAACAGAATATCCGATAGCACCCATTTGGTATGAATAGGTTCCTGGAGTAAAAATTGTTAAATTTCGTTCCGCTTGCCAAAATCCATACTTATTCTTTCCATCTAAAATCAAATTCCCTTGAGTATGATATGCTTGTTCAAAAGGAACTCCCAACCCCATAATCGTGAAATTGTTAATAAAATGGTAAGCATCGGTATACAAATTGGCGTTGATCAGATTTTGCACCCTTCGACCGTCTCCCAACTTAGCATTAATTATATCTGTAAGCTGATGATAATCTGAATTATGAATGGAACGAAAAAATGATTGTAATTCCGAATCTTGAATCCCTGCAAATACCCCAACATCTCCAGGAATGTAACTCCAATTTTCATACTTAACATCACTTGATAATTGATTGTAATTTTGATTTCTCAATATCCATTCCGCTTCTCCAATATTAAAACTTGTTTTCGAATTGTTTAAATTAATTTGTAAGCCGGTTTGGTAAGTATAAATTCGATCATTGTAATAAGTCTGTTCAACTAATGCTTTATTGGATTCATCTGCTAAAAAGTCCCGCATCTTTGTTGCAACATTTGTAAACAACAATTCAGGATCCTTCGCATCCGAGGAGATTACATCGGAGATTTCTGTAATTAATTTAGAGAATATTTTACCTGCTTCGTTATAACTTCCATCAAAGTTTCGATACAAACAACCAGTTGTTATCTCACAAGAACCTTCGATTCCTTCTCTCATTTGTTGGATCATCGAATCTAAAGCCGTATATACCGTTTGCCTATATTCATCAATCGCATTCAAATTGTTAATGAATTGGTTTTCTGTCTCTTGGAGAGTTGATAAGTATTTAACATAGTCTTTGTCAAGTGCTTCCAATGAAGAAGCAAAAGAGCCCAATCCCTCTTGTTTCGATTTTTCCCATTGGTATTCCCATTCTTCAGCTGCTCGTAAGATATTTTCCCGATTCTCATGTAACAACATCTCTTCCTGAGTGTAGGATTCAAAAATGGTTTCTTTTCCTATCCTTTGGAAGTAAAGGGCATCAACTTTACCTGTTTCTAATTTCTCCAAAAAGATGGCACGGTTTATAAAATAATCATTTACTAAATTACGCTCCCATTCTGAATAAAATACTGATGCTTCCGAAAACAAAGTTCGCCTTCTCTCATCCACATAACCTTCGTTTGTGACAAATGCATCTTCTCCAATTTCCTTTTTTAAAAGTTCATCAATCTGATGATTCGCCTCTGATTGCCAAGTAATCATCGCATTTGTCAATACTGACTCTACACCTTCTTCCCAATCTTGCAATGAAGAGGAAAAATACAATCTCCCATATAAATCTGCATATTCATTTGCCTGATAAGATGGGATCTCCCAGGTATCTTGCAGAGATTGGGAAAAAACATGATTTGAAATGAATAAATAATAACTAATGAAAACGAACGATATGGCTCTTAACCAAAAATGATATGATAACATAAAGAACCTCAGATTTAAGAGGTGAACTTTTTGTTATCTGGTTCTGAATATTTTTAAATTGTTTTTAAATTTATCACTTAATATCCCGAAAACTTGGAATAAAAACAGTGACTGGAATAAATCAACACCTGCTTTCCATGGATAAAAATATGTACCAAATAACAATCCAATATACGGAAGACTTAGATAAAATGGAATGTTATTCTTCTTATAAGAATTCATCCGAAAAAAGAGGAATAAAAATGGGATAAAGCAGAATTGATCATAATTTCTGTTAAAAAATTGGGTTTGCCATTTACACAGAATTGCGTAAGCAAACATAAACGATAAAAATTCGATAGAGTATTTTTTACGAAAGAAGAAAGGTATGAAACATAAAAACAAATATATAAACCGATATTTGTTTGTCTCGTGATTCGTTTTGGACCGCTCTACCAATTGAGTCTTATCTTTACCGAGTAATGTTCGAATCCCTTCTTCCATTGAATGCCAATTGATACTCTCACCTTTAACAATGATTTCCATACTTGTCTCTGCATTTTTATGGTATATTTTTCCCAAATTTTGACGGGTTGAATAATGCCTTAGCGATTCAATATAATGGATTCTTCCATTTCCAATGACAACTGGCTGTTTTTTGAAATTCTCTTTTGAAATCGTATGAATTGAATTCAATTTCACATCAACTAACTTTCCACCGTATAACATTTTACTCACAACATTCGGTTGTAATAAAAGATTTGTTTCCCGAATTGAAGGATCAAAACCGACTCCCATTTTTGCTAAATGAAACGGATCAGCCTTAAACTCGATACCTTCTGTTGAAGGTTGGAATCCTAAGATTACTTCTGTTACTTTTTTTTGTGCCTGAATCCATGGAATGATCCTTAAAACTGATGTTTCTAATGATTTTGGATCCGTATTAGTGAATCTTAAAATTGTAGATTCAAACCCATCCATTTCTTCTATAAAATGGAAGTAACCCATTTCCGATGGTAGGTTTTTAAAATGAAAAGGGAAAATACCTTCCTTCCATTTCATATAAAAATCAGACCTGGTATTTTTATGAGTCACTACAAGTAAGTTTGTCAATTGTTTCTGCAAGATTGATTGTTCGACTTGTTTTGTAATTCGGATCCTCTCTGATTCTGCAACATAGGAAGGAAACTCCAATTTTGCCAATTGTATATTATCCATATGGGGAAAGGAGGATACAGGTTTAAACAGCAGAGGTAAAGAATATAAGAAGGATAAAACAAAGAACGAGAATGATAAAAAAGGAATCGTATGTAAACGCGGATGTTCCTTCTTTGAAACCAATTCATTCAGTTTTTGTATTTGTAAATCTTTTAAGGAAAAACTTTGTTTTCCTTCTCTTTGCCAAAATATAAAAAACGAATGTAGAAGAATTGGATATAAAACGAGAGCAAATAAAAAGATCAGAACTAAATTTAAAATCGAAGTGGGAACCAACTGGAAATAAAACGAAACAAATAAAATCAAACTTCCCGCATACAATTGTTTCTTATGTAGAATCATCCTTCGAAAGTGAATAAAAGGCAATTGTACTTTCAAAAGTAACAAAAATACAAAACTTGAAATTCCTATACTTATTCCCAAACTTGAGAGACTAAAAAACAAAATCATAAGGAAGAGAATAAATATTAACGTGTGTTTAATGGTCAGTATCCATTCCCTTTTCAAAAAACCAAAATAAAGGAAATAAAAAACCTCTATTACAAGGTAAAAGTAAAAAATGAACTTTATGTTCTCTATCAATTCCTCATGACTTGAAAACACAAATTGCCAATCAGGGTCTTCAGGCAGATATGAATCCAAAAATAACGACAATTGGATGAGATGGAAAGGATTGTTCGCAATGATCACGATTGATTCAAAACTCGAGCCATTGATTCTTGTGTGATTTTTTCCGTAAACTTTCGTTATACTAGTCGTTGCTATTTTTCCAAGAGGAAGAAAAGTTTTCCCTTGGGCCAAAATTAAAACTTTTTCCCATTCAGTTGGATCAACTGGGTATTCCTTTAAAAAATATTGATTTTGTCCAGGTTCAAAGGAAACCGAATCTACATGATGGCGTAAACGATCATAAATGTACGTCATGGAGGGCCTTACGCCATCTAGTAGATGGTTATGGTCTACATTGATTTGGATTTCCGCTTCAGACTCAGGTTGGTATGTAATTTTTTTAACACCAGTTAGATTCTGGATTTTTCGTAATAACTCAGACGGAGGAGGCATCTTCGTTTTTGAAATTCTACGGAGGAGGATCAAATTCGAATCATTTCCAGAATCAAACGTAAACCTTGGAAATAATACACCTTTGGGGAATACATTTTGATTCAAAATGTATAAATTTCGAATTGTTCGTAAAAATTCCTCTTTTTGGATTCCTTCATTCAGTTTTAAGTGCATGGAAATACTTCCAAATTCAGAAACAGATTTAATTTCCAAATACCCACTCACAGATTTTAACATCATCTCCCAAGGTTTTGTAAGCGACTCTTCCACTTGGTCAGTCGTTTTGCCTGGCCAATTTTGTGTTATCACCAATGTATGTTGGTCAAATATTTCCCTATTTTCGCTTAAAATTATTTCTCTACATGTCATCAGGGAAATCAAAATGATAGTTCCAAAAAACATTAACCATTGGTATGGAAACCGTGTGACAAAGAAGAAACTCATGCTGGGAAATCATAAAAGTTTTTGAAAATTTTTGGATAAAGGTAAAAAACAAACACGTAAGAAACGAGAATTCCGATACACATTGTCACTGCTATTGCTCGGACAAATTCGGAGCCAGGGAATACAATGAAAACAACTGGCAACAATCCAAAGAACGTACTTCCAAAATTGAGTAAAATTGGTTTTTGTAACCAATCAAACACGGTTTTGATTCTAAGAGAAATGTTGGGGATCTCTCGTGTTAGTTCCCATCTTTCACCATAAAGAGAAATACTATCAATGGATAAACCTATCAAAATAACAAGTCCCATATAATGTCCAAAATGAATCTCTGGAATAGTAATAATCAATAACACTGTCACCGACAGAAAGTAACAGAAACTAATTGAAAGATACAAAAATGGTCGATAAAATGATTCGTAAATTCCAACTAACGCCAAATAGATTAAAGTATAAGAACAAATTAATAAAACAAATAATGTCATATAAAAATCAAATGTTTCTTTTTTGGAAGAATTGATATAGTATTGTAGTCCTTCTATTTTATTTGTAAGGATACTAGTTTCGATTCCAATTTCGCCACCCCACTCTAAATAAAATTTTCCTGATTCCCTTTGGTAGACAGAATACGAGTTTTGCTCTGTCATTTGGAATAATGATTCAGGGAAAATTGGATCTTTGCCTGCTGATTTAAAAACTGGTAAAGAAGAAGATGGAGTATTTTTTGATTCCTCACCTCCCTTACCTATTGATAAATACATTGGAAGTGGGTAAACTTTACCCAAATTACCCAAGAATTTTGGAGAATTTCGGTATAGAAGATTTCTTTCTAGATCATCTATATCCGGTTGAACTTCAGAATTGGGTACAATTTTGGATTTCCAAACTTTCATTTTGATGGGTGAAGGGATAAAGTAAAAATTTCCACCTAACTTCTCTTCCGTCTTCAAATGAAGAACCTGATTTGCAAAACGATTCAATTCCTCCCAATTTTCATGTAGGAAAACAATCTTATCTACAGGAAGGAAAGGTAAAGAATGAGATAATTCAGAATGAAGTTCGGAAACTGCCACTTGCCAGCGATTCAAGTTGATCAATTGAAGCGTTTCAGAGAGCCATTGTTCAGATCCATCAAAGTCAAAGTATTTGATAACAAAAGGAACAGCATTTATATTCGGATCCATTTGATCCGAATGTATATTTTGAGGCAAGATCACAATATTTTGTGACAATTGGTTTCCATTGGATCGATTCAGAATTTCATTCATGAGGAATGTTTCTTCCAAAAACTGAATTTTATATTTTGGTTCTACATGAATCAACTTTCCAATCGGCTTTGGTTTAGGAAAAATATGGAATTGGTCTTGATGCGGATACAAAACAAATGTTAAAAATAAAAACGTTAAACAAAGTATCACAATACAATGTTTCCAATGGAAAATCATATTTGAATCCAATGACAAATGGAACAGAACCTTCTCTTTCTGATCTGTTTTTTTACGAAGTGTTGGATTAAAAGTAAGAAATAATAAAGGAACTACCGTGACAGAAGTCACTAAACTAGAAAAGATTAACAAGACAATGCTTAGGCCAATATCATAAAAAAAATCCCTCCACTCATGTGCATACAATAATAAAGGGAAAATCACAACCATTGTTGTTAATCCTGAACAAAACAGGGAAATCAAAACATTTCTTACACCATCCGTGACAGTTCTTACATTCACCCCTCCCTTCTGACATTCTGATTGGATTGAGTAATATATCAAATTATTGGCATCGAATAACATACCGATTCCAACGGATATGCCACTGATACTCAATAAATTGACCGAAATAGCGAATAGATTCATAAGATGGAAAAAACAAACCAGAGAAAAGATGACGGAAAATAACAAACACAAAACGGGGAACCATTCTTTATACAATGAATAGGAGAATATGAGAGCACATAATAAACTTGCTAAGAGAAAGAAAAAAAATTGTACCAATTGTTTTGTTAATTCTGTTGAAGTGTCTGAGTATACAATAGGTTGAATCGATTGTTTGTATTCTTTTAAAATCCGTTGGATTTGAGATGAGAGTTTTAATGGATCTTGGGCTCTATCGGCATAAATAGCAAAATAGACAGAATCATTCCCACCATTTTGAACAATTTGATTCACTGAGGATTGAAGAATCGATGTTTCTGCAATCTCTTCTAAAGTAATGTATTTGGAATCTCCTAAATGGATTGGAAATTTTCGAATCTCTTCCAATGAGGATATCTCAGGTCCATACTTAATTTCCGTTTCCCTGCCTACATCAAATAGTTTTCCAAGTGATCCAGCTTGCATGGCAGAAATAATTTGTAACTCAATGTCCTTGATTTTGACTGGATGTAAGTTTAACAATGTATCTCGTAAGTGAATTAAACCAAAGGATTCAGAATCACCAATTTTTTTCACTTCGATCACTCCAGAAATTCTCTCTAGTTTGTATTTCAATTGATTGATCAAAAATGAGAAATTTTCCTTTGGTAAATTGGTTCGTTTGGAGATCGTAAATTCAAAAAATGGATTTTGGTTTTCACTTCCCATTTGTACTTTGGGAGTTCCAACTCCAAGTGGTAGTTCATCTTTTATTTCAAATAATAACTGAAATAACTCTTCCTTAAATTCCCAGACAGATACTTCCGATTGTAATAAAATTTTAATCTTTGATAGTCCATGTTCTGAATGTGTTCGAATTTGTTTGACTGCTTTCAGTGATGAAATGCGTTTTGACATTGGCAAACTTAATGTCTGATCAACTTCTTCAGCTGAATGATTGGCGAATGATGTCGTAATCTGATATTGTAAGGGAGTCAGGTTTGGTAATAATTGGAACCGAAAACGATTCATTTGAAAATAAATACCAATGAACATCAAAATCATAGAGACCCAACACAATCGATTGTGTGTTTCAAAAAATTGGATCATATTTCTAACGATGATCATCTTACATTGATTTGGAAAAAGTCTTCTTCAGTGATTCCCGTAATGATTTCCATTTCAGATTGGTTGAGAGGTTTACATTCAACATATCGTTTTTCAACAGATTCACCAGATTTAATCATCAGATAATATCCAGAATATGCATCACCTAACATAGAATTTGTTGGAACGACAATACTATCCCTCATTCCTTCTGTTTCCACATGGACAAGACCAAACATCCCAGGAAGTAATGATATTAGATTTTTTTGTAACTTTGCCCTAACTCCGATTCCATGGGAACGAACATCCAAATAACTACTTATTTTATCGATTTTACCAATTACAAATTGAGAACCTTCTAAGCTCGGGTGAAACGTAACCTCTTTACCTAGTTTCATCAACCTTAGATCTGATTCACCTATTTGATACGATACCGACAAATCTCCATTTTCAATGAGTGTAATCGCTGGTAAATGATTGGTTAGTTCTCCTTCCTTGAGGTGGACTTTAAAAATTGATCCAGATTTAGGAGCATATAATTTAAATTCTGAAATCATTTGTTGATTTGTTTGTATTTGATTTTCGAGAATTTTCGTATTGGTAACACTTAAATCATATTCTGTTTTCTCAATTAAGGAATTTTGGCGTTTCCAAATTTTAATCTTATCGCTTATTGAGTCTGTATCTTCCGGAAAATCTAATCGAAGTGTAGTGAGTAAACTCTCTCTGTCACGGATTAGATTTTTATAATAAGCCAGTTTTGTATCGACATCCAATTTCCAACGATCAAGCTCTGATAAAGAAACAAAACCTTCCTTCCACATTGTTTCTTTTTTCTCTTTTGTCACTTTTGCCGTTTCCCATTCGGCTCTTGCAACTTCTACTAATTCTGTTTTTTTATCGATTTCTCGGATCTTAACTTCGATTAGATTTTCTGCTTGTTTCCATTTTTCCAAAGCGATGATCTGATGTGCTTTTGCTACTTCCAATGAAATCGATAGTTTTTCACCCTCTAATCGGAGTAACTCATCATCTAATTGTAATAACAATTCTCCCTTTTTAACGGACTGGCCCTCAGCAACATGAAGGAATTTAATCCTACCTAAATGTTTGGTTTGCAATTGGATTTCCTTTGTTGCTTCCACTGTTGCTGGAAATTCCAATGTAATTCGTTTTTGGATCACGTGTGGTTTTTGAAATAAAGGAACATCCTTTGGATACCCAATTGCATATACATTTTGATCAGCTTGGAACCAGTCCTTGTGATACAAGATTGTTGTCAGCCAAGGGAATCGATCTCGGATGTTCTCATTGGAAAACCATGTAAAAAGAATGGAGAGAGTTATGGAAACAAGGAAGTAAAGTATAATGTATTTAAGTTTAGATTTTATGATCTGAAGGATTTTTGCTTTCATACACTAACAATCCAAAACATCATTCCTGACCATAAGAGTGGGATGAAATAACCAAAACTCTTAGTTAATTTTGGATTTGTATCAGTTTCCCCTTGTATCGATTGGGAAAACAATCTTCCATTGAGTTGGATAAAAACGATAAAGAGAACAAACCACAAACCAAAGAGGTATAGGGAATAAAAATAAGACTCATGTAACAAACCAATTGATAAATTCCCAAGGAACAAACAGAGAATGAGGAAAAAAAACGACTGTGTCATTTTTTTCATTAGTTCTGAAAGTTGATTTGGTTCGTTGGTATTTTTGAACTTTAAAAAAAGAAAAATCAAAACCATGTAAAAACAAAAATAAAAGAAATACAGAAAGTAAATCGATACGATTTGAAACGGATACAGTTGCCAGAAGGAAACACTTCCATAGCGACTCACCATCTCTAATTCAATCTGGATGTTTGTTAATTTCAGTTTGTCCCAAGAATAGAAGCAGTGGAGAAAATACAAGATGGTATAAAGGAGAAAAAAAGACCAAACCTTTGACCATAATAGTTTCCAAATGAAATGTAATACGATTACCATACGATGGATTTGTGATTGGAGGAAGTGTAAAACCTTCATTTTTTTGTTAACTCCTGGTTCATTCTATCTAGATAGTTCTGAAATTGTTTACTCTGGGCCAAAAATAATGATTTGTGTTTCGATTTGACCTGTTTTTTATTCCACTCAAGATACAACAAACATGCCTCAGGTGAGACAGCCATAAGTTCTAATAATTGTTTTTCTTCCTCCATTCCTGCATGTTTTTTCTCTTTGGAAAGTAAGATCACTTTAAAATAATAAAGAATTAGTTCTGGAGTTTTTTTCTCGAACCCTTCCCATTCTTTCAGAAATTCATTCCATTCACTCAAATAAAAAAGCGATTTTAAATATAAACTTTCTTCTTCTAAAGAAAGATTCCTTTCCTTTTTTCGGTCCGATAAGATCGCCTTTACCACCGTTAAATGGCCAGTATTGTAGGCATCTTTGATGATTTGAAATTCTTTTGGATCCATTATTTGATCTTTCTCACAAGCTATCGAAGAAAAAATAAAAACAAAAACTAATATCCAAACTCTTATAAAATTCTCTAAATTCATGGGTTACCTACAGGAAGTGGAAACAAAGGTAAGTTAGAATCGGGATTCCAATCCCAATCAAATTGTTCGATTTGATTTTCGTTTAGATGGTAAAAGTACATTCTAATGGATTGGTTTGGATTTCCAACCCGATACGGGAACCTAACAAAGAGAACCAATGGGATTCCAAGACCATTTGCAACCTTTGACCAATACGAAAATCGGGAGATGTTATCTGCATTTTTAGGTAAAATTTGTCTTTGGAATTCACCTAAGTGATTGTTACTTCTCGGCTCGTTTTTGAATTCATGGATTTCATCTCGATGGAAAACGGAATACCCACTTCGTTCTAACGATTCCGAAATCTGAAGGATCAATTCCTTTTCCAAGAGGTAATGATCAGAGTAAAAGGAAGAAACTGTGGGTACCAAAAGTATCAATTTCCCATGAGGAAGTGGAAATTTTTGATACCTCACAGTTTCATGAAAGAGGGAGCAGGAAACAGAAAAAAGTAGAACTATTGTGAAGAGGAATTTCATTTTGCCTCCATTTGGATGATAAAGGGAGAAATCATTTTTTTTCCATTTGCAGAACGTACGTCTGCATCTAATTTAAACTCATAATAAGGATAAAAATTGGGAGCGGTTGATGAACTTGCCAGATTAAAGTCCCCACCAGTTGTATTATTTCCAAACAAAGTTCCATTACAACTAGCCTCACTTTCAGCAAAGGAATATGTGATTTCCTTACATCCAAATGGATAGGCTGATTGGCAATGGCTCCATTCCCAAGTCGATAAACGTATGTTACTTGAAGGTGGTGATATTTTTGTCAACCGACTGGAAGAGATAACAGAAATAGGATCCATATATTCATCAAAAAATAGTTTGAAATTATCGGTATTCACATCCGCACAAGCAGATGAACTCGCAATACCACCTGTTCCATCATCTCCACCTCTAAATTGGTAATGGTGTGGAGGAAGAAATGCTAAACCTTTACTCCAAAAACATAGGTTTGAATCCCAACGACTCCCCACGGTAGTTCCTAATTCTTGGATCCCGATTCCACACAATTGGGAAGCAAGTCCAAAGCCTATGACTTCAGGAGCCTTTGCCCCTTCGTTTGTATAAAAATCAAATCGGATCGGTTTTTCTATTTTTGTTCCATCCAAAGCTGATATACCTGAAGCCAAATTGAATTGGTATCTCGTTTGGCTTTGTAATGGTGCATCCAATTGAACTTGGACTTGGGTGGAGTCTGTCCATTCCAAATGGTAGGATGTGCTTGGTTCCATTCGGAATCCCAAGGAAACATCTGTTTGGTTCATGGGTTTTGAAAATACAAGAGTGATAGGTGTGGTTTGCGGAATACCGGAACAAGCAGTATTTACATCTTGCAAAATAAGATCCGCTATAGATCCACCCGACAAACATTCGTCATATGTTCCTACTGAGATCAAAATGGAATTTATGGTAGGTGACAATGGTGAATCTTCGACTTGGACTCGAAACGGAATTGAATACACACGATCCAAATCTTTTCCTTTTTTGTTTTCACATTGTTTGGTGAGGCGGATCACAAACCCACCAGGCAATAATTCTTGGTTCGGAATGAATTTTAAGGAAATATCAGTTGTTTCAAAAATCCCTTTTGTGTTTGGATCAAGCGAAAAGGCAGTCACACAGGACTGTATTTCCATCGGTTGGTTCCAAAGGATAACTATATTTGTTTTAGGGGAAACCGATTGTTCCCCAGAACTAGGAGTAAAGGATACCACCTTTGGTGTATCATCATTGACAAACATAGCTAGCCAATCTTCGGAGGAACCCATCTTCGCATGGCAATGATAGAATGTAAGCAATGGCAAAAGATAAACACTCCATTTAACGTATTTCATACGGATCCTCTAAATAAAATGGGGTAAGTTTACCTTTGTTTGGTTCCCTTTTTTCCAAATTTTGAAATGGTGTTTCTTCCTTCCATTCAGTCAAAAGTTGACTGAATTCACTTTTATATTTACGATGATGCAAATGGTAATAACGATTGGAGAAAGGATCTTCTCCTAATAAAATGACTAACTCTAAAGCTGTTGCGATGTAATTAAAATAATGATCAACAGCATGTTCAAATGCGACAAAAACTTCCTCTTCGGTTTTTAAATATTCAATTTCTGTAATCTGATTTAATCTTTTCTCTTCAGCTTTTTGTTTAAGTGTTAAAAATGCAGATTTTAAAAAATGCAAATACAATGTATATTTTTGGTATTCTTCCACTAACTTAACTTCAGTGGATTTGGAAACATTTCTTAAATAAAGTTCCGTTTGTTCTCGTTCTACGTGAGACTGAAGTAAATTGAATCTGGAATCGTATCGTTTTTTATCACGATTTACTTCATCGAATAAATTGAATGATCCACTTTGAAATGCATTTTCACCTGGTCCAACTGCTTGGGGACCATACCCTGGAATTCGTTGGATTCCATTCCCCTCTGACTGCATACCATTTTGAGTATTGGAAACAAAACTAGAACCACCGAGATTGGCTTGGAACCCGATACTCACTCCATAAATTTCATTTTGAAGTGGGAATCCTTGGTTTCCATTCCGTCCCAAATAACCACCTAACACAAGCCTAGGTTTCCAATCGTTTTTCAGAGATTCCTCGTCCAAATTGGCAAGTTCCAATTGGTATCGATTTTTCTTTCGCAGAGGGTGGTTCGCATCAACTTCAATTGGCGAATGGGTTGGTTGGAAAATTTCAATCCTTTCTGTAATACCAGGTTCCAATTCCAAACTTTCACTTGGGTCAAGGAACATTGATGATTTTAATTCTAAGTAAGATGATTCTCTCAATGCTCGGGAATGAATTCGTTTTGCATAAAAATCGACCTCCCATTGTTTTAAGGATTTTGCTTCTACTGCTTGTAATAAGTTGGTTTGGATTTCTAGATCTCGTTTCCTAATTTCTAATTGGTAACGTTCTAATCTTTGGTCAAACATCGATTGGATGAGAATTCGTTTGTTTGCATTGAGGTAAGCAAGGGAGATGTTTTGGAAAATTTTTTCTCGTAAGATTTTTTTTTCCTCCAATTGGATGAGTTGTTTGATTTCTATTTTCTGTTTTTCTCGTTCGATTTCACCACCGTCATACAATAATTGTTGGATTTGGATCCTGACATCACGATACTCTTGGTCTAATTGTTCTCGGTTCCTTGAGAAAATTCCAAAATAATGAACTCCTAATTTAGGTAGGTATTGTTTCCATTTTTCGCTGAGTAAAATGGGGAATAATTCTGATTTTGTTTTTTCTAATTTGAATTGTGCATTCCGTTCGAGACCTACCCAAATACAATCTTCCCATAAAAAGCTACCTTCAGCCATTAAGGATCCAATTCCCAAAGAAAGATACATTGTAAGTAGGAAGAGAACACGCCACATATCAAAAGATAGGTGGTATAAATTGATTCTGGTTCTAAATTGAATGATTTGTAGGGAATTTTTTGATTTTTTTTTCTGATTTTTGGCTTGTAAGGTAGCACTCGCCCCTTATAAAAGTGGCATGATCCGTTTGATTCCCTTATTTTTGTTTTTAATCACGACCACTACCGTATTTGCTGAAGAAGTAGGAGTCGTTAGTTTCATCCAAGGAAACAATTACCTCTCAGGTCCCCGTTTTAAAAAAGCAAAAGAACCAGTTAAATTAGGGAGTGTCCTAAAAAAAGGGGATACCATCACATCGGAAGATGGAACTTGCGAAATCCAATTGGCAACACAAGCAACCATTCGTTTGGCGAAATTTTCGACTCTCCGCATTGACGATTTATTAAATCCAAAAACCAAATCCACCACACTCAATTTGGTAGGTGGCAAATTATTTGTAAAAGCACACAAACCACCAGGTGGTGGTCCTAGTGATACCCAACTGAGCGTAGTCAACCCAAGTTTTGTTGCGGGTGTACGTGGGACAGAATTCCTCGTTGCAACACCCAACCAAGGTGGAGAAGACGAAGACTTAAAAGAAGTAGAAACTGGTGTGTATGTGAATGAAGGTACTGTTGCCGTAAGTCCCGACAAAAAAGGCAAACAAACGCTAGTGGGCCAAAACGAAGAAGTGGTAGTTTCTGGCAAAGAATTGAAAAAACAAATTTTAGATGAATTTGTGAAAGAAAAAATGCGTATCTTCGAACAATTCAAAGCCATCAAAGAAGAAAACTACCAACGCATCAAAGAACAATACGAAAAAAATGATCAAATCATGAACGACTACAAAGGACAAGGTTAATCATGAAACGTTTTTTGGTATTATTCTCAGTTGCCGTTTTAACTGTTTTCTCAGCAGATCGGATTGGTACAACACCAGTTTACAAAATTGCGATTGAAGCCTACCCTTCCACAGAAGAAAGTCGGGCTTTACGAGATTTTATCAAAGAACAAATCCAAACCACTGGTCGTGGGCAAATCATGGTCACCTTTCCTTCGAGTGAATCAAAAACCTGGGAATTCGACAAACGAGGGGAAGCAACAACTGAAACAAAGGCCAATTTACAATCCTTAACCCAAGTAGATAAATTGGTTCTCGTTTCTTTAGAAGATGGACAAGCACTTGTTTCCTTTGTGGATGTTTTACACGAAACATTAGAATACCGAAATGCACTTCCTGAGTCTTTATCCAAAACATTAGTAGAGGACTTTCTAAGTTATTTAGATAAAAAAAATATCTACCAGGCTCTCTCACACACTGGATCGAGTACAACGTCCCAAGTGAAAATCAACTCTCTCAAATCCACCTATGTTGCGGGTGAACCGATCCGTTTTGAAATTGAAACTGCCGAAGACAATTATGTGTATGTTGTTGTGGTTCCTGAAAACCATAAAGGGGAACCGGTGTTACTCTTTCCCAATCCCATCCAAAGTGATAACTTTGTGAAAAAGGGACAAAGGATCACAATCCCTGACAAACGGATTTCATTCAAAGCGGCACCAACTCCTTCGAAAGATAGAATCAGAGCCTTTGTCACAAGAGAAGAATGGAAAGAATACCAACTCCGTGGCAAAAAAGAAGATTCCTTCTACCGGTTATTACCACCAGCAGTTACTGGCACAAAAACATTAGCACGTTCCCTCACACCTCCACCAACCATCACATCACCGATCGAACAAAGTTTGGTGAATGAGTTGGAATACGAAATCTTATCTCGCTAAAATTCTTGCAAATTACACTCATACCTTTTGTTATATAAGGTATGAGAAACTTTCGAACATCACTTATCACCATTTTACTCTTTAGTTCTCTCGTCTCTTGTTCACTCTTTCAAAAAGAGGACAATAAGGACAAAGATGCCATCAGTGCACTCTTATTATCCCTATGGGCTTATAACCAAGCGGCAGGATGTTCTGGGCCTAAGTCTGGATTCACCATTTGTATTCCCAAAGGGATTGCAGACTAAATCATGAAAAAAGCACTCTTACTCCTACTTTTTTTGGGAATTAGTTTCCAAGTATCAGACTACCAGAACCAAACACGAAAATCCGAAAAAACGATCCTCTCTGAAATATTGGGGGATTCCATTCATTTTGGATTTGGTTCCGAAAAACTTTGGTCAGCCACAAGTGCAGATAACTGGGGTTTTGTGAGGCAATCTGCCACTTGGGCAAGAGGGAATTCTGGTATCATCGATAACTTAATTTTGGCTTTAAAGAATGCTGGTTATTTTAATAACCCAAGTGCCTCCCGTACGGATGTTCTCAGTAATGTCAACCTAAGTGGTTTTGGATCTGCTACTCTGACAATCAAGATCAACACTCCAACCGCAAATGTTGCGTCCACAGCATATGCAGGGAATAAAACCTTTAACCATTTTCTCGAAATCAAAAAAACAGGAGCATCCACTCCTTCTTTACAACTATTCTTTGATGACCCAAACACAACCTTGGGCAATGATGGTGCACTGGTTTACTACCGGTTAGTTGATTTTGGGAATCCACAGTTTGCCAATGTAGGTGATGTGATCACCGAAAGTTATACGGGAAATGATTCTATTTATGGAACCAAATTCCAAACCTATACCTGGAGGAATGGACCCGAAAACTCCTCTTGGATTAGTAAACATGGAAGAGTAGTATTAACAGAGGTAGATTCAGGTAGGCAACTTTGTTTTCGTTCTGTCGTACGTTTGAGTTTTACCAAATTAAAGGAAATCAATCCATCCAATGCAACTGCTCTCGACCAATTAAAAACAGCATGTGGTGGCAGTGATCAAATTTACTATGTATTAGCATACATGCAAAAATTTGATTCATCTTTCCAAACAACTGCAAAAGCGAGTTTCACAACCAATGCGACACGTTATGAAACAATTTGTAACCTATCTGCTTCCTCATTTCCTGGAGCAAAACTTTCTTATGGAATTTTTAATATCAATGGGTATGTAACGGACCAATTGAATGCAAACCAAGTTCCAGCAGATTATCCAAGTCCAACCGTTGGTGGTACTGATTTTATGTCTGTAGACGAGGCATTTAATCGAACGTATGTAGCAGCTGGTGCGAGTATTTCTGGCCAAGCAACCTTGGGTGTTGTGAAACAATACGAAGAAACATCAAAAACGTATTTAGATGCTTTTGATGGGTCTGCTCAAAATCTCACATTTAAATAAGGAATTAAAAGGAACAATTAAACCACGGGTAACAGTCAATTAGTTCTAAACATTGCATTCGATAGGATCGAACCTGTGAGTGCAATGAGTTCCACTCGGACATAAGGATCCGATTCCAACATTTGGTAGGTAGCAGAACTCGTATCGGGACTCACTTGTAACATTTCTCCCTTTTGTCCAATGAAACGAATTTCCAAATATCGTTCCTTCGAAGTCACCTGGATTTGGTTCTTGTCATTCATTTGAATTTGAGGAACCATTGGATCACTCGCACCTTGGAAGAATTTTTTCACACAATAAAAAGAACCTGATTGTAATGCCTCTACAACAGAGGCTTGGTCTTTGGCACCGTCATTTGTGACAATGTAACGTAAAAAACTTTCCCCTTTCCTTCCTCGTTGTCCACCTAAGGTTTGGATCCAGTTTTTCCAAAATGGTTGGTCAAATTTTTGTACAATCGTTTCTGGGAAATAATGCAAGTCATCACTTGCCATACAGTGAACATTTTTACCAGAACTGAGAAGTGTATCTAATATTTTCGCATCATCGCCAAACGGAGAGTATACTTCTACCGCTTGGAATCCATCTAGAGCAGACATCTCTTCCTTGGAATACGAATCAAATAGTTTGGGATGCGGTAGGATAACATACCCACCTAACTTTTTCATACGATCCATAACCCAATTTAAGTTTTCTCTGGATGCATAGATAGGGAAATAATCATAAAATGCTTTTTGAATTCCAATCGCGAGTATATGACGTTTTTTCACATTCTGACCCCATTCCAATCCTCGGATATAGGATGGGTCTTCTGTATTTGAAACCTGTCCATAATCAGTGACTGCGATATTGGAAAAACCTTCCTTGGCATATTCCGCTTTGATTTCTTGAATTGTATGTCTCTCGGGAGTGAACCAAACTTCATCAGAATGTGTATGTAGGGAAATTTTTTCACCTGTATTTCCATTCCAATCGGTGTATGGGTTTATGATCTTAGATCCAGAAAATGGTGCATCGGAATGTTGGGAAGATTTTCGAAGGAGTAGAACCACTGCAAGTTGGTAGAAGAAGAGAATCCCTAACATTGCCAAGGCAAACAAAGGGTAACGGTACTTCCAGAGGGAAGGCCTTGTGACTTTCGCTTCTATCTCAAGGACAGGACCAGGGATGTGCAGTAACATAGGAAAAGTGTATGAAATCTATTTTCCAATTTGATTCCAGTTTTGTTACAAAATGGATACAAAGGTTGTTTCAGAAATTTGGTTTTGACATGGGTGAGAGGGTTTTCCTTCTAGGAATGTGCAATTTTTCACTCCAAAACGAACCTTTTTCCTCTTATTTTTAGTTCTCTCCGTATACTTGTTTTGGGGGAATTCTTCCCCTCTGATTGACCAAGATGAAGCAGCCTATGCGGGTTTTGCAAGGACCATGACGGAAACGGGAGATTATCTCAATATGGAGTTCCCCTATTCCGAACCTCATAGAAAACCACCTCTTCATTTTTGGATCACATCCTTTTTATTCCAAACATTTGGAACCAATGAATTTGTTCTAAGGTTATTTCCCACAATTTGTATTCTTGGCACAGCAGTATTAACTTACCACTTAGCATATGTTATGTTTAATAGCAGGACAGCTTTATATGCATTTAGTATTTTGAGTTTTTCTCTCTATTTTCCACTCAATGGAAAAATCGCACTTGTAGATTCCTTATTGGTTTTTTTTGGAATGTTAGGATTTGTAAACCTTCATCATTTTATTAGATCAACAAAATGGATTTACGCTTTTCTATTTTGGTGCTCTGTAAGTATCGGTGTTCTCATCAAAGGACCACCTATCCTAATCTTTTTAGGAGGCACTTGTTTTCTTTTACTCTTTTTTGCAAAAACAAGACCTATCATTTGGAAACTCCATCCTTGGTTCGGATTACCGTTGGCGCTAGTTCCCATTATTATTTGGGGGTATTTCTCATGGCAAAAAGATGGAGGGGTTCTCATACGATGGATGGTCGATTGGTACATCTTACGTAGGGCCACAAATCCAGTCTTTGGACAATCAGGACCACCAGGCACCTATTTGGTGTTATTTGTCATTACACTTTTCCCTTGGACAAGGGTTTACCTTTCCTTTTTAAAAGAAATGTTTTGGCGATTTGTGTCTCATTTGAATGCTAAGGAAATCAAAGATTCTATTTTTTCTTCCTTTCGCAATGGAATTCTTTTACCACTCTCCCCTCGCTCTTATTTAATGATTGGTCTTGTGTTCTCTTGGATCTTCTATGAGTTTCTTTCAAGTAAACTTCCCTCTTATCCTTTGTCCGCTTACCCAATCCTTTCCATCTTACTTGCCGAACAATTATCAAAAAAACACAATCAAATTTATTTATACAGGTTGTACTTAACAACTTCAATCCTTATGATCCTTGTGATTGGATTCTTTGTGTTACCAAAATTCAATGGAATGAGAACGGAAACTATAGTTTTAGCAGAAACAATCAAAGAGAGAATTCAAACAAATGAAACCTTATATTCATATGGTGGACTTGGAATTCCCAGTTTTGCCTTTTATTTTCATAGACCTATAAAGGAAATTGATTGGAACGAATTCATGAAGGTAAGTGGATCCATTCTTATGACCGAATCAGATCGAATTCTCTTTGATTCCATGGGATTCAAAATGAAACAAATGGGAGAACCCATCTCCCTTTATGCGTATGATCGAAACAAAACGCTAAAACTAGTACTTCTGAAAAAAGAACTTTAGTCTAAAAACCTTTGTTTCAATTCGGGGGTTGGTACCATACAAGTTTCCGCTTTGCCAAACCACTGGTACCGGTGTTTGGCGATAAACCGATAAAACAAATTGCGAAGTGTTCTTGGCACCACCCAAAACAAAACTCCCAATCTCCAAGGGAAATTCAATTCGTTTGTGATCCCAAGAATGGCATCTGATTCTAAGTAGAGTGTGCCTTCCTTCCAATACAGAATGCTATCGGGGAGAGAATCTCTAGCAGGTTCGGGAATGAGTTCTAAAAAAGTTCTGGAACCAATCGCTGAAAAGGAGAGGGATTCTGTTTTGTTGTGTTTCAATAAGAATTGAACCGAACCCATACAAAGATGGCACACTCCATCGAAGAAAACAATTTTCCTTTTTTCCACTGGCAGACATTCCCCTTAACTCCAAACTGGTTGATAAGCATTCGAAATCGAGTCTAATTCCCAAGAGGTGCCGATGTTTCCAGAATTTCATTCCGACAATTTATCACAAAAAGAATCGACCATTTTAAATAAAATGGAGTCGAACAAAGAATTCATCCAATCTCTTCTTCAAAAAAGTCCTCTCACTTTTCAAAATTTTCTGAAACCATACCAAAGGATACAAACAGAACTTGGAGATTTGGTGACTGAAGTCTCTCATATCAACTCCGTTAAAAATAACGAAGAAAGCCAAACAATCTACAGTCGATTGTTGCCGAAACTAAGTGAATATTATACTGACTTAGGACAAAATGAAGAAATCTATGCGGCCCTACTCAATATCCAATCCACTGACAAAACTCTGAACGAAGAACAAACAAAAGTTTTAGAAAATGAAATTCGAGATTTCCAATTGTCAGGAGTTGGACTCAATCCAACGACAAAGGAAGAACTGAAAAATATTCGTATCCAGTTATCAGATCTTACCAATCAATTTTCTCAAAATGTCTTAAACGCAACGAATGCATTTGCTCTTTATTTAAAAGAGGAAGATGTAAAAGGAATTCCAGAAAGTGACAAAGTTTCAGCCAAACAAGAAGACGGAACTTTTAAATTCACACTTCATTTTCCATCTTACATTGCTTATATGACCTATGGGGAAAACAGAAAGATCAGAAAAGAATTATATGATGCATATTGCACAAGGGCGCCAGAAAATGGTGCACTCATAGAAAAAATTTTAAATTTAAGAGACAAAGAAGCAAAACTACTAGGGTTTGAAACCTATGCACATTTGAGTTTGGCTACAAAAGTTGCGAACACTCCAGAAGAAGTGATTTCTTTTCTCGATCACTTAGCAGAAAAAGCAAAACCGATTGCAGAAAAAGAATACACTGAGATCAAATCCTTCGCAAAAAAACTGGGAGAAACACAAATTGAACCTTGGGATCTCACATACTATTCAGAAAAATTGAAAAAAGAATCCTTTTCGTATGATGAAGAAATATATAGACCTTATTTGGAAAAGGAAACCGTCATCCAAGGAACCTTCCAATTTTTAGAACAACTACTTGGAGTTAGGTTCCAAGAAGTAAAAACAAATGTATGGGAACCATCTGTCCTTTGTTATGACTTAGTTGTGGAAGGGGAAACTCGTTCCAGGTTATATTTAGACTTAGAAGTGCGAAGTGATAAAAAAGGTGGGGCATGGATGCACAACTGGAAACCTCATTTCCAAGACGAATCTGGCAAAACAGAACTCCCCATTGCCTTTGTCGTCGCTAGTTTTCCAAAAGCCACAACCACTCAACCTAGTTTACTCAGGCCAAGTGATGTTGTGACATTATTTCATGAATTAGGCCATGCACTCCATCATTTACTCTCCAAGGTGAATGAAGCGTTTGTGAGTGGAGTGAATGGTGTGGAATGGGATGCTGTCGAGTTTCCATCTCAATTTCTCGAAAACTTTGTCTATGAACCAAAGGTATTACAACTGTTTGCAAAACATTACCAAACAAAAGAACCAATTCCCAATTCTTATATAGAGACAATGGTGAAAGCAAAAAACTTCATGTCGGCCATGGGAGTTGTTCGACAAATCGAATTTGCAAAATTTGATATGTTGGTTCATAAAGAAAAACCAACTGAGGCACGAGTACAAGAAATTTTAAACCAAGTTAGAAAGGAAATTGCTGTTGTTGTCCCTCCTTCCTATAATAAATTCCAAAACTCATTCACTCATATCTTTGCAGGTGGTTATGCTGCGGGTTACTATTCCTATAAATGGGCGGAACTATTGTCAGCGAATGCATTTTATTCATTTGTAGATAAAGGTGTGTTTGATTTAGAACATGCTTCTCATTTCAGAAAAACTGTTTTGGAAAAAGGTGGTTCTGCCAATGCCATGAATCTTTTCCGTGATTTTTATGGAAAAGATCCAGACATCCAAGCACTACTTCGATTGAACGGAATTGCTGCTTAAAGCCAAAATCGTTTTGGAAATTACCTCTTTCCCATCGGTTGACTTGATGAGTTTTCGAGTTTTCCGTTGGGAATCCAAAACATAAAGATACGTCGAGTGATCAAAAGCCAATCCATCTTTTGTTTTTTCCACATAAGCCGCATATTGTTTTAACAATCGATTGGTAGTACTCGGATCAAAACTATAACCAATTGCATTGGGAATATAAAATTGAACATACTTCGTTGCGGTTTCTGTAGAATCTCTTTCTGGATCAATTGAAACAAATACAACACGGAAATTTTTCGTTTCCAGTTCAGAGAAATGTTCAGTCGCAGATTTGATTTTTGCTAGTGTATTCGGACAAAAATCAGGACAATATGTGTATCCAAAAAAAACGAGTAAAACAGGCTCGCTAAAATTTTTCAAATTCACCTTTGTTCCCGATTTGTCCATAGCCTCTATGTTTCCACCTATGGGAAGTTCTGTGAGCTCAATTGCCGACCCACAATAGAGAATATTAAAAAAAAGGAATATGGCAAAACTAAGAGTTAAAATTTTCTTCATAACGATTTTTTCTCCACAATGTGTTTTTGAACCAACCCATTTGAAAAATGAATTTGAATCAAAAGTTCACCACTTGAATTTTCTTTCTCATATAACATAAGGTGTGTGCCATTTCGTTTAAGTTCAATAGATTCCTTTGGTTTCAATACGATTGGATAGTCTAGTTTTCTCATCCTCATGATCCCTTCTTTGCCCATATTCATCGTATGGAATTCTACAGTTTTGTATTGGTTACTCGAAACAGTAAGGATGGAAACATCAGAATCAGTTGGATTTTGGATGGTTCCATAAACAGCCGTTGTTTTTGCTACATCAGGAACTATGGGAGTCCAGAAAGTATGTTCTCCATTCGTTTTGTGACAGAAAATGAACAAATTGACTTGAATTAGAAACAGAATTCCTAAATTTGTAGTATTTACCTTTCGTAACAAGAGAACCTCGATGAGATTAATAATCAAATGGGTGACCGCAATCACTCTCATTCTTTCTTCCTTTCTTCTATCCACTTACAACTGGTCTACTGGTGAATACAATTATGATTCCACTCGAAAATTCGAAAATTTCGAAAGCTTTTACCAAAACGAACTTGAGATCAGTAAAAAAGAAAATACCAAACCAAATAATGAAGAATATTTAATCCGAGTTTCAGAAGAACCTACACCAATCGCAATTTTATACCTGCATGGATTTGGTGCCAGCCGTGGTGAAGGGGAAGAAGTCACAAACAAACTCAGTGAATACTTTGGTGCCAATACTTATTATGTACGCCTGCCTGGCCATGGAACCAATATCGAAGACCACCTCCATACTCCATTCCAAAAATACTTACAAGACGCCGAAGATAGTTTAATTTATTCGAAAGAGTTAGGTCATAAAACAGTTGTTATTGGAACAAGTATGGGTGGAAACATTGCAACCTACTTGGCTGCAAAACACCCAGACTTAGTTGATAGTTTGATCCTTGCCTCTCCTTTTTATGATTTTGATGATCCCACCGCTCACATCTTTCGTTTTTATTGGGGAAAATCTTTTATCGATGTCATCAAAGGAGAAATTCGAATTTCAAAAACTGATCCAAAAGATGAATCCGCTAAGTATTGGTATTTGGACCAATACTATGGTGCCATTCAAAACATTCTGGATCTAAAACGATTTATGGATAAAGAAAATCCTTACCCGAAGGTTAGCACACCTACTCTTTTAATGTATTATTATAAATCCGAAAGGGAACATGATTTTGTTGCTTCCATAAAAGCAATGTTAGATGTATTCGACAAAATCCAAAAAGGACCTAATGCCAATCCTAAAAACCGATTATTAAAAATCGAGGATGGGGCTCATGTACTTCTCTCCAAGTATGTAAAATCCGACAAATCACTGATCGAAAAGGAAATGATCCAATTCATCAAAGATACAACTGGAGCCGAAGAATTCAAAAAATCAAAGAAATCCAAACGATAACAAAATCGATTCGTATAATTCATCAACGGATATTGGTTTAGACCTAACCAATATCCCTTCTTTGGAAAGTTCTTCCGCGTCCAATCCATCCATATTTCCAGTATACAAAACAGCAGAAACATCAGGTGATACTTGTTTGATTTTACGAATCATAACAAGGCCACTCATTTCTCGTAAACGGTAATCCGATAAAACAAAATCCGGAGTTTCCTCATTCAAATATTGAATCGCAGACGAAGAAGTTGAAAATACTTTGGGATTGATTTGTTTTTGAGATAAAACAAAAGAAATGGCTTCACTGGCAGCCTCGTCATCTTCCACAATCCAAATTTTTTTCTTTGAGATTTCAGACCAAACATCTTTAGGTTTTGGTTCAGAATTCATTTTGTATGGATGATGGAGTGGAATTGACTCCTCCAAAGGTAAATAAATAAATACCTTTAATGTCATGGGATCTGGTTTGTCTAAATAAAACTCACCTCCCCAATTCTTCACATAACGATTGATTAAATGAATTCCCGTCCATTGGAAATCTTCATCACGAAAATTTACCAAATCCAAAGTGGTTAATTCTGATAAACTTGGCAAGGACAATCCTGTAAACTCCAAGGATATCAGTAATCTTACTTCATCCATGGGTTGTGTTTGGATTTGGACGAGTCCACGTTTCCTGTCATCCCAAACAAAAATACCACCAGAAGTTAATTCACATAGAATTTTAGAAAACTGAACAACATCAACTTTGGTAATTAATGGTGCTTTATAAAAATCGAACTGAGCCTCTACGTTTTTAGGTAATCCAGCAACAAGTAATGGAATGGTTGACTCTACAACTGATGATATATCAATTTTGGAAACAGAATGTTCGTTTTTTGTTTTAGAATAATGAATGATTCGATGGATCATAGAACGAGCGTTATCGGCACCCATTCGAATCTTTTCTAAATAATCTAAAATTTGACTTTGATCAAATTTCCCTAATGTAATTTGTTCTTTTCCGAGTTGGGAAAAGACATGGATTGGCTGTAAGTAATTATTGAGGTCATGTGCAATATTGGTAGCAAGACTTCCAATGGTTTCCATTTTTTGGGAGTGTAACTGATACGATTCTAATTGTTTTTTTTCAGTAACATCATCCAAAAACACATAATAAAAATCTGGTTTTCCTTGTGAATTTCGGAAGGCACTAATTCGTCGGTAAACATTGATTCGTCGGCCATCCTTTCGAGTGAGCCTTGATTCTTCTGCACCTTCTTTGAAAAAACTAAAGTATTCCATTTCTTCGTCTGAAATGGGTTCCCCTTTGATCCTTCGAATATTAAGATCCGTTAGGTTTTGAAAACTATATCCTGTGATTTCAGTAAATCTTGGATTAATTCGGAAATAACCACCCTCCCAGTCTTGTAATGCCATACCTACCGATGCGTTTTCAAAGAGGCCTAGGAAAAATTGGATTTGTTCTACGATATTGATTTCGTTTGTTTTTTCATTTGTAACGTCTCGCACAAACACAAGATCTAGAACTGAATCCATTCCAGGAATGTTCACTTTTCTTTTTTCAAACTGAAACCAGCGAACAAGCGTTTCATTCGGCATCTGGAACCGGTAATCTCCGACAATTTGTTCGCGATCATTTCGTTTGTTTGGTGAGAGGATCTGTTCTAAAAATGCTTCTTTGTCATCCTTAAATACCCAAGCAAGTAAATCAGATTCCAAACAATCTTTGCCGGGTTTTTGGCATCCTAAATTGTCCTTAAAAAAATCATTGGAAAATAAAATTTGGCCGGATTTGGGATCAGAGAGATACACTC
>JACVCB010000038.1 GCA_016742255.1 Leptospira sp.
TGTGTATATTGTGCACCCAAAGAAAAAGAAAATCACAATCCAAAAAAAGCATATAACCAATACCTAAGTCCAGAACTTTTAAATACAAATCTCACACGATTACTCCCACATATCGATATAAAAGAAGTACATTTAACTGGAGGAGAGCCTACCCTCCACAAGGATCTCATCCAATTAATCAAAGTTGTAAAACAACATTCGATAGAACAGATTGCTCTCACCTCAAATGGAAATTTTGACAAAGGACTCATAGAAAAAATGAAGTCCGCTGGTCTTACAAGGATCAATTTTTCATTGGATAGCATATCCCAGAAAGGTTTTGAAACTTTGAGTGATCGGAAAAATCCAGTGTTACAAATTTTAGACCAAATTGAAACAGCCAAAAAAATTGGATTCGATATCAAGATTAATTCCACGATCTTACGTGGATTTAACGATTCCGAAATATTGGATTTATTGGAATGGGCAGGCAAACGATCGATACCCATTCGATTTTTAGAATTTATGAAAATGGGTCCCCTCCATAAAGAACACCCATTGTATTTTTATTCTGCAGAAGAAATTCGAAACCAGATTAAAACAAGATACCAAATTAGAGATTATCCAACCGCACCAGACTCTACCGCACAATATTTTAGTACTGGGGAAGGATATATTTTTGGCATGATTGCCAATCATACAGAACCTTTTTGTGAAGGTTGTAATCGATTACGAATGGACAGTCAGGGTAGAATCTATGGTTGTCTGAGTGATGAAACTTCCTTTGAAATACCAAGTTCTAAAGACGAAATTGAATCCACATTAAACCAAGCTATGTTAACAAAAAAAACTAAATTCATTGGTTCTGAATTATCAATGAAATATATTGGAGGTTAGATGAAGGCAGAAATATTATTTTTTGCAGCGTTAAAGGATTTTTTTACAGCGAAACAAATAACAGAAATTGACGATGATATTTCGGTGACTCAATTAAAAGAATTGTTATGCAAACAAAATCCAAATGCATCGAAAATTATAAATGTAAGTAGGGTTTCAATCAATCAGAAAATTGTAAATGATTTTGATATGATTCCTAAAAACTCGATCATCGCAATTTTACCTCCATCGAGTGGAGGATAATTGATTAATCGATGGAACACATAACAGACAACACAATTGAAATAACGAATATAATACCTTCACTTCCAAATATGGGTGGATATGTACTTTTCACTGGAATCGTACGTGATATCAATGAAGGTAAAATTGTAACCCATTTAGAATATGAAGCATATTCGGAATTGGCAAATCAAATGATCAATTCCATATTGCAAGATTGTAAACAAAAATGGGTACTTCAATATGCAAATTGTATACACCGACTAGGAAAGTTGATCGTTGGTGAAATTGCAGTGATCGTTTCTACTGGTTCAGTCCATCGAGACGAAGCTTACCTAGCAAACCGATACATTATCGATCGAGTGAAACATGAAGTACCAATTTGGAAAAAAGAATACTACCAAGATGGTAGTTCCGAATGGTCAAAGGGATGTCTACATGACTCAAACCACGAGTGATGTCGTCTTTTTACTCTTGGTTGGTGGGAAAAGTTCCAGGATGGGTGAAGATAAAGCATTTTTGCCATTTGGGAAAAATTCAACCTTCATAAAAACTCTCGTAAAAAAAATTTCAATTTTTAAATTCAATCTCTTTTTATCACTTCGAAAAGAACAACTCCCTCTCTATGAATCACGGCTTCCGAATAACTCCTTTATTTTTGACCAATTTGAAAACATACAAGGACCATTGTGTGGGTTAATTTCGGCACATCATTTCCTAAAATCGAATCACATTCATTACAAAGCAATTTTCACATTAGCAGTGGACACTCCCTCCATAAAAATGAAATCAATCAAACGACTGATAGATAGATACCAAGAAAATCCAAATGTATCTGGTCTCTTCTATCGTACAAAAAATGGAATAGAACCATTCTGTGCAATATATAACAAATCAACATTAGAGGAATGGATTCAATCATACTACCAAAATCCTTCGATTGAATTTTCTTTACAAAAAAGAATTTTGGCTTTAGAAAAAACAACAGTCCTTATCAATTTACCAACGGAAGAAGAATTTTTTTTCCAGAATATTAATTCCAAAAAAGATTTCGAATTGTATCATCGATGAAACTACACCAAAGGAAACAATTTTGGATTTTTGACATGGACGGCACATTAACCATTGCCCAACATGATTTTTTAGCAATCAAACAAGAACTAGGCATTCCAGTAAATGTTGATATATTAACATCACTTTCATCTCTTCCACCTAATATAAAAAAGCAAAAAAATAAAGAACTAGATAAAATCGAATACAAAATTGCAAAATTGGCAAAAGCATCACATGGTTGTTTTGAGTTTTTACAAACGATTCATTCGCAAACAAAAACATTGGGTATATTAACCCGAAATAATTTTGTTAATTCTCTTGAAACACTTAATGCTGCAGGGATTTCCAATTTTTTCCCAGAACAAAATATTATTTGCCGAGATCGCGCCATTCCAAAGCCAAACCCAGACGGAATATTGTATCTGATGAAACAATGGAATGCAATACCAGAAGAAACGATTATGATAGGAGACTATCTATATGATTTAGAAGCTGGCAAAAGAGCAAATGTTGAAACTATCTACATTGACCCAACAGGTTCGTTTCCTTTTCAAAAGGAAGCCAGTTATAAAGTTACGAAATTAGAAGAAATCTTGTATTTATAATTTTGTTTAGATTTTTAAGGGATTCATATTTTTGATTGGAAATCTAATTTCGAATGTTAACCCTTTTTGAGTTCCAATCAAAATTGTTCCTTGCAATTGTTTTACTAAATTTCTGACTAACATCAACCCTATCCCTTTTTCCTCCGAGTCAACATCCATTCCTATTCCATTATCGCTAACGACTAAAACAAATTCCTCTTCTAGTTTTCCTAAGCTGACTTCAATGATTCCTTTATGTTCAATTTTAAATGCATGACGAAAACAATTGGAAACCAATTCATTTAAGATCAACCCAATCGGAATTGCACGATCTAGATCCATTTCCAATCCTTCTTCCACCAGTTCTCGCAATTCTATATCTACATTTTCTTTCAAATAGGTAATTTTTAAGTTACTTAAGATTAAAGTAAATATTTGATTCAAATTCACATAAAGCAAGTTTGGTGAACCATAAATAATCTTATGAACTGATGCAATAGCTTGAATTCGATTTTGTATCAGGTTTAGGGATGATGTCAACTTTGCATCTTTTTCGGATTCAATTTGTAAGGACATAAGCCCAGATATGATTTGTAAGTTATTATTTACTCTATGGTGTATTTCGGTTAGAAGTTTTGACTTTAATTTTAGGTCTGATTTAATTTGGTGTTCATGAGCCAGTCTCGTTTTTTGCTCTTTTTTGATAGAACTGATGTATAGAAAAATCAAAAGAATCATTGCATACAAATCTTTAAAAAAACCTTCATACTCATCAAAATAATCAATCAACAAACCATGTTCAAAAATATTGGAAATATTTACATAACAAGGAATCAAAGCAAGTAGTATCAAAAAAGTCCCTTCCCCGCGAAAAGAAGGTCTTTTCATAAAATAAACAATAATAAAGCAAAATGCCACCAAACAAAAGAATAGCGATAAAACATTTAAGAGAACGATTAAATTCATATCAATGTTGGCTAACCAATATTTCTCTTTTCACGCTTACGAAAAAACAAACGGAAGAAAAAAAATAAAATGAATGTTCTAAAAAATTGAAAAAATCGTGGAAATAATATCCTTCGAGAACTGTAAAAACATTACTGAACCAAATCAAAAGAAATGCTGTGAATAAAAAATTATATTTTGGAATTAGCTGAAGGATCAATAGTCTTGAAATAATTAAGATACCAATGCTATCGAAAATCAGATTTAGTACTTCACTTAATTGATACATTGGCTTCACCCAAAGAAATTAATTTCCTTAGCTGGGTAAATTTACCAGAAAATCAAAAAAAGGTAAAGTGAATAATTACAAAATTCGGAACATAATTTTATCTAGTATATGTCCGAAGGGTTCATTTTTGCAAGCCGTATAACATCGGATAAAAATTTCCGATGGCTGATGATTGATTTTTGTTTTAATTCGCGTGTTGGATTAAAAATACCTCTTTTGCGAAATATTTTCAATGGATCTAAATTGATATCCGACCATGTACCAATTTCCAATGTTAGGGGGAGAAAATGCCTAGAAATAGGAGATTGTGTCTCTTTTATATTTGATTGGAATTTATCATACAATCGATCCCAAAGATCACCATGGGTTGTATAAGTTTCACTTTGTGGCCCAAATCGATATAAGAAATGATTTAAATGATTTGTAAAATTTGAACCAATTTTCTGAAATAAATCTTCATCAGCACATGGTTCATGTGTACTCGCATAAGGCCACCATACATGATCCACAGTACCAAAACCAGAATGAATATCTACAACTGGGATTAATTGATTTTCAGCTTTAAGAAAATATTCCTTGAAGTATCGATCTAAAACCCTTGACTCAGTTTGTAACACCTTACCACGATAATACGGAAAAAAATTTGAATACTTATGCCCCCCAAAAAAAAATGGAGCTTTAACCGCTTCTACACCTGAATTTCGCATCAAATCGACACCCTTTGGGTTCGAACGTCTTTTTAAAGCAACTCCACCTGGATTTAGTACTGGAATGCAAACAATTCCAACTTCACCATTTTTGATTTCATGATACAAAACAGAATTTTTACGTGCAAAAAGATCATCCAAAAAATCTAATAACACCCGAATGCCAATGGTCTCTAAACCATGAACGCCTGCTATAAGACCTGAAACATTACTTTTAATGGCTTTCGGTTTTCCAATTTCCAAAACATAAATTGGGAACCTAAATCCTTCCTCCGTTTTAGAAGAGAAGCCATATTGTTTTAATCTAACAAGTTTACCACCCAACTTAACAATTTTTAGGATTCTGTTTTCATAACGATTTAATCTTTTTATACCACGTAACATTAATTTTTGCCTCGAATCAAATCAAATGAATTGTAAAACCAAATCTCGTTTGTATCTTTGATTCAACATTTTACAACGACTCCATTTCTAAAATTCGAATATTACGATTACTGTTACATTTTGATTACAATTTTTCCATTCTATGATTGTGTTCTCAAAATGAAGGAAATTAAAACATTGAAATGAAATTTGGTCCACCAAATTCTATCATACGGAATCAGGTTTCATTCAAATCGATTATGACAAAAAAAAATACCAACCAAAAGGTAAGTCCCAAAAAACCAAGTAGATTTCGGGAAGATAATATCCTAGTGAATCATACTTCCCTTCATGTCGGAGTTTGGCCAGGAAGAAAAAAGACTGTCATTTGTTTACATGGATTGTCTGGAAATCTACATTCGATGGAGTCATTTGCAAACTTACTTTCAAAAGCAGGTCACAAAGTTATCTCCTACGACTTAAAAGGTAGAGGTCATTCAGACAAACCAAATACTGGCTATGGTTTTATGAATCATATTGAAGACTTAAATCAATTGGTTCAACATTACAAATTAAAGGATTTTATAATTTTAGGACATTCCTTTGGATGTATGATTGCACTTCGTTATGCACTTAAATACCCTAATAAAATCAGTGGTATGATACTCATAGATGGTGGTGGTCTTTTAACAGTCAAAAAGAGAATCCAAATCCTAAAGGTGCTCAAACAGTCATTTGATCGCTTGGATGTTGTCTATAGAAGTCAAAATGATTATTTTAATTTGGTAAAAAATTCTCCTTTAGTACCAAAGTGGACAAAGAAAATCCAAGATTACTTTGGAAATGAATTACACCCAATTCAAAATGGTTATGTTTGCCATATGCCAAAATATGTTATGGAAGAAGAACTAAAAGAGATGGGTGGTGCCATTGATTTGAAAACTGTAATGTTACAATTTTTATCTCATCCAATGAAAATGGGCAAACGAATGATACTCAACAAGAGATTGAACTTCGAAACAATTCTTACTCCAACTCTCATTCTAAGAGCTACTAAAATGAATTTGTTTCCTAATGATGATTTATTACCAAAAGATTCATTTGATGAAATGTTAAAAAGAATCCCTAATTCAAAAGGAATGGAAATTGATTCCAATCATTATGGAATTCTATTTGATCAGATTAAAGAAAGAGATAATTCGATTCTCAACTTCATTCAAAAACTGAATTAACGAACCAAACCAATTAGTCATAAAGATTTGATGTTTGATTCATTAATTTCATTTTCCAACTCTAAAGGAAAAAACAAAGTCTTATATTTTTTTAGCAGATACTAAAGCATGTATGACTTTCCAATCTCCATCGTTCCATAAAAAAGAATATTGGGTGCGAAAGTTCATCACCTTACTTTGTAAGTTTGCTTTCACAACACCAAAATTATCCACAAGATCAATCGAATTGATTTGAACCTCCCTTTCTACACCACCTAACTTTCCATCTTTTAAAGATTGCAGGTATTTCTCTTTATTAGAGACCATAATATCTTCCATCCCACTCACGCTGACATGGTCAGTAAATTGGTCATGAAATGTCTTTTCTAAGGAAAAAACATCCCTCGCATCGATATTACTGATGAAAGTTGTAAACACCTTCTCCAGACTTTCTTTTGTATTCTCATTTTGATTTGTATTCATATATCCCCCTGAACAAAAAATCCGTGTTCTGTAAATCTCACAATTGTTGCTATAGCAACATTTAGACCAAAAAAAATTTAAATCGCTGATTGGTCATAAATTTCATCAATGATCCGTTTGAAGTTATGAAAGTCTTGTTTTGTTAATTTTTTGAACATTCTACTTCTTTCCTTTTCAATTTCAGGAACCAAACGTGTATAAAGATCGATCCCTTTTTTAGTCGGAAATACTTTATGTTTCCTTCTATCATCAGGATCTGGAATGATTTTGATCCAAGCTTTTTTTTCCATATTCCGAAGTGCACGAGCCATAGATGGCCGATCATCAAAATCTCTGCCTAAATCTGATTGGCTACAACCTGGTTGTTTGATGATTTTGACTAATACAAACCACTGTTCAGGGAACAATTCAAGCCCCTGCTCCATCGCAAGCCTCATAAACTGTTTTCTTAAAGCACGAACAGTGCGATAAATTAAGTATGCATATGAGTTTTCTAATTCAAAATCATTTTCCATTTGTTGCTATAGCAACATTACAAATTTCAAAAATCATGTCTAGCAAATTTTTCATAAAAAATAATCACTTTAGACAGTATTTTTCAAAAGAAATCAATTTAAATTACAAAAGAAGATTCAATCGAATTCGAATTGTTTCGAGATTTGTTTGAATGATTGCAACTGAATTCCGGGAACCTGTTGACAGAACAGAACTCTTATTTAAACTGAAAGTTTTTTTGCACAAAACGAGGAGAATGGTTATGAAAACCCAAAAGAAACTTTCGATTACAAATTTTGATTATATTCGGTTAAAGAATATGATTTCCGAATATTCAAAACGTAACAAAACAAATGCGAATACAGAAGATCTATTAGGAGAAATTGAAAGAGCTCAAAAAGTAGATTCGACAAAAATTCCGGCGAATGTTGTTACAATGAATTCAATTGTTGAAATCAGAAACTTAAATGAGTTAGATTTTGATGAATTCCAATTGGTATTTCCTGAAGTATCCAACACTTCTGAAAGGAAAATTTCAATTTTGGCTCCAATTGCAACTGCTTGTTTAGGATATAAAGTCGGAGATATCATCCAATGGAATGTTCCAAACGGTGTTCAACAATTCCAAATTACAGACGTTAAGTACCAACCAGAAGCAAATGGTCACTTTCATCTGTAATGAAAGGAAAAATTAGTTTGAAATAAAGATTGCGACTACTTCTGGTATATGGCAAACAATAAGGAAGAAGGTAGTCGTAATTTATATCCAATTTTCAATAGAAGATTCTTCACGATTTGAACCACAATTCCATGTTTTAAAAATCGATGGGACGAGGTTAAACTAATATAAGGAAGTAAAATTGGTTTTTGGATTTTCTTAAATTTTTTACTCAATTCTGTATCTTCGAACAAATATTGTAATCTAAGATCAGATATCCAAAGAACACGAGAGAAAAAAATACAATGGTCCAAATATACGATCCCTTCCCATGGAATCCGGACGAAATTTGAATAGCAAGAAATCCATTTTAAAAAAATATGCCGTCGATCAAATTGGTGTGTGAAACCACCCCAAACAATGGTTTTCTCTTTTTTTTTACTTTCATGAATCAAATATTCGATAGCATCACTGTTTAACAAACTTCTTGGATGATGGAATAAAATCATCTCACCTTTCGAACGATGAAAGCCAATGTTAAGTCTTTCTGCGCGAGTAAATGCCTCTTCTTGGTGAACAAGAATGATTTCGACATCCTTTCGGTTTTGAAAATTTGCCAAGGATTCTTTGTAGTAAGTATTTAAATTCACATCGACAGGCACAATGATACTTAACATAAAGAATCTCTTCTGATAAAAATCAAAACAATGGATTTTAGAATCAATTTTTTACCAAATATATGGAGATGGTAGACTGAACTTCTTCCATGTTATCGGCTTTAGTATTTTTAAATTCACGCTCAGTCATTAAGGATTGTATACTTTTTTCTTCGATTGACTCTTGGATCAATATTTGACGAATCTCATCAAACCTGCGTTTTACGAGTCTTGTTTGGTAAGATACGTCGCCAGTTGTATGTTGCTTCCCAACCAAAATTATTTTATATTTTGATTCCATTTTTTGAATTTCTTTTGCAAAACTAACCAATTTCTCTTTTGAGTCTTCCAACATCTTATGATCATCAGGTGAAAACTGTATTGATACGACTGGAGATGAATTCCCGATCACTTGCCAATAGGAAAATTTTGGACTTAGCTGTAAATTTTGTTTTTGGAGTGAGTCAATAAACAATTGTTTTGGACAAATTACTTGGAGTTCTGTTGAAGAATTAATCGTTAACAAAAATCCTAAACTAGTAATCATGATATCCCATGGTTTTGCATAATACTCAGTTTCAGATACGAATGAATCTGCGATATTTAAATTCTTTTGTTCCGCTAGTTGTTGTTGGTAAAAAGGGAAAAGGACTAACACCCGATACGTTCTAATTTCTGAATTTTTGGCACAACCGCTTGGTGGAGTGATGGGGATATTTTTCTTTTGATTCAACAAAACACCTTTCCCCGAACAAGAGTAACAAAATGTCGAAAAGAAAATGGTAAAAAACATGAGTTTAAAATTCGGTTTAAAAATCTGCATCATCATGGGTAAAATTTGATTCCTAAATCCAGGGAAAACAAATTCAAAAGGAAAGCAAATGGATTTTATGATTCCAGTAGATTTAGAAAAATCCCTCATGAAGTATCCTCAGAGATTCTTAAAAAAAGAATTTAGTGTGGAAATAAATTGACTGATACACAAAAATTGATCCATGCGTATTCAATTATTATTTCTGTTTTTGCCAATATTCTTCTTTTGTAAACCTGCTGATCTTTCGAATGGATGTGATCCCAAATCAAAATCCTATTTGTTAGGAAGTATCATTCGGTTTGCTACTTCTGATATCTCCCCTTCTTGTTTACCCGCATTTTCTCCATTAGATGTTGATTATTGGGGGGTTTTTGGTGGGAGTGCCACTGTCAATTCTATGGAAATTTACGGCAATGAACTCATTTTAGGTGGTTCATTTACTGCTCTAGGTCCGAATGTTGGCTCTTCTTACCACTTGGATACAAATTCCGGAAAAATCATTTCTAATTTTGAATGTCCCTTTTTAAAACTAAATGATATAGCTAAGGCTGTTGTTTCCGACGGAAGTGGAGGTTATTATATTGCTGGCAATTTCACATATGCCAGAGGTTTTCAATTTCAAAATCTCGTTCATATGTTACCAAATTGCAAATTGGATTTTAATTTTCGACCAAATCCAGTTATACCACCTAATATTTATTCAATGGCAATCTTTGGTGACAAACTCTATATAGGTGGTGTCATTTCATCATGGGATGGAAATACGCGAAATAATTTTGTCGTACTCAATCGATATAGCGGTGCTCTAGATTCTACGGTAATAGATGTTAATTCAGCGGTAGAGAAACTTTTGGTATACAATCAAAAACTCTACATCGCGGGTCAATTTGCAACAGTGAATGGATCTGGGCGTGACCGAATCGCAAGGATTGACTTACTCACTTCATCGCTAGATTCATGGGTAGCATCTAGTACACAAAATAGTACGATACGCGCTCTTGCCATTGGGTCGATTTCTGGTGCCCCCGCACTTATCGTTGGAGGTGCGTTTACCACTCCCAGAAACTATGCATTTGCATTAGATTTAAATGGAACATTATTAGCATGGAATCCAAATTTTAACGGGATTGTTGATGCTATCGCTACTTCGGGATCCAAAATTTATGTCGGAGGCTCTTTCACCACAGTGAATGGAGGAACAGCAAGGAGTAACTTTGCTGTTGTTGATTCCAATACTGGAACAGAGTTAGGGCTAAATTATGGAGTAAACGGAAACGTCCACCAAGTGATTGAAAACAATGGTCAAATCTATTTATTTGGTTCGTTTACATCTGTATTGGGTGAAACTAGAAATTATGGTGCAAGTATTGATGCGAATACAAACATCATGAGAGAATGGAATCCCAATTTTTTCAATCAATTCTCTTATCCATCTGCGGCCGCAGCATTTTCGTTAGATGGAATTCGAATGATGATTCCTGGAAGTGTAGGAACCGTTAATTATGTAAACCGCTCTAACATTGCTTCCGTATATTTAGATTCTGGTTTACCTTCCAATTGGGCACCTTCCATTGACAACGAAGTAAATGTTCTACATATCAAGAGGAATTTTCTCTTATTAGGAGGATCATTTACATCCATCAGTGGACAAAGTAGACCTCGATTAGCTGCATTTAGATTACCAACTTATGAGTTATTATCCTTCAATCCAAATGTAACCGGTGGAGTTGTCACAAATTTAATTTCTGATGAAACAAATTTTTATTTTGGTGGCACTTTCACAAATGTAAATGGATCAACTAGAAATAATGTTGCCGCGTTTTCACTCGATAGTTTTACGCTTACGAGTTGGAATCCAAATGCAAATAACCAAGTAAGTGCTTTGTTTGATTTAAATGACTCTATTTTGTTAGGTGGTCTTTTTACTAATGCTGGTGGTACAATCTCTAATTATATCCGAGCCGTAAACAAAACTGACGGTACGGCACTCAATATTCCAACAACGTTTCCAAATGCCGATGTTTCTGGATTTGTTTCTTATAATGGAAAAATTTATGTAGGTGGTACTTTTACGACGGTTGGCGGATTTTCCAATCAAAATTTAGCAAGTTTCCAGAAAGACACTGGAGTATTTGAAACAAACCGTTTCCAATTGAATGGCGGTGCTTTTTACAATATGTTTGTAACAAACGATGGATTGATGGTTTTACATGGTGGGTTTTCCTCTATCAATTCCACAACAGCACAAGGAACTGCATTTATCAATTTGAATACAAACCTTGTGACTCCTTGGAACAAATCTCAAATAGGTGTTACGTTCCATCAAAAACAATATGGAAAATATTTATTCATTGCTGGAAATATAACAGAACGTGGTTACGAACCCTTTAGTGGATACCATCGCATTGAATTACCAAAATTTTAATGAGTCTAATTATTAAATATAATTCGAAATTGATTTAAAATTAGAATTAAAACTTATATTTCTCTCGAATTTTAAGTCACATAGGATACCCTGTATTCTATGTGAAAAAAGGAGAGGATATGAAACGGATCGTAGTATTAGGAAGTAATTTTGCAGGTGTGACTGCAGCAATCTCAACAAAAAGAAAACTTGGTAATTCAGTCGAAGTGATTGTCATTTCACCTGCTGTCAATTTTTTGTATGTTCCTTCTCTCATTTGGGTTCCCTTCGGAATCAGGAAGGTAAAAGATATTACGTTCCCCGTGGAACCGATGTTAGCAAAAAAGGGTGTGAGGTTCATTCATGATCGAGGAACAAAAGTGATCCCTGATCGAAATGTTGTACTCACTGAAAAACATGGTGAAGTCACATATGACTATTTAGTCGTAGCAACTGGTGCTTCTCTTAACTTTGATATTTTGCCAAATCTAAATCCAAAAGAAAATATGATTCAATGTATCGTCACACCTGAACTTGCAGAAAAATCAGCACAAGCATTCGAAGAGATTGTAAAAAATCCAGGTCCAGTGGTTGTCGCAGCCACCCAAGGGGCAAGTTGTATGGGAGCGGCATATGAATATTTATTCAATTTAGACAAATACCTCAGGAAAAGAGGATTTCGTAATCAAGTAGATATCACTTGGGTAACACCAGAACCATTTTTAGGCCATTTTGGAATTGGTGGAATTGTTGGTGGTCAAAAAATGTTAGAAATTTTTATGAAATTATATGGGATCAAATGGTTTACCAATGCAACGATTCAAAAAATTGAAAAGGAAAAAATTACGTTAGGTGATTCAACGGAGATTCCATACAAAATGTCGATGATGATACCTCCATTTTTAGGTGCAGATGTCATGAAAAACTCTCCTGAGCTTGTAGATGAAAAAGGCTTTGTTGTTACGAATGAAGGTTACCAACACATCAAGTATAAAAATGTTTATGCAGCAGGTCTTGCTGTTGAAGTCATTGCACCATTTAAAAAATGTGCTGCACCTTTTGGAGTACCAAAAACGGGTTTCCCTTCAGATGTTATGGGGAAAATTGTCGCAGAAAATATTAAGAATGATATCCTCGGAAATGGAAAATTTAAAACCATGCCTTTTGGTAAAATCCCAGGTATCTGTATCATGGATGCTGGGAAAAAAGAAGTTTGGATTCTCACCAATCACTTGTTTAAACCCAGACAATTTGAATTGATGATACCCAATATGTTTTATAATATCGGAAAAATTATCTTAGAAAAGTATATGTTATGGAAAAACAAAAAAGGATACGTCCAACTTCCATAAGTTTGAACATAAATATTCCTTTGAAAGGAAAGAACAAAAGCAAAAATGGTCTAGAGAAATCTTTTCTAGACCAAAATGCATTTGAAAATTGGAATTATACTTTTATGTTTTTCTTTTTTGATTACTTGTCATAATAGTGAAGGACAAAGAGAGATTCCTCAAGTTCAAAAAGGTGTCCTAGATCTAACTAACGTTACGTTCAATAACCACTCAATCCTGCCGTTATCTGGGGAATGGGATTTTTATTGGCAAAAATTGATCATAAGCCCGACATCCACTCACTTAGTATCTTCGGTTCAACCGATTCAAAAAAACAATTCCGAAAGTAAACCTGTATTTTTGAAAATTGGGAAACGGTGGAAAGAAATCCATTCGGGTACAGGATTTGCCACCTACCAAGTCAAAATTTTATTCCCCGATACTCCAACTGAAGAGCCATTTGCTGTTCGTTTTTTGCAAACAGGTGGAGCTGCCATGGAAGTATTCATGGATGGGAATCCATCTCTTTCCTTAGGAAAAGTGGGGAAAACGAAAGAGGAAATGATTCCAACTAGAAGTTCTGGTATCATCGTACTTCCTATTGGACAAAAAAAAATCAATTTAACTGTTCATATTTCCAATTATTATCATGACGATGGATCTTTTTGGTATCCTCCAAAATTAGGAAAATATCGAGACATTCAAAATGAATACATCAAAGAGATCACATTAGATTCCCTATTAACAGGTGCCTTGTTTTTTATGGCATTTTATCATTTTTTATTATTCTTTTTCAGAAGAAATCGGTCTCTGATTTTGTTTTTTGGATTGTTCAGTCTCACCACTGCCCTTCATTCCATTTCATTAAATGGAGACATCCTATACCATTTGATTCCCAATGTTCCTTATCGAATTGCTTTTTCTTTATCACTTATCTTTTATTTGGCGATGCCATTTTATCTTTCATTTTTAGCACAATTATACCCAAATCAATTTTCCAAAAAATTCATTCAGATTTTTTCTATTGTTAGTTTCCTATTGTATTTAGCTGTGGTTTTGTTACCAACAGAACTCGGCTCTCAAACAACACTTTTTGGAATCTTTATTACAATCTTAGGATTACTTTATTCTGTTGTTTCTTTAACTATATCTGCTTTCAAAAAACAAGAATTAGCACTTAGTTTATTGATCATCCAAGTATTTTTATTGTTTAGTGCGTTTAACGATACTTTGAATTTATATGGAATATTCCAACATACACTCATTTTGAAATATTCTTATTTATCAACAGTCTTATTCCAATCACTCATACTTGCTTCTTTTTTCACAAAAACATTTATCAAAAATGAGACTTTAAAAAACGAACTCACAAAATTAAATGAATCCCTGGAACAAGCAGTTGTGGCTCGCACTGAAGAATATCGAGAAGCAAAACATATTGCAGAAGAAGCAAATCAATGGAAAGATAAATTTATATCACTTGTAGCACATGACTTACGTTCACCATTGAGCACAGTATACTCTGCACTTACATTAACTTACGACGAAGACACTCCAAAAGAAGAAAAGGATCATATTTCAAAACAAATATTTGTCATTTTGGAAAATGCGATGTCTACCGTTGAACATTTATTAAATCTAAATAGGTTTCAATTGGATAAAGGACAAATCCATTTGGATCTAACTGAAAATAATGTACTCGAATCTGTACACCAAGTCGTTGAATCATTTGCATTGGAACTTCAGAAAAAATCTATTCAAATCGAAATTACAGTTTCCGATTCTGCACAAGTATATGCTGACAAAACGATTCTAAACGAAATCATAAGGAATCTGATTGCGAACGCGATCAAATTCAGTCATCCAAATGGGAAAATCGATGTTAGATTTTCCGAAACTGTTAGTATATCTACTATATTCATACAAGACTACGGAACTGGAATTTCTACTGAACAAAAATCTCGAATATTCACCGATCCCATGTCCTCTCCTGGGACTTTAGGAGAAAAGGGATTTGGCATTGGTTTAAAACTTTGTTTCGAATTAATGAGACTACAAAATGGAAATATAAAAGTAGAATCGGAATTAACACAAGGGAGTCTCTTTTTACTAGAGTTTCCAAAAAGAAATCGAACTTGATAAATTCTTGATTATTTCTCGAGGCATCGGATACTTTTGTAGAACAGGAGAAATCTAATGAGACGTATTATTTTATTACCGTTTCTTTTTTCTCTTGTTACTTGTTCGTTTCCACAATTGTCAAGAAGTCCCTTAGACTATTTGGCTTTCCTTCGTGTTTTCACTGGTTTAGGTCAAACTTTAGGGGGAGCTGTTTCAGGACTAAGATCTGGAACTTCAGTAACACTCACCAATGGAAACGATTCAATCACCATTACAGCTGATGGAAATTTTACTTTCCCCACACGTTTAACCTCTGGCCAAAGTTATGATGTTGGTTTAACGACAAATGGAGTTGGGATCACTTGTTCCTTAACCAACGGTAAGGGGGTTGCCCAAAATTCCCAAATAACAAACGTTAGCGTAACTTGTGGGATAGGTGCCGGCTTTTATGAAGTTGGAGTCAACGTTTCAGGGATCAGTGGATCGATTTCTGTTCAAAATAATGCAGCGGAAACTCTCACTATATCATCAAATGGACTTACTAAATTTTCTACTTTGCAACTAACTGGATCCAATTATGCGGTCACAATCACTTCACAACCTGCAGGAACCGTTTGTACTTTTGATAACCCATTATTAGCTTTTGGTACGATTGCAGCTACGAACGTAACAATCTTCATCACGTGTGTCAATGGTTACATTGTTGGTGGAAATTTGTTTTCTTCTACTAGCAGTGATTTAGGAACAAATTTAATCAATCGAAAGACATATATCAGGACATTTGTTGGTTCCTTCCCCACTAACAATGGTGGCACGGGTCCCGCTTCTGGTGTAGCGGTTGCTACAGCTTTGCCAACGGTTGCTAGGTTCACCAATCCAAGTATGTTAACAAGTGATGCTAGTTTTCTTTATGTTGCTGATACTGGCAATGGAGTGATCCGTAAAATTGATAAATCCACAGGTGTAACTACCATTCTTGCAGGAGGAAACACAGGCGGAGGAATCACTTGTCCGGGAACTGTCACAACAAATTGTTTGGACGGAGTCGGAACTGCCGCCCAGTTTAATGGAATTGTTGGGATCACGACAAATGGAAATAATCTATTCGTATTAGAATTAAATGGAAATCGGATTCGCATTGTTAACTTAGCAACTTCTGTTGTTTCCACGTTTGTTGGATCCGGATCAACCGGCGCAGCTGATAATACATCCGGAATCTTAGCATCTTTTTCCAATCCTACTTGGCTCACCTTACATAATGGAATATTTTATATTGTTGACCGAGGAAATTGTACAATTCGTACGGTAGACCCCATCACTTCTGCTGTGGGGACAATTGCTGGAGGTGCCGGTTCTTGCAATTTTGCCAATAATCCAGTTGGCACAAGCGCAAGGTTTGTATCTCCGATTGCCATTGTCGGTTTAGGCAGTTACCTCTACGTAACTGATGTAGGAGTTGGTGGCGGTTATAAAATTAGAAGGATTGCACTCACTGGTACAAATGCTGTTGATACATTGGCAGGAGATGGTGTGCAAGCATCCACAGATGGTTTTGGGACTTCTGCTCAATTTAACGACCCACATGGAATCACAACAGACGGAACAAATTTGTTTATATCAGAATGGTTAGGACATCGAATTCGCCATTTAAACTTAAGTAATAATAAAGTCACAACACTTGTAGGAAGTACATCAGGGTATTCCGATAATGCGACCGGGAATGGCTTACTCAATTTCCCAGGGTACATTACAACTGATGGACAAAAAGTTTACATTGCAGACCAAGGGAACCACTCCATTCGATTTTTAGAACCTTCCGAATTAATCCAATATTCATTCGATGGAAATGCTAACGATTCGATCGGAACCAATCACGGTTCACTGATTGGTTCTCCGACTCTTACTTCAGATGAAAATGGACTTTCAAACGGTGCTTATGAATTGAATGGAACATCGGATTACATTGTATCATCAGGACCATTAACGCAAAACACAGATAATATCACTTTCTCTGCTTGGGTACATGCTTCTGCGAATGATGTTAACCAATTCATTCTGTACAATGGACTCGGTCTCAGCAATGGATACGGCCTCATGTTGGATAATACTGGAAGTTTGAGAATCGACTTAACAGGAACCCTGAGTCCACCTACTGCAATGAAATTACCACTCAATCGTTGGGTACATGTCGCAGTACGTAGGTTATCTAACAATTGGCAGATTTTCATCAATGGAAGTTCGACAGGAATTGTATTTTCAACAAGCCCTATCCAACCAAATGCAACAACTACGTTTAAAATTGGAGATGCTGGGACTGGTAATTTCTTTAGAGGAAAAATTTCCAATGTCCATTTTTTCAATGGCGCGTTAGACGATGATTCGATACAAACATTAGCAGTACAAGTTCCAACAGGTTTGATTTCCTATTTCCCTTTAAATGGAAATGGAAAAGATTACGGAAACTTCAAAAATGACCTCACCAATTATGGAGCCGCCAGTACAACAGATCGTTTTGGCATACCCAATTCAGCGTATTATTTTAATGGAGCCTCCTACTTCCAAAAACCAAATCCAAATGGATTACCCACAGGTTTTGTAAGTCGTACCATCTGCGCTTGGTTTAATACTTCTTCTGGTATTGGACAATATATCATCAGTTATGGAACACCAGTTCCAAATACAGGAAATGGTCTTGTCATTGATCCTCCTGAAGTGGGAATGTTTGGATGGTCTGCGGATGCAAAAATATTACACGAAGATTTTGTTAACCAATGGATCCATCTTTGTGGCGTTTTTGATGGTGGAACAAAAAACGTTTCTCTATATGAAAACGGTACCTTAAGACATTCTGAAACACAAAGTGGTTGGTCTACAGGTACGAGCGCAAATTTAGAAATAGGAAAATTAATCACTGCAACTGGGTATTTTTCAGGGGATCTTGATGATATTCGAATTTATGATAGGACCTTATCTGTTGCAGAAATCCGAGCAATTTCAGGACCTTATCCAACACAAGTTAGTTCCTGGAACCAAACGGTTGCTAGTAGTAGTTTAAAATTTTTCTTATTACCAGAAAGTGCAAATATTGGTCCAGGAGGTTGCCTTGGCAGCGTCAATTGTGTCTCCGCTTGGAATGATCGCAGTGGTAACAATTTCCACGTCTACCAAGGCTCAGCCCCTGCACAGCCAGTGTACAATGCGACAGGTATGAATGGAGTACCTGTCATTCGTTTTAATGATGCTTCTGCCAATTATTTGTCCACTTCCTGTTCTACTGAACTCTTATCCACTTCCAATACGATCTTTGCTACTTACAACGACATCGGAATGACTGGCAGTGACGGAATTTTCCAAAATGGTGAAAAACTGCTCTATTTACCGGACATTACAACTAACAATCTCTTAAGTTTTTTTGATCTCCAGCTCAATAATCCAAAATTAATTTCAACGGGTGCATATAACATTCCTTCAGAAAATATACTTATGTCCTTAGATTTTAATGGAACTACGGGTAGTATTTATAAATTTGGGAACCCAATTGCTTCCTCATCCATACCGAGTGCGGGATATACATGTGGAGTTTATGACTTAAGTATCGGTAGGTTCTTATGGAATTCGGGAATTTATCCGTTCAATGGGGATTATCTTAATGGTCATATAGGAGATATTATCTATTTCAATCAGGTTCTTTCCACAAGTGACAGAGAACTCGTTGAGTGTTATTTATCAGGGAAATACAGAATGAAGGTAGGACATAGATGTCCTTGATGCACCAAATCGGTTAACTCCCTTTAGGTGCAACGAACAATTAAGTGATTTTAAATTACGGCGTTGGATTTCCGTTTTAACATTTGTATTCCTAGTGCAATCATCCAAACCAACCAACACAAACTTCCGACTAACCCTGCAAAGGGGATCTCTTTCACACCAGGGATAACAAGCGAAAATAATTCAAATTGAGCTAGTAAATATAAAAAGGCAGATACCAATCCGAAATGCGAGATCCACTTGGGAAATATTTGGCTTGTACGAAAAACAATTGATACAAGAAACATCCATAAAATTGTAAAAAGTTGGCCTAAGTGTTCACCTATCAGAACACCAAATAGATGGTGAATTGTTTGGAAATTGATGAGAACTGCTTGTCTTAAAACTTCTGAAGAATTAGGGTCAAAGTATATATTTGATAGAATTGGTACAACAAATACCCAACGTAAGAGTCCAATCAATTGGAAAAACAAAGATGTAACACCAAAAATAACGGCGGTTAAAGACAACAATGGATTATATACTTTTGTATTCTGATACAAATGTATATACGCGAAAAAAAGTGGGAGCCCTGAAATTCCAAAGAACCACCATGTCCAAACTAAGGAAGAACCACCTTTATGGAATTCTGCCAAAATCAAGTCAGTTGGTTGTCTCAATATATCTGGATATTGAAAATTCATAATTAAAAGTGTGTAAGGAATTTGTATAAGAATGGGTATTATGATTAATACCAGTCCAATATACGGATTCCATTTCATTGTTTCATTTTTCATATTTTACCTCTAAAAAAATTCTGAATAACTAATGCCTGGTGTTGGGTTGAGTTCTGTTGCAGAACCTTCTGCGGAAAGAACAATCAATCCAAATCGAAAACTAAATCCTCTCCATATCATAAAACGGTACCCAAGTTCAACCATAATTGTATCTTTCCTTTGGTATTCCAAATTCACACCTTTCCCATATGATAAATACGTATAAAACGAGGAAGGCTGATTTGAATCCAATCCAAGATCCTTTGGTAAAAACCAATAACCAATCCCTATTTTATAAAACTCAGTTGTGATCCCTGGATCAAAATTGGTTACATAATATCCAGCATGAACAGAGTATTGGCCCTTTCTATATTCTCCACCGATGGAAGGAGCGCGAAATAAATTAACTGAAAATTCCTCATTGGAGAATTTTGAATTCCCTAAGATAGCATCTGCGAAAAGAAAAAACAAACATAGGTAGTTCAAAATTTTTATTTTGAAGCTTCGAATCATTTCTCTTTTATTGTAAACAAATTCGGTAACTTTGTCGTCTCACCCCATTGGATGGAACTTCTCTTTTTTAAAAAAAATCTGTATATCCAAATGCAAAGTCTTATGATAGAATCAAACAAACAATGATAGGATCTATTTTATTAAGTGCAGGCTTCATCCAGTCATTGTTATTGGGATTGTATTTTTTTTTCCAAGGGAAGGATAAAAGACAATACAGTATGCATTTATCTTTTTTCTTTTTTTTTCTTTCTCTCTCCATGGCCTGCAACCTAATTTATTTTTCAGGAAATTTAAATGAATTCCCACATTTAATCAAATTGGGATATTTTTTCGGATTTTGTATCGCTCCTCTTTTTTCATTTGTCGTAACTCGGTATTTTCTGATTCCAAAGGAACGTATTGATTGGGAAGGATTCACGTTATTGATTCCTATTCTGTTTTTGCTTTACGAAGCTCCTTTTTTCTTAATGAGTGGAGGAGACAAAATTGTATCTCTTACAAAGATTCAATCGAATGAAATATTTAGTGAAACTAATTTATTTCAATTATTAATCTTATTATTTTCATTCTTCGTTTTCTTAAGAACATACTTTCGGTTTAAAATGGAAATGGGCCAATTTTCAAAAGATCTGTATTGGGAAGGTCGGATATTTGCAAATTATCTTTTACTATTACTCATTTGGCTTTGTTTTTGTATTTTGATTTGTATCATTTTACCAGGCAAAACCTCTGAATCGATTTCGAATCTAGGGTTTTCCATTTGGATCCTTGGATTTGCATGGCATAGGGTTTATATGGATAAAAAAGAATCCCATGATTTTCCAAATCAACAATTTGAAACAGTAAAATACCAAAAGTCGTATCTACCTGAAATACAAATGATGGAATATGGGAAACAATTGGAGAGTTTACTCGAAGACAAAGAATTATTATTCGATGGTGATTTAAATCTTTCCTTCCTTGCCAATAAACTTGGAATTTCTTCTCATTCGACATCTCAAGTATGTAACAGATATTTTGGCAAAAGTTTGATCGAAATCATCCAAGAAAAAAGAATTGAACATGCAAAAAATGCATTAAAACATTCCGATGAAACAATTTTAAGAATTGGATTTGATGTTGGTTTTAATTCTAAAAATTCATTTATAAGAGTGTTTAAAGAATTAACTCACCTTACTCCATCTGAGTTTCGTAAAAAACATAAATCTTAGTCGAAACAAATTTGAAATTGATACTATCATTTCGACTAAGAAATAAAATTGTGAAAGTTTAAATCCTCGATTCCTTCAAACTTAATGCAATGGAAAAAGAGAAAATACAAGCAATCATACCAAATGCAAACACTGCAGCATAACCAAAATGATCCGCAACAAATCCTGCAAGTGGCCCAGTCACTCCCAATGCAAGATCAAAGAAAGCAACATAAGCACCTAATGCAACTCCGCGAAATTGTGGTTCCATGTTTTTAACTGATTCTACACCGAATGCAGGGAAAACAAGTGAGTATCCAAATCCTGTCAATGCTGCACCTATAAACGCTATATAAGCTTGATTTGCCTGCCATAATAAGATCTGTCCAATAATTGCGACAAATGAAAAGATGAGAGCGATTTTTTTCCCTCCATATACATCAACTGTTCCAGCAAAAAAGATCCGAGATAGAACATAGGCTGTTCCAAATATCGCCATCACCCATTGTGCATTTTCCCATCCTCTTTCTTTGAAGAGTAAGGTACTAAATCCAGCAATCCCAGCGAAAGATACGGCTGCAAAAAGTAATCCAAAACCATGTTTCCATACTTTAGGAATCACTTGGTAAAATGGAATTCGTACTTTACTAGCGGGAGGGATAGCAGGTACAGAAATAGAAATGAGTCCAGCAATTACAGGAAAAAGAATCGCTAACATAATTCCACCCTGGAATCCTAATTGTTGTACCATAAAATATCCCAAAGGGGCAGAAATGGCAATTGCTCCATACATTGCCATTCCACTCCAAGCCATCACACGGCCTGCGTTAGCTGGTCCAGCCAAACCAACTCCCCAAGAAAGAGCACCAGTGATTAGTAAACTTTCTGAGTAACCTAAGATGATTCTACCAATAAAAAGTGTGATAATCCCCGTAATTCCAGGTATCAATAGAGGACCTAAACTTACAATTCCTGAGAGTACTGCAAAGAATAATCCCCTCGTGACTGCTACTTTTGGCCCTTTTAGATCCGAGATGGATCCTGAATGGTGACGAAACAGTAATGTCACTATTGATTGAGTTCCAAGTAGAATTCCAAGCCAAACATCACTATACCCTAAAGTATTTCTGATAAAACCTGGAAGTGTTGCAATAGGAATTCCAACAGAGAAAAATCCAAAGAGAACAATTGACGCGATGATGATTATATATTTCATATACATTCCTTAATTTTTTAACGAAAATAAACATGTGTTAGGAGTGCACTTCCGTATAAACCAAGTCCATAAACAGTATGGATGGCAATATTTCGAAGTCTAACTTGAAACGGTTTTGGAGTTTTTGAAGCTGCTATCCCAATACCCATAGCAGGTTGCATCAAAAACCATGGTGCAAGTATGGTCAGTACTCCCAAAAGAACAGGTTCCTTGATGGAAGGATTTTCTAACCAATTTACTCCCCAAATGATGGGTAACCAACTAGCAAAAAAAATTCCGATCGCATAATGTGAGATCCATCCAATTTTTATTTCTCCCGGTATCACCTGAGAATTCCCAATTGGTGTATGGAAAAATTTACCTTTTGCACAATGTCCAACCCATCTACCCAAAAGGCCGAGGTCTAAGGAGTTCACTTTCAATGTCTTTTGTAAAAAAAACCTCCATAGATCCATAGCCATCGTAGCGCCAACTCCAATCAAAATTGTCTGAATTGTGATACCTATCAGGTGATCCATGACAACCTCCTTATCAATAAATGATTCTATCATTCAATTGTTTTATTTAATGATAGAATGTCTATAGTTTTTTACAAAAATCTAAAAACTCTTGCCAGAAAGGGAAAGATTGATTTTTTAAGATTGGTATGAGAAGTTTGGAAACAATTCCCCGTATGAGCGAAATCGCGAATATGCTTGGTAATGAATCACGTTTAATTTTGCTTCAGCTCCTTGCAGAAGGGGAAAAATCTGTAGAAATTCTTTCTGAAGAATCGGGAATTCCAGTTGCTAACACTTCACAACACCTCCAAGCTCTAAAAAAAGCAAATCTTGTCATTACAAGGCGAGATGGAAAAAGAATACTGTATCGTTGGGAATCTGGTCCGATGAAGGAACTATTTCTAGCATTAGAAAAATTTGCAATCTATAGCACTGCCCAAGATGACCATTCAAACTTAAAATTTAAAGGCAGAAACTCCGAGTTATCAACCTCTGAATTACAAAAAAAAATGAAAAAGGGAGGAATCCTTCTCATTGATGTCCGCTCAAAAGAAGAGTACAAAAAAGGACATATACCAGAAGCAATAAACATTCCTTACAATGAATTGGAAACGTATAAATTCCCCAAAAACAAAGAGCTGATTGTTTACTGCCGAGGACCTTTGTGTTTATTGTCTGTGAATGCGCTGAATTTTTTGCAATCTCGTGAACTGAGTGTTACACGGTATGGTGGAGGGTATCGGAATTGGGAATCAGGAGAAAATTAAGAGGAACAAATCTATAAACAATTTTCTAATTAATAGAATTTTGGTGATAAACTTGTTCCGCTTCGTTATACTAGAATTAGTTCCAGTTGTTTGTTTTCGGTTTTGCAATATTCACTTTCATTTCGCGATTGAGAATATTTTTTCCGTTTAAATCGCTGATAGCTTTGCCAGCTTCATTACGATCTTTCATTTCGATAAAACCAAAACCTTTTGATCCGCCAGTGTACTGGTCAGTGATGATTTTAGCAGAAGAAACAGAACCGTGAACTGAAAAAAGTTCGTTTAGCTTTGATTCCGTCATTTCGTAAGAGAGGTTACCTACATAGATATTTGTTGACATGTGATGTCCTTATTAAGTTTTATTTGACTCTGAAATTTTAATGGATTAGAAATAACTTTCCTTTACGGAAATTAGGTAAAAACACAACGAAAATGCAGGGGAAAACTAATAAAAGAGATCAGAATGCAAAAAAGTGAAGACTACTTAGTGGTTAAAAAAACGATAATATTTTGAATCTGTTACCAAGTTAATTCTAGTCCTAATTAATAGCAACCATATTTAGCTTTTTTTCATTTAACAAAAGTTTTTTGACTCTTATTCTACTGGATTGAACGATTTTGAAGGCTTTCTGAAGGAAAATGAATTTTAAGATGATAAAACTCATCCAAAATTTCAACTGTAAGCTTACCTTTTAACTGATTTAATCTTTGATTGATACTTTTTAACTCTAAATTCTGATTGGGAGGTTCGATCGATTGATTTAGAACATTTCGTTGGTAAACATGGAATTCACCTCCAATCAAATCCAAATTCCAAATCGAATCTCCCATTCCATATTTAATGTCATTTGTACAGACTTCATATAATAAATAAAAAAGATTCAGAAAAGAATTTTGATTATTCCCTATAATCTTAACCTGATTAAAATATTTAATAAATTCATCGGAAGTCGAAAATTCAAATTCTCTTCCTACATCTGAATACCTTCGTAACAAAGTTAAGTGTAAACCTGTTACAAAATTTTCAAATATTAGACTAAGATCTTCTATATAAAGAAGTTGATTTCGCAATGAATGAATTGTAGAGACCACCCGATTGTATACAATATCTAATTCGGAATTGATATCTGTTTGTGTCTGAGTTGAATTCTTTTTTTTCTCCAAATATACTTTTAAATCAGTTAGATTAGCTCCCAATTGATCGTGAACCATTAATTGTAACTCGGCTCGTTGTTTAGACAATGCATTAATTGACTCTTCATACAAATGCCTTTCAATATTTGCTCTTGATTCAATTGCATAAGCAAAATATTTACTTAAAGAAGCAGATTGAAATCCAACATAGAACAAGTAACCACTAATTAAATATAATCCACCTTGCACACCATAGTAATTCATAGATATGGCCATAAAACAAAATATGCCAAGAGTAAATAACGCAAGTGCCATAAAATAAAGACCATGTGCCTCTTTTCTAAATCGATACAATAAATAAATCGAGTACCCCATAAACAAGGAAAGGTACACAAGAATATATACAAAATTTAGATATGTTTGAATCGTTCGCGGTGCCAAAGGCGTAAATAAGGCAATAAAAGCGCCAATATAAAAAGTATAATTGATGATCAAATTGCGATTTGATTTGAAGAGTTCGTTTAAAAACATCATTGAAAACAAAAAAGTGATAATGTTTAAATAGTGTAACAAAATCGATTGGAATAAAAAACTTTGAACAGGGAAAAAATATTCATATAACTTTGAATTTAAAAACGGAATTCTTACTAAAAAAGTAATACATACAATCGCAAAATATAGGAATGCAAATTGTTTGGTATTCTGAAAATAAAAAAACAAATGGTATAAGGCCGATGCAAATATCAAACCAAACACAAATATTTTCACCATCAAATTCTTATTTTTAAAAAATTGGATTTGATTGTGAGATGCGATTAAAAATACACTCCTTGGCCCTACAGGGTAAAAATCTTTGTGTGAAATTTTAAATAAA
>JACVCB010000039.1:0-20000 GCA_016742255.1 Leptospira sp.
GTCTGGACCCATGTACTTCATCGAAAAAGCCCTTCGTGCGAAGTGGCTCGCGGTTGCCTTTTCCTTGGCAAGTCTTGTGACAGTATTGGTGTTTGGGGGAATATTTCCTTTTGTTGGACTCACTTACTTAACAAAAGAAGGCCTTAGTTTATCAGGATTGTCTGGTCCCATTTCTCTTTCTGTCATTTTATTATTCATTGTAATTGGTGGTGTTAGGCGAGTTGGGAAAGCAGCAAGTGTCCTTGCACCAATTGGAATTTTGTTATTTTTATTTGGCTACATTTCCCTCTTTTCCAATGGGATGATTTCCTTTATCGGGTTTTTGTCAGATGTTACCAAAGAAGCATTTTCAATTAAAGCCTTACAAGGTGGAGGAGCATTTGGCGTATTAAGGGCTCTTTCTGTTTCCTTAAGCACTTTCTTTTTATCAACAGAAACTGCTGTTGGAAAGTCATCTGGGATTGCTGGAGTAGTTCGAACTGACTATGCCGCAAAACAAGGATTAGTGAGTATGCTCGCATCCTTCTTCGAAGGTTTTATTATGGCGACCATGGTTGGGTATGTTTTGTACTCTTATGGGGCAGTAAACCTCGAAACAATTTTAATGTTCCCTGGTCGAATTCTGGAACAAAAGGATTCTCTTCCCGCTATCTTGTTTGTAGTATCCTTTTTATGTTTTGGGATTTTGAGTTTGGCTGGTTGGTTTTACAGTGGTGAACAGAACGCCTTCTATGTGTTTGGTGAGAAATTTGCTAACTTTTTTAGAATGTTATTCATTGGGTCAACACTTGGTTTTGCTTATTTATATGTAAAGTTTGGAGTAGATGTTTTATCCTTTGTGATGCATTGGGGGTATGTGGCGGCTGTCATCACAAGTGTTCCACTGCTAGTGTCTCTCATGTTACTTGGTAAATCTGCTAACTTAGAACTCAAAAAATACCTCTCCGAATCAGGAGCAAGGTATGAAATTTTCAAAGATATTTATTTACTCTTTTTAACCTTACTTCCTAAAAACTTGATCTCCAAAATTTTTGGGTATTTTTCAACTCTCAAACTGCCTAGATTTATGATGATCCCGATCCTAAAGGCATTTGCAAAAGCCTATAAGATCAATTTAAGTGAAGCGGAACTTGAGATCAAAGAATATGCTTCTCTCAATCAGTTTTTCACTCGTGCCCTTCGTGCCGAAGCCCGTATCATCGACTCTGCCTCGAATGCTGTTGTTTCCCCAACAGATTCTAAAATCACAAGTTTCGGAAATATCAACCAGTCCACCATCATCCAAGCAAAAGGAATTGATTATTCCGTAAAAGAATTGTTAGGTTCTGAAAAGTTTTACCCACATTTTACGAACGGTAAATACATCACCTTTTATCTTTCCCCACAAGATTACCATAGGATCCACAGCCCATTTGCGGGGCAAATTTTAGGATACTATTATGAACCTGGAAAGTTATTCCCAGTAAACGACCTCGCTGTTCTCAATATCCGAGGCCTTTTCCCGAAAAATGAAAGGTTAATCACCTTCTTACAAACTGAATATGGGAAAATTGCCGTGATCAAAGTAGGGGCATCCAATGTGGGTAAAATCCGTGTGACTTACGACAATAAAATTGTAACCAACAATTGGATCCGTTTTGCCAAAGAACACCACTACAAAGACGTTTCGATCATGATTGAGAAAGGATCTGAGATGGGTCGTTTTGAAATGGGTTCCACCGTGATCTTGGTGTTCGAAAACGATACGATTGATTTGACAAACATCCAACTCGGAGATAAAATCCAATACGGAACCACGGTTGGGCATTTTAAATCCAAAAAAACAAGTCTGCCGGTCAAATTCTAAGATGAATTCACAACTTGCTACCTTCCCAAAAGAAATTTCTTTCGACGATGACTACCTGTATATCGATTGGAAAGACGGTCATGGAAGCAAATACTCGCTGTTAGACCTTCGTAAAAAATGTCCCTGTGCGACATGTAGGGGAGGTCATGGTGGGAAAGTGGGACAAGCAACTGGTCACATAGACTCGATCAAACTCATCTCCTGGACCAAAGTGGGTAGGTATGCGATTTCCATTGTCTGGAGTGACTACCACAATACGGGAATTTATTCTTATGACCATTTACGGGCCTACGCTGAGGGAAATTCCGGCGCCTTTGACTGAGGTTTGGTTACTTTTTGTCAATTCGGAAAAAAACTGAGTGACAAAAACATTCATATTATGTCTCATTATCCTAAGTTTTTCCGGAGATAAAAGGGCATGGGTGAAGGTTCACTCTCACAAGACGAGATAGACGCATTACTACAAGGTGCGGATGATACATTCGACCTCTCTTCCTTAAGTGGCGCATCCAGTTCGTCATCGGACAACCTATCTCCTATTGACCGCGACATTATTTCTGATGTGATCGGCTCTGCATTCCAGGTGGCGGGGAACACACTTGGCACGATCTTGGCAAAAAACACTCGTTTTATGAACCCTGCCACCGAATCGAGCTCCTCTGCTGACATCCAAAAAGAGTTGGGCTCTAAGTCGGTAAGTTTATATTCTACAATTAGCGGCAGTTTGGCGGGGCGAGTTTGTCTTGTCATGGCTCAAGAAAATGCCGCCAAAATTGCCGGTGTGATGATGGGAGGAATGGCTCCTCCTGGTCAACTTGATAACGCACAACTCCAAACACTAAAAGACTCACTTGCTCCGATCCTTGGTACTGTTACAGCTCAAATTGGGATGAAACTTGGCGGAACCATGTCTGGTAGTCCACCTGAGATTTCATTAGTAAATTCGGGGCGTGATTTACAACTTCCAGATGACAGTAGTTTGGTGAAAACTTCACTTAGTTTAAACATCGATGGTGTTGGTTCTTTTAAAGTATACTATGTCATTGCATTATCTATGGCAAACTCCATCCTTGATATCCAAAAGGGTGGTGGCCAAAAACAACAACAACAGTCTGGTGGCATGAATGTCAATATGCAACCAAACATGGGAATGGGTGGTGGACAGAGTTCAGTTGGCATTAAGGGCGTGAATTTTCCTTCTCTTGCTACCGCAGGTGGTGGACCAGGACAAACCAATCTCAACCTTCTCATGGATGTACAAATGGCTCTTACCGTGGAACTCGGTAGAACCAAAATGTACATCAAAGACATTTTGGGATTAGGGGAAGGTTCCATCATCGAACTAGACAAGTTAGCCGGTGAGCCAGTGGATTTACTTGTGAACGGCAAACTCATCGCCAAAGGTGAGGTTGTGGTGATTGACGAAAACTTTGGTGTTCGTGTTACAGATATCGTTAGTCCTACCGACAGACTCAAAGGCGAAAAATGATCCAAATAGAAAGGAAAAAGAAAAAACGAAGTGGGAAAGTTATGTACTTTTCTATACTCTTACTTTTTTCTTTTTTTCCATTATTTTCCCAAACTACAGAAACCAAAGAACTCGATCAAATTTTACGCCAAGAACTAGGTGAATCCAAAACCAAACCGTATGCCTCTGAGGGAAGTTCGAATGGAAATTCAGGTTCTAATTTAGACTCTAACAACCAATCCAACGGGAAACAAGGGAATGGATTCAGTCCTTCGACAAACACAAATCAGTCGCCAGAAGGGAATAAACAAGAAGAACCCAATTTAATCCAAGAACGTTATAATGAAAACCAAGATGATTCCCCTTCCGCTACTTGGATTTTAGTTAAGATTTTATTTGTACTCGCGATCCTAGTCGGTGCTGGTTATTATTTGGTTTTGCAAATGCAAAAATCCAAATCGGCAAAATACCCTGTGAAAGGGTTTATGAAAGTACTTTCAAGTTTGCCTTTGTCTGCAACTCAATCAGTGCAAATCATCGAAGTAGGTGGCCGTACTCTCGTGTTAGGTGTTGCTGATGGATCAGTGAGTTTACTCACAGAAGTCACAGCACCGGAGGAAAAAAACCAAATCCAAAAAATGAAAGAAGAAGCGGATCCTTACGTTCCCAACTTTTTGGAAACAGTGCTTGAAAGTTTGCAATCCAAAGCACAAAGGAAAATCCGAATCAATCCAAACCAAATGGAAGGTTTGGAAATGGATGGTGCAGCCGAAATCCAACGAAAGGCAAAAGAAGGTTTGGAACGCCTTCGCAAACACCGTAAACTTTTGGAGGGAGGAGAGGCATGAAACTTCGTTTTTTTTCCTTCTTAAAGAGACATAAATCCGTTATTTTTCTCATTAGTATTTTGTTTCTGATTTCTGCGAGTGGGTTTGAGGGACTTTTTGCCCAAGACAAAGGATCAAGGATTCCGATTCCGAATTTATCATTTAACGTAAATGAGGCGAGGGGACCAAAAGAAACCAGTTTGTCGCTGATGATTCTGTTCCTTGTTACAATCCTTTCTCTTGCACCAGCGATTGTGATGAGTGTGACCTCGTTTACAAAGGTTGTGATTGTCTTTGATTTTGTGAGGAGGGCACTCTCTTTACAAAACCTTCCGCCTAACCAGGTGATGATGGGTCTTGCCTTGTTTGTTACATTTTTTATCATGGCACCTACCATTGGGAAGGTGAATGAGGAAGCATTGCAACCTTACTTAAACGGAAAAATTGATCAGTCAGCATTTATGGAAGGATCCATGAAACACTTACGACAATTTATGATCAGGCAACTCGGAAAAGATGGAACCAAAGATGTAGCTCTATTTTTAAAAATCGGCAAAGTACAAAATGTGAAATCCTTTGAAGATGTACCATCTTATGTGCTCGTTCCTGCGTTTATGCTGAGTGAAATCAAAAAAGCATTTATCATTGGGATTTATATCTTCATCCCATTTATCGTCATCGATCTCATTGTGGCTTCGGCACTACTTGCGATGGGTTTTATGATGTTACCTCCTGTCATGATTTCCCTACCTTTAAAACTCATTCTTTTTATCTTAATTGATGGATGGAACTTACTCGTACTAGAACTCGTAAGGAGTTATAAATGACAGAAGTAGATGTAGTCAACATGATGCGGGAAGCTTTTATTGTGACTTTGAAAATTTCAAGTCCTATCCTCATCACAGCTCTTGTGGTGGGACTCATTGTTGGGATTTTACAAACAACTACTTCCATCCAAGAACCTACGATTGCTTTTGTACCAAAACTTGTTTCGATTTTTGCTGTGATTGTCTTTTTTTCGGCCTGGATGGTACGTGTGATGACGGACTATACAAGGGAAATCTTTTTTATGATCGAAAAGATATGATATGGAAGCATTCATTTTACACTTTCAATCTTTTCTTTTTGTCTTAGTTCGACTACTTGGGCTTTTTCTTGTAGCTCCATTTTTTTCATCAGAATCGATTAACTTCTCTCTTCGAATGATTTTTTCCTTTATGGTCTCACTGATCATATACCCTGTTGTGGCAAACTATATGCCACCTGTGCCAGGTCATATGGTGAACTTTGGGATTATGATCATTTCGGAGATGCTCATCGGTGTCTTTATTGGGTTTCTCGTCTCACTCGTGTTTAGTGCCTTTCAGATGGCGGGTGAATTTTTTAATAACCAAATTGGATTTGGTTATACAGAAATCCTCGATCCTGTAACACAAAACTCACTGCCTGCCATTGGAACGATGAAAAACTTAATGGCGACTGCCTTATTCCTTGTGATAGGAGCTCATCGTTTTCTTATTGAAACCCTTGCCTATTCTTTTGAAAAAATTCGGATCATCTCTTTCACTGGAAAAGTGAATAGTGGATTGTATCGTTTGGTAGAAGATGCAATCGGTGCTATGTTTGTCGTATCGTTTAAGATTGCACTTCCTGTTATGGGCATACTTTTTTTGGTCTCTCTTGCAGAAGGACTGATGGGAAAGGCAGCACAACAAATGAATGTGATGTCCATGTCGTTTCCCTTAAAAGTGTTTATAGGAACACTGACTCTCATTGCAACTCTTACGTTTATCGCAACACAAATGGTGCAAGGGATCCAAATCTCTATGGACAAAGCGAGTTTACTCGTTCGAGAGTGGCCAAGTTTATGAAACCGAATTTTGGTATTTGGAATCATCTCTCTACGATTCGTTCCATTTGGCATTCTTTCCAAAGAATGTTTTCTTCTATTTGGGATCGATTGCAAGAAATACTGTTTAGTTTTGTATCTCAAGATGACCAACTGGCACCTGTAAGTATTCCAAGTTTAACCTTTGTCACGGGTCCTTATGAAATCCAACTGCAATTGTTTGCTGCAGCGGATGAAGGAAGGACAGAACCTCCAAGTGAGAGAAGAAGGCGAGAAGAAAAGGAAAAAGGGAATGTTCCCAAATCCAATGAAGTAGCCTCCACTTTGGTTTTGTTAGGTGGGACTGGGGTCCTTTATTTGCTTGGTGATACCTTCATTAAAAACACAGCAATCTTCATTAAAAAATACTTACCGATGGGAATGCACCATGAACGTTTTGGGGCAGAAGAATTTCGAGTGATTCTGTCGGGAGTTTCCAAAGATTTTTTTAACCTACTATGGCCAGTCCTTGCGATCACTCTCGTGTTTGCGATCGTGGGAAATGTGGTGCAAGTGGGATTTATGTTTTCACCAAGAGCCTTATCCTTTCGGTTTGATCGTATATCTCCCAATTTTAAACGAGTTTTGCCGAATCGCCAAACATTATTTAATTTAGTAAAGTCGCTCGCAAAAGTTGTGTTAATTGGTGTGGTTAGTTATATCCTGATTTCTGGAGATTTTCTAAAGGTTTTACTCACTGGGAATATGGGGATGATGCAAGCCATCTCACTAGTTACTTACTCTGGTTTTAAGATTATGATGGCGGTTGGTCTTTTATTACTTGGGATTGCCGTTGCCGATTTCTTTTTTCAAAAATCAGAGTTTGAAGAATCCTTAAAACAAACTCCTTCGGAAGCCAAACGAGAGATGAAAGAAGATTCCGGGGACCCTGTGATGAAAAACCGCAGGATGCAACTCGCGCGCGACATGATGCAAGGGAATATGTTGCGAGAAGTTCCCAAAGCTGATGTGGTGATTACAAACCCAACTCATTATTCAGTCGCGTTATCTTATGAAATGGGCAGAGATTCTGCACCTCGTGTGATCGCAAAAGGTGAAAACCGCCTAGCATTGGAAATACGAAGGATTGCACGCGAAAATGATGTGCCCATCGTTGAAAGTCCGAAACAAGCACGTCTTTTGTATGCACAAGTTGAAGTGGGGGAAGAAATCCCACAAGAATTCTTCCAGGCAGTGGTGCAAATCCTCATCACTCTTGAGAAGTTCAAAAAAAAAGTAGGAATGGCATAACCATATGAACTTTAGAGATATTTTAAAACAGTCCGATGTTGTGTTAGGTGTGGGGACCTTGATGATCCTTGGGATGTTAATTGTCCCACTCCCAGGATTTGTTTTGGATATCCTGATTGTTGTGAGTATAGGGCTTGGGCTCCTCATTCTCATGACAGCTTTATCGGTAACCGAACCGAGTGAGTTTTCGATTTTTCCAAGTTTACTGCTTATCACCACTCTTTTTCGTTTAGCACTCAACGTTTCGACAACTAGACAGATCCTTTCCAAAGGGCCTGCTATGAATTCGAGTGTGATCGAAGCATTTGGAACCTTTGTGGTAGGTGGAGAATCAGGTCTAGGAAAGTATGTAGTAGGTCTAATTATCTTTATCATCCTTACCATTGTACAAGTTTTAGTTATCACGAAAGGTGCGACTCGGATCTCGGAAGTGGCAGCAAGGTTTACACTCGATGGATTACCACAAAAACAAATGTCCATTGATATGGAACTCAACAGTGGTGCCATCACAGAAGCGGAAGCAAAGGTAAAACGAAAAAAAGTCCAACGCGAAGTGGATTTTTATGGGGCCATGGATGGAGCATCTAAGTTCGTACAAGGGGATGTGAGAGCGGGGTTAATCATTACCGCCATCAACCTGATAGGTGGGATTCTCATTGGATCTACAATTCGTGGGGAATCCTTTCTCGCATCGATTGAAACTTATGGGAAGTTTACAATTGGAGACGGACTTGTTTCCCAGATCCCAGGTCTACTTTCCACAACCGCAACTGGTATCATTGTCACAAGATCTAGTTCCGAAAAAAAACTAACCGTAGAGATCAAAGACCAACTTTTTGGGAATGCCAAAACTTTATATGTAGTTGCAGGTGCACTTGGGATGGCAAGTCTCATCCCTGGGCTTCCTTTTTTCTCACTTCTCTTTTTGTCTGGAGCCATTGGATACTTAGGGTATTCGATCGAACAAGTGGCGAAAGAAGAAATCAAAAAGATCGAAACGGTTTCGCAAGAAAAAGTCCAAGAGAAAAAACCAGAAAATTACATCAAAGAAATTTCTGTCGAAGCCATACAGGTGGAACTTGGACGCGATTTACTTCCGTTAGTGGACGCATCTTCTGGTGGTCATTTGCTTGAACAAATTGCCAATACTCGTAAAAAATTTGCCATTGATTTTGGACTTGTGATCCCTGCAATCCGGATCATTGATAATTTAGAGATCCCTCATGATAATTATAGCATTCGCATCAATGGTGTAGTGGTTGGACAAGCCGCTGTAAAAGCAGATAGACTTATGGCGATGAATAATACATCTCGCAATTTGGAACCCATTGTTGGTGAACCTTTCACAGAACCTGCGTTTGGTTTAAAAGCCACTTGGATTGATCCAAATGATAAAATTGAAGTCGAAAACAAAGGATACTCGGTTGTTGATCCTTCCACTGTAATCATTACTCACTTAAAAGAACTGATTTCCAATTATGCATCTCAACTTCTGGGAAGAGAAGAAGTGAAAGCACTTCTCGAACATTTGCGCCAAACCCATCCTACACTTGTGGGTGAATTGGATTATGACAAACAAGGAAGACTTGGGATCATCCAACAAACTTTACAGAATCTTTTGGCAGAAGGATTGTCCATTAAGAACCTTCCTAAAATTATGGATGCGATTGCCAACCACCTCCCTCGTACAAACAACCCGTTTGATTTGGCAGAACATGTAAGGCAAGCTCTCTCACGCCAAATCATCAATGATTTCCTTTCTCCAGATGGGAAGTTACATGTGGTGACCATTGATCCAAGGATCATTGATCGTATGAACAAAAGTATCACACTCGATGAAACCGATGGTAGTAAACTCATCATCCTTCCTCATGATATTCGAGTGAGGATATTAGAATCGGTTTACAATGAATTACAAAAGGCATTGGATGAAAATCGATTTCTCATCTTTGTTGTTTCTAGGTACTTACGACAAGCCTTTGCATTCTTTTTGACAAAGGAACTACCCCCAAGGAACTTTGCTGTAATTGCTTCTGAAGAAATCCATAGAGGGGTTCCGACAGAGATTGCTTCGGTTCTAAGCCTTCCATCTAGAGAGGAACACCCACAAGAAGCATAGGAGAATCTTTTTGCCAAGTTCAGTTCCATCGTACCGCATTTCTGTTGCCCCGATGATGGACTGGACTGACAGACATTTCCGCTTTTTTATGCGGCTTATCTCCAAACATGCGTTACTCTATACGGAGATGGTGACAACAGGTGCCATTCTCCGAGGAAAAGACAATCATCGGTATTTGGATTTTTCAAAAGAAGAACATCCCATAGCCTTACAGTTAGGTGGAGATTCACCGGTCGCACTTGCTGAATGTGCAAAAATTGGGGAAGATTATGGGTATGATGAAATCAATTTGAATGTAGGTTGCCCATCAGACAGAGTACAAAGTGGAAGTTTTGGGGCATGCCTCATGAAGGAACCGGACCTTGTCGCAGAGATGGTATCCGCTTGTAAGGCGAAGGTAAATATCCCTGTAACCGTCAAACATCGAATTGGTGTGAATGGGAAAGAATCCTATGAAGATTTATACCATTTTGTTTCGAAAATCAATGAAGCGGGTGTGGACCATTGTATCGTACACGCAAGGATTGCTATCCTTGAGGGACTTTCTCCAAAGGAAAACCGGACGGTTCCACCGCTACGTTACGATGATGTATACCGACTAAAACAAGAATTTCCCGGTTTGCCCATTACCATCAATGGGGGCATCAAAACCCATGACGAAATAACAAAACACCTAACGAAAGTAGATGGTGTGATGATTGGACGTGCGGCATATGATCATCCATTTGTATTTGCCGAAGTAGATTCTTTGTATTTTGGATCAAAAGAAAAACTCCAAACAAGAGAATCTGTTTTAGAATCCATGATTCCTTATGTACGATCTGTTCGTGAAAATGGCGGTAAAGTCCATCATGTACTTCGGCATATCTTAGGATTGTACCACGGGGAAAGAGGGGCTAGGGAATTTCGAAAGTATCTAACAGATCGTATGCATTTGGATACGGCCACTGAGTCCATTTTAGAGTCTTATCTTACGCGTTAAGGATCCGCAGGGCTTGGTCATTTCTGTTCGCCGTTAGGTGAAAAGAAATGACGGGAGCGAATGCGAACCCCGAAGGAGCCTGACCCTTGTTCCAATCCATTGTCATTTTAAGATTGAGTGGGAACGCCAAAACCTAATCAGAAAATGCAATCGATTTTTCTAATATAGCTTAACATAGCTTAGACGAGGGTTGCTTTGTTTTTGTTCGTTCTTTTTGGTTTTGCCCTAAAAATGGCAAGAAAATGCATCCAAAATCTCTTAAAATCAAATGAGTTGACAGGGCGGTTTCTCTCCCCAGCCTGGTTAAATTGAGAGGGAATACCATGACCAAGCCACTCACCGTACAAAGTGACAAAACAATGCTTCTAGAGGTGGATAACCCAGAATTTGAAGCCTGTCGGGACCTCATTGCCAAGTTTGCCGAGCTCGAAAAAAGCCCGGAATACATGCATACATACCGCATTTCTCCACTTTCATTGTGGAATGCTGCTTCTATCAAAATGACAGCTGATGAAATCATTGAAGGCCTTACTAAATTTGCTCGTTATTCTGTTCCCAAAAACGTGATGAACGAAGTGAGAGAACAAATCTCTCGTTATGGAAAAGTGAAACTTGTCAAAGAAGAGTCGGGCGAGTTGTACATCATCTCCAATGAAAAAGGTTTTATCACTGAGATTGCGAATAACCGTGCCGTTCAACCCTTCGTGGATGGAATGGAAGGTGATAAAATTCGAATCAAAAAAGAATACCGTGGTCACATCAAACAAGCGTTAATCAAAATTGGTTTCCCGGTAGAAGACCTTGCCGGTTATGATGAGGGAAATAAATACCCGTTTAACTTACGTCCTACGACAAAAGGTGGGATTAAGTTTGGAATGCGAGACTACCAAAGAGCATCTGTGGAAGCCTTCCATGCAGGTGGGCGTAATGAAGGTGGATCTGGTGTTGTGGTACTTCCTTGTGGTGCGGGTAAAACCATCGTGGGAATGGGAGTGATGCAAATTGTGGGAGCGGAAACTCTCATCCTTGTAACTAACACTTTGTCCATTCGCCAGTGGCGAAATGAAATTTTAGACAAAACCGATATCCCTGAATCAGACATTGGGGAGTATTCTGGCGAATTAAAAGAAATCAAACCGATAACCATCGCTACTTATAACATCCTCACTCACAGAAAGAAAAAAGGAGGGGACTTCACCCACTTTCATATCTTCAGTGCCAACAACTGGGGGCTCATTGTGTATGATGAGGTGCATTTATTACCAGCTCCTGTTTTCCGTATGACATCGGAACTCCAAGCCAAACGTAGGTTAGGTTTAACAGCGACTCTTGTTCGTGAAGATGGACTGGAAGAAGATGTGTTTTCACTCATTGGACCTAAAAAATACGATGTACCTTGGAAGGAACTCGAAGCGAAGTCTTGGATTGCGGAAGCCAATTGTGTGGAAATCCGTGTTCCCATGGAAGATGACCTTCGTATGAAATACTCTGTTGCGGATGACCGTGAGAAGTTCCGATTAGCATCAGAAAATCCAGAAAAACTTCGTGCGATTAGTTATATTTTAAAGAAACATTCCACTAACAACATTTTGGTGATTGGACAGTACATCAATCAGTTAGAAGAAATTTCCCAAACCTTCAAAATCCCTTTGATTACGGGAAAAACTCCTCTTCCTGAAAGACAAGAGCTTTACCAAGCGTTCCGTACTGGTCAAATCAAACAACTTGTGGTATCAAAGGTAGCAAACTTTTCCATCGACTTACCAGATGCAAATATTGCCATTCAGGTATCGGGTACGTTTGGATCAAGACAGGAAGAAGCACAGCGATTAGGGCGTATCCTTCGTCCGAAATCACAAGATAACACAGCAATTTTTTACTCACTGATTTCGCGTGATACCAACGAAGAAAGGTTTGGTCAAAACAGACAACTCTTCCTCACCGAACAAGGGTATGAATACGAAATTTATACTTTGGACCAGTTCAAAGAAACAGTTCCAGAAGAATCACTCACGAAATAGAGGACAAAATGAAACTTGTAGCAAAACGACTCGATGTCGTAGAACCTTCTCCCACTCTCGCAATCACGGCTAAAGCCAATCAATTGAAAGCGAGTGGACTTGATGTGGTTGGATTCGGAGCAGGGGAACCTGATTTTGATACACCAACTCATATCAAAGAAGCTGCTAAAAAAGCAATGGACCAAGGGAAAACAAAATACACTCCCGTGAGTGGAACTGTTTCTCTGAAAGATGCCATTATAAAGAAGTTTGAAACTGAAAACGGATTAAAGTACGAAAAAAATCAAATCATTGTAGGAACGGGTGGAAAACAAGTTCTCTATAATTTTTTTATGGCAACTCTCAATCCTGGGGATGAAGTGATTATCCCTGCACCGTATTGGGTGAGTTATGCGGATATCGTACGTTTGGCAGAAGGAACTCCTGTGATTGTACCAACGGATATTTCCAGTGGATTTAAAATCACAGCGGACCAATTGGAAAAAGCAATCACATCCAAAACAAAAGTTTTTATCTTTAATTCCCCATCCAATCCAACGGGAGCAGCTTACACTCGTTCGGATGTCGAAGCACTCGTGAAAGTTTTGGAACCTAAAGACATCCTGACTGTTTCCGATGATATCTATGAAAAAATCATTTATGATGGATTGGAATTTGTAAACCCTGCGATGATCTCCGACAAGATGAAGGAAAAAACCTTTGTCATCAATGGTGTCTCCAAAGCTTACTCGATGACGGGTTGGAGGATTGGTTACGGGGCAGGCAATGCGGAAATTGTGAAAAACATGGATACCATGCAAGGCCAATCCACAAGCAATGCTTCTTCCATTTCACAAGCAGCTGCGGAAGCAGCCCTCACAGGAGACCAAACACCTGTAGCGGAAATGCTAAAGGCTTTTGACAAACGTCGTAAACTCATCGTGGGACTTTTACGAGAGATCCCTGGTGTGGAATGCCGTATGCCTGAAGGTGCATTTTATGCATTCCCTTATATCACAGGTGTGTATGAAATGCCTGGATTCAAACGACTCTTGGCTGAAAAAAAAGAATCTTCGTATTCAAAACTTTTTTGTGATGTGCTTCTCGATAAATACAATGTGGCAGCAGTGCCTGGGATTGCATTTGGAGATGACAAAGCCATTCGATTGTCTTATGCGTTAGGTGATAAAGACATTGAAAAAGGTGTGGCTCGCATCAAACAAATGGTAGAGGATTTACAAAAATAAGATGAAGTCTGTCCCTTTACTGAAACTATTTTGTAAAGGGACAATCGGATTTATTACAGATCGATTTCGATTATTGTATTTTGGAAACAAATTACAAGATTTTGGATTTTGTTATCCAGTTGGAATTCTAAAAAAGATCAGCTTGGTTTTGTTAGTTGTACTGTTTGGTATCAATCCAATTTTCCCGGCACCTACCCTCCAAGAAAAACCAAAACATACTAAACCATCCGAACTTTTTAAGAGGGACATCCATTCCGAAATTGTGATCCCTGTGATTGGTCTCAACTTACATCTTTTTGCTGACCAAAAGAGTGATGTTTTACGTAAACTAAAGTTTGGTGAACCTGTTACCTATGATCAAAATTCACTGGAAAGCCCCAAAGAAGATTGGATTCCAGTGAAACTCCAAGATGGACTTTCCGGATTTATCAAACGTTCTGTTGTACGCTCAGTTCCGCCAAAACAATACCTTTCTACATTGTTATTTGAAGCTGAAAAATTGATACTATCGAAACAAGTGGATTTTTTGGCAAAAGAAGAAATCACCGATACCATATTTTCAATCTCTTCTTCGGGTAAATTTACAGGAGATGAGTTTATTTTCCTGAGAGCAAAGGCTGGTTTTTTCTTAAAAAAAACAGTGGATCTGATGAATGAAAAGGGAATCAAACCTGACAATGATCCCGAAACTCTTGAGTTTTTAAAACGCCACCAAACAAAATTATTATATGATTATTCCTCTGGAAAATATTACGTAGATTCCAATTACTTTTGGAAATTACTCGAATCTTATCCAAAAACAAAACATTCGGATTACGCAGGTTACTTGGCAACAGAAAGTATTCCTGTGATTGAATGTGGGGTAGATTTACGTTGTCGATTGGAAGAGTTAAGGAAAGGGAAATTGCGATATTTGTATTTGTTCCCAACTGGAAATTATGTAAACCTTTATACAAGGGATATTGTAAAATCCTTAAGTTCCATGACAAAAGATCCAGATTCGATTCCATGTTTTTCTCCAGTGGGAGAAGGAATCAAATCAGAGATCAACCAAATGTTCCGTTATGCATCGGAAATTGGTCCTCGAGAAAAAAAACAAATCCTACCTCATTTACAGATTCTAAAAAAAGAATGTTTTCGTTAATCTTAACTTAAGTTTCAGTCAAAAGGAAAGTTTTGTGAAATTAAATTACAAAGTTTATCCATTTCAAAATCCCAATCCGAATCAAAAGTCGATCGGTGAAATAGTCATCTTACATGGGTTATTTGGTTCGTCAAAAAACTGGGTGACTGTTGCCAGATTTTTATCCGAGTTCGGTCAAGTTTATGCAGTTGACCAAAGGAATCATGGTGATTCTCCTCACAGTGACGAACATTCCATACCTCTCATGGCGGATGATTTGGAAACATTCCTAAATGATTTAAAGATCCAAAATCCGATTTTACTCGGTCATTCGATGGGAGGTCTCGTGGCGATGTATTTTGATTTGATGCATCCAGGACTACTCAGTCGACTGATCATCCAAGACATTGCACCAAGGTCATATCCATTTGCGTATGACAATGAGATAAAGTCGATGGCTTTCCCTCTCAGTGGATTTAGCTCACGTACGGAAATTGATACGGAAATGGCGAAGTACGTAAAGGATTCATTTATACGCCAATTTTTGCAAATGAGTTTGGAACGAAAAGAAGATGGTTCTTATCATTGGAAATTGAATGTAGAGGGGATCAATCACGCCAGAAGAGTTTTTGATGATGTATTTTCATTTGATAAAATTTCTCAAACTAGGACATTGTTTTTGTTAGGTGGGAATTCCGAATACATTAAAGAATCTGACCTTTTGATTATGGATCAGTTTTTTCAAAATAATGTAAAAGTAAAAATTGAAGGTGGTGGGCATTATATCCATTTTACCCACCAGAAAGTATTTTTGGAAGAACTTGGAAATTGGTTACAAAACGAGTTTGGTTAACTTCCTTATTCTTCGAGTAACGAACGTAACATCCATGCTGTTTTTTCGTGAATGTCGAGTCTTTGTGTTAATAGATCCAAGGTTGCTTGGTCATTTCCTTTTTCTGCTGGAGCATAAGCTGCACGTGCTGTGCGAATCACGGCTTCGTTCCCTTCGACTAAATTTTTAATCATGTCTTTTGCTTTTGGAACTTCTTTGTCTTCTGCAATACTTGAATACTTTGCAAATTCCCATCCACCCATCGGTGCATAATACCCAAGTGAGCGGATTCGTTCTGCAATTGGATCAATTGCATTCCAAAGTTCTGTGTATTGAGTCATAAAAAGAAGGTGTAAGGTTTGGAACATAGGCCCTGTTACATTCCAATGGTAACTGTGTGTTTTTTGGTAGAGAGTGTATGTATCAGCTAACAGTTTTTTTAAAGATTCGGAAATCGCACTTCTTTCCTCTTCTGGAATTCCAATATTAATTTTCATTTTAGGTTCCTCTTTGTTCTATAGCGTTAGACTCGATTGAATCCAATTGGTCCAATCGGATCAGTCGATAATTTTATTTATTTAATTCACTTACAATTCGATCGACTAAACTTTCTGCGACAAAATCATATTGGCTTGTTGCAATTAAAATATCCTCTCGACTCCAAATCAGTCCAAGTCCTAGAGTATATTGTAAAAGTCGTGCCATGGTCCAATCGGCACCTGGTTTTTTCCGTGCATTGACAATCACTTGTCCCGATTCTATATGAACTATTTTTAAGGAAACTGTATCGACTAAATTTGGGATAAGTTTCCCTTTATCATCGAATTTTTTTAGCGCAGAACCTCTGCCAAAAACAAGGGCATCCACACCTAGAACTTTTCCAATTCTAACGGCTGTTTGCGTATCTATGATTCCTGTTTTGGAAAAACTTTGCTCATTTACAACTTTTGAAAGTTGTTCACGTTCTATAACTTTGAAGGGAAGCGATTTTGCGATTTGTAAAGAAACCGCATCAGTGAATTCGTCACCCCATTTTGCCTCTTCTATATCAAAAATGAGAACCGCAACTTTTGTGATTCCTAGATTGGATTTTCCTGATTCAGGGTATTGGATCGCTGCATCCATTGTCCGACAATTGGTTAACGATATCGAAAGTAGTAGGGAGAAAAACGCTAAATATTGTTTCATAGATTTCCTAAAGATGAAGGTAAAGTTGTTAAGAGAGCAATTCTTTTTCGGTGTAAATTGGAAGATTTTGAAAAATTCGCTTCCCACTTGGCTATGTTCCTAGAACTTCCTACTAGACACTTGTCCATGAAAAAAAATCTCAGTTGGATTATACTCATTCTCGCCTTCTTTCTGCTAGTTGCTTCTTGTTTTCTTTCCGAACAAATTTTAACACCTTCCGTTTCGATGGAATTTGACGATGAAAAATTGAGAAAACAAATCGCCTTTTCTGAATTTGCATTACCGACGCCAGAAACAATTCGTTTTCAAAATGGTGTTTTGCGTTTAAGAGGTTGGTATTTCAAAAATCCCAAAAAACAAAATTGTGGGGTCATTCTTTTGCATGGATTTACCAATTCTAAAATCCAAATGTTACCGTATGCGACTCCATTTTGGAAACGAGGTTGTAGTTTGTTTTTGTATGATGCCAGGGCTCATGCGGAAAGTGACGGTACGTATTCAACATATGGTTACCATGAAAAAATGGATTTAGAGAGGGCGGTTGAATATTTTTCAGAGATAGACAATACCCCAGAAGATCGGATTGGTATTTTTGGTATCGATTTAGGAGCTTCAACAGCGCTACAATTTGCAGATGGACAATACGAATTTGGATTTGTGATAGCAGATACTCCCTACAAAGACATGAGGTCGTTTGTAGAACATCGTTATGAAAGTATTTATTCTAGATTGGTTCGATTTTTCACTCCACTCAGTTTATCGATCGCGGAAATTAGAGGTGATTTATTAGTCAATGAGGTTTCACCATTGAATGCAGCAAAATTAATTACCAAACCAGTTTTGATTTTGTTTCCCAATGATGGAGATCAAACACAAAAAGAGGATGCAGAACTCGTCGCTTCCAACTTAAAAACGACAACTAAAAAATTAGCACCTTATTCGACTCAAAATGTTTTAATGAACCAAAACCAAACCATTTCTCCTGAATATGAGTTGATCCTTCTTGGTTTTTTAAAGGACATTAAGTTTGTAAAATAAGTTTCTGATAGTATCGAACGGATAACTATCTTCTCAATTGTAGCTCTTATTTTATTTTGATCAGTTTTGGTAAACTCTCCCATGTGCCATCATCACGAGTGGAGTAGTTGAGGTAAACTGGCAAGGAACCGATACCAATCCCTGCGGATATAGCATAACTATAATTGAGTTTCCCATTGGCAGATTGGAGTTGTTCTGGATTTGTAATACCCGTACTATATGAACTTGGGAGTGATGGAATTTGAGTAACGCTAGTTAAGTTGTCGCTACTACGATAGATTTCGATTGTAGGAGAAGCAAAATTTGCTGCATTCGAAAGTAAAAAATAATGGTTGGAATTAGAACTTTTGACAGTTCTTAATCGTGAAGAACCACCACCTATACTAGAAGTAAAACCAGTAATCTGTGTACCATTTTTTGGAATGGTTGGACTTGCATTTGCATAGGAACCTTTTGGAAAGGTTGTACCAAAATAATTTGGTGAAGAAAATAAAACTGCTACCAATTGGTCTTGGACAGGGAAAACGGGTGAGTCAAAAGTAGTAGGTGAGACTGCATCAAAGGTAACTTGGTTTGTGGTAAGTTCTGGAATTTTGATGCTCTTTGATACAAATGTACTCCCAAATGCATTTGTTGGGCATTGTAAGTAATTCACACCTAAATGTGAAATGAGTTGGTAAGCAACTAATTCGGCATCAGGAAATGACGTTAGACAACTGAATCCACTTACTAAATCAGAGGTTGTGTCTGAATCCAATTGAATGATCAGTGGTTTCGGGACTCCAGAAAGCAGAGGGGTACCCAAATACTTACCACTCCCTATGGAAAGAGCAGGGTAATACCAAGCATTATCAACACTCTCAAAAAATCGATGGAGGTTCGGTAATATTTTCTCAACCACTTTTGCGGATGATGGAGGAAGGAAGGCAGAGAATTTCACGTAAAGATTTTTATTACTTATAAATGTTAAAGCCGGGTAATTTCTTGTTTCTGCTGAAAGGAAAAATACATACTCAGATCCATTGAACATGGGAAGAGAGACTTTTAATACAGTTTCTGTGGAGGTGTTCCTTCCCAAACTGACTCCGTCAATTTTTGTGATTTGGTCATAATATTCACCATCTGCACTGGAAGCAATGTAACCAGTCGTTGTAAAATTATTGGCACCATTAAAGTTTGATTGTACTTCTAGATAAATGAACTGCCTTCCATTGGCAGAACCAAGAGAAGTAAATGTATTACTTGTTGCGAATCTATTTCTATAATTTGCCAAATCTTCCAGTATGTACTGTGCATTACCTGTCTGTTTATAAATGGAAAATAATTGTTTGGTAATACCATTGTAAATCCGAAAGGAAGCAGTCCCAATAAAGGTATTACTTACATTTTTTAAAGAGATATTTGCAATTCCTCTTTCGCTAAAAAACAAAAACGCTCTACCTGATGTATCAAGTGTTGCTGTATAAGTTTGTACATTCCCTGATTCGCCATAAGGAGATGTTGTTACACCATTTTCATCTGCTTCGTTAAAGACAAAGTATTCGATGACTCCATTTGCATAGGGAGTTCCATTGGAGTCAGTAAACTTCATGAAAAGTACAGATTGGCTTTGAGTGTTAAAAGCATCTGCTAAAGCTAGTAATCTTAGTAAAGCTTGCAAAGAGCCAATGTCTTCTGAAGGATCCAAACTAGATGGTTTAAAGATTTTACATTGGAAAAATAAAAATGAGATCAAAACTGTTAAGATGATTCGCTTCATAAACATTTCCTTAAAATAAGACTGAATACCGAACTTCTGCATAAATCGAATTGAATTGAGGGCGATATGCATTTACACCTTGAGGTTTGTCCCAACTCGATTCAAAATCCAATCCCTCTTTGAATTGTTTTCCTCCAGATTGAACAACGGGTCTATCTGGGTATGTATCTCTTCCGATCATGTAGGCATGTATGATATTTGTGATGTAGATGATGCTTGCCGTCCCAAGTCCAGCTAGATACTTTGTGTTTGCTTCTTTTGCATTGTTTTTGCTTTTTACAATTAGATCATCTGTAATGGAGGTTTCGATATAACCTGCTAGGAATTCACTCGGCAAACTAATGTTTTGTGCGGTAAGTCTAGTCCCTGGTCCTCCTATTTGGTTTAACAATACCATTGTATCGTAATGTGATTTTGCATTTTTTTCTTCGG
>JACVCB010000040.1 GCA_016742255.1 Leptospira sp.
ATCAAATTCTTATTTTTAAAGAATTGAATTTGTTTGGGAGATGCGATTAAAAATCCACTCCTTGGCCCTCCATGGTAAAAATCTTGGTTTGCAATTTGTAATACAACATCCAATACGATATTGTCAGTGATAATATCAATCGTTGAGTTTGTCCGATCGGGAATCACTTCCTTTGGATTTGTGGAAACCTTTCCTTTTTCTTGTACCAATCTTCCATTGATAAAAACTTTAGAAGAAGAATGCAAATGTGAAAAATAAATAACTAAATGTTTTGAAGATTTTTCTTTCTGAATTTTAATTCGTTTTCGATAGGTAGCGTAACCCTTTTCAGAGTATGTTTGATTACCAAAACGTAAAAGTGTCCATGGCCGAAACTCAACAATATGAGGTTTCAACGAGGATTGGTTTGAATCGAAATCATTCGGGTCAAGTAATTGATTCCAATAAAACTCCCAATGGGACGACAAATTGATTGGGATTGAATTTTCCCAATCGGTTCCTGACAAATCAATATAGGAATCGATCTGATTATTATTTGGCAATTTTTGATAACAGTTCAATTGAAATGATATTGCCAAAATTACAAAAATCCATCTTACAATCTTTACCATTACAAAATTGAATATTCCTGCACCTTCATGGCCAACTCAGATCGATTATGAACTTGTAATTTTCGATAAATTGATTTTACATAACCTTGAACTGTGTGTTCGCTTAGGCTTAAAAATTTTGAAACAAGAGGTATTGTTTTTCCTTTTACTAATAATTCTAATATTTGTTTTTCACGGTCAGTTAAATAAACTTTCGGTTTATCGATTGGTTTTCTAAAACTAGAAAAAACTCTTAAGGCAATAGTGGGAGTGATATAAGCACCACCCTCTAACAATACATCGATGATACTTTGAATTTGCCCAAGTTCGGATTTTAAAAGATAACCCAATGCTCCATTTTTAATCGAATTAAATATCATTTCATCTGAATTCATATTCGTTAGCATAATCACTTTAATGTTTTCGTTTTTTTCCGATAGAATCTTTACAACTTCGATCCCATTGATCCCCGGCAACATGATATCTAAAAACAAAATATCAATAATTTTGTGCCGCGGGTCTCGCAGTAACATCTCCCCTGTTTGCCAAGTAAGAATCTCAGAAACATTATTTATTACGGAAATACGTTCTTTTAATTCACCCAAAAAGTATTCGTCATTTTCTAAGATTCCAATTTTGATTTTGTCTTTCTCTTCAGGTAAATCCGATTTAAGCGACATTTTCTGTTGTACCTGCTAATGTTTCGTAATACTTCCAAAAATGTTCATTGGGAGTTCTTTGGTCTTCCGAGAGGGAAAATTCTTTTTTTAACCCAATGACATAAAACATCTCCACCTCCCCTTTATTTTTGGCATTGACCTTTCCTCTGAATTCGCAATCAAATACATACTTTATCATATCATAAGTTGTTCCACTGACATTAATTTTTCCTGGTGTCCCTGAAGATTCCATACGAGAGGCGGTGTTGACAGTATCACCCCAAACATCATATGCAAATTTCTTTTCGCCAATTACTCCAGCAACAAGTGGACCAGAATGGATACCCAAACGCAATTCCCAAAATGGAAGCCCTTGGTCTGCCTTGATTTGTTTCATCAAATTCATAAATGCCTGGATTTCCAAGGCAGCTAATACTGAATCAATTGCATGTGTCTGATTTCGTTTTGGTATTCCACCAGCGCACATATAACTATCTCCAATTGTTTTTAATTTTTCAAGTTTGTATCGTTCTGTGATTTTATCAAACTGGACAAAACAAGCATCTAGTTCTCGGATTAGTTCCTGTGGAGACAATACTTCGGCAATTTGAGTAAATCCTTTAAAATCAGTAAACATTACACTTACATTTTCATATAAGATTGGTTCGGTGGCACCTTTTTCTTTAAGCTCTTGTGCAATATCATTTGGTAAGATATTGAGGAGCAATTTTTCGTTTTTCCTTCGCTCTTCCTCGGCGATATTTCTGGAAACTTCCAGTTCTTTAAATAATGTCGAACCGTAGATAATCCCTGCTAACTGTTCAGCAAGAATTGACAACTTCGATAAGTCTTCTACAGATAAATCTAAGGTTCTATCAGAATTTGATAAATCGAGTATACCTACCACTTCACCATTTAAAATCATGGGTATAAAAATAAAAGCTTGGATGTTACAAATTTCTTGAACCCACTTGTCATCTTCAGAGAGCCAACGTTCAAAATTCCCAATTCGATCAGGTATATAAATTGGTTTTTTTCTTCTAAGAGATAATTCATGAGCTCCTTGTCCTCCTTTAACAGGAATCCTCATCTCATATATTCTTTTTTTTTGAAATTCGGTGACATTATCTGGAACTTCCATGTCAACGAATCGCAAATATTTTTTTTCTCCATCCGCAACCAATAATGAATAATACATGATGTTAAAATTTTCTTTTACATACTTATGTACCTTTTTCATGATTAAATGGATGTCCATTTTTTCATTTAAATCTTTAATCAAACCATTTAAAGAAAGGATATCTCTCTTTTGTTTTTCTGTTTCACGAAGAAGATGTACCCTTTGGATGACACCTGCAACTTGAGCACAAAGTTGTTCGATCGATCTTGCTTCTGACTTTGTTATGTTCAATCGTTCCATAAAATTGGAGAATAATATGAGACCGATCGTTTCATTATTTAAAACTAAAGGTACGTGCAAAAACGAAGTTGCTCTTGCTTTTTCACTAATTTTTCTATCGATATCAAATTCAAATCGTTTGATTTGAGGTATTAACATAATTTTTTTTCGTTTCCAAACTAAGTAGGCGATCCCTCCAGATTCGTTTAAAGGAATTCTTAAATCATTAGCGAAGGCTCTTTGTTCTTCTGTTGCTTCTATAAATGTTTCTGCATGTACACTTCTGATCTCCTGATTTTTTTCATCCAACAAAAACAACCAAGTAGCTAAAATTCCATATTTTTGGTTCACATATTCTGCAATCGCACTGATGATTTTAGGCAATTCAAATTCTGAGTTGATCAAATTTGTGAAGTGGTTAATCGTTTCAATCTCTTTTTTGGATTCTTCCGATTGGATGAGAGCCTTGTCTGTTTTCATTTTTTCTTCAGCCAAGGCTTGTATGGTTTGGTCTAACTTCATCGCAGTAGATCTTAAAAACACAAAGGATACAAGGTAAAATGCAAGGGCAATAGGTGAAGCTACAAACAGTGCATGGGAAATCGCAATATTTGTTGGAAATACATTCATAAGATTTAATACATAAAACGACATTGAGATAGGAACAAAAAATAAAATCATTAGAGAAACTCGGTTTCCAATCATCGTAGCTTGACCTGATGTAGGAATTGCTTCTAGTTTAATGATAAATAAAGAAATGAAAAAAGCAGGTATACACTGCAATTCGCCAAATGTGTACAAAGGGATTCCCATTGTCGCCGGCAAATTGAGTAAAATCATAAAATCAGCAGATAATAAAATAACAACAATGTAATTTGCCAATGAATTGTGAGTTTCTTTTTTAATCTGTTTCCAATCGATCAAAAAGAGAGTAATTCCCACCAATCCTAAAATACCGAATACATTAAGTCCAATTCCACCAGCTGAAATTTTGCCAAAACTATACTCATAAAATCCAGTAAAAAAATAGGGAGTCCAAAGTACGATGGACAATACGAACGATCCAACATCTATCCACCTTACAAATTTTGGAGATTTTTTTCCATATAAAGCATAACTAAATCTTAAATGGATACCAGGCGTAAAAACAAACAAGGTATAAAAAATTTGTTCGATCCTTCTTGTGGCAATGAATGGAATGTCAAATTTAAGAATCACCATTACAATTGTAAATGCACCCGCTAAGAAAAATGAAATAGATGCTAACATATTCAATTTTTTATCAGGATTACTACCTGCTATATAGATCGCTAAACCAAACACCATGACACTAGAAATGAGTGGAACTAAAAAATATGGCCGCAAGTATGACGTTAGTTGCTCTTTGGGACTAAGGAAAATGGCAATGATGAATGCAATCAAAATAAGAACAGTCGTGATAAATCCAGACAAAAAGTAGAATAAACCTCTTTGTTTAAACAACAGGTCATTTAAATTCAAAAAATCTGATCGAAAAATTCCATATCCTAAAATCGATAATGGAATAAATGCAAAACTACTCATGGGAAAAACTGGATAACCAACTAAACTCAACAAATTGGTGATGAGAAAAAAACTACATATGTGCAGTCCCAAAAACATTAGTTTCTTTGATTCAAAATCTTCTTTATTTTTTGCCCAAAAATGAAGTGAGGTAGGAGTGTAAATAAATAGATAATTAAAAACTAAAACGATGCCCCATACTTTGAGAGGGAGTTCCGCAATTGGATATTTTCCAAAGGTATATAAAAAATACCCATCACTAAAATCATAATGAGTTAATAGTCCGTAATACGCGAAAGCAAAGGTTAACATTGATACGATACCGGATAGGATCAAATAACGATAATGTTGGTTGGTAAGATAATATGTTAAAAATGAAGCTGCAGGTGATAAGAAGACAACTCCAAAGTATCCCAAACGATTCCAATACAATAATGTAGGTTGGTCTTGGACTAAAGAACGTATACAGAGCACTAACCCAAGAGAAGCAAACGAAAAAGAAAAACAAATAAAACTAATTAAGAGTTTTCGGTTGTCGGAACGTTTGATCGCAATTAGTCCAAGAGAAGTAAGTGTTAATCCAACAAACATCGTAAAAAAATTGGGAACTGCCCACGGAAGTTTATGCCAAAAGTATTCAATCGTAGAGGGATGATTCGATAGTTCAGGTAGGGGGATCATGAAAGCCTCAATTGGTTTTAACAGTTTTGCCCGCAAAACAAATGATTTTGCGAAGAATCTGTCAGAGCCTTTCAAAAATCCTACCTTTGGAAATTAATATTTTATTGAATGATCCCCCCTATTTAGGGGGTTTTTATTCAGTGGATGATTAGAAACTGCTTTTCTAAAATTTACCATTCTTTAACGTTTTGTTTCCATGAGAACAATACGACTTACTTGGTTCCTACTTATATTATTACTCCTTTCGCATGCAGACACTATGCCTAAATCGAGTGGTAATCTATATACAGAAAAGGAAGATGATTTGGGACTCGAATCACAAGAAAAAACCATTCAAGTCTTAGGTGAGTCCAAAACCATTCGTGTCCTTTACAAACCAGAAGGAAAAAAGAGCCAATTTGCTACCCTAATTCTCGAAACATCTGCAGCTTATATTCCAAAATTAGCTGAGTATCTACAAGCAGCCCCAAGAGCAAAAGTCTTAACAATCAAAGATATAAAGGACAGTTCAACAGCAAGAAACGAAGGATCAATCGCTTATGTTCCATTTGCGTTCCCTGATCCTGAACTTCCCATACCAGCACCCCTCCTCTATCATGAAATTGGGCATTGGTGGTTTGGACAAGAACCTAGATGGGTAGCCGAAGGTGTGAGTAGTTTTTTACCAGTTGCAATGGAAAAAAGTGGATACCATTCGATTGGAATATTAGAAATTCATAAAGTGAATTCTTGGTGGGGTTTCAGACAACCTTTACCAAAAATTGATTTCCCCCTGAATGACACTTCGTACCCAGATTCAATCGTTGCAAAAGATTTCCCAATTTATTATGAAAAAACTTTTAAAATTCAATACATGATTTATTTGGAATTAGGTGGAGATAAGTATCGGAAATTCTTAATGTCTCTAATGGATCCCACTCATAAATCTTGGCATGATTATTTCATCGCTCCCTCGAAAATCATATCTGAAGAAAAAACAAAAGGGGTCATCTCACTCTTACGAAAACAAAAAGAGATGGATTGGAACCAATTTTTGTCAGGATGGGTACAACGTAAAGGTTACCAAACGAAAACTAAGGCACTACTGCAAGACCAAGATGGAGATTCTATTGTTGACTATGAAGAAATTGTAAATCAAACCAAGACAACTGATTGGGATAGTGATAAAGATGGATTGGGTGATTTTGCTGAGTACTGTTTGGGTACAAATCCAAATGAAAAAAACGAGTCAGCAGATTTTCAAAATCGAATTAAAAATTACGGAATCATTTTCGATGGAATGGATGACGATTGGGCTTTTTTAGACGTTGTCACTCTCATACAACCAAAACTTCCCGGCCAAAAAATTCCAATTGTGGAATTTCGTTATTTTATAAAAGATAATTTATTATATGGAATGATTCGCTCAGACAAACCATACACCGAATACATTTCAAAAGAAAAAGATCTTTATTTCTTCTTGGCCGACAATTCCAAAAACAAAGAACGAGTTGGATTTGGATTCAAAATGCATCCGAACGATGTGTACGGTTGGGAATACGAAAGAAAACAAGGAAGGAAACGGTATGTGTGGGGAAAAGTCGGTTTTGTCTTTGAATTTCAAATTGATGTCAGTGACCATCCCGATCGAGAATTGGTGCTTTTACCACTCATCAATGGTGTGAGTGGAGCTTCCCGCGGCCATTGGGACTATGGCAAACCGATTGTAATTCCCCTTAGGCAATAAGGTTCCGCGGTTGGAATTGAAAAACGATCGCGATTCTCCAGAATCATATGGAATTTAGTGTTTGACACAATTGACTTGTTTTATTTATAACGAACGTGCGATATAAAATGTGGTCTACCTTCATTTGCCAAAATTGGCATTTTGATCTCACCACAGAGAAAGGAGTTGCTTATGTTTTTCTTAAACCAAATGGGCAAACAAAAAGATGGGGAAATTCGTATACCCTCCCCCAATTCCAGAAAAGTAACAATTAATGGAACCACAATTGAAACCTTGCCAAATGAAAACATTCTGAGTGCAGCACTAAGGCAAGGGATTGATTTTCCACATAGTTGCCGGGTTGGTGGTTGTGCGACTTGTAAGTGTCAACTAGTAGATGGGAAGGTGAAAGAACTCACTGAAACTAGCTATTTATTGTCTGATGAAGAATTGGATGAACGGTACATCCTTGCTTGCCAAAGTATCCCACAAACTGATGTTAGAGTCCAAGTAGAAAACAAAAACTCTTATTCAGGGACCGTTATACAACAAAAAGTATTAACTGACGAGATCTGCGAAATCTCCATCCAATTGGATACAAAACTTTATTTCCAAGCTGGTCAATATGTTTCTCTTTCGATTGAAGGTATGGACGCAGAAAGAAATTACTCCATTGCAAATGCACCCAATCAAAAACAGATCGTAAAGTTTATTGTCCGCAAAGTTCCCAATGGAAAATTATCAAATTATATATTGAATGAAAATTTACTTGGGAAAAAAGCAATACTCAAAGGTCCATTTGGCAATTTTTATCTAAGAGATTCCAAAAAACCAATTCTAATGGTTGTTGGAGGTAGTGGCCTTGCACCAATAATTGCTATGTTAGAGGAAGGTATTTTGAAAGGCACCAAACGACCGCTCACATTACTTTTTGGTGCACGTAAAAAAGAAGATTTATACAAGTTAAGTGAAATCAAAAAAATTCAAAAAGTTTGGAAAGGAAAATTTACCTTTGTTCCTATACTTTCCGAAGAACCAATAGGTAAAACATGGAAAGGAGAAAGAGGTCTTGTCACATCAAAAATCAAAGACTACCTAACAAAATTATCTGAAGTTTATTTATGTGGACCACCACCAATGGTTGATTCTGCGACAAATGAATTGCTAAAATTGGGTATTCAAAAACAGTCAATTTTTACCGATCGATTTACAACCATTGATCATAGTCTTAGTTTGCAGATAGATGACAAAAACACTAGATCCAAAGCTGGATTGTTTGATTATCTAAAATTCTTTTTGTTTCATGTTGTAGGGCTATCATCGGTTGTGAGTATCCTTATGGGAGGATATTATACTACCATTGGATTTTTTTCTTTACTCTTATTTTATCTAGTTGGAGATGCAATTTCTGGTGATGACAAGCGTATTCCGAATTATACAAAACCAGAAATTCTTACATTTCAACTCTGGATGGCATTACCAATCTTAATTCTTATCTTTTTTTGTTCCATTTGGACAGTGAGTCCCACTGATACTTTTGGTTTTGGTACTTGGTTAACACAAATAATCGGATATGATTTTAATTTTGCAAAATTGAATACATCACCCCTTGTCCATGTTTATGCGATTATTTTTACGGGTTTGATGATTGGACTCATAGGAACCATTACCGCACATGAATTAACGCATCGAACTTGGGACCCTATCTCCATGTTCATTGGTCGTTGGTTATTGGCATTCAGTTTTGATACAATATTTTCGATTGAACATGTGTACGGACACCATCGTTATGTATCCACAACAGAAGATCCAGCCACAGCTCCTCGCGGAAGGAATGTGTATTATCATATCCTCGCTTCGACCATCAAAGGCAATATCAGTGCTTGGAATATTGAACGAAAACGTTTGAAACGTAAAAATGTTCCTACTTTATCATACCACAATGCTTTCCTAAGAGGACATCTGATGAGTGTTTGTTTGGTAGTGATAGCGTATTCACTTGGCGGAACCCCTGGCATGTTCTTTTTTATCCTTTCTGGATTATTTGGAAAAAGCCTTCTTGAAATTGTAAATTATATGGAACATTATGGAATGGTTCGATTGCCAGAAGAGCCTGTACAACCAAGACATTCTTGGAACACAAACAAAAGAATTAGTTCTTGGACCATGTTTAACTTAACACGGCACTCCCACCACCACGCACAAGGAGAAGTTCCTTACCAAAATTTAAGACCTTATCCCAATGCACCTATGATGATCAGTGGTTATTTGACAACGATAGTGATCGCACTCATACCACCTTTATGGAATTATCTGATGATTCCCAAAGTTAAGGAATGGGACCAAAAGTTTGCAAGCCCAGAAGAATTGGAACTCATAAAAATCGCAAATCGAAACAGTGGGAACTCAGCGTTTCTAAATTCTAATCAAAATCAATCACTCTTGCAATCAAAAGGATAAACTAGAAAAAAAGATTAAAATGAATTACAATTGTTTGGAATCCCAAGTGAGTAAATCACCTACATACCTTAATCCTTCAAACAAATCAATCCAAGGGGTGTGTTCGTCTCCCTTGGATTTTAAAAATAGAACTCCTACAAAAAAAGCAAGGAAGGCTTTACCACCCTTCCCTTCTGTTTCTTTTGGAAAAAATCGATTGAGTGCATTTTCATAGGCAATAAAAGAATCTTCTACCAATTGTACCAGTTCTTTAGATTCTGAATGTTGTCTTTTGATATCAACTGCTAGTAACATCAAATTCAAAAAATGTCCTTCTTTCCCTGAAACGAAATTCATGATGTCAATGATACTCGTTGTTTCTTCTGATAACTTTTGGATTGCTTCTGCATCTGTCATCACTAGATGTTTTACCATTGAAGCAAACAAAGCTTCTTTGGTTGGGAAATAATGATACAAAGTTCCAGTTGAAACTCCCAGTTCTTTTGCAAGTTCCCTCATCGAAACAGAGGCTACCCCTTTGGAGACAAAGATTGGTAGGGATTTGGAAAGTAACTCCATTCGATACAAATTATGATCTACAATCTTTGGCATAAAGACCACCTAAGTTAATCTCACAATCAATTTTCCATGGAGATATAACCATTTCCAATGGCCTTCAAAAATCGACGAGACAACAGGGTTATTTTAATTCTATGCCAAAGAACTTCAAGCGAGAATCTTTTCATAAAAAATTATCGCTTATCAATACTTCGATCAACACGAAGGCTCATTCAAAATGGATTATGTAACGTTTAGTTTCAAAAGTTCATTTCAAATAGAATTTTTTTTGTCAAATTTCGATTCCAATAAGGTCTAATATACGAAATGTAATTCACGTATTAAATTACATTCCAGGAGCAGAATATGCCTACAACCATGAAAGAATCAAATATCAATGGAATAGAAGAGAACAAAGAAGCCGTCGTCACTTTAATTGAAGGAGATGGAATTGGACCAGAGATCATACAACAAACAATCCGTATTTTGAATGAAGCTAAATCTGGATTACAATTTGAAAAAGTCGAAGCTGGTTCCTCCGTTTATTTATCAGGAATACTCTCTGGAATTGCAGAAAATGCTTGGGATACAATTCGTAAATACCCAACCATCTTAAAAGGTCCGATTACCACTCCTAGAGGGAAAGGATACAAAAGTCTAAATGTAACCATTCGTAAAACATTAGGTTTATATGCAAATGTAAGACCTGCAAAAACATATGATCCCTTTATTGCAACGAATCATCCCAATACTGATATAGTCATCATTCGAGAAAATGAAGAAGATACATATGCAGGAATTGAACACCGCCAAACACGTGAAGTCACTCAATGTTTAAAATTGATCACTGTCCCTGGTACAGAGAAAATTGTGCGATATGCATTTGAATTCGCAAGATCTAATGGAAGAAAAAAAATCACATGTATGGTAAAAGACAACATCATGAAAATTACGGATGGATTGTTTGCCAATATCTTCCAAACAGTTGCGAAAGAATACCCTGAGATTGAAGCAGAAAGTATGATCATTGATATTGGTGCAGCATTACTCGCCAATCGACCTCAGAAATTTGATGTGATTCTTGCTCCAAATTTATACGGTGATATCCTCTCGGATATTGCAGCAGAAGTCACAGGTTCTGTTGGTATGTGTGGATCAGCAAACATTGGTGACTTTGTGTCGATGTTCGAAGCTGTCCATGGAAGTGCTCCAGATATAGCGGGAAAGAATATTGCCAATCCAACTGCAGTGATTAAAGCAACTGTGATGATGTTAACACATCTAGGCAAAACGGAAAAAGCAAAACTCATAAGGAATGCAGTATTAAAAACAATTGAGGATGGTTTTCGAACTGCTGATGTATTTCAAAATCAAAAGAATACAACACTAGTTGGAACAAAAGAGTATGCAGATGCAATCATTGATAGGCTTGGAAAAAATCCGGAAATACTCTCTGCAAGTGAACTCGTCAAACCAAAAACATTCACGCTGAGTTTATCAACTCAAAGAGAAAAAAAAGAATTAGTTGGAGTTGATATTTTCCTAGATATACCAAATGATCGTGATCCAAATGTTTTAGGAAAAAATATTGAGGTCATCACAGAAAACTTTTTACATTTGAAAATGATCACAAACCGAGGAGTTAAAGTATATCCAAAAGGACAAAAAGAAACGTTTTTAACTGATCATTTTCGTTGTCGATTCATCTCACCAAACGGTGGAAAAATCCAACATAAAGATATTACAGCTGTTCTAACCTTACTCGAATCAAAGGGATATGATTTTATCAAAACAGAAAATCTGTATGAATTTGATGGAGTTGCTGGTTATTCTTTAGGACAAGGAGAATAAGTAAAATTAACTATCTCATTCGTAATGGAAACCTTAAGTCACAACTGATGGTGACTTAAGGGATCGGAATCTTCTATTTTTTTGATTCGAATTGTTTTTCTAAAGGTAAAAAAACATCACGATTGATTCCTAAAGGCATATAAAACTCAATATGATCTACAAATTTTGCGGAGCCACCATACACTTCAATTGCGACTGATGTTTTCCCGGACTCACTTGAGAGTATTTCTTGAAACTTCGGATAAACTTTTGTAGGAGCAAGGAAGTATGAGAATACATTCTTAAATGGAAACGTGGTCGTTAGGCAATCAGATTGTGGAATCTGGAAGGTAACAAATTTTGATTGAATTGATTTGATTTGGTTTTCCGTAAGTCCCGACATACGACATCCCAAAATTGATCTTAATTTTTCGGGAGGAGTGCCTGGTGGATCCAAATAAATTGCCAAACTATTACATTCAGTAATACCAATTGATTCCCATTCCTTTTGGAATTTTTCCCAGCTCTGATTTAAATTTTGGTAGGGACCTTTATGAGTGTATATGAATACGTTTACTGGTCCGAAGGATTGGTGTTTCACTTCAACAGTTTTAAATCCACCCATATATGCATAAAATGAAATACCTATTAGGATAAGTATTCCAATTACGATGCCAATTCTTTTCATCATTTTCATTTGATTCCCTTTTCTATTTCAATGTTTTGTTGCAAATGGAACGAATATTGCAAAAGTTGATATTGGATTTTTTTTATTATTTGTCAATAAATTTAGAAAGTTATTTGTTAGTTCTGTCTAATCATTGTTCGTATCTCTGATAGAACTTTGGGAATCCATAAAACATTTGAAAGTTTCTTTTCCAACAGATCCAATCTCCATCCAAAAAAGAATCCAATCAATCGATCCAATTAAGTATGGCAGTTCAAGAAACTATATTGATGGAGCAGTATCTTTATTATCACCTTACATCGCGAGAGGTTATATTTCCACCAAACAAATCTTTGAACATGTGTCTTGCCTAGGACACAAACCATATCAAATCACAAAATTTGTTCAAGAATTAACATGGCGTGATTATTTTCAGCAAGTTTGGCGAAATAAGGGCGAACTCCTTTTCCAAGATTTAAAACAACCACAACCCGGAACTAGACATTATAAAATTCCGAAATCAATTCTGAATGGTCATGTCCAAACTGGGATCCCAGGGATAAACCGAGAGTTACTCGATTTTTACGAAACGGGTTATCTTCACAATCATGTTAGAATGTATATTGCATCTCTAGTTTGTAATATTGGAGGTGCTTACTGGAAAAAACCTTCAGAATGGATGTATTATCATTTGTTAGATGCTGATGCAGCAAGTAACACTTGTAGCTGGCAGTGGGTTTCTGGTTCATTTAGTTCAAAAAAATATATAGCCAACCAAGAAAACATTAACAAATACCTAAAAACGAATGACCATTTTACCTATTTAGATCGTAGTTACGAAGAAATTCCAAAATTTAATTTTTGTCCCGAGGAATTGGAGGAATTATTTGATTGGGATTTAACAAATGTTTACCGAGAAACTGAAAAGTGGATCGAATCAAAAATTTCGAACCAAAATCCAGAGGATCGAATCTATTCTCACTCCTATCCCAATTTCCCTTTAGATTTGGATCCCTCGTTACCAGTGTTATTATATGATTTTTATAATCTAGATCCAAATTGGAAAAAAAACATTCGAGCAAATCGTATTTTTATGTTACGCCCTCATTTTTTTAGAAAGTTTCCATCGTCACCCAAAACTATGGATTTTATATTCGCTCTATCAAAGAATATACCGAAAATCAAATTTTTTTGGGGTGAATGGGAAGATCTATTACACCAATTAAACTCAGCTCGGCCTGAAATTTATTGGAAAGAACATCCAACTAACATAGAATATATTGGAAATGAAGAGGGAAGAAATTGGATTTTTCCTGAAGTTTCTGGATACTATCCTTCTTTTTTTACGTACTGGAAAAAATGTGAAAAAATTTGGGATCGTAAAAATTTATCAAACCAACCAAGTTTGTTTTAAGAATCAATCCATCTCACTAGGGAGCGATTTACTTGCACTTTTCTCAAACTGTAACATTCTTTCTTTCGTAATTCCAATTAAGTTGTGAGTTAAAACTAATGTATCTCCCAAAAAGTCAGGAGCAAGACGGATTTCAACAACTCTGTACCAAGTTTCCTTAGGTGGAATAGAAAAAGCATGGTTCACACATAAACATTTGAATTTAAAACCAAAACTATGTTCTACGGGCATCGCGGAATGTGGTGCTGCGAAAAAATAGGCTGGTTTATCTGTTGGATTTTTCATTACCAATAAAAATTGTTTTTTAGAGCCGGGTTTTAAGACCAATTGCCCATCAGGAATCAAGTCTCCGAAAGGTGCACGTTTTCCATCTTGCACAGTACCAGTTGTCCAAAGTGCTAAGGCTTGTGCTCCTCCAGGTTCTCTAATTTCCATTTCTAAAGGTAAGGAAGTGTATGCCCATCTAACATCAATTTTTACTTTGTTAGATAGAATGGGATTGGTAACAACAACTTCATTGTGTTCATGAATCGGTGAAACTACTTTTTCTTCACAGGAGTGAAACAAAAGTATCAAACCGAATACAATAAAAAAGGAAAGTCGTTGTTTCATCCTAATAAATCCGAATCCCTCTACTATTCTAAATTTAATTCCAATGTTGAGAAATCTAAATTATCAGTTTTTTTAGAATTGATCAGATAAAATTGTTTCCCTTTCACTTGTAACGTAACAAATTCTTGAAAAATTTTCTCAGTATTATTTGGATCTGGATTTTTCACTAAGTTACAATCCCTTCCACATCCGTTACAATCTCCACCACCATAATCTAAAAAGTTTGTAAACGTTTGTTTTCGCAAAAATCCAAAGATACGAAGTTGGATTTTTCCAGGATTCATCTCTTTTACTTCATAATTTCCTAATCCATAAAACCGATTTGAACTTTCCTCTCCGGCATCATAATTTGTTCTTGCAGTTGAACCTTCTAAAAAGAAAGTCCCATCCGAACGCAAACGAATTGTCCAATCAGAAGAGGTAGGCGGATCCATATTCTCTTCCATCGCCACTTGGTTCTCTGCTCCTGCAGGTTGGTCTACAACTGCTTCATCACCTGAAACCGCATAAACTTCTCTACCAGTTAAACCTCGATTTAAGACCATACGTAGTGAAGATTTTGAAAATGAATCAAAATTCTTTGCAGCGGTATCTTTGGATTTTGGAAGAGTATCCATTGCAAACCAATCACCATCATGACCAAAACGAAGTTCGGATAACACAATCCCTTTCTCTGTCAAACCAGGATAAATCTCTTCCACTTTCATTGTAAGTTTTTTACCTTTAAAGGTTGAAGGCAGTTGGATTTCTTGGCTACCCATTGTATCTTCTACATTGATTTTAGCAGAATAACCATCATCACCAGTTAATAAAAATGCTTTAACTCTACCATTTTTAATACAGTGAACATCAGACCTTTGGTAACCATTCCAAATTTTAATGACAGAAATTTTTTTCGTATTCGCAAAATCAAAGTTAAATGATACTCCAACTCCGCCTTTAACAGATGCATATCCATTCTCATATTTAGAATCAAATAAATTCATAACAGAATAAGTTGGCTCAGGTGAAGCAGTCTCAGATGCAGTTACTGTTCCCGATACAATTTCTGGTGTATAAGTTCGATACGCTTTTTTGGCATCATCGTAAAATTTGACAGCCTTTATACATATATTTTGGTTTCTTTGAAAATTCAAAGTCACCGATCTTGCCTGCACAACTGGATCAAAAATAACTTCCGAGTTCGATTTTTCGATGTCCGTACTTGCATACACTTCGTCGAAGTTTACATAAGCGGCGACTCGGTCTTTAAATTGTCCATTACAAGATTCGATTGATACTTTAGTTAATGGGAATGCATTGTCTGCATAAAAATGTAACTTAACAAATTCTGCACCTGGCTCAGCTTTCCATTCCTTGCCATCTAACACTAAGAAGGGGAGACCATTCTCCATAGATGTGGATGTCACCATTGAAAAATGGAGTTTTTTCCCACAATTGACTGTGAATGTTACCATTAAAATCAAAACAAAAAATAGACTGGATTTGAGTTTCATTATAGGTCCTTTGAAAATGTGGATTTAAAAGAACCCATTGTACGGAAAAAAGGCAAGAAATTTTTTAGGGACTCGTATCTTTTAATACCCTTTCCCAAGTATCTTGGTTTAATGCACCAACAATCCATTTACCATTCACCCAAAATGTAGGGATTGAAGTGACTCCAAGTTTTTTTGCTTCTTCCCAGTCCTTTTTGACTAGGTCTAGGTATTTTTGAGTTTCTCTTTGGGAATCACATTCAGACCAAACACTCGATTGGTTGGGTATTGGAATTTCAGTTTTGATCATAGTTTTCGCATTGGCATAAAGGTTTTGCATATGCTCTGTAAAATGAACTGGGTCTTTATCCCACAAACAACGCGAAACAACGAGAGGTGCTAAACTTTGGTTTGTATCACCATCCAGTGGAAAATCTTTATGGATATAATGAATTTGATTTTTGTATTTCGAAAGAAGTTTTTGTGTATGAGGGAAGGTTTCCTTACAAAAGCCACATATATAATCGCTCCATTCAACAATCACCCATTTCGAATTAGGTTGGCCAAATTGAGGTGAGAATTTACTATTTATTTTTGATAGTAAACTTATCTTTGATTGGGTTATTGATTTTTGTTTTATACTTATATTCGATTTTTGGAAGATACGACTCCAAACAATTCGTATGCGAATCATTTCGCGCAATCGATCAATTGCATCTGTATCCTGTATAGAACTTCGTAATTGTTTTTTCTCTGATCCCCAGTAATGATTGATGTCCGTTTCAGAAACAAGTTTTCTCTCAGTTTCCTTCCATTCATGTAATGTAATTCCAAGGGACTTTGCTTTCTCATTCAATTGGTTTAAGTGAATCTCTGATGAAAGTGTTTCCTTGATTGATTCCTCAGAAGGTAAGGATTCTGGTAGATACCGGTTTTCCGGCAATGGTTCGGAACAAGAAAAAAAGAAATAAAATAAAATGACTATGGGCACATTCATAATTCTAAGATCTGTAGCAAATAGTCTCAAGTATTTTTGTATGATGAAAATTGTTTTTTTGATTGAAAGAGGCAGTTATGTCCTTTTTGATGAGTCTCTCGTATGAAAATTAAAATCTTATCGCGCATATTACAGTTATTAGCTCTCTACCTCCTCTTTACATCAATTTATGCGAGTTTAGGCAAAATCATCACCATTCAATCTGGAACCAAAATTACTGGTATAGTGGAATCTTCCTATAAAGAAACAGATTATTCTACTCAAACGGGTAACAAACGTTACGGGACCACTCACTATATCCTAAGACCAATTATCAAATACCAAGTGAATGGAGAAACTTATGAAATTCATGGAAAAATTTTAGGTGAAGTGGGCAATCAATACCAAATTGGACAACATGTTCCCTTGTATCTTTCTGAAAACCAACCTGATTATGCTATTATCAACTCCTTTTACGAATTATGGTATGATCCTTTGAGAGCGATACTCTTCAGCATAGGATTGTTTTTAATAGGAACTTTCTTCGGAAAAATTCTTTCGAAAATAAAAACATCAATAGTGAATTTATTTAATCCACAAGCGCATTTGGATCAATTTTAAACGTCCGATGGCTTCAAAAATGTTTCCATTTAAAAAAATTCGAATTGGAATCCTACTCTTTTGCTTCATTCCTAATTCAATTTTTAGCCAAAGTAAAGAAATGGTTAAATTAGAATGGTATCACTATATCCTCCTTTCTCCTGTCCTCGTCATTGATGCAGTTAGGAAAGGTTACCAAAGTATTGGAAACCAAATCGACAACTTCCGTGAATTCCAAAGTTTACCCGAATTACACAAAGCAGTCATTCAATCCGATTTAGATAAGGTTAAAAAAATTGTTTCTGCTGGAGCAAACCTAGAGGCAAAAGACAAAAATGGAGAAACTGCGTTATTCTATGCTCTCGATAGAAACCGAGTGAATATCGCACGCTATTTAATTCAAAAAAAAGCAGATGGGAATGTTTTCAATATTCATGGACGTCATTTAATCCATCCTGCCATCAAATACAACCAATATGATTTGATCAAACTTATGTTAGATCAAGGATTAAAACCAAATTTTGATGGGAGTGGTCCTACAACCTTAACTCTAACGGCAAACCTTAATCCTAACAATTTTAAATTCATCCAACTCTTTGTTGATCAAGGTGTCAACATCAATGCATTGGATAAAAACCACTATTCAGCTCTCATGTATTTAACAATGATCGAAAATCCAAATCTAGAAATTGTTTCTTATTTGATTAGCAAAAAAGCGGATGTCAATGCCAAAGACAGTTCTGGAAGATCCATCCTTCGTTTACTCATCGAAAAAAGATCTCAATATTTAGCTTTAGTGAAACTCCTATTAAAAAATGGTGCAGACATTCATTCCAAAGACAATGAAGGACAATCAATTTTCGATTTTATCAATCAGTACTATGATGATCCCAAAACCAATGAAATCGTCCTGTATTTAAAAAATGAAAGAAGAGTGAGCCGGTAAAACACAAACAAATCGGTCGATTCACAGAAAGTCAATCCTCAAGACAATCTAACTTTAAATTGGTGAATCAGATAACGTTACCTTACTTTGTCCATTCGAGAACGAAAAATTCCAAAGTTCATTTTAAAGGAAAATCTTCTCAGGTTTTATAAAAAATATTCTCGCTTAATAGAATAAATATGCTCTCTTTGGTCCGAGGTATTTCTAATGAAATTGATTTTTTCAAATATCAAATGGATCATGATAGTCTCTGGACTCATCACATGTTCAATGATTTTGTCTGCATTACATCCTAACCTAGGTCTAACATTGACTTTCGGAGAAACAATGGATGGAAACTTAGCAAACATCATCGTACGCAATTGGGGAGCACTCATCGCAATCGTAGGTGGAATGTTAGTCTATGGAGCATATCATGAACAAAATCGTAATTTAGTTCTAGTTGTTGCTTCGATTAGTAAAAGTATCTTTATACTTTTAAATTTAGTTTATGGACAAGCTTATTTGGCTAAATCAAGCCCCGCTTTGGTTTTTGATTCTTTATTGGTGATTATCTTTGTTTCCTATTTAGCTTCTAAATCTTCAAAGTAATCATCCGTCTTACTTCCACCAATTTTTTGCAAAAGAACCATCGATCATTGTGCCTCACATTCAAAACTGAGCACATTGGTCCCTTATTTTCGATTCATAGCTTGGTCCAAAAATTGATTCAGTGGATACACAAACCGAAACAATTTCACAAGATCTTCACTGCTCAGTTTAGAAGTTAAATCTACATTCTTTAAATTTTTCGCCACTGCAAACCCCTTATACTTGAGGATTTCGATCATAGGATGGTCTTTGGTAAAACCTCTTGGAACCGTTTTCACTTTCTCTGCATAAAATTCTTTTCCAAATGTATCATAAAATTTTGGATCATTTATAATTTTAAGAAAACCTTTAGAATCATTAGCAATTCGGTCCCGGATTTTATATAATGATTGTGCATCTGGTTGGTAACAACCTCCACCTAATAAAGAACCATCTGGCTCTATATGAAGGTAATACCCAGTTCCATCAATTTTTCGATTCCCGCCTTTCATAAAAATCCCAAAGTGTGTTTTATATGGACTTTTATCCTTGGAAAATCGAACATCTTTATAGATTCGAAAGATACAAGACTTTGGATCTATACCTTTCACAGAACTATCAAATTTTTCAATCCCTGATAACAAGGCACCAGTGAAGGACAATAGTTCTTTTTGAATTTCGTCAAATCTCGGTTTGTTCTCTAAAAACCAATCTCTCTGATTATTGTTTTTAAGTTCCGATAAAAATTTAAAAACTTCATTACTTAACTTCATATCAATTAAACAAATCCCTTATATTCATATTTGTCATTGGAAGGAAATCCAAAAATATGACCTGAAACAAACTGTTTCGTATATTCTCTTCAATTCAAAGAAGATCCCTGTTTCACTTCAAGCAAAACATAGATCACTTTTGAGCACAAAAAATGCGATCCTTAGTCAATGGAGTTCGAAACGAAATTGTAGAACTCCCACGAAAAGCAAGAAACCTTACTGAAAATTGGCCCTAAATTCAAGGTTCATTGGAAGAGATTCAAAAATTAACAGATTCAATTCCTACCTTAACCATTGTTTGCCGAATCTCCTGTTTTCTGGCGGAAAGTTTACACAAGGGATTCACAATCCTTACATTGAAAAGGTAGCTAACTTCACCACCTTTCTCCAAATTAAGTCAAAAATTTATTGATTTTTGATAGCCTGAAATAAAATTCCTGTATCGCAAAAGATCGGAAGTTTTCCGTTTTAGCAATAAAATCGAATACTGAAAGAATAGATTGAAACGATTTTCATACGGGAGACGAAGTTCATGAAAAATTCAAATTTTATCTCCAAAATGAAAATTGAATGTTTCCTTCATTTTCTCCTTGTAACATCTCTATCGTATTGTAAAAATCCAAGTTTAGAAAATCCATGTGATCCCAACCATTCCGATTATTATGAAATCCTACTTTCTAAAATTTTTTCAGGGAACACGAGTAACCACTGCGGTGTAAATATCAACAAAGTATTTGCGCCTATTTTTTTCCCAAGTCCTGGCCATTATACGGAACCTAATTTTATCACCATTACAACTTTTACGCCTGGTGCTACCATATACATCACAACAGATGGAACACCACCTAGTATTCTTTCAACACCTTACCTTTCATCCTCTTCCATTTGGAGACTTGCAGGACAGAGGATCCACGCGATTGCAATCAAAGTAGGCATGGAAGATAGTGCCATCTCCGAAGGAACATATTCAATCCTTCCATTAAAAACAGGACAAACTACGTCCTACACAGTTGGTGATGATGCATCTATTGGTTCAGGTCTCACTATCAATTATTCAGAACCAAAAGTAGATCAAAACTTCCCGAATGATTACACAACGTTTGACCAAAGTACAGGTATTATATAGAAAACATGTTCCGAAGGATTATCGGGGCCAACTTGTACAATCAATAGTCCAGGTGTGACAACGGGAGGTTTATCAACTTCAACTACTTCTTGTTTATCACAAAACTCTGCTAATTCGGGAAAAGGATATTCTGGTTATACTTCATGGCGGTTTCCAACAATGCGAGAGCTCCTGAGTACCAACGATGCGAGCAAAACTTCCGTCACTATCCATAATACAACAGGTCTTACTTGGCAAAAATGTTCCTATGGGCAAAACAATGATGCGAGTTGTACAGCTGCTGCCACTAACATCAATTGGGTTGGGGCAATATCTTATTGTAGTGGATTAACTTTAGCTGGAAAAATATGGAGACTACCCAATCGAAATGAACTGATCAGCTTACATGATTACACGAAATCCGTTGGGCCAAAAATCGACCAGACAAACTTCCCAAATACAGTCTCATCTGCTGGAGGATACTATTGGACATCTACTACCAATGCACCTGGAACCACAAGTGCATGGTATGTTAACTTCACAACTACGTTTAACAATATTTATGATGTCCAACCCAAATCTAATTATTTATATGTTCGCTGTGTTTCCGATTAGTGTTCAAGTTGTACAACATGGCGCTCCCAATCAAACGAATCCAAAAATTAGTAATGTAATGGGATGGGCTACTCCGGGGTGCGCCTTCGCTTCCGTCTGCCATGTGGCAGACCAAGCCCTACGTATCCCGAGCGCGGGGAAACCAATACTACATAAGGAAGTTATTCGCAAAAATTAAAATGATTCTACTTCCTAATATACCAAATCCCTAATTTAAGAACACAAACAATCCTAAATATCAATTTAGCTTAGCAATTATTGTATGATTCTATAAATTAGTTTTGACATATTCTTTCGTTATGTGGTGAATACCAATCAAACGTTAGGAGGACAAATTGAAAATAAAATACGTATTCATTTTTATGATTACGCTAATCCTTTCATTAGGATGTGGAGCAGAAAAAAAGGAAGGATTAATACCTGGAGTGGATTTAACAGGTGATCCTTTATATGATGCATTGTTATTGGCTGTTGCATCCAACCCACCTTGCACAATTTTAACAGACTCAAACACAAGTTCTGCGGTAGATTTAAGTGATGGTTTTGACTCCATCTGTAGTTGGACTACTGCTGTCGCAACTTTCACTGTACCTAGTACAGGTGAGTATGAAATCACAGGCTTTACAGGACGGCAAACATTGTCAGCTTATCGTTGCAATTCATCGTATTTTACATTCCATGCACAAGTGGACCAAGCGAGTACGGTTTTATATACAACTAGAAACTCTGCAACTCAAACAATCACAGTGAATTTAACAGCAGGGACTACTTATTCACTTTATGGCTCTGGCCTAGTTAATTCTAGTGATTACCAATGTTCGGGGGTTAGGCCAAGCTCAAGTGTAAGCCCATACCGAATGAATATTCGAAAAAAATAAATTCCAAAAGCATAAATAAGAAACTAAGAACCAATTGTATTCTTAGTTTCAGTATCACTACTTCCAATCTATCTACAAAGTTTCATGCAGAATGCCTTCCCGACTCCTGCTCACGTGGCATCCATGTCACGATTCGCGAGCTCCGTATTGATTTCACTCATTTGTAGATGGTTCCCATTTTTCGCCCATCCTCCCATCCTGGTCGGAATTCGCTACCGCATCCATCCAATGCGCGCTCATAAATGTAAACCAACTACATCATGAGAACAATTTCCATTTCGAATCAATAATACCAAATCACTCCGAAGGCATAAAAAAAGCTCCGAACTTTCATTCAGAGCTTTTCCCAACATTTGTATACGACATGTAAATGAACAAACAATGCTATTGTCTAGATTTGCATGTTAAGCACATGCAAATTGTAATATGGTCAAGCCGATCGAGCGATTAGTATCACTTGGCTGAATCCATTACTGAACTTACACCTGTGACCTATCAACCAGGTCGTCTGCCTGGACTCTTCAGGGAGATCTTATCTTCAGGTG
>JACVCB010000041.1 GCA_016742255.1 Leptospira sp.
GGGATATAGTGCAACCTTGGCCGAACCTGCTTTATCAGCGTTAGGGAATGCAGTTGAAGAAACAACAGTTGGAACGTTTCGAAAATCCTTACTCATCCAATCTGTGGCAATTGGTGTTGGTTTTGGTACATTAACTGGTATTTTAAAAATTGTATTGGAGATTCCGCTGATTTGGATTTTAGTTCCAATCTACATTCTTTTATTAATATTAAATACGATTAGTAAATCAGAATTTATCGAAATTGCTTGGGATAGTGCAGGTGTTACAACTGGCCCGATCACAGTCCCACTTATCATTGCAATGGGTCTTGGAATTGGAAATCAACTGGGAACAATTGATGGATTTGGCATTTTAGCATGTGCCTCAGCATTTCCGATCTTATCGGTACTCATTATGGGTATCATCGTAGAAAACTCACGTAAACTATCATTAAATGATTCAGAATCAAAAGCAAAATAAGATCATGAAACGTAAAACTTCAAGAATCACAACAATAGTTCATAGGGACCTAACAGAATCAGTTGTCACAACGCTAAAAAACCAAGGTGTCTTATACTATCAAATTGAACCTGGTAGATACCCTGTTCTTGCTAAACGAGGATTATGGTTTTTTGAATTTTACCAAAATCATGCCATCATCGATATGCCAGTTTCTATCTTGGAAATTATATGCGAAGAAAGTTCAGAAAATTTTTTAATATCAATGATACGAGATGCTGCTGAATTAAATATACCTGGTCATGGAAGTGTTTATTCCGAATCCATCGACCTCATTTCGGCCAACCATCATTTTTACATTCATACTTCAAAAGAAATTAAAAAACCAATTGGATTCACTGGGCTTACTGGAATCTTTTGTGTTTTACCAAGAGGATCTGCTGAACCTATCGCTAGATTGGTTTTACAAAATGGGATTGCTGTTCCTACCATCAGTTATGGTACAGGAACTGGGTTACGAGACCGATTGGGATTACTTCGGATTACAATCCCAAAAGAAAAGGAAATCCTTAAACTCATCGTACACTCATCCGATATCGAACATGTATTAGATTTTCTGATCGAAGTCGGTCGTTTGGATTTACCTGGCAGGGGCTTCATTTTTGAATTCCCTGTTGGTCATGGATTACTCAATACAAAGGTGAGTTTAGAAGGACCAAAACAAGCCGCGAGTATGGACCAAATTATATCCGCATTGGATCAGTTATACGGGAATATGGAGTGGAGAAAAAAATCGAATCAATTTAGAATTTCTCTTCGACATAGAAACTATTTTGAGGGAGTAAACCTTGTTTTGAATTGTAAAGAAGAATCGATGGAATTTGTAACAAGTGCTCTGCGAAAAGTGGGAGTCACAAGTTCTACAATTTCACTGAAACGTATGGCACATACAGGAAATTCAGAAAGTATTTTTACTCCAGCAAGAGAAGTTGCGAATTTACTCATCCCTAAAAAAAACTTACCCGAAGTCATTGAAGTCTTAAATGAATTAGAATTTTTTGATGAAAAATTTGAAGGAATCGCGTATACAATGGAAATCCCAAGAGCCTTCTCATACCAATCGAAAAAGTCGAACAAAAAGTAAGAAATCAATCAATGGTGAAATTGGTCCGAGATTTGATGAGAAATCACTCCACTTGAGATATAAGGTACCCCAAGTGGATGGAATGAATCCTTCTTTTTAGTGACCGCCACCTGGTAAAAATCCACCACCATTGATATCAAGGATGTGACCTGTGATAAAGGAAGATGCATCCGAAGCAAGGAAGGCAATTCCATTTGCGATGTCTTCAGGAAGACCAGCACGTTTTAATGGAATCGCTTGAACCATACCATGTCTGATGTTTTCTGGAATCGCTTCTGTCATTTCTGTTGCAATGAAACCTGGAGCAATTGCGTTACAACGAACTTTTCTAGATGCCATCTCAAGAGCCACAGCTTTTGTAAAACCAATCACACCAGCTTTTGATGCGGAGTAATTTGTTTGTCCAATGTTTCCGTTTTCACCAGAGATAGAAGATAAGTTAATGATAGATCCACCATTTTCTTGTTTCATCATCACTTTGATCGCTGCTTGCGTACAGAGATACGTTCCTGTGAGGTTCACAGCGATGACCGCGTCCCACTGCTCTTTTTTCATTCTCATAAGGAGTGTATCACGAGTGATTCCAGCGTTGTTCACAAGGATGTCAACAGATCCAAATTCTTTTTTTGCTGTATCAATTAGTTTTTGAGCGTCTTCTTCCACAGATACGTTGGCAACGACAGCAATCGCCTTGTAACCTTTGGATTTGAGTTCTTCCGCAGTTGCATTGGTTGCTTCCGGGTTCATATCTGCGACAACGATGTTTGCACCTAGAGATGCAAGTTTCAAACAAGTTGCCTTTCCGATTCCTCTTGCACCACCTGTTACAATGGCTGTTTTCCCTGATAAACTGATCATTTTTTGTTCCTCTTTTTTTCTAATTCCTAAACAATTTACTAAACAAATCAAATAAATGAAAACAAATGCTTTCAAAACCTCATCGTCAATCCACCTAACGTTTGCTTCAAGGTGTATCTACATACGCATTCAAAACTCTCGATTCAATGAGATTTCTTCTATCGATTTAGTGAGAATCTCCTAAAATATTTTTGTATTCTCCCAATCGTTCACGTATCCTTTCGTTGATTCCATGTTTGGCGCACTCAGAGATCACTCTCACTGCATTTTTTACAGCAAGTGCATTGGAAGAACCATGTCCAATCATACAAATTCCTTCCACACCAAGTAAAAGTGCGCCTCCATATTCAGCGTAATCTAAACGTTTTTTCACTGCTGTGAAAGTGGATTTTAAAAGAAGTGCACCAGTTTGGGCAAGACTTGATTGTCTGATCGAATTTCGTAAGACATTAAAAATCGATTTTGCAAGGCCTTCAGTGGCTTTTAGGACAATGTTTCCAATAAAACCATCACATACGACAACATCTACTTCTCTTCCACTGCCATACAAATCACGGCCTTCCACATTTCCGACAAAGTTAAAGGGAATTTTTTTTAGGAGATCAAAGGTTTTGACAGAAACAGTATTTCCTTTTTTATCTTCTTCCCCATTCGATAGGATTCCGACTTTGGGACTTTTGATACCAAAGAGTTCCTTTGCATAAATTTCACCCATGACGGCAAATTGTGCCAAGTATTCTGGTTTGCAGTCAACATTCGCACCAGCGTCTAACAGAAGTACGGGGGGACCTTCCTCTCTAGGAATATGTGCAGCAATGGGAGGTCGTAAAACGCCAGGTAGGCGACCGAGGTGTAATAATGCAGCAGCCATAGTAGCGCCAGTGTTTCCCGGAGAAAACACACCGATACATTCTTTGTCTGCTACTAAACGAACTGCTTTTACTACGGAAGAATCCTCCATAGCGCGGACTGCTATGGATGGAGAATCATTCATACCGATGATCTCAGTAGAATGTATGACACGGATTTTTTCTGTGTCATAATCGAATTTTAACAGGATATCAAGTAACTCTTGTTCATCGCCAACGAGCGAAACAGACAGTCCGAATTCTCGTACTGCCAGTACCGCGCCCTCGACGATACCTTCAGGGCCGTAATCTCCGCTCATCGCGTCCACGGCGACCCACATGACGGTTAGTTATCTTCGGTCGTTTTTTTAACTTTTTGAGCGACTACGAGTTTACCCTTATAAAAACCGCAATAAGGGCATACACGGTGGGAAAGAACAAATGATCCACAATTGGAACACGGGTTTAAGTTAGGTTTGCCAATCGCGTGATGGGCTCTTTTTGTTCTAACTTTCGATTTTGATTTACGTCTCTTTGGGACTGCCATGGCTATCCTCTATGGAATTATAACTGGTTTTTACTATGTTTTGGAAATCCGATGTGAAAACAATATTTTAATTTTCTAGGCTCTCGATAAGAGACCGTAATTCGGCGTGTTTGTGATAAAAAGAGGAACGATTGCTGACCAAACGGGCTGTACTATACAAAATGGACTCAAATTCTTTCAGTCCGTTGGCTTTTAAGGTGCCCCCAGTTGATACTAGGTCGACGATACAATCGGAAAGTCCTACAATGGGAGCAAGTTCAATCGAACCATAAAGTTTGATGATTTCGCAAGAAATACCTTTGGAAAAAAAATATTCGCGAGTGAGGTTCGGGTATTTGGTTGCCACTCGCACTTTGGAACGTTTGGCAAAAAGATCAAAGTCAGGGAAAGAGGCAAGAGATAACCTACAGGCACCTAATTTGAGGTCCACAGGAGCAATTAAGTCAAAACCACCTTCTCTGAGTATGTCCCAACCAACAATCCCCGCATCCGCTGCGGCTTCTTCCACATATGTGCAGACATCCTGTGATCTAACAAATAATAAACGGATTCTTTTGTCTTCAGAGACGTAGGTGAGTTCTTTAGAACCCTCAGATGGCAGGTTTTTTAGCCATCCTTTGGATTTCAAAAGAAGAGCAGTTTCTTCGGCAAGCCTACCTTTCGGGAGAGCCAAAGTTAACATAGGTTAGTTTTTCCCGAGTTTAAGGAGTAAATAACTTGCAAGGAGTTTTACATCTTCGCCAGATTCTGCACCATCAAGTTTGAGTGCTTTTTCTAGGAATTGTTTTGCACCTTGCTTGTCTCCAGTAAGATACGACAATCGACCTGCTTGGTAATAAGACCATGCTTTAAACCCATTGAGTTCACGAGCAGGTTCTACTACAGTTGCAGCGATTTTATAATTTTCTAAAGACTTTGCGTTGTTTTTTTCCCGTTCCCGGTAGTTACCAGCAGTATAGAAATAGAGTGCTTTGATTTCTTTAGGAGTGTCGATTTTTTTTGCCGCATCTTCTAAGTAAGATGCTGCTTTCCCAAACTCACCTTTCTCAGCATACAATTTTGAGAGGTCTTTCCAAACTCGAAGTTCCATTCTACCGGTACTTTGGTTTTGTAAAAATACTTCTAAACTTTGGATTTGCGCATCCAAACTAACATTTGCTTTTTGGTGTGTGAGTTTAAGGTCTTCTAAGGTTACCGTTTCTTTTTCAAAAAGATATTGTCTGTATTCAAAAAAGCCAATCACACCAGCTAACACAATGATAGCAGATGCTAGGCTAATAAAAACAGACTTACGATTTTTAGATAAAAAATGAGTGAACTTTAAAAATACAAGTTCCGCTTTTGAACCTTCAAAATCAGCGAACTCATCCTTTTCGATGAGTTCGGCTTGTTTTTTTTGTTCGATGATGTTCTTCTTATGAAACTTATCCATGGACCTATCGGTTTTGGTTTAAATTCATAAAAGATCCGATGGATTCACGAGAAGGTTGGTTGTCTTCCTTCATGTATTTAGCCATCTCTTCTCTTTCTACAGCTTTATCAAAGTCTTTGATAGAGAGGGAAATCTTTTTGTTGTTAGGTTCAATTTTTACCACAACAGTGCGAACAGAATCACCTACTTTGTAAAGGTCTTCTAACTTGATGTTACGACCATCTGGGATTTCAGAAATGTGAACAAGGCCTTCATAACCAGGTTCTACTTCCACAAACACCCCAAAACTAACGATGGATTTCACACGACCTTCTACAAGAGTACCTGGTGGGTATTTTTTGCGAAGTGCTTCGTATGGGTGTTCAGAGAGTTGTTTTAATCCACAGCTAATGCGTTGTGCATCTAAGTTGACATCTAGGATTTTGTATTGAACCGATTGGCCTTTCTTAAGGAGGTTTAGTGGGTTCTTTTCTTTTTCATCCCAAGTGATATCAGAAATGTGAATGAGTCCTTCGATTCCACTTTCTACTTCTACGAAGGCACCGTATTTTGTGATCCCAGTGATTTTACCTTCGAGAACATTTCCTGCACGAACGTTCGCAGAAAGAGCTTCCCAAGGGTTAGGTAGGAGTTGTTTGAGTCCGAGAGACAAACGTCTTGCTTCGAAATCAATGTCTAAAATTTCAGAGTCAACTTCTTGGCCTTTTTTCAAAACATCTTTTGGATGTGGTGGTTTTTTAGCCCAAGAAAGTTCGGTTGTATGGATCAGACCTTCTAAACCTTCTTTGAGTTCTACGAAAGCTCCGAAGTTGGTAAGAGAAGTAACGATTCCTCGCACCACCATGCCTTTTTCGAGTTCTTTTTTCGCCCAAGCCCATGGATCTTCATACAACTGTTTGATGCCAAGGGAAAGTTTATTGTTTTCCTTATCAATTTCAAGGACAATCACTTCTACTTCTGCACCGATGTTGAAGTATTGTTTGAAAGGAGCAAATTTTTTATAAGAGATATCGTTCTGGCGTAGGAGTCCAACTACATCGTAAACAGAAAGGAAAACACCAAAGTTGGCAATTTTTACAACCTTTCCTGTTACCTTGTCTCCCACTTTCACTTTACCAAGGAGTTCTTCCCACTTTTCGCCGTTGATTTCGTCGAGAAGGGTTTTACGAGACACAACACCTGTTCTCGTTTTTTCATTGAGTTCGATGATTTTGAATGAAAACTCTTTTCCACCTTCAGTGGATTCTTTAAAACGAACCCCTACGTGAGAAGCTGGTAGGAATAATTGAATCCCTTCACTTTCTACGAGGTAACCTTTATTTTTCACTTCACCGACAATTTTGCCAGAAAGTGGGTATCCGTTTTGGCTTGCATCTTTGATGGTTTCCCAACCAACTCTTTGGTCCGCTTCTTTTTTGGAGAGGACACAATATCCATCGACCCGTTTTTTGATGATCGCACTGACTTTCTCACCACGTTTTGGCGTTTCAGAGAAGTCTTCACGAGAAACACGAGCTTCTAATTTTTCTCCAATATCAAGGAAAACAGTGTCACCGATGACATCGACTACAGTCCCTTCAATCAGGGTGCCTTTTCCTGCGGAGTTCTCTTGTTCTTGTGCTTGTGACTGCGATTCCCACTTCTCTAATAATTCGCCGAAGGAAGTGGTCTCATTTTTGGGGGAGGATGGGTTGGTTGAATTCAATGGTTACCGGGATACAAAACTTAGATTTGCCCAGAGGGTGAAACCTTGGACAGGATAGTATTTAGGACAGTTTCTGTGTCGAGGGTGCTCGTGTCAATCAGGATTGCGTCGGAAGCTTGTTTCAGCGGAGCGACAGTACGGGTAGTGTCACTTTCGTCCCTAGCCACAATTTCCTCTTTGATGTGGTTTAGGTCAGCTTTGAAGCCCTTAGCTACTAATTCATCGTATCGGCGTTTGGCCCTGACTTCCACAGAGGCAGTGAGAAAAAATTTAAATTTGGACTTCGGGAACACTTCGGTCCCTATGTCCCTACCATCCATCACGAGTTTGTGAGTCCTGGCAAATTCTCGGATATGGCGGTTTAAGATTTCCCGAAAGGCACGCCTTGGAGCAATGTAACGGATTTTTTTTGTGATCTCTGGGTCACGGATTTCGTGGCTTATGTCTCTTTCACCGAGGAACATGATGTTTTCGCCTTGGGAAGAGAGTTCACAATGTACGGGGATTTTGGAAACGGAGAATCCAAATTCTGCCTCGTCCTTTTCTAAAAGGGAAGCATCAGCAAGTTTTTCGGTGTAAAACGGAAATTTAGATTCATCTTCACCAGTCGTTTGGAATTTTTCCCAAATAGCAAAGGTTAACGCACGGTAAAATGCCCCTGAATCTAAGTAATGGTATCCCAATTTGGTGGCGATCATTCGGGCAAGAGTACTTTTTCCGGAACCTGCTGGCCCATCAATCGCGATTACATTTTCAATCGATTGTAAACTCATAAGTAGATAGGCAAATTCTAAGAATGGATTTGATTTCGTCTAGAGGAATTCTTCTGCCTGAACATAGGCTAACCAAGAGTATACGTATTAAGATTGACATGTTTTTTTTCGTCAGAAGGATCATGGGCAAAAGGTGGAGTTTTCGTGAAAGTTCGAAATCGTAATCTGGATCCAGAACGAATTGCTGACTTTGAAAGTTTCCGGAGTGGCGTCCTGGAAAAAATCGTCAAAAATTCACCCTTACAAAAAATTCTAAACGAAATTGTCTCAGGGATTGAGACACTGAACCCTTCTCTCATTTGTACCATTGTTCTCATTGAAAATTCAAAAATTAAAATTGGAGCCGCCCCTTCCCTTCCCAAAATTTATAACGATGCCATTGAAGGGATTTTGATTGGGCCAGACGTTGGGTCTTGTGGTACAGCAGCTTACACTGGAAAACGAATCATAGTAGAAGATATCAGCAAAAGTCCTCTTTGGAAAAATTACAAGGACATTGCACTGAGTGTTGGACTTTACTCTTGTTGGTCGGAACCCATTCGATCTCACACAGATGAAGTTGTAGGAACATTTGCAATGTACCACCGAGAAGTTGTTAGCCCTACGGAGTTTGATATTTTTATCATTTCTGAAACTGCTGATTTAGTGAGTATCGCCATTGAAAAATCAATTACATCCACAAAACTATTGGAAAGTGAAAAACGATTCCGTGACTTCTTTGAAAAAAATTCTTCGGTGATCCTAATCATTGATCCAATCTCTGGTAAGATATTAAATGCTAATGAGTCTGCGACTACTTTTTATGGTTATCCTCACGAAACACTCATCAAAATGAATTTAGGTGACTTAAATTTCACAAACCATAATCATTCGCAAGAAGAAAGCTTCAATGCAGTAGACCAAAACAAAAGTTCTTCTTCGTTCTCACACAGATTGTCATCTGGCAAAATCAAACAAGTAGAGATTTTTTCAACTCCGATTGAATCGGATCATCGCACTGTATTATTTTCTATCATACATGATGTAACAGAACGAAAAATTGCAGAAGAAAAAGTAAATGCATTACTTTCGGAAAAAGAAATGATACTACGTGAAGTTCATCACCGTATTAAAAACAATATGACTATTTTGAACAATTTATTGGAGTTACAAGCAAACACACATGAAAACGAAACTGTCAAAACATCACTGAAAGAAGCAACAAGCCGAATCAAAACAATGTCCGTTTTATATGATAAACTTTATACGGAAAAGGATAACAATGAATTACAATTGAAGGATTACCTAGAACCACTCACTAACGAAATCATTTCCTTATTCCCATATCCAGTTCAATTAAACCTAAGTATCGACAATCTCATATTAACTTCAGACCAACTTCGTGCGATAGGGATCATCACAAATGAATTATTAACCAATAGTTTGAAATATTCCAGGAATCCGGCAAACAAACTTGAAATTCAAATCAAAGTTTGGCAGGAAGGCGACTATTTTTATTTATTCATAGGCGATAATGGAAATGGATTTAATTTTCAATTGGCTAATTCTGAAAACCAAGGTTTTGGACTCAGTTTGGTCACCATGTTAACAAAACAAATCAATGGAGATCTAACATTTAATGGTGACAAACGTACTGAGTACAAATTCAAATTTCCATTCCAAAAACCAAAATCAGTTTGATTCAAATTGGTACTTAAATTTATTTTTGGCATTCCCTAAATAAGCAAATTCTAATACAAATTGCCTTTTCTCTAATGGATCAGATGGATCTTTCCATGACAATCGCATCTCTTTTTCCATTGTTTTCCAATAAAAATAATTTTCTTTTGCATAATTACATATTTGCATGTATAATTTTTCATCTATACCAACCCGTTTCACTTCCGGATTACAGGCATTAGGGCTTGCAAACTTCATTTTACCATTCAATGAATGTAAATCCTTCGATACCAAATAATTACGTGAATTTGTTTGGTCAAATTGGATCAGCATTGGTACTTTTACTTGGTCACATTTCCAATAAAAACGCAAAGTAGGATCATTCACATTCACTTCTTGCCAAAAAAATTCGAATTCGTTCTGATTCTGACAAAATTCAAATGTTTTAGTATCTGTATTTGTTAGGTGTAGATTCTTTTTTGGTAAAAGTGAAAACACGGATTTCTGAAAACCAAAATTCGTAAACACTCCTCTCGGAATCCATATTTCTGTTTCAACTTGGTTCACTAATTCTTTGGCTCTTACCTCACCAAATTGTTTTTTGGATTCTAAATACAAAGAGTTTGATAAGGTGTTCGTAAATTCAGGGAAAAATCGATCACCAACATTTGTTTTGGTAATCGCTTGGAAAATCGTAAGATCTGCCAATTCTTTGCCCACCACTGATCTATACTTCCACAATACCGAAGGTATGAATGTAAAATTCTTTTTAAAATCACTTTCCATATTGGAATCATAAAAACCAATTTCTCTGTCCAAACGAAAGGAGCTAACTAACAATTGTCGTTTCACACCTTCGCAGGTTTTATGAGAATATAACTCAGGATAATCAATCATAGAAGCAGCATAATAATCAGAAATCCCTTCCGCGAGAGAACGACCAATTGCATTGTTTCCTAAATATTTTCCAGTGATGAGGTGAGTATATTCATGGTATATAGCATCAGGACAAGCAGCAGTATCAATGATCCTGTCAAAAACAAATCGATCTACGATTGGAAAATCCCATTTAGGAGCAAACCACATTTCATTATTCCATTGCCCTTGTTTTTCCGAGGGAGGAATTGTGAGTGCAGTGTTCTTTAGTTTGACTTTGGGATCATAGTATAATAATGGAGAATACACAAAAGGAGCATCGACTCGGATGATGATTTTCTCTTTCGGAGTTGTTGAACCGTTTTTGAATCCAGCTTGTTTATAAATCTGATGGAATCTAGATTCAATTTTTTGGAGTTGGTAACCCAATGTGAGTAATTTACGATTCCCATATACTTGTTCTAAAAGAATTGGATCTTTTTCGAACTGGGAATGAATGGAAAAGTTTTCTAAAACATAATGTGATGTTGACTTAAGATTTAATTCGTCTCGAGTTATTTTTTTCGGAACAAATTGTTTCTGATTTTGATCCCAATCCAAAACCTGATCTTCCACTTGGGAAATACCAACGATGTTTGTTGTTAAAAACAATAAGAAGATTGAAGAGAAACCAAAAAATCGTTTCTTCATTTGATTCAAATTCATAGATTTCCTCCGTAAGATAAAAAACTGATTCAAAAAGAATCTCGCTTTTCCATTAGATTCATTTGGAAAAGCAAGATTTACTTGATTGGGGAAAGATAATTAGAATCGATTAGATTCCAAGTCCTACAGAGTCATACATTCCGCCAGTCACAACAGTTCCAAAACCACCAGCATGTACCAAGATTCCAACGATTGCTACAACAGTAACAGATGCTAAAACATTCTCCATAATTTTGAAGTTGTTTCCATGAAGGTAGTTACCAGTTGCTTCTTTCAATTGAATGGAAGAAACAATGTTATCCAAATCTTGGTCAAGTGTTCCTGCAAATTCAGCATTTTTAATTGCTGTTTTGATTCTTACAAATTCACTTGGAGTGATATGTGCTTTTAAGTATTCATGAGCTTCTTTGTTGGTCATACCATTGCTCACTAAAATTTTTGCTGCTTCTTTTGCATTCATTTGGTTTGCAGGTGTAGCAAACATCGCTTGGGAAGCAAATACGATCGCTATTAATAAACTAATTTTCTTTTTCATGGCTTTGTCCTCATAACAAATTTGTTTTGAGAGAAAGTTTCACACTCACTCTCACAAACTTGACTCCATCATACATCGTTTGGTTTTCCAAATCGTCTGAATGGATCGGATTGGGCGGAAAACTACGTCCGACTGGATCGAATAGGATGTTTTTTTAGAATTTTTTCTCTGTATTCTCTTGGAGTGGTGCCAGTTTCTTTTTTGAAAGCTTCGTTAAAGGTAGATTTGGATCCAAATCCAACATCATAAGCTATGGCAAGCAGTGATCTTTCGGGTTCTTTTTGAATTCTGTCTTTGGCTTCGTTGATTCTGTAAGAGTTAGTGAACTGATAAAAACTTTTTTTCATCTCTGAATTCAAAAACTCAGAAAGTTGGTGTGAACTTAGCTCCATTTTCTCTGCTAAATCACGAAGGCTTAATGTTTCATCACGGTAAATCATTTCCACTTCAAATAATTGTTTCAGATTCTCGCGGATGAGATTGTGATCTAATTTTGAAATTTGAGAGATCTTTGCTTTTTTTTCATCTTCTACAATCTTACGAACTTCCAAAAAAAAATCGGGGAAACTCTGGCGAATCACATATAAAATACATAAAAAAATACCAATGGCAAGACCTGAAATTTGGAAAGAAGTGTGATCCCCAGTAGCGATTGTATTGAGCCCATACAATGATAATGCAAAACAAAAACTAACGATTGTAGTTCCGATACGGAGCGTGTAGTTTTTGCGAAACGTACTCCAGCGAATTTTTTTAGAAATACGCCAAACAATACGAATCATACACCATAAATAAATCAAAATGGTAACAAGAACCAATGTGATTGGCCTTTCTAAGTATGGGTTTTCTCCATGACTTTCCCTTACCAAATCATTGTTATGGTTCCAAACATTCCATCCAATGATCAAAAGAAAAGATAACAAAATGGGCACGAGGCGATACGACAATCTTCTGAAGGAACGAAATTTTCCTTCCAATACAATGAGAAAATATTCATCTAATAAAACACCTAAACACGCAATCATGGGTAAATTGGTGAGATACAATGGATAAAAAGAATGAATATGCCCAGAGGAAACTAGGTATAAATTGAATAAATGGTAACTGGTTCCTAAAAAGATAATCCCTAGTAGAATTTGTTTTCGATTTTTATGATAACTGAAAAATTCCCCTACTGCGTAAAGAAAAGCAAGTAAGGTTGAAAACAATAGAAAAAAGTTCAGTGATTCAAAATGTGTCTGAAAAAATAAATCCATTCAATTACCAACTAGTTAGGTTTCATTTCTGAAATTGTGACCTTTAGACTCAAGATGCAAGAGAGCCATGTGTTATGACTAACTCTTTTTTAGAAGAGTGAGATTGCTTTTCTCTAGAATTTGAAAAAAAGATAAGGCAAAGGTTCGACACAATTTGTCCGATTCGATCGAAACGGAGGAATATACAAGTATGAATTGATCCACTTTGACGACAGTTTGTTTGGATTGTTATATCCTTAGAGCATAAAGAGGTGCTCTATGTCATTTGTTTGTTTACCCAATCCTATGTTTCAAACTAACGTTGTTACCGATTTTTCACCCATCCATTTGAGTTCTCAATCGAATTCTAATCAGACAAATGATGAGAAAAATCTATTATTACAAGGAAACATTTATTACCATAGCCAACTTTCCATTTCAGTTTCTGTAGCTGATATGGCATTTTACTGGAAACGTTGTGACGTTTTGTCCAACTTCATTTCTCAATTTTACTTTCACTCTTTTGAATCTAAACAACTTGATAAAAATACGATTTCAACGGTGATCAATGAACTAGTTGAAAATGCTGCAAAATATTCGGACAAAGAAGAGAGTAAAATCCAAATTGAGATTAAAGATTTAGGAAACCAATTGAGAATCGAAGTGAAAAATAAAATCACTCCATGGATGAAGGCAATTTTTGAAAATAAAATTCAGACAATCCAAACCCATGATATCAATGATTTATACTTCGAAGCTCTCGAAGCACATCACAAAGGGATTCCCAATTTTGGTTTGGGATTATTACGTTTGCTTAAGGATTACCAACTCCCTCTCGCGTATGAGTTTACAAAACTAGAAGGAAATGAATTTGAAATCACAATGAGAGCTCATCTTTTCATTTCTGAAACTGAAACTCTCTAAGGATAATTTTTTGTTACGGTAACAACAAGATGATACAAGTTTCTTCCATGTGACTGATATCACATGGATTTTAAGATCTCAAAAAATCCAGGGAAACTTGTGTCGACCCAACTTGTATCATCAAAAGTGAGGTCTACACCAGTAAGTTTAGAAAGGATGGCAAAACTCATTGCAATACGGTGGTCCATAAAGGTTTCGATTTTTGTTTTTTGGATGGAACTTACTTCACCAAACTCATATCCATCCTTTACTTCTTTCACCTGAATTCCTAGTTTTTCCAAATTAGAAACCATAGAATGGATACGATCTGATTCTTTGGCTCTCAGTTCTTCTGCATGAGAAATTTGGAATCCACCTTCTGAAAAAAGCCCTGCAACGGTTAAAATGGGAATTTCATCAATGATGGAGGGAATCAAATCTTCGGTGATGACAGTCCGTTTGAGTTTAGATGGATACACTAATAAATCACCTATCTCCTCACCACATTCCACTCGTTTGGCGACAATTTCAATTTTACCACCCATGTTTTGTAAAACGGTGATGATTCCAATTCGAGATGGATTGAGTCCGATATTTTTGATGAGAAGAGGTTCACTCCCTCCCCCACATAAACCAAACACAATAAAAAATGCAGCACTTGAAATATCACCAGGGATCACATACTTGGCCCCTTCAAAAAAATAGGGAGGTTTTACGGTAAAGTGAATGGGAGAATGGTGGATGATGTTTCCTCCAAGGAAACGAATCATATTTTCAGTATGGTCTCTTGATACTTCTGATTCCTTGTAATCAATCGAGATATCAGATGACAAAGCTGCAAGGACAAGGGCACTTTTAATTTGTGCCGAAGCAATGGGACTTTGGTAGGAATAGTCTTTTAATTGTTTTCCTTGTACCAAAAGTGGTGCCCTGTCGTTTCCCTCAGCAGAACGAATGTCAGCTCCCATTTCTTTTAATGGGTTCATAATCCTCGCCATGGGCCGTTTGCAAAGAGAGGCATCTCCTGTGAGGGTCGCTTGGATTTGTGGGAGACCTGCCAATAAACCTGCTGAGAGTCGGATCCCAGTCCCTGCATTCCCGAAATCCAAAACCCCCTGGGGAGACTTGAGATTCTGTTTGCCTGGACTTTCGACTGAGTAACTTCCCTTTCCGAGGGATGAGACAGAAAGTCCCATTGATTCAAAACAATGTAAGGTATGAAGTGGGTCTTCTCCTTCTAAAAAGCCATGGATTTCGGATTTCCCTTGGGAGAGGGCGCAAAAAAGCACAGAACGATGAGAGATCGACTTATCACCTGGGACATAAATTTCTTTTTTCGCATTTAATTTGAATTGTGGCTGCAACATGTTGTATTTTTCTAAAAAGTATTTTGCAATTTGGCGCTTCTTTATTAGCGTTTGTCGGAAACCTAAGTTTCCTTTACGAACAACCAAATGCCTCTAGATACCAGTAAAAATAACCAAAAGATCCCAGTCAATCCAGGTGAAGTCCTTTTCATCGGAGGTAAGGCCTCAACTTCCATGAACATCCTCCATGAGGGTTCGGTACGAGTTGAGACCACACTCGGCGACACAAGCATTGTTTTGTACAGTTTGGAAGGAGCCAATTTAACACCAGGCATCTTTGCCTTACTCGAAGGAACACCTTATCCTTATACCATTCGTGCGAAAACTTCATGTGTTGTATCCACCTATGTCATGAACCAACCAAATGCCAAAAAAACGCTCACTACGAAAGTATCTGTTGGCGTTATGGCAGTTCGAACCCTTCTCAAAGAAATCGGCGAACTTTACAAACGGGTATTATCCATCAAAGGACTTTCTTCCAAGTTTGAACAAACGATGGATAACTTGGGTGCCGTGTATTATATTTTGAATCCATCTATCTTTTCTGATGTTACACCAGGAGCGATGATCACTCGAGATGAAAACATCATTGATCCTGTGATGAAACTCATCCGAAACAATTTAGCTGGTTTCCAAGAACACGGTGGGATGTTACCTGACAAACCAACAATTAACTTTTTAGAAGAAGACCACGGCGAATTTTTTGAAAAGGATTATAGTGAATCCATCGAATGGAATGATGCAGAATTCCATTTCATTCGTAAAATTTTATCTGTGAATCCTAAAATTTCACAGGCTTTGTTTGAAGCCGATCCAACTCTTTTACAAAGTGCTGCAGAAAGTTACGTAAAAACATACCGCGAGTTATTCGAACTCCTTAGCAAAGAAACCTATGATTTATCAGAAATGATGAATTCTATGTTTGTTGGAGAAAATGCACTACTTGAAAAATTTAATCTAACATTAGATTTATTTAATACTGGTTATTCTACAATTCCTTCTACTGTATTACTTCCCATTACCGAGTGGGCATTAAAAAAATCCAAATCACTTCTAGATGAATACAAACAAATTTTTGGAACTAATTACGCAAGTGTTGGGAATAGTTTAGACAAACTCGAATCAAAACAATCGGAACTTACTGCTAAGTATGGACATGAACTGAATGCACAGAAAAACAAAGAGGAAGCCATTGCACAAGGTGGAGATCCAATCCGAGCAGGAATTGATACCAAAGCTTTAAAAGTGGAACTTCTCAACTCTGCAAGCCAAATCCTAAACTACTCACAAGCAGATCCAGAAGCAGTCAAAGAGTTTTCAACCTTAATGGTAAAACTGAAGTCATTCAAAAACCCACTCGATCCAGAACCGGACAATCGTAAAATCCGAAGGACAATTGCCAAAACATATTGGGATGTGTATAAAAAATCTTTCACAAAATGGTTACAATCAGGGAAACAGGCTCCCAAAGCCGTTGAACTCATGTTACGTTATGGATACTTTGACGAAACCTTACTCGATGATGGCCATATCGTAGAACTAGTAGGTAGATTGTACCAACCGGGTGGGAATCCAAGTGCCCCGATCCATCACGGTACTGATTGGTTAGAAAAGATCTATTCTAGAGAAGTTCCGACTTCCGTGGATGAACTAGGACAAACATTTTTCGAAAAATTAAAAATGGATCTCAAAGACTCTGGGATCAAATCCGAAAAAGACATCCCACCAGATTATGATACTGGGGATGCAAGACTTGGTTCTGAAATTTCTTCCATGTATGAACCTAACGTGCGTTTGACATCAGGAAACATTGCAAGTCACTTCCCAATTCTCACAAAATACCACATCACCATTCCTTTGGAAAAATGTTTTGTTTCCAAAGATGATGTAGAAAAAGCACTCCAATACATTTTAGGGATTGATTATACTGCCTTCAATCGTGAGGTCATTTACCGAAACGAAGACATTGGAATCAAAAACGAGTTTATCCAAAGGTCAATCATTCCTGATTTTATCCTCGTTCCTTCCATTGGTCCCAAAATCATGATGTGGCAAGACCTTTCTATTTTCCGTGGAGCAGGATCAAAGGAATCAAGAGGACGAATTTGTATCCCACATTTTGTAACAGGTGACCTCAAAACCTTTATGTTGGAAGCAATCGCTGCCTTCCGTTGGGAACTCTGTAAAAATATCCTTGGTCCAGACTGGAATAACGTAGGGATTCCATCGATCACCGCAGATTACACGGATTATGTGCAGTTTTATAAAAAAAGTAAGGATCTTTCTCCTGAACTCAAAGAAAAAATTTCATCAGAGTTCAAACGGTTCCGTACTGACCGCGATAAATTTGCCTATGATTATTCTTTATGGATCCGGTATGAAGCAGAAGGGGTACAACGTGTCAACCGAGTGGTACGTTCTATTTTTTACCGTCATATCCCATTTCATAAAAATATACGGGAAAAAATATCATCACAACCTGCGTATGCAGAACTCCATAACCGTTTCAAAAATATCCGTACACGCCAACACAAAGAATTTGAAAACAAGTACAAAAAGTACATGGATGCCAGCGGTAACTTACCAAAAGAACTGTATGAAAATTTAACTTTCTACGAAGTTTAATCCTTGCCAGATTCCATAAATGCAACATGATTGCGTTTATGGAATCCATTCAAACCTTTGGCATAGCCATTATCGGGGGGAGTTTTTCTGGACTCTCAGCTGCTCTATCCCTTGTCCGCTCCTTAAGAAATATAGTGGTCATTGACTCTGGGAAACCTTGTAACCAAAATACACCTGCTTCGCATAACTTCATCACTCATGATGGAAGAAATCCAAAGTTAATACGCGAAAAAACTATTCTCGACTTATCGAAGTATCCCAATTTCCATTCTATATTTGGTGAAGTGCAATCTATTGGAAAATCGGAAAAAGGATTTTTAATAAAAGGTGACGGGATTCCAGAGATCCATACAGAAAAAATAATTTTTGCCACTGGACTCAAAGATGTATTACCCGAGATACCTGGTTTTGCAGAATCTTGGGGCAAATCAATTCTTCATTGTCCTTATTGTCATGGATATGAATTTGTAGGTAAAACAACAGGGTTATGGATGAATGAAAACGGAGTATTCGAACATTCTAAATTTCTAAAACATTGGACTAAAGAATTAACAGTTTATACTAATGGTCCGATTCAATTTTCGAAGGAAGAAGAAATCAAACTAGAAACAGAAGGAATCAGTTCCATTACAGAAAAGGTCAAAACACTGATCCATAAGGAAGGCCAATTAACATCGATTCAGTTTGTATCAGGTAAGGAAATTCCTATCGATGCTCTTTATGCACGTGTCCAAATGGTACAACATTCTTCATTACCAGAATCCTTAGGTTGCAAAATGTTACCAAGTGGCCACTTGGAAGTTTCCAATTTTTATGAAACGAATGTTCCGGGAGTTTATGCAGTTGGTGATATGGCGTCTATATTCCGATCAGTGGCACATGCTGTCCATTCAGGAAACATTGCAGGTGCCATGTTAAATCGTGCTATGATTTTGTCTTAATTAGACTTCTTCGACAAAATATGGTCTTGTGTATTCGCGGACGATCTCTACCACAAATCGTCCCCATGATTTTGGGTCTTCTTGTGAAATGTTCACTTGTTTGATTTTGGGAAAATAAGCGGTTGGTTTGAAAACGGAATGGGTAAGTTCCAAGGCTCGAAGGTAATTGTCCAAACGTTTTACTTTCACAAAGTTGATGATTTCGGTTTGAATTTTTTCTTTTGGCAAATACCCAACGATGATCATACGAGGGAATAGGTTTTTTTTGAGAAGGCCAATGAAGTCTTCAAAACTATCCACTCGGTCAATAAAACCTTCATAAGCACCGCCACCCAAGTTCATGATTTGGGTAACAATGTCCATAGAAAAGGAAACTCCTTCCATGGTAGACATATCAGAAATGATCACAAGTCCCTCATCTGGTTGGAACACTTTGAACATATCAGCACCTTTGAAGTGCCTTCTGAGCAGTTTGGCTGCGGAAACATCAATTTCCTGTGCCTTAGCGAGTAACACCTTTCCCTGTGGGTCTAAAATGGGGTCTCGGGTGATGAGATACCGCTTTTTCACGGCATTTTGGTTCATAACTCGAAAGGCCTTTACTTTTTCCTCAATTTCATCTAAGGTAGAGTAACCAATTTTGAGTACGTTTTCCCGTTTGCGTTTCCCGATGTCTGTTTCTTCCATGAAAGCTTGGTGCCTAAATCTTTGTATTGCTTATCCTATGGCAATTCTACCAATGTATAGCATATTTTTGTCTAAGGTATAAAATGCGGTTCAATTTTTACCCAATCCTATTCCTAGTCGTGTTTTTTGGATGTTCTTCCGTGGATTTTATCCCAGAACCTGATTTCCGTCCAAATGATCATCGTTATAAGGTATCTTCCTGGCAAGATGTGGAAATCCTAAGAGAAAGGCCCAAAAAACTCTTTAAAATCGTGGGAGAGGTCATAATTCGCAATACAGAAGATTTAACTTGGGAAGAATATGAACCTAGGCTTAAAAAAGATATGTATGCGAGAAAAATTGATGGTGTGTGGATGACAGAAAAGAACCAAACCTCAATTGATACACTTTCCGTACAAACGATGGACCAAAAAGGAAGGACGACACACTCCTACCTCCAACAATCTAACTTACCATACTGGAAAGGATATGCCTTTCGGTATCGATAATCATATGCCAAGAAAATTTGATTCTGAAATCTATATCTCACCAGCCGACGAATGGATTTTTCGCGGAAACCCAATTGATAAAGAAGAAATCCTTACCTACTTTCGCAATAACCTGCATGGAAATGAAAAAGGTGTCTACATTGAAAATACCTTTGGTGAACTTTCAGAACATGGGTACATTAAAATTGATGGTTTCCCTTGCCATGTATTACACGTAGAAGTGACAGAAGGGGAAATCTCCTTTATCACCGATGATGGACGGAGTTATCTCTTTGGTGAGTTTGAAATTTATGAAACTAAGGACGGTGGAATTTTGGGACTCAGGTCCAATGAAGAAAGGATCAAATACCGTTTCACCTGGAATGCTGCAAAAGAATTGTCTGATTTGTTAATAGAGGAAGATGGATTGACCTATTTGAATTGGAAAGGGGTTAAAATGCAAATTCCAATGCATGAGGGAGAGGTAACGGTTCCCCTCCCCACTGACTACAGTTAATTGGAAGGAGCTTCTTCGTCCGCTTTTAATTCACGCCAAAGTTCATTTGCTTCTAAAAAATCTTTTTTTAAGGAAAGAGCTTTGTGTAAGTACTGTAAGGATCTTTCTGGACGGTTCCAAAGTTTATACAAAGTTGCAAGGTTAAAATAGGAAATGTGAGGTGCATCGTTTCGTTCACATCGTACTGATTTTTTTAACCAATACACGGCTTCTTTGTCATTACCCATACGTAGGAGTAAAACACCGATTTCATTGCATGGATTTCCATATTCATGGTCCAAACTCACGGCTTTGTAATAAGAAGCCAATGCATCACTCCAGGATCCAAGAGCGTTTTGGACAAGTCCCAAGTAAAAATAGGCTTCCTCTGATTCTTCCAATTCTAAACTGGAACGAAGGTGGAATTCGGCACGGTCTAAATCACCGATTTTAAAATGGTCTTTTGCTAAATCTAAAGAAAGTTGGAAAGAACTTGAAGACAAAGAGATCCTCACCTGTTTTCTTTCATTCTCGGAAACCTTAAAAATCTCCTTGAAAACTTATTTTTTATTTTTGCAAACTTTGCAATAAATCATCAGCAATTTGAGACGCAGTCAATCGGTAATGCTCTAAAATTTGGTTTCTTTCCCCGTGGTGGATTGGTTCCAAAGGAAGGGCAAATGTTTTCAAGAACTTACCAATAAGATGATTTGGAATTTCGTTCAAAAGATAACCAGATGCGCCCGCGTGGAGGTAACTTTCGTCCAAAATTACAAATTGTTTGGTCGATTCGATGCATTTGTGGACCAAGTCCGAATCATAAGGGCGTAACCAAAAAAGATCGACAACTGTAGTTGTGATACCTTTAGATTTGAGGATCTCTGCTACTTGTTTGGCAATGGGTAACATAAATCCAAGAGATAATATAAGTAAATCTTTACCTTCAGATACAAGCCTTGCTTTCCCTTTGTTGACTTGGTTTGGTGACTCAAACTTTAACTCACGTAAGTCGCCATTGTCTTTAGGGAAACGAATCGCAATTGGATGTTCCGTATAATCTTTCATAAAATGAAGGCTATCTATGATGTCCTGTGCTGAACTTGGAACCATGATGTCCATATTAGGAAGCCCAGCTAAGTAACCTAAGTCAGACAAACCTTGGTGGGTTTCGCCGTCAGGTCCTACGATACCAGCACGATCGATGACAAAACGGACAGGTAAGTTCATAAGTGATACATCTTCCACCAATTGGTCCATCGCTCTCGTTAAAAACGTAGAATAAATGCACATAAAAGGAATCGCACCACCGTTTGTCATCGCTCCCGCGAAGGCGACTGAGTGTTGTTCGGCGATACCTACGTCAAAAGTATGGTTGGGATAGGTTTCCTGATAATCACGTAACCCAGAACCTTCGATCATTGCAGGTGTAATCACTGCAATCCGTTTGTCCTTGTTTGTTAAATCAATGAGAGTTTTTCCTACGATTTTGGAGAGTCCAATTTTATTGGCATCTGCAGATGCCATTTTACCAGACTCTTTGTTAAATGGTGTCACACCATGGTATTTGATCGGATCGGCTTCAGCAGGTTTGTATCCTTTTCCTTTTTGAGTGAGAACATGGAGAAGGATTGGCCCTTGGATTTTGGATAGGTTTTGTAACATTTGAACCACTCGGTTCACATCATGACCATCGATGGGACCAAAGTAAGTGAACCCAAGGTCTTCAAAAAGTCCACCTGGACGCATCATAAAATGTTTAAACGATGTTTCCATATTATGGGCTAATGCTTGTAAGGCTGGACCAATCAAAGGGATCCATTTTAAAAAACCATAAAATGCAGTTTTGCCCTTATTATAAACCTGAGACGATATGATACGATTGAGATAATTGGAAATAGAACCAACATTTTTGGAAATGGACATATAATTGTCATTTAGGATGACAAGCATATTCGGTTTGATATGACCACCATGGTTCATGGCTTCGAGTGCCATACCTGTTGCAATTGATGCATCACCGATGACTGCGGCTACTTTGTAA
>JACVCB010000042.1 GCA_016742255.1 Leptospira sp.
ATTACAGATAAACTTAATAAATCATTGTTAGTAAAACCTAATATATCTGGTAACTTAGCATTACAATCGATGAATAATTGGCTTTCCAAATCAAAAACAACAACGGCATCCTCATCTTGGTCAAAAAAAGTTTTATAGGTGGTTTGGTCTTTTTCTTTGAGAAGATTTTCTAAGTAGGCAATTTTTTCTATTGCCTCTTCTAAAGTGATGTCTTCGTTTTTTTTCATTGGGAAGTCGGGAACATTAGTATTAAATGAAATAAAAAAAATTCAACTGAAAAATATGCATTTGAATTTAGGTATGATCGAGTCTGATCAGAAAAATATGTTTTTCATTTTCCGAAAAAATTACCAAAATAAACTTTTAGTCCGTTTTGAAGCAATTTTATGTGCTGCATTGACAAGACCCACATGGCTATAGGTTTGTGGAAAATTTCCCCATTGGTTTCCCGAATTTGATTCAATGTCTTCGCTAAACAAACCAACATGATTGGAATGTTCACATACAAATTCAAATAGCTGAATTGCTTCTTCCGGTCGATCCATACAAGCCAATGCTTCGATGTACCAAAACGTGCAAACTAAAAAAGTAGTTTCTGGTTTTCCGAAATCATCTTTATGGAGATAACGGTAGATAAATCCTTCTTTGGTTTTTAATTGTGATTCTATTGCTTTGATATGTGATTTCGCTTTCTCCGAATGTGGATCCAAATAACCTAAAGTGATGAGTTGTAATAAACTGGCATCTAAGTCCTTTTTCCCTTGTGCCTGAGTATAACATCCAAGTTCTTCATTAAAACACAATTCGATATTGAATTCAGCGTCTTTCATCAATCGTTCAGCTTTTTCCAATAAGTTTTGTTTTTCTAGTTTGAGGGCGATTTCTTTTGCTGCTTTGGCACCAATCCAGTGAAACAAAAATGTATAACAATGTTTTTGTGAGAAATTTCGAAATTCCCATAGACCTGCATCTGGTTCTTGCATTGTGATTTCAATTTGATCTAAAATATTTTGAATCAAGTTTAAATTATGAAATCTATTTTTTTCAGGAATCCTTTCATCTAAATACAAAGGCAGTAGTGATAAGAGGATTTGTCCATAAGCATCATTTTGTTTATGTGTATATGCTGAATTACCAATCCGAACTGGTTTGTTTCCTAAATACCCGTGTAAATCTAAAATTTTCTCTTCTAATAAATATTCGCCAAATATACTATACAATGGCTGGAATCGGCCATCTTCTGTTGGTGTTAGGTTGCTGATATATTGTGAATACTTTTCTAATTCTTCGAATTGGCCAAGATTAGTTAACGCTAATAAAGTGTAAAAACCGTCTCGTAACCAACAAAATCGATAATCCCAATTTCTTCCTGAATTCGGCGATTCTGGTAAACTCGTAGTTGACGCGGCAATGATGGCACCTGTTTCTTGGAACTGGTGAAGTTTTAAACAGAGAGCTGAACGAATTTGCTGTTTTTGGGCGAAGTTGGGAATGGTACAATGTTTCACCCAGTTTTGCCAATAATGTTTGGTTTTTGTGAATTCTGCTTCGACAAATTCGGAAAGGGAACTTTTGATTTCTCCTGATTCTAAAAGAGATACGTAAATAGGTTGATTGAGAATAAATTCTTTTTCTTTCAATATTTGATTTAAGGAAACATTGGATTGAATATAAACCTGGAATTCTTTTGTTTCGTAAACAATTTGTTCAGCGACTATTTTTGGTTCTAATGTTTGATTTCCGAAATCGTATGTAGGGTTTAATAGAATTTTTATCTTAACATCACCCGTCAGCGGAACTATTTTTCGATATAAATTTCGCGGGCATCGGAGGGTTCCATTTTGATAGTATCTTGGTGCAAAATCGATCACTGCAAATGATCCCGATTCAGTATGGATTTCTGTTTTTAGTATATTTGTATTTTCTAAATAAACTTGAGAGTTCTTGGTTACTTTAGTGTTTGGCAGAATTTGAAAATTCCCACATTTTTCATCCATCAAATTCCCAAAAATGGGTGAGCTATCAAAGTAAGGCCAACACATCCAAACAATTTCAGCAGACGAATTGATATGTGAGATAAAACTACCGTTCCCAATGATACCTGTATTATATTTATGTTGCATTTGATCCTACAGCTTCTAAGTGATTGATTAAACTTCCTATCCAAGAATGGACATCTTCTGTGTTATGAAACCTGTATTTAGCTATTGTTTCTGATTTACCGATTTTGACTGTAATTGCATTTTCTGGTATTTCGCGAAACATATCTTCATCCGTCGTATCATCACCAAAAACAAAAGTTTCTTGTTCTATGTCAGGAAGAATTTTTCTCGCAGCTTTTCCCTTCCCAGTTCCGTATTCTCTCACTTCGATGATTTTATTGCCTCTTTGTACAAAAAAGCCACTGTTAGATGAGATTTGCGAGAGTTCATCTAACATCTCTCTTGCGGCATTGAGTCCGATGTCTGGATCTGCATTTCTAAAATGCCATACCAAAGAATATTCTTTTTCTTCGGTAAAAGATCCTGGAACACGTTTGGTAAATTCATCTAAATGTGATTTTATTTCTTTTTTCCAATCCACATTGGAATGAAATAAAGAATTCCACTCGGTTAAATCCGGAGGTTTATGCCATGCTCCATGTTCGGCGATCAGATGTAAGGGCAAATCAGTGAAAATTGATTCTAGGAATTTTCGATCCCTGCCGCTAATAATGGCGATCGAGACGTTTGAAAATTTCGAAAGTTGTAATAAGGATTCTATAAGTTCTTTTGACGGTATTGCTAAATGAGGTAAGGATTGGAATGGGACCAAAGTACCATCATAATCAAAGAAAATGAATATGGGACGATTCGACTTTGGTAATAGAACATCTGATTTTGGAGATATAGATTTGGTTTGGAAATTGAGATTTCGTTTGGCCGTCTCTTCAGTCTCGATATAAATTTTATTCGCCCAATCCATGACCGAATTTTCCTTTAAGCGAGATATCATCACTTCGTTTCTTTTTAAAATTTCTGATTCTTCAATTTCAATGGCTTCTTTAATCGCATTTGCCATACCACTTACATCATTTGGATTGACGAGAATGGCTTCTGGTAATTCTGCCGAAGCACCAGCCATTTCACTTAAAACTAACATCCCGTTTTTTTGAGAGACCAAAAATTCTTTCGCCACTAAATTCATCCCATCTCGGAAGGGAGTGACAAGCATCACATGTGTATTCTTATACAAAGGGACCAATTCTTCAAATGGGAATCCTTTGTACTGGTATAAAATCGGTGTCCAGTCTAAAGTTCCAAAACTTCCATTAATAGCACCCACCTTTTCATCAATTGCTCGTTTCATGGATTGGTAAGAGGATACATCGGTACGGGAAGGAACTAAAACCAATACGAGTTTACATCGTTTGATCCAATCTGGATTTTGTTTTAAAAATAATTCAAATGCATTTAACCGTTGTAAAACACCTTTTGTGTAATCAAGTCGATCTACAGAAAGGATTTGTTTTAAGTTTTTGTGGTTAATATTGATTTGATTTGCAATCGTATCACATTCTTTTGAATTCGCATACTTAGAGAATTGTTCCACATTGATTCCCATGGGGAATGCACCAGTTTTTGTAAGGTGGTTTTGGAAATAAATGATCCCTCGTTCGTTTTCAATTCCTAAACACCGCAGGAGTGTTCTAAGAAAGTATTGGGTATAACTTTGTGTATGGAATCCGATGAGATCGGCACCAAGTAATCCCTTTAATATCTTAGTTCGAAACCTTTCTGGTAACAAACGAAAGATTTCAAATGTAGGGAAGGGGATATGTAAGAAAAATGACATTAGGATATTCGGAAATTCGTTTCTTAGTATCCCGGGTAATAAAAACAAATGGTAGTCGTGAACCCAAACCCAATCCCCAGGTTGGTAAATTTCGCGAATCTTCTTTGCAAACTCTTCATTTGCTTCTTCATAGGAGTTAAAGGTTGAATCAGAAAATTCACAGTGTGCTGTGAAATAATGAAATAATGGCCAAATGGTTTTATTACAAAAACCATTATAAAAAGAATCAGCTAACTTTTGTTTCAGAAAAACAGGTATGGTTCCGTGTTCATTATGCATTTGATTTGCATAATGATTTTGTTCTTTTTCGGGTATAGATTTGCCAGGCCAGCCTACCCAAAGAACTTCATTGCCTTGTGATTTCCAGTGAGAAAGAAAACTAGAAATTCCAGTGGCCAGTCCGCCTACATTGGGAGTCCCATCCCACTGGACTGGTAACCTGTTGGATACGAGGATCAGTCTCATGGAATCTATAGGATCAGGATAAAAATTGAAGGCAAGGGTTTTTCTATAAAAAAAACAACAAAACAATTCGATGTAAAATGATTATAATCATATTAGACTATTGAATTATAAAAATGTTCGCAATAAATTTTGTTTTTATTATTTATGGAATATCAATTTGATGGTGTATCGAATTTTAAATCATATTTTGGAATTGAAATGATTGTTTCACGATAAAGTTATAGATTTCAATGACGTTGTTCATGCCCAGGTAAATGTTGAAACTTGAATGTACCAAGGCCAATTGTGTGTTTGATTTTTAGTGATTTGGTGAGATTGGTACAATTGCCTATTTGTATTTTGATACGATGATTCTTTTTGTAAGAGTTTCATATAACAAGTGTCACAGAATTGTCTTCAGTAAGAAAAAAGTATAAAACAAAATTCTATCCATTTTGAAAATGTATTTGTGTGTTCGTGTTTTTCGATAAAGGTAATTTTACTTTTGTAAATAAGAAGAAACAAATGATGAAACAAACGCTGGTCCTTTCTGTTGTGATGCTTTTATTTGGAAATTGTGTTGGGGATTTATTCTTTGATACAAAAAATGAACTAGATACATCGAAAATTCCAAGAGACGAAGCCTTTCGAAAGTTCAGTGTGGCACTCCTCTTCAAAAAGTCAATTTGTCCGGATGCATCAGATTTTTATCTTTTGTCTGCTGGCTATTTGACAACAAGACGTGCAGTTAGTTGTACTAGTTCTAAAACGACCGATAAGTCTCAAAAAACATTACAGAGTTGCGCTTCTTTATCGGATTATGTGGAAAAAAAATCTTTGGATGTTTGCATCGGTGAGGTGCTATTTTTCCCTTGTGAACAGTTTGATCGAAACAAACCTACAATTTTCCAATTGAACTTCCCCGTCTGTCGTGGGTTATTTGGACCAGGTGGGTCCTCTGGAAATACAATTTAGAAGGGAAAAAAGTAATGAATTTTTAGAAATAAAATGAACGAAGAAAACTTCGTATATGTCTAAAAAGTGAAGTTTTAGTCTGTTTCGATATCGATCTCATATTCTTATGAATCATTTTTTACTTACAGATAGAATTGTTCGAGTTTGTCAATTAATCTGCCTTCTCGTTCTTTTTTCGAATACGATCTATGCTGAAGGAAAGGGAAGGGATTCTCAAAACAAAAATGAAATGTTAAGGGAAGAATTGGATGATGTGGAGAAAAAAGAGGACTCGGTTACTATAGAAGTCACTCATGAGATTACTAATGACTTTGTTTGGAGAGGGCAAAGTTTTTCAGGAGATTATATTTCTCGTCGGGACAATCTACCATATAAAAGTATTTCGGAAGCCTATACCTATGTTCCTGTTGCTCGAATCTCACATCTGAACGGATTTTTTTTTGAATTGGAAGCAAACATTGCATTGAAAGGTAGAGGAGATCGAGATTCGGACCAAAGGATACAAGCCTATCCTGGTGGAAATCAAATCGATTTAAATCGGTGGACTGATAAATTTTTAACAAATCAAATTGACAACACCAATTATTATGATCCGTCTAACGCAGTTTATTCGGAAAACTGCGATCCATCTTTGGCGAATGATCCTTTTTCGAATCCTTGTGCAATCACTCCAACACAAATCAAAACTTATTCCGAAAGGAACGGACTTGGTAGAACCGATGGACTCTTTACTACCTTTGCCTATGAAATGGAAACTAGAAGATTTGGAACATTCACAGTAGGGTCTTGGTGGTATTTTAAAAAAGATCGCTCATCTAAAAATACTTGGAATGAATATTTTATTTGGTGGGAGATGCCATGGTTAAAACAATCATTGAATCCAACGATACAATCTTTTAAACAAACTTCTGCAAATACGCAAGCGGGTTATTCAAGCCATTATTCCTCGTTTTCCTTGGGTCATCATTTTATGAAAGAAAAGGAAGTTTCCTTTGAATGGACAACTAGTTTCGGTTATGTTTGGGTGAACAATCCCGATTCACAAAAATCAGGTTTAAACGATATAACTTCATCGATCAAGTTTTTCTGGAACCAAATTTTCCTTTCCTTCAATCATGCGCATAGACCAGAGATTCAATTATACGATAATGATAAAATTTACTTTGTGAATTCTGAAACGAATCGAATGCCCACCAATCTTTCGGAACGGGATGGAATGACTGCCGATCCTTCCCAATTATTTGGAATTCGCAATGAACTTGTCAGAAGTGTGATCAACCAAACGGATACAACAGATTTGGTTCAAGTTTGGGCCTTAAACAGGATCCAAAGTCAAATGATTCCACGAAATTTATTTTGGTTTGGAATTGGAATGAATCAGACTTTCTAATCTACCAGGTTGGAAACAAAAAAGGGCAGTGGATCCCAAAAGCGCCCCGGATCGACTGAGCGCCCTCGCCGAGGGAGAGCCGGAAATGTGCGCCCGAAAAAATGTTTTAGCCTAAGTTTTTTGGAAATTACTGACGAACCCATTGGAAATCTAATGGGAACCTCTTTTCGAGGCCCTGGAATTCCTTTCCCCTTGACAATCTGCCCAAATTCCAAATTCTGACAGGAAAGCTTGATAAAGGTGCTTTTGGATGAACAAAACCCAGATGGGGAACCTGCTTTTGGTGCTTTTTTTGGGACTGATGGCGGGAGCTGTGGCTGGAGTGGTCCTTGACCGACTCTTTGGCACAAACACTCTCTCACGGTTTTTGTTCGATTCACCAGTATCGTTTGAGCTTTATATAATTAAAGTCGAGTTCCAGCTAACCCCTGCAAGTATCATTGGTCTTGTAGCGTCTGGATATCTCGCACTAAAAAAGGGGTAAGTATGTCAGTAATTTCCATGAAAAGTCTGCTAGAAGCAGGCGTACACTTCGGTCACCAAACACGTCGTTGGAACCCAAAAATGAGTCCTTATGTTTATACGGCTCGTAACGGGATTCACATCATCGACCTCCAAAAGACAGTTCAAAAAACAAAAGAAGCTTATGATGCTTTGAAAAAGTTAACTGGCCAAGGAAAAAAAGTTCTCTTTGTGGGAACAAAAAAACAAGCTCGCGGTGCCATCGAAAGAGCAGCACAAGCGTGTAGTATGTACTATGTATCTAACCGTTGGTTAGGTGGACTTCTCACAAACTGGAACACAGTTAAGAAGTCAATTGCTCGTTTGAAACGACTTGAGCAAATGGAAGAGAACAACTCTTTCGAACAAGAAGCTCGTACAAAAAAAGAAGCACTTTCTCTCAAACGCGAATTAGAAAAACTCCGCCAAACACTTGGTGGGATTAAGGATATGGCAGTTGTGCCTGAAATCCTGTTTGTAATTGATCCGAAAAAAGAAGAAATCGCAGTCAAAGAAGCAAAAAAACTTGGTTTAAAAGTATTTGCTGTGATTGATACAAACTGTGATCCAGAGCCAATCGATTACCCAATTCCAGGTAACGATGATGCGATCCGCGCGATTTCCTTATTCCTTGATACTATGGCAAATGCAGTTCTTGAAGGAACAGGTGGCGAAGTCATCCAAACAAATTTTGCTGAAGATATGGACGCAGAACAACTTGCACTTGAATACCAAGGTGAGTACGATGAGTCCGGAAAATTCATCATGGACGATGAACTTCCTCCAGTCGCAAAAGACATCCCTGTGGATGCTGATGCAGCAAAAAAAGCAGAAGTAAAAGTTGAAGCTACAGAAGGTAAAGAGTAATGGCAGTTAGCTCCGAACAAATCAAAGACCTCCGCGAACGTACGGGCGCGGGGATGATGGACTGCAAAAAGGCACTCGAAGAAAAGGGTGGCGACATTGAAAAAGCAGTCACATATCTCAGAGAAAAAGGTTTAGCGAAAGCTGCAAAACGTGCAGGTCGCGAAACTGGTGAAGGAAAAATCATCGCATATGTTCACGGAACAGGAAAAACAGGAGTTCTTGTAGAGCTCAACTGTGAAACTGATTTCGTAGCAAACAACGAAGCGTTTGAAGCTCTTGGAAAAGAGATCGCTCTTCAAATCACTGCGATGAATCCTTTGTATGTAAACGAAGAATCCATTCCAAAATCTGAAATTGAGAACGAAATGAACGTACAAAAAGCTCTTCTAGAAAAAGAAGGGAAAAAAGCGGATCAAATCGAAAAAATCCTTCCTGGTAAAATGAAAAAGTTCTACGAAGAGATTTGTCTCATCCACCAAAAATCAATTCGTGACAACTCCAAAACCATCAATGACCTTCTCCAAGAAGCCATTGCAAAATTTGGAGAGAACATTACTGTTGGTAGGTTCTCGAGGTTCCAAGTAGGTGGGAACTAGTCCGCGTTTCAAACGCATCCTAATTAAAATCTCCGGCGAGGCTCTCGCCGGTGAGGGTGAACTTGGTATTGATACCAACAAAACATTCTCACTAGCCGGACAAATCAAAGAAGTTCATGACTTAGGTCTAGAAGTGGCTGTGGTTGTTGGCGGTGGGAATATGATCCGTGGCGAAACCTTAGCAAAGTCTGGAATGGACCGTGCCACTGCCGATTATATGGGTATGCTTGGTACCATCATGAATGGTCTCGCCTTACAAGATGCATGCGAAAAACAAGGGATGTTTACCCGAGTTCTTTCCGCCATCGAAATGAAATCCGTTGCAGAACCATATATTCGAAGACGTGCCGTTCGCCATTTAGAAAAAAATCGTGTGATTATTTTTGCTGGGGGAACAGGGAATCCTTACTTTACTACAGACACAACTGCATCGTTACGGGCTGTGGAAGTGGGTTGCGAAGTGATTCTTAAGGCAACCAAAGTGGACGGTGTGTACACTGCGGATCCAAAAAAAGATCCAAACGCACAAAGGTATTTACAAGTTTCTTTTATGGAATCCATCAAACACCGGTTAAAGGTAATGGATTCAACAGCACTCAGTCTATGTATGGATAATAATATGCCAATCATAGTGTTTGATATTTTTAAAGCTGGTAATTTAAGAAAATTAATCGATGGGGAACCAATTGGTACATTGATTTCTAATTCAGAGGAAGTGATTCTAGATGGTAGATGAAATTATAAAATCCATGCAGTCCAAAATGGACAAAACTGTTGAAGCTCTAAAAAAAGACTTTGGAACCATTCGTACGGGAAAAGCAAATCCGATGATGGTGGAAGATGTGCGAGTGGACTACTATGGAACACTTACACCTCTCAACCAACTTGGGAAAATTGCCTGCCCTGAACCACGTGTGATTCTCATCACTCCTTTTGAAAAAGGAATGTTAAAAGACATTGAAAAAGCAATTTTTGCTGCAAGTCTTGGTCTCACACCAAATAACGACGGTTCTAGCATTCGTATCAATATCCCTGAACTAACAGGGGAAAGACGAAAAGAACTTGCGAAAGTGGTGAAACAAAAAGCGGAAGAAAAAAAAGTTGCGATTCGTAACATCCGCCGTGATGCCAATGATGAATTAAAAAAACACCAATCTGAAATGTCCCAAGATGAAGTCAAAGGCCACCAAGATAAAATCCAAAAAATTACGGATTCTTATATTGCAAAATTGGGAGATTTAGAAAAGGAAAAAGAAAAAGAGATCACTACTCTTTAATTTCCTATGAAGTTGAATACAATCCCTTCCCACATTGCTGTCATCATGGACGGAAATGGCAGGTGGGCGGAAAACCAAGGGAAAAAAAGAACCGAAGGCCACAGAGAAGGGGCAAATGCAATTGATCGCCTTTTGGAAGTGGCTTTGGAATACAAAATCCCAAACATCTCCCTTTACGCTTTCTCCACAGAAAATTGGAAACGTCCTATCACTGAAATCCAGGCCATCTTTGGTCTGTTAGTTGAGTTTATAGAGACTCGCCTCGATACCATTCATGCAAAAGGAATTCGCATCCACCACAGTGGGGCAAGGAACAAACTGTCTAAAACAGTTTTATCCAAAATTGACCACGCCATGGCAGTAACTAAAAAAAATAAAAAACTAACAGCTAACTTTTGTTTGAACTACGGTGGTCATGAAGAAATTTTAAGTAATTTTTCACGTGTAATGGCGGCACGCAAGGCCAAAAAAGAACCTTTGGACAAAGCCATTTCCCCCAAAGAATTTGAAAAATATTTGTATACATCACCTTTACCACCTGTAGATTTATTGATCAGAACTGCAGGAGAACAAAGGATTTCTAACTTTCTATTATGGCAAAGTGCATATGCGGAAATGTATTTTACGAGTACACTTTGGCCGGACTTTGGAAGGACCTCACTTGAGGAAGCTCTTCAGTTTTTTGATTCCCGAAAACGAAAATTTGGTGGTTTGTTATGAGTGAAACGACACTCCGTATTCTGTCTGCGATAGTGCTTACTTTTATCTATGTCTTTATGATCTTCCATAGCTCATGGTACTTCATAGAATTTTATCTCTTCGGTGTCGTATTGATTTACCTGGGACTCAAAGAGTTGTATGCCTTTTGCAAAACAGAAGAATCAAAACCATTTTTTGGAACGGGATTACTATTTTCCCTATTGATTTTTACTGTGTATTACATCCAATTTTTGGGATTACAATTTGAAGTGACACCTCCTGGATTTGTTTTGGAACTTTCGAAACTTTTCCGAGAAGGATTCCATCCCATTCCTTTTTTACTCGTGGCACTTTCCATCACGGTTTGGATTTTGCAAATTCTGAAACGCCCGTTAGATGGGGCATTATTTTCTGTGGGTGGAACCATGCTCGGTCCCATTTATATCGCGATACCGATCGGTCATTTTTTACTCCTCCTTGCCCTGCCATTTGGAACTTACTATATTTTCCTTGTTTCGGTGATCACCTTTATGAGTGATGCAGGAGCCTATTTTGGTGGTCGTTGGTTTGGAAAACACCCAGCAGGTTTAAAAATTTCTCCGAAAAAAACTTGGGAAGGTTACGTAACAGGTAACCTAACGGCTGTCATCGGAGCACAAGTTCTCAATGTGGCTTGGGAACATTTTAGTGGTGTGAAATTGCCAGTTGGGCTTGTGGAAACCATCATCCTGTCATTTGTGATTTCCGTGATTTCTGTGATGGGAGATTTGGCTGAGTCTGCGATGAAACGTGATGCCAAAATCAAAGATTCCGGAAGTCTCATCCCTGGTCATGGTGGTGTGTTGGACTTGGCGGATGCACTTCTTTTTACGGTGCCTGCGATCTATTATTATTTTCTTTTCAAAGGTTTCCTCGGATTCCCTGTCTGATCATTCGACTAAGGATCTGTCTAAATCATATATGGTAGGTGTCTCGGTATTAGGAATTTCAGGTTCCGTTGGTTCTTCCACGGTGAAGGTGCTCAGGCAATTCCGAGACCAGTTTTCGCTACGTAGTTTTTCGGTTCATTCCAATTGGGAAACGGCGAAGGTCCTTATTGCTGAATTTTCTCCTGAAGTGGTGTGTATCACCGATCCCAAGTTAGTGGGTCAGTTTGGGGATGTTTTTGGATCCACCATGATTTTGTATGGGGACCAACACTTATCGGACTTAGTCCAATTGCCTTCCGTGGATGTGGTGGTAACAGCAGTGGTTGGGGCAAGGGGAGTCCTACCTACCATTGCAGCCATTGAGGCTGGCAAAAAAATTGCCATTGCCAATAAAGAAACACTTGTTACCTTTGGGCCACTGATCAATCGTTTGGTGGCAAAACACAAAACACTCATGGTGCCAGTGGATTCCGAACACAATGCACTCTTCCAACTCATTGAAAGGGAAACTCGTTTCAATATCAGAGCGATTACTCTCACTGCTTCAGGCGGGAGTTTTCGGAATCTTCCTATTGATGAGTTAGAACATGTTTCCGTAAAACAGGCGCTAAACCATCCAACTTGGTCCATGGGCCCGAAAATCACTGTGGACTCAGCGGGCCTAATCAACAAAGGTCTCGAAGTCATCGAAGCACATTTTCTCTTTGGGTTTTCGTATGACGAGATTGAGGTGGTGATCCACCCGCAGTCTCTCACACACGGGATCATTGAAACCATAGATGGTGCTTGTTTGCAATACACAAGCCACCCAGATATGGTGTATCCCATTGCTCATTCTTTATTTTACCCAAGTCCAACCCCTCAAATGCTCATTGAACGCAAACCCTCCACTTGGAAAACCTTGGAATTTTTTCCACCTGATACAAAACGTTACCCAGGACTCACACTCGCCTATCAAGCGGGGAAAGCAGGGGGAGTGGCACCTTGTATCTTTAATGCAGCGAACGAAGAAGCTGTGGCACTATTTTTAGAAGAAAAAATTTCTTTTACCGCCATTCCAAGGCTCATTGAGTCTGCCTTAAACCAAGTCAAAAATGAATTTCCAGAGACCTTGGAAGGGTATCTGGAAAAAGACAAGGAAACACGTAATTTGATCCAATCTGAATTTTCAAAAGGGGGAGTGACTACATGATCGTATTAATACTCGGCGCTGTATTCATGTTAGCTGTATCGATTTTTATCCATGAATTGGGGCACCTCTTATGTGGGAAACTGGTAGGTGTGGAAGCACGTATTTTTTCGTTAGGTTATGGAAAAGGGATTTGGAAAAAACGGATTGGGAAAACCATCTACCAAATCACCGCCATTCCCATCGGCGGTTATGTTTTATTTCGTGGAGATGATTATAGCAAAACTAAAAAGCCAAAACAAGGGGATTTACTTGCCACTCCACCACTTCGTCGTATGGTTCCTGTGCTTGGAGGTCCATTCGCCAATTTAGTGTTAGGTTTTTTGTTGTTATTTGTATTGGAACTTTCAGGAGACAGCCCTTCTTCCAACCGCATTTTCATAGAAGATGCAAACAAAGTATCAAGTCCTGCTTACAATGCAGGTCTTCGTACTGGAGATAAGATTCTATCCATCAATGGAAAACCCACAGAAAGTTTTGAAGATATTTTTACCAATGTAAGTTTAACTTCGGGTGATCCCATCCAAGTGACTTACAAACGGGATAATGAAACAAAGACAGTCGAAATTGTTCCCAATTTATACTCTGCTGGTGGGCATCCTACGATTGGTGTGATGCCGTATGGAGAAAGAAGAGTGGTGGCTACCTTTACTTATGGGGAACAGATCAGCCACTTTATGGCAAATGTTTTAGATAAAGAAGATAAATCTTCTGTTTACTTCCAAGAAAAGATAGAAGAGCGAAAGGAAGAAATTCAAGAAGAACTCCTCAAACAACACGAAATTGCAGAACGGGAAAAATCACTCAGACGTCGAGCTCTCTCTTTTTTGAAAGATGGAGATATGATTTTAACCGTGGCGGGAGTAGATGTTCATACCGTTCCTGAATTACAGACGGAACTTGGAAAACACCAGGGAAAAACCATCCCTGTCGAAGTGGAACGAAAAACCTATCCACTTCTGACACCTTGGGCAACAGAAAAAGTAACCATTCAAATTCCTGTGTTAGGTGCGAATGTGTTTGAGTTTTGGAATATCCAACATCCAAAATTCCCTGAATTAGGGATCCCTTATTTTCGTTTGGATAGTTATGATGCAGAAATCGAAAATCGACTTTCGAATTTAAAAATTGAAAACCAATCTTTTGAAACAGCGGATGCCTTTACCTCTTATTTAAAAGCCAATGGTGGTAAAAAAGAAATTTGGATCGGCAATATGAAATACTTTGCTGATGTCAATTTGAAACCAATTGGCCTTCTTGGATTTCGCGCTTCCATGAAATTTGAGGCCGAAAAATTACAGAAAGAATCAACCATTTATTCATCGCTTGTCGGTGCTGGGAATAAAGTATACGAAAACGTCTCCACTACCTTAAAAGGAATTGGCATGTTGTTTTCGGGTCTGTTATCGCCAAAAGAAAATCTATCGGGTCCAATTGGAATTGTGCAGATTGCTGGGATCAGTTTGGAATATGGATGGGTCACGTATCTTGATTTTGTTGCTAAAATTTCATTAGCGCTTATGGTGATGAACTTACTTCCCATACCTATGGCGGATGGCGGACACATTGTACTCTATGCTTATGAAGCGATCACAGGTAGACCACTTCCAAGAAAGGCAATTGAAGCAATCTTCCGATTGGGATTTTTCTTTCTCATCGGGCTTGGGCTTTATGTTTCCTTCAATGATGTGATGCGTATTTTTTAAACTAAACTTTGTATTGTTAGATTGTTAATCAAAAAGAGAAAAAGAAATGAAAGCTAGTTCCTATTTAATTCCAACTGCCAAAGAAGACCCGCAAGATGCAGTGGTCGCTTCTCATAAATTGATGATGCGAGCAGGCCTCATTCGTAAGTCTGCAGCAGGCCTGTATTCCTATTTACCACTTGGTTTACGTGTACTTCGTAAAATCGAAGGCATCGTGAGAAAAGAAATGGACGGGGCAGGAGCTTTGGAATTCCAACTTCCCATCTTAACTCCGAGTGAAATTTGGAAAGAATCCGGTCGTTGGGACAAAATGGGAAAAGAGATGTTTCGTTTGAAAGACCGCCATGACAACGAAAGTTGCCTTGGGCCCACACACGAAGAATCGTTTTGTGTGCTTGTAAAACCAATGGTTCGTTCTTACAAAGACCTTCCGATCAATGTCTACCAAATCCATACAAAATTCCGGGATGAAATCCGCCCAAGGTTTGGTGTGATTCGTTCTCGTGAGTTTACCATGAAGGATGCGTACTCGTTTCATTTAGATGATGAATCGTTGGACAAAACTTACCAAACGATGCGTAAAACCTACCGTAGGATTTTTGCAGGCATGGGACTTTCGACCATTCCTGTGCAGGCAGACTCAGGGAATATGGGTGGTTCCGCTTCGGAAGAATTTATGGTCGTGTCACCGATTGGTGAAGAGACACTCACAATTTGTCCTTCTTGCCACTATTCAGGAAACATTGAAAAAACTCCTGTGATTGCTAAAAAAAATACAACCAAACAAGCATTTGATGGTAAAGGGAAACTTTCTACTCCAGCAAAAAAATCCATCACAGAAGTTGCAGAGTTTTTAAACACAAAAGAAGAGAATCTTTTGAAAGCAGTGGCACTCGTTGCCGATGGACAGAATGTCCTAGTCTTCTTGGAAGGAGATCGTGAGCTAAACGAAAATAAATTAAAAAACCACTTGGGTTGTAATGAACTAAGACCAATGGGACCAGTCGAAATGGAAAAACTAGGCCTTGTTCCAGGTTTTATCGGACCAGGGTTTCCAAAATCCGATTCACTTAAAATTTACATTGATGCCTTACTCGATTGGAATTTTGCCTATATTGCTGGTGCAAACGAGATTGACCACCACATAGCGGGTGTTCAGCTTTCTTCTTTTTTCAAAGAAGAGGAAGTGACAAAGATCGATGTCTCCCAAGCCAAAGTAGGTGACCCTTGTCCCTCCTGTGGAACTGGATTAACCGCAGAGAAGGGGATCGAAGTGGGTCACATCTTCAAATTAGGCCAAAAGTATTCCAAAGCGTTTGACATCACGGTTCTCAATGACAAAGGGAAAGCCACCACCACAACCATGGGTTGTTATGGAATTGGTGTGAACCGTTGTATGGCAACTGTCATCGAACAATGTAATGATGACAAAGGAATTTTTTGGCCAGTCTCCATCGCACCGTTTACAGTTTGTTTGGTGAGTATAGCCAAAAATCCGGATGATATCGCAAAAATTGAGTCCATCTACAAGGCACTTGTTGCCGCTGGGATTGAAGTGTTGTGGGATGACCGTGACCTTGGACCTGGATTCAAATTTAAAGATTCTGAACTCATCGGATTCCCTATTCGAATCACATTGGGAAAAGGGTTTTTGGAAAAAAATGAGATCACCATTCTTGATCGTAAGTCCATGGCGGAAGAGACCATTCCCTTCACAACAAACGAAGATCTCGTCAAGAACCTACAGAAAAAAATCGCAAACCTTGAAGAAGCCATCCAAAAGGATGTCTCTCTTGCGGGAACATGAACATTTCCCAAGAATTTTTTTAAGGAATTAGGAATTTTATCGATCAAAAGCGGCTTTTGTGATAAACAGAGGCCATTGGGTGGCGGGTGGATAACCCCACCCAGTTCGATACGGGCGGGGATCTCTACCAAAAAATCCCCCTCCTCCCCCAAAAGAAGCAGTTTTCATATTCACCTAGGCATCTATCTTAGGATATATGGGCAAAAACCAACCTGGATATTTTGGAGAATTTGGCGGTCGATACGCACCAGAAATTCTAACAGAAGCTCTTGAAGAGCTTGAATCCACCTATCACAAGTTAAAGAAAAGTAAAAAATTCAAAAAAGAATTGGAGTTTTACTTAAGTAATTATGTCGGAAGACCTAGTCCTTTAACTTTTGCAGAACGTCTCACCAAACATTGGGGAGGTGCACGTATCTGGTTAAAAAGAGAAGATCTTAATCATACTGGTGCTCATAAAATTAATAATGCCATCGGACAAGCGTTAATTGCAAAGTTCATGGGCAAAAAACGAATCATAGCAGAAACTGGTGCAGGCCAACATGGCCTTGCTACGGCTACAGTCGGTGCTATGTTTGGTATGGAAACTGTTGTGTATATGGGAGCAGTTGATGTCGAAAGACAAAACCTGAATGCCAAAAAAATTGAGATGTTAGGTGCTAAAATATTACCAGTGACTGCTGGGGAAGCCACTCTCAAAGAAGCAACAAGTGAAGCCATGCGTGATTGGGCTCTAAATGTTTCAACAACTCATTATATTGTTGGATCTGCCATCGGACCTCATCCATTCCCAACAATCGTACGTGATTTACAAGCTGTGATTGGGAAAGAAGCAAGGTCTCAGTTTAAAAAACAAAACCATAAACTCCCTCATGCAATCGTTGCCTGTGTGGGAGGTGGATCAAATGCGATTGGGATGTTCACAGCATTTTTAAAGGACAAACATGTTGCCATTTATGGTGCAGAAGCAGGTGGCCTTGGTCCAAAACCTGGCGAACATTCTGCCACTTTAACTTATGGTAAAACTGGGTTTTTGCATGGAACAAAAACTCTCATCATCCAAGATGAAGCTGGTCAAATTGTACCTGCACATTCTGTTTCCGCCGGTTTAGACTATCCTGGTGTTGGTCCAGAACATGCTTTTTTGTCTCAATCGAAACGAGTAGATTATCGAATGGTTACAGACGAACAAGCGCTAGATTGCTTTTTAGAGGTGACAAGGATTGAAGGAATCATTCCCGCTCTCGAAACAGCACATGCGTTCCATGTAGCAAGGGATGTTGCCAAAGATTTAGGGAAAAAGAAAGATCTGATCATTTGTTTATCTGGTCGTGGTGATAAAGATGTTACGGAAGTACTACGTTTGTTAGGTGAAAAGAGTAAATGAGTAAAATAAAAGATCTTTTTGAAAGTGGAAAAATTAAATCTGCGTTTATTCCTTACTTTACGCTTGGAGACCCAAATTATAATGATTCCATCGAATTTGGAAAAACGATTTTAGACAATGGTGCTGATATCTTAGAATTAGGGATTCCGTTTTCTGATCCAGTCGCAGATGGTCCTGTGATCCAAAGAGCAGTCGCAAGATCTTTGAAAAATAAATTTTCCTTTTCTGAAATCTTTCGAGTGACGAAAGAAATTCACTTACACAAAAAAGATGTACCACTTGTTTACCTAACTTACTTCAATCCAATCTTTAACTGCGGGATTGAAGATTTTCTAAACCAAGCAAAAGATTCTGGGGTAGTCGGCCTTGTGATCCCTGATTTACCGTTTGATACCAAAGAAAGTGAAGTTTTATTCCAAGAACTAAGAAAAAGAGATATGGATCTCATCCATTTGGTCACACCAGCTTCGACTAAAAAACGAATTGAAGCATTGAAAAAAACCTCTACAGGTTTTATTTACTATGTTACATCCTTCGGTGTGACTGGCGAACGCCGCGAGTTCTCTGTTGATTTGAAAGAAAGGATTCGGTTTCTGAAAGAAACCATCCAATTGCCAATTTGTGCAGGGTTTGGTATTTCCACGCCAGACCAAGCAGGGCAAATTTCTGGCTATGCGGATGGAATCATCATCGGATCTGCCATCCAAAGGATCATTGAAGAAAATGGACATGAATTTCCCAAAGCAAAACAAGCTTTGGCAGACTACATAGCCAAGATCCGGGTTGCCATTCCCTAAATTTTTTTCCCAAATCACTCAAAAACATTTGAGTCTCTTTAAAAAATCCGAGAAAATGGTCGGAAATTCCTAAACGAATAAAGAGGCTCTATGTCCGACAAAGAATCAAAATCGCTTTCGATTTTGGATTACCTCAGCATTGCTGTTGCCACCCTTGGGTCACTCGGTGTGATCGTATCTGTTGTCATGACAGGATGGGTATATGAATATTCCTTCCTGATTGGTGGGATGCTTTTACTCCTCACTTCTTCCTATTTTGTTTACAAAATCATTGAAAAGGTTTCCAAAGACAAACAAAAGTCAGGTGCCATTTGGTTATCCTATGTAATTGCGATCTTTATGTATACGATGGTAAATACATTCCAACCTCTCAAAGAGTTAGAAGAAAATTCTATTTCATTTCGTTTCCAGTTTTTACGTGGATCCAATACAAAAACAGAAAGTGAGGGAGATACTGGCCGTATCGAATACATTCAGTATAACCCTCCAGCAAAAGCAAGAAAGGATATCAACATCATTGGTATCACAACTGAATCACTTGAAAAGTTACAAGGTACTTGGCCACTTCCTTGGAGTTATTATGCTGATATCATAGAAACATTTAAAGACTCAAACAACATTCTCATGTTCGATATTTTCTTCGTGGATTACAAGCCCGGCCAAACAGAAGAGATGGTCACTGCATTGCAAAAGAATCGCAATGTTTTATTTGACTACCCTATGGAAGTCAGTGCGGAATCCAAGGAAGCTGTCCTCAATCTTGAAAAACGGATTGATATCTTACGTAAGTTTCAATTAAAGAATGTCATCGATGAAAATGATGGGGGGATATCTTGGGTAAAATTTCCACAACCTCCAATCGAACCAATCGGTGAATTATCAGCTGGTCTCGGTTTTGCGAACGTTAAAAAAGATGAATCTGGATTGAACCGCAAAATGCCTCTTGTGGTGAAAGTTTATAATTCAGGAAGAGATCGCGAAACAGAATACTTCCCATCCATCGACTTACTCATTGTTTGCCAATACTACGGTATCAATGTACAAAATGATGTAGAAGTGAACATGGGACATTATGTAAAATTGAAAAATATCCCAAACAAAATCATTCGCGAATTCAATGTGAAAGCTCGTAAGTTTGAAGAACGTGATGTGATGCACATTCCAAACGAAAAAAGAGAAGTGGTGATTCCCATTGATTGGGAAGGGCAAATGGAAATCAATTATGTGGGAGGAAGGTATTCATTCAAACAAAATGAAATCTTTGAAGTCACAAATGATTGGAATCCAGAATTACTCGAAGCAAACCAGATTAACAATAAAATTTTTCTCGTAGCAATGTACTATGCGACTGGTCGTGGAGCTTCTAAGGACTCCCACTTATCTCCGTTTGGTGATATGTCGGGAATTGAACACCACGCTCATGCAGTGAACACAATCTTAAACCAGGATTTTTTGTCCACAATGCCAAACTGGGGAATCTTTTTGATTTATGTTGGCCTAGGTGTGATGATTGGATTTTTGCAACCACGTGTTAAAACACACATTGGTTTTGCCATTATGTTAACGCAGTTGTTATTATATGTAATCGCTGCTCTTTATATATTCCAAACTTTCAATCTCATCACGGTATTGCCATCTGTTACCATTGAACAGATAGTTGTCTTTGTTGCCATCATTGGATTTAGAATTTTAACGGAAGAAGAAAACGTAAAATACATTCGTCAAACCTTCTCCAAATTCGTATCCAAAGACGTTGTGGATGAACTCCTTAAACACCCTGACAATTTAGCTCTTGGCGGATCTAAACGAGAAATCACTATCTTTTTCTCTGACGTTCGTGGGTTCACAACCATCTCTGAACAATTGGGACCAGAAGATTTGGTGAAGTTACTCAATGAGTATCTTTCTGCCATGACAGACATCATCATTGAATACAAGGGAACCATCGATAAATACATGGGGGATGCGATCATGGCATTCTGGGGTGCTCCCGTTCCATTGGAAGACCATGCTTATTATGCTTGTGTGGCAGCCCTTGCACAGCTCGACCATTTAAAGGTGCTGCAACAAAAATGGGCAGAACGAAATGTCCCTGTGATCGACATTGGTTGTGGTCTCAATTCTGGCCCTGCTGTTGTAGGAAACATGGGATCATCTCATAGGATGGAATACACTTGTATGGGTGATACAATCAACTTAGGATCCCGTTTGGAAGGTTCCAATAAAATGTACACCACAAATATCATCATCTCGGAATACACCTATGAAAAAGTGAAAGACCGAGTTGTGACAAGAGAACTTGATTTGGTGCGTGTAAAAGGAAAAACCCAACCTGTTCGGATTTACGAATTGCTTGGAATCACAAACCCAGAAGATATGGAGAAAATGAAGCGGCCTCTCCAAAAGGCGGCAACATGAAGTTTCAATGCCATCGTACCCATATCTCGACAAAATCAATTTCCCAGAAGACCTTAGAAACCTAAAGGAAACAGACCTCCCTGCCGTCTGCCATGACGTCAGGGAATACATCATCGACACCCTCTCGGACGTGGGAGGGCATTTTGCTAGTAACCTCGGGGTAGTGGAACTCACAGTCGCTCTCCACTACGTCTTCCAAACCCCCAAAGACAAAATCATCTGGGATGTTGGCCACCAAACTTACCCTCATAAAATCCTGACTGGACGAAAAAAAGAACTGCCTACTGTCCGCAAATGGTTAGGTCTCTCTGGATTTCCGAAACGTGAAGAATCCGAATACGATTTATACAACACTGGACATGCAGGTACATCCATTTCCCAAGCCTTAGGAGAAGCATGTGCACGTGATCTCATTGGTGAGAATTACAA
>JACVCB010000043.1 GCA_016742255.1 Leptospira sp.
CAATTGGACTGACCAGATCATTGTTTCAAATGTCAAAGAAACCATACCCAAAATTGTTTTTGATGAGGATGATCCAGAGTTTTCTGGCAAAAATACTGCAACAAGCCAGGGCAAAGCACATTCCATGGCTCGTAAAAAAGCCAAAGAAAAACTAAAAGTGAGACTGAGCCAACGTTTAGAATCTATTTTGTTTAACGCTGATTATACAATTTTTGAATATACCCAAGTGAACCAACAAGCTAGGTTACGTCTCAATTCTTACATTGGGGCAGAAAAAGAAGAATATGATTTCCAATTTGTCAAAAATGTTTTGGAAGCAAAAGCAAGCCTCCCGATCAAAGGGAAAGATGGGATCCTCGCCCACATTCCAATCGAATATGGAACTGAAAAAGTCCCTGAATTTAGTGAAGAGATGATCCCTGTGGAGTTTTCTGGGCTTGTTGTGGATGCTAGGCATTTAGCAGTCAAACGAGCGTTATTTCCAAAAATCCAAACGGATCGTGGGTTAGATGTGTATTCACCCTTGTATGTAAAAGATGCATACGCAATTGAAACTGGCTATATAGTATATAGAGAAGACCAAAATGGAAAAGCGTATGAGATGAAGGTGGGAAAAAATCCGTATTTTGTACTCGCTCTTTCCACAGCTGGGAAAAACCAAACTGATTTGATCATCCCCACTGACGAGGCGGCAAAACTGCTGAGCCACCCCGAAACTCGAAAGAATATTACACGTTGCAGAGTTTTGATTTTAGTTTCTCAGTGAGAGACAAAAACATTTTTTCTGCTTTTCCATATTCACCGTTAAACAAATAAGCAAAACCCATATCCTCTAAGTCTTTATGAGCTAGAGAACCTGATTTTTTTTCTAATTCAGTGATGTTTCGATAAACTGAATCATACATCTTTCTTTTTTCTTCAAAACTAGGTAGGTTTAGTTTGTTAGGAATGTTTTCAAAGATGAGATTGGCTTCTTTGTGTCTGTCCAAAAAGAGTAATGCCATTCCAACTAGTTTATGGATATCTGAATCATTTAAGAGTTTCATGTTGTCACGAAACACTTTGATCACTTCGTCATATCGTTTTAAGTAATAACTACAAATTAATTCTTCTTTGATAAAGGATAAATCGTTCCATTGTTTTTTATAACGAACGATTATGCTTTTTGCATCTTCATACGCTTCTGCTCGGAAGTAAATTTTAATCGCAGTTTGAATGATAGAAAAACAAAGAGGATTGGTTTGTGTTTGGAAGTATAAATTTAAGTTTTTACAAGCTTCCCCATTTTTCCCCAATTCAAAATTTTGAATGGCATCTACGAGAGGTGCTAAATTGGAAATCCCTTTGGGTGCCTGAACCATTGCCCGTCCAGTGAGCTCGTAAAGTGCTAAATAACTTAGATGTTGCACATAAAAATTGTCAGGATGGCGTTTTGCAAGCACCACAACATCTTCGTTGGAACCTACCTCATATAAATCCCAAGCTTCTTTTTCGACTGATGTAGTTAAAACTTGGGTTGCTTGTTGTGCCATAAGGTACCTCTCTTTCTATAAAAGGATCGGTCTTATGGCATTTTTTCCGTTAAAAAAAATTATGGTGTTAATCGGTAAATCATTCTAGGGAAAGGAATACACTCTCGGATATGTGGTAATCCACAAACCCAAGCAATCACCCGTTCTAGACCCATCCCAAAACCTGCGTGTGGGACCGATCCATACTTCCTTAGGTCCAAATACCAGGAATAATCTTCCGGTGGTAGGCCTTCTTCTTTGAGCCGTTCCACAATTTTATCGTAGGATTCTTCCCTTTCTGACCCCCCTATGATTTCACCAATTCCGTCTGGTGCAATTAAGTCAGCAGAGAGAACTGTCCTTGGGTCACTAGGGTTTTGTTTCATATAAAAAGCTTTGATGGCTCTCGGGAAATTTTGGATGAAGATGGCTGTACCAAAATGAGTGGTTAAGATTTGTTCCCTTTCGGCATTGATGTCTTCCCCCCATTCGATATTTTCTCCTGCCTCTTTTAGGATTTGGATGGCATCTCCATATTCCACTCGGGGGAAAGGTTTCTCTAGGGTTTGGAGGAGAGGCAGAGGGTCTCGTTCGAGAGTCTTTAAATCTTCTTTTGTGCGTTCAATGGTGGTTTTTAATACTGATTTTACAAATCGCTCTTGTAAGTCCAGGTTCCCTTGATGTCCAAGGAAGGCAGTTTCTGCTTCCAACATCCAAAATTCGGTTAAGTGGCGTTTGGTTTTACTTTTTTCAGCACGGAATGTGGGACCAAAACAATACACTTTCGAGTGAGCAAACGCTGCGGTTTCCAAATACAATTGGCCTGTTTGTGCTAAATACGCTTGGCCTAAATCGAAATATTCGGTGGAAAATAAGGTTCCTGCAGATTCACCGATGGATCCAGTCAAAATGGGTGTGTCAATGAGCGTATAGCCATCGTTACGGAAAAATTCGCGGATCGCAAATGAGAATTCAGACCTGACCCTTTGGATAGCAAGTTGCCGTTTGGATCGTAACCACAAATGCCTATGGTTATGTAAAAAATCGGGTCCATGATCTTTCGGAGTGATAGGATAATCGGAAGATGCACCTACAACAGTAAAAGATGAAAGAGTGAGCTCTCGACCACCAGGTGCTTTTTCATTCTCCTGCCAGTTCCCATGGACGATAAGCGAAGTTTCTTGGGGTAAACTTTTGATTTGTTTGAAGAGATCCTCCCCCAGGGATTCCTTTTCACAGACCACTTGTAGGATTTTTCCATTGGTCCTGAGTTGTAAAAATTGTACGTGGTTATTGCCTCGAAGGCCTTGTACCCAACCTTGTAAAGGAAGGGATTCGTCAGACATGGTAGGATGGGATGAATTTGGATCTAAACTTGGAATCATGGATGGTTTTTTCTGTTTGCCAGTTCAATTTTCTCTGAAATTTTGAACTTACAGAATGAAATCTAGCATCCTATTAGACGGTAAAGCGATTTCCGAAAAAATCCGAAATCGAATCCAAGAAACATTAGCAAAAGCGAAAGCAGAAGGTAAGGGAATTCCTACCCTTGCCACCATCCTTGTTGGGAATAACCCTGCATCCGAAACCTATGTCAATATGAAGGTGAAAGCCTGTGAAAAAGTAGGAATGAATTCGCGTTACATTCGTTTGAAAGAAGAAACTACCACCGAAGAGCTCTTAGACGAAATTCGTAAATTAAATTCTGATCCATCGATCAATGGGATTTTATTACAACACCCAGTTCCCCATCAAATTGATGAACGTAAGGCTTTTGATGCAATTGCATTAGAAAAAGATGTAGATGGTGTGACAACGGTTTCCTTTGGAAATTTATCTATGAATAGTGAGGCTTACTATCCGTGCACTCCGTACGGTATGATTCTACTTTTGCAAGAATATGGAATTGATGTTACAGGGAAACATGCAGTGGTTGTAGGAAGATCACCAATTTTAGGGAAACCTATGGCGATTATGTTAACCAATTTGAATGCTACTGTCACCCTTTGCCATTCCAAAACAAAAGATCTTCCTGATCTAGTCAAACAAGCTGATATCATTGTAGGTGCTGTAGGAAAACCAGAATTCATTAAAGCGGATTGGATAAAAGATGGTGCAGTGATTTTGGATGCTGGCTATAACGTTGGTAATGTGGGGGATATCGAAGTTTCAAAAGCAAAAGATAAATCTTCCTACTACACTCCAGTTCCTGGTGGTGTGGGCCCAATGACAATTTCCGTTCTTCTTTTACAAACCATGTATAGTTTTTTAGGTCAATTTTCTCCTAAGTTGGATTCTCATGCCACAAACCGTTAGTTTTGACGAATGTTTTCAAACAATTCCAAAACTAGATCCACCAAGTGATTTGGATAGTTTTTGGAAATCAGGGATTGGGGAACTTAAAAAAGTTCCGATCAAAGCTACATATAAAACAGTCTTAAAAGGTTCTTTCATTTGGGAATCTTTGAATGATATTAGTTTCCAAAGCATCGACAATCATGTGTTACATGGAAAATTAGCAATTCCAAGAAAACGTGGAGATCGTCCTGTAGTTGTTTATTTTCACGATTACCTTGCAATTCCTGAGGAAATCCAAAAAGGATATTCTGATTTGGGTGTCGCCCAACTTCATATCACATTACGTGGACATGGCGAAGAAATGATCCAGATTCCAGTGGATCCGGCAACTGGTAAATCCCCGATTGGTTGGACTCCCAATTATTTTGCCCATGGCCTTGACCAAAAAGAAGAGTTTTATATGAGAAAACTCTATTTAGATGTGATACGTACGATAGAATTTCTAAGACTTTCTGATGGAATCGATGGTGATCAAATCATTCTCCATGGTAAATCACTGGGATCCGCCTTGGCTGTGTTTGGTGCGGCTTATTCGGATCGAATCAAAGGACTTATTTTAGAAACACCTTCATTTTGTTATATTGATAAGGAACAAATGTCCTTAAAAGGAAATCCTTGGGTGCGAGAACTCACTCCATTTTTTGAGAAACGAGCCACGAAAAAAATCGATTACAAAAAAGAATTATCTTATTTTGATGCGATGAATTTTGCTAAAAAAATAAAAATTCCTGCTCTATTTTCTTGTGGAATGGAAGACCAAATCTCCCATCCAAAATCAACATTTGCACTTTTTAATCATATGAACTGTGATAAACGAATGCAGTTATATCCAACAGAAGGAAACGAAGCTGGAAAAGAAAAACAACCACAAGCGAATTTAGAATTCGTAAAAGAAATTTTTGCCTTATGAGTTTGATTCCTTTTGTCTTTTTAAATACAAAATCTGGAAAAAAAGAACCTTTTGTACCCAAGGATGCTAACTCTGTTTCCATCTATTCTTGTGGTCCAACTGTTTATAATTTTGCACATATTGGGAATATAAGATCATTTTTATTCGTAGATATTTTGCGTCGTTCCCTTCTGTTAGGTGGCTATAAGTTAAATCAGTCAATGAATATCACTGACATTGATGATAAAATCATTAATGAATCTATAAAACGTAACATCAGTGTGGAAGAGTTTACAAAACCTTGGACAGAAGCGTTTTTTAAGGATTTATCAACATTACAAGTTCAAACTCTGGAACATTATCCCAAAGCGACTGAATCGATTGAAGATATGGTGTCTCTTGTCGAAACTTTACAATCGAATGGATTAGTTTATGAACGAGATGGGAATGTCTATTTTTCCATTCAGAAGTTCAATCGATATGGTGAGTTGTCAAAAATCGATGTATCTGGAATGAAATCTGGTGTTCGTTATGATGCGGATGAATACGAGAAAGACGATGTTAGAGATTTCGTATTGTGGAAAAACCAGAAAACAAAAGACGAAAAATGTTGGCATACTCGTTTAGGTACGGGCAGGCCTGGTTGGCACCTAGAATGTTCTGCCATGATTCGCAAAATTTATGGTTCCGGGATAGACATTCATACTGGTGGAATTGATTTACTCTTCCCTCACCATGAAAATGAATTCGCACAAACTACAGGGGCCTATCCAAATGAAGAGTTTGTAGGAACATGGCTTCACTGCGAACACTTATTAGTTGATGGAGAGAAGATGTCAAAAAGTAAGGGAAATTTTTATACCTTACGAGATATTCTAGAAAAAGGATACGAACCAAGAGTCATTCGTTTTCATTTAATATCAGCTCATTATAGAAGTAAGTTGAATTTTTCTTTGGCGAAATTGGAAGAATCCAAAGTTTCTTTAGACAGAATACAAAATACAATATTTCGATTATTGGATACTGGCAACTTATGGAATTTAATTCCAAAAGCTGGAGAAAATTTGATTTTTTCCCTTCCTGAAATCGCAAAACTCAATGATGACTTTTTAAATGCTTTAGCAGATGATCTCAATATCCCTAAGGCGCTTGCGATTCTTCATGAACTCGTGCGAATTGTAAACCAAACTCTAGATCAAACTAAAAAAGAAAGTACGGATCTTTTTACTAAAGAGACCCTTCGTTTGTTTTTGAAAATGAATGATCTATTCGCGGTATTCTCATTTGAAAAACCAAAGGCAGATTTAGATGGAATTTCTGAAGACTGGATTTTGGAACAAATTGAAAATCGAAAATTAGCAAAACAGAATAAAGATTTTGTTACTGCTGACAATATACGAAAAGAGTTGGAAAACAAAGGCATCCTTCTCGCTGACACAAAAGAAGGAATCACAACATGGAAAAAAGCCCCGTAGAAATACTTTTTGGGAAACGGAATTTTTTTGAATTTTTAGAATCACTGGAACAAATGGCTCCCGAACGAGGCATAAAAACCATTCGTGAAGTCATTGTCAAAGATGGAATTGGAAATGAAGAAAAACATAGGATTAAGTCTTATTTACCAAATTCTGTAAAGTTCACAACAGTCTCTAGCAGGGAACTGGATCGAATTGCCCAAGATAAAAATCACCAAGGTTATGTGATCATCCGTACAAAACAAAAATCGTTTGCTTCACTTGGTTTTGAACAATTTAAACAAAACATTCACCCAAACGAAGGACCAATTTTGATTTTGGATCGAATCCAAGACCCCGGTAATTTAGGGAACTTACTACGTACGGCAGAATGTATGGGCATAAAACATGTGTTAATGTCTGATAGAGATACTTCCCCTATTACTCCTGTAGTTGAAAAAGTATCTGCAGGTGCCATTCATCATATTCAAATTTATAGAGTGGCGAATTTAAAACACGGAATAGAATTCCTCAAAAAAAATGAATATTGGATTCTTGCCACTGATGAAGAAGGTGAAGAAGAGATTTGGGAAAATTTACCTGATGTTTCCCAAATGGCAGTGATCATGGGGAATGAAGGAGAGGGAGTTAAAAGAATTTTACTTGAAGATGCAGATTATGTAGCTAGGATTCCATTATATGGCGCAGTTACTTCGCTCAATGTGGTAGTTGCTTGTGGAATTACCTTGGATAGACTACACAATGTCTCGCAATAAGCGAATCATTGGCTTTTTTTTATTTTTCATATTCTCGATCATTACATTTCAATCTTGTTTGTACGATTTTTATAGGAAAGAATTTGTTTCCGAAAAAGACAAAAACGAAGAAGCGTTGTTACTTGCTTTTCTTGGACTTTTACCCAATCCCAATCAGAAATTATTTGGTTTTATTCCAGGAAGTTCCAGAAATTTAGCGAATTCCCAATTTGTATCCATTGACTGGTTTCCAAAAGTGAATGCCAAAAAAATTATATTTGTCCATGGCTGGAATCCAGCAGAAAGAGATTCTGATCCGATTACAAACGATGAAAAAAAAATTCAAAATATAAAGAATACATTTTCTAATGGACTCATTCATTACCAAGAAGGAAGGGATTCTGCAAAATCAGAATTTGATTTGTATGTATATACCTATAGAACTTCTAACAGTATTTTAGTAAATGGCAGACAGTTTTATGCAACTTTGCGTGCAAGTTTTGTTGATACAGATTCTGTTTATATCGTTGCACATTCCATGGGTGGACTTGTGACTCGTGTTGCCCTTGCAAAGGAAACAGGAGATTTACCATTTGTACGTTTGGTCGTAACCCTTGCCAGCCCGCAATACGGTTCACCATTTGCGACTAATAATTTTTTGGGTTCAAATCCCTTTGTCAATGAACTTGGAAATTATTTAGTTAATACACAAGGAGGTCAGGAACTTGCGTATACCAATCAGGGCAATTTACAACCAGTTTTGAATGGAGCCACAAATCTCGTGTTAGATGCTTTAAATGATTCGTACCTTAAATCAGGTTTTAATAGTAAGTTCATTAGTTTTGCAGGGGTCTTAAGTAGCTGTAGTGTTGGCGAAACGTTTTACTATAACACAGGATGTACCCTACTATCCAATGCTGGATTTACTCAATCAGACGGTATCGTTCCTGTCAATAGCGCAAGGATTGGTAACCTCAGTAGCAAACAAATCAATGTTAGTGATTGTGATCATTCCATGATGGCATTCCAGACAATCAATGTAGATGACACAAAAAGCCGAAATTTATTTTCTCAAGTGATCACGGAAATTCGAAATCACCCTTAAAAAAGAATTTAAGGTCTGGATTTAGACTGAATTTTTTGAACGGAAAAAATGAGTCCAAGTAATCCAAATAGAAAAAACAAGATTCCAAATTTGATTTCTCCTTCTTTCCAAAAAAGACACTGAATCGTATAGAGTCCACCAAATACAAAACACAATCCAAATACTGATCCGATCAGAGACATGATAATATGGTTATGATAAAAACTTTGTTTGTATTCTGGATTTTCACTGAAAAATCCTCTCCAAAAAAAATGTGGAGGTTTTGTTGTTTCGTAAAATGAATACAAGATTTCCTTTTTTGTATTGGGTAATACATAAGTGGAAAGAAGTAAGATCATCGCGGAACTTATGGAAGTGTATAGGATAGAATAAGGGAATGGAAATTGTAGTAAATGTGAATAAACAATATATAAAATGGGAGAAAGTATCAGTGCTAAAATTTCAGTCCAAGCTGAAATTCGCCAAAAATACCATCTAACAATCAATACAAATCCAATTCCTGAGGAAGCTTCAAGTAAAAATACCCAAGCACCTTTAATGGTTTCCATTCCATATACCGCGAGAAAAAACGAAAATACTGCCGTTAGGAGTTGTATGAGATAAGAAATTTTTACAAAATGAGAATCGGACTTTTTTCCATTCGTAAATGGTTTCCACAAATCATTGACTAAATAAGAAGCACCCCAATTCAAATGAGTTGCTAAAGTGGATAAATAAGCAGCCAAAAAGGCACTTAACATTAATCCTTTCATTCCATTTGGCATTCCTTCTTGTAAAACCATGAGGAAACCTTTACCACTTTCTATCTCTGATAAATTTGGGTATAAGACAATGGATACAAGTGCTACTAAAATCCATGGCCAAGGTCTAACAAAATAATGAGCAATCACAAACCATAAACTACCCTTTAGCGCTGCTGATTCATTTTTGGTAGCAAGGATTCTTTGTGCAATGTAACCTCCACCTCCCGGTTCAGATCCAGGATACCAGCTTGACCACCAAAGTACTGTTAGTAGGATCAAAAAATGGTCCCAAGGGAGTGATCCATGATCCCCGTTGGGGAAAAATAGAATTTTGTCCTTCGGTAATTGTGATTTTAAATTTTCCAAACCACCTATCGAAGGAAGTTGGAGTGCAAAATAGGCAAACAGGATACATCCAATCCACGCTAGAAAAAATTGAAAAACATCAATATAGGAAATTCCGCGTAATCCAGCAATGGCGGTATAAATGACACCGAATAACAATAAAAATACTAAGACAAGTGACGAATTGATACTTGGAAAAAAAACAGGTATGATTTTTAACATGGCTAGGTTTACCCAACCAAGGATCACTAAATTTAGAAGTAATCCAATGACAAATGCTTTAAATCCTCTTAAAAATTCAGCTTCCTTACCACTATAACGAATTTGAATGAGTTCTAAGTCAGTGCTTGCTCCTGATCGTTTCCAAAGTTTAGAAAAGAAAAATACAGTAACAAACCCACCAACAGCCATATACCACCAAATCCAATTTCCTGATATTCCATGGGTTCGAATAATCTCTGTTACAGCAAGAGGTGTGTCAGCGGCAAATGTTGTTGCAACCATGGCAGTCCCAGCAACAAACCAATTTAAACTTCCTTCGGCTTGGAAATATTCTTTTGTGGAATTGTTTTTAGCGCGGAAACGATACAGAATGAAAAATATAATGAAAAAAGGAAAAAGGAAAAAGAGATAATCTAAGATATGAAATGAATTCATAATCTTACTTTGATACCCATTTCTTTCATTGTTTGTTTTGTTTCTTGGATGGAAAATTCTCCAAAATGAAAGATAGATGCAGCAAGTACAGCATCAGCACCTCCACGTAAAATCACTTCCGCCATGTGCTCTGGATTACCAGCTCCACCTGAAGCAATAATCGGAATGGATAGATTATTTGTGAATGTTTTCATCAATGTAATATCAAACCCATCTTTTGTGCCATCTTTGTCCATGGATGTTAGTAAAATTTCACCTGCACCCATTTCAGATGCTTCACGTCCCCAATCTAATGCTTCACGACCGGTTTCAGCTCTACCACCATTCAGATACACTTCATATCGTTTTCTTTCTGGATGGAATTTCACATCAATTGCACAAACGATACATTGTGAACCATAAATCTCACTTGCATCTTTTAAAAGTTTTGGGTTTTGAAAGGCACTTGTATTGATTGATACTTTGTCTGCACCTTTATTGAGGACAGCTTTTACATCATCTATGGTACGAATTCCACCACCAACTGTGAAAGGGATAAATAATTTGTTAGCTACCTCTTCTACTAAATGCAAAAGAATGTCTCGCTTGTCAGAGGAAGCAGTGATGTCTAAAAAACACAATTCATCTGCTTTGTTTTCTTCATATGCAATCGCACATGAAACAGGATCTCCAGCATCGATCAAGTTGACGAACTGGACCCCTTTTACCACTCTTCCTCCCTTGATGTCCAAACAAGGAATCACTCTTTTGGTTAATTCATCCATTTTATTTGATCTCTTTCGGCAATGTTATCTTACAAAGATCCAATTTGGAGAGTGAATTTGCATAACTAAGTAGTTTAACTTCATCAAAATGCGAAGATGTTAATTGGATTCCAATTGGAAGTCCATTTTGATCAACACCGGCAGGGCAACTGATCGCTGGAACGCCTGCTAAATTAACAGAAGTTGTCAGAATGTCAGCTTGGTACATTTGAATGGGATCTTTTGTTTTTTCTCCCACTTTGAATGCTGTTGTTGGAGATGTAGGTTGTAAAATGATATCTACTGATTTAAAAAAATCTGCATATTGTTTTCGGATGAGAACTCTAGCTTTTTGAGCCTTACCATAATAAGCGTCATAGTAACCTGAACTCAATGAGAAAGTTCCTAGTAATATCCTCCTTTTGACTTCTTTTCCAAATCCAGCACTTCTTGATTCTGAATATAAATCCTCTAATTTTCCAGTGGTTTCCTTTCGTAATCCGTATCGTATTCCATCAAAACGACTTAAATTAGAAGAACATTCTGCAGTTGCGATTAAGTAATATACTGGAATTGCATATTTCAAAAGGGAAAAATCTAATGCGACTAACTCTGCACCTTTTTCTTGCAATGATTTCAAAATTTCTAAATACCTTGCATTCACATCAGGTGAAAAATTAAAATCTTCAGTTTTCATGATCCCAATTTTTTTACCTTTCCAATCAATTGTATTCACGGATTTGGAATCAAAATGATCTACTTTAGCGGTTGTTTGGTCTTTTGTATCAAGTCCTGATAAAATTTCTAATAGGTCACTAATCCCTTCCATGTCATTGGAAAAAGGTCCAATTTGGTCTAAACTGGATGCATAAGCAATAAGTCCATAACGCGATACTCTTCCATAAGTAGGTTTTAAGCCCCAAATTCCACAAAGTGCTGCTGGTTGCCGAATCGATCCACCTGTGTCTGAACCGAGTGAAATTGGTAACATGGAAGCTGCTACTGCTGCCGCCGAACCACCACTTGATCCACCAGGAATCCGATCTGTATCAAATGGGTTTTTAGATGTTTGGAATGCACTGTTTTCTGTAGAAGAACCCATTGCAAATTCGTCCATATTCAGTCTCGGGAAAAAAACAAAACCTTTCTCTTTTAATTTTGTGATGACTGTTGCATCATACGGAGATTCAAAATTTTCCAAAATCTTAGAAGAACATGAAGTGATTTCCCCTCTGATACAGATATTGTCTTTGATTCCGATTGGGATTCCATCGAATTCAGAGAAAGGTTTACCGACTTTTCTTCTTTCATCACTTGCTTTCGCTTCGGTAAGTATCTTGTCAGCATTTAGATTCAAAAATGCTTTCACTTTTGAATCACTAGCTTTAATTCGCTCTAAATATGCGGAGACTAACTCTTGTGAGGTTAAACTCCCATCATTCAGCTTTTTTTTGATCTCGGAATAAGTTAGAAATATAATATCTTTCATGTTTCAATCACCTTTGGAACAACGACATATCCATTTTCGTATGAAGGAGCAATTTTTGATAAATCATCTCGTTTTAGCGAGTTTTCACTTAAATCTTTTCTCAGTTCATAGAAAATTTGTTCATAAATCTCATCATCACCAACTTTCGATGTATCAAGATTTTTGATTTCATCTACATACTGTACAATTCTCGAGAAATCACTGAGCATACCTGCAATTTCACTGTCTTCAATGTTGAGTTTTGCTAAGTTAGCAATGTTCTTTAATTCTTTTTCATCCATAAGGTTTCCTCAGTATGCATTCCTATCTATAATCGCTTTTAAAGGTGTGAGTAAAATGATTTTTATATCCAAAAGTAAAGACCAGTTTTCGATGTAAAAAATATCTGCTTCGATTCTTTTTTCAATAGAGGTGTCTCCTCTATATCCTTGTACTTGTGCCCAACCCGTGATCCCAGCTTTTGCCGCATGACGACGCATATATTGGTGGTGTTCGTTTCTGAACTTTTCCACATAAAAAGGTCTTTCTGGTCTAGGTCCAACAACTGACATATCACCAAGTAATACATTGAAAAATTGTGGTGTTTCATCCAAAGATAATTTACGTAGGATAGATCCAACTGGTGTTACCCTTGGATCATCTTTAACAGTCCATAATGTATCAGATTTTTCTTTGGCTTGGACAACCATGGAACGAAATTTGATCATTCCAAAAACTTTGTTGTCAAGACCAACTCTTTCTTGCTTATAAAAGATAGGACCTTTGCTTGTCAATTTCACAAGTAATGCAATTAAGAGATAGAATGGACTAAACAAAAGGATAAAAAATAGCGAAAACAGGATATCAAAGCTTCTCTTTAAAACCAAATTATATCCTAATCGTAGTGGAATGTTACGAATGGAAATAATGGGAATCCCATCTAACACTTCCACTCTACCTTTGGCAGTGACAATCTCTTCGTAACTGGGAATTACCTTTAAATCGATACCATGAAAATCAGCAATATCGATCACTTCCTTTAAGGAATCCCCTTCTTCGTGTGAAAGTGCATAAACAATTAAATCAATTTGGTTTTGCTCTACAAAATTTTCTAACTTGGTTGTCGATGTGACAGTTTGAATTTGTTTTGGGGAAAGATTTTTTTTACCAGCCACAAACCCTTTGACAGTATATCCATAAATAGAATGTTTTTGTAATGTTTTAGAAAAGTTAATGGCTGATTTACCAGTTCCAATGATGAGAACTGACTTTAAATTATAACCCTTGCTCCTTAGATACTGCATGAGTGATCTGAGAACAAAATGAGAAAAGGAAGTGAGGATTACCGTACAAATTGCAAAGTAACCGATCACCAATCGAGAAAAACTTTCTCCACGAAAGAAAAAGAGAAGAGATAATACAACTAGAAGATTGAGGATCACTCCTGAGATGATGGCAAAAAGTTCATCTGAAAAAGATAAACCTCTTCTTGGGTGGTATAAATCGATGGATAAAAAGGAAACGACTTGGGAAAATCCAAGCACTATTCCCAGGATCAAATAATTGACAGGATCAATTGTTTGGATTTGAAAACTAGAATCTGGAGATAAATAATACCTAACTACATAAGCTGTTAAGAAACTAGCTAAGCCTATAAAAAAATCAGTAACTAAAAATAGTAATTTGAATGATTGGCTTCTTTCTTTTAGCATTTGGTTACCATCTTTAATCTGTTAAATCTGTCGAAGTCCCATCTAATGGACGTTTTCTGAATCGATACAATCTTACCCTTGTTGCTTGGGCAGATGCTGAATCTCCAAAACTGAAATTTGTTAAATTTACAGATAAATATACGGATTGATCGTAAAAAGTTAATTGGTTGTTGAGAGCAAGACCTCCCGGTAAAGCACGAAGGTTCATACTATATCCCAATCGATACTCCCAATTATGAAGGTCCATCTTAAACGTCATCATAAACCTGTTGATATTAAAAACAGTTTTTTGTCTTTCCGTTTGTCCTTTAGCTCCGGTTCCTGATGCCAAATCTTCCCAGATAGTAGTTTGGTCATAATTGGTTCCAGTTTGTGCAGTATACAGTTCAGGACTTGTATTTAATGCATAAAACTGACCTTGTGCAAGTGCAGTTAGGCGCCAAGGTTCAGTCACTCTGGAATCTAATTCCAATTCGAGTCCTGTGTAACGAGTTACTTTCACATCTGTTTTGAAAAAGAATCGGTAACTATCTAAAAAACTATCTTTGTAAACGTGATACCAAGTTGAACCAATTTCCAAACTGCGGAATGCTCGAATGATGGGCCAAGAAAATCCTCCCATTTTATACGATACAGTTAGGTTGTTAGATAGAGATCGATTTTGTGGAGTATGATGAACATAATCATTATTGATAAAAATACCGGAATAAAAGTTTCGTTTTCGCTCTAACAAACTTGGTCTTCTCGTTGTGAACCCATCCACAAAATCAAAAAAACCACCAATCCTAACAACTGTATAGTACCAACGTTGCATATTGGTAAGACCAGGGTTATAAGAAGATGAAAACTGACGTAAGTCCCTGATGGTTCGTACTGAAATATCCCAATCATTTAAGGCATAACTTTCTAATGAAAATTCAGCTTCATGTTGGCGTAAATTACCCAAAATTGGATCTTTTGCTTCTGCTTTATCTGCATCTAATCTGCGATAAGTGGTTGAAAGGAAAATTTCTGGAATTCCCATACGAACTGTATGAGATTGTCTTACATATTGATACGATTGTTGTTTGAGTAAAGTTGCGTATGCTTTGTTTACATCGCGGTCTGGTCCATTTAACTCACTTCCTGTTCCAGGGAATTCAACAGATTGTTTTGTGGCTCCCATATAAACGGATGGAGTAAACGACATGTATGCTCCCATCGCAATTGGGGAACGAAACCCTGTTTCTCCTACCACATTCGTTTGTGACCTTAATACATAATCTTGGTATTGGCTTCTTGGATCCACTACACCTGTGGTTGGATTTAACTTTTGTTGTGGTGGTCCGTAAATTCGATTGATGTTTGTTTGGAACAACAAATCCCAATAAACAGGGCTAGCAGTTCCTGGGATTAATCCAATATTACTGGAATTCCGAATGGTGACTGCTGGTAATGTATCTTGTGCTGCAAAGAATTGATTTGCTTGGATTTGGTAAATGAGTGTTCGACTCATGGAAATACCAACACTCAAATCCCCTCTATTTTCTGTATAATTGAAGTTCCAGTTTAGAAGGTTTCTGATAAGTCCAAAACGTACATCACGGTATGTATACAATGATTGTAAAGAATTAGAAGGTTGGTATCGATTTCCAAATTCATAATCAAACAATCTGTTACTATAATTTTCGTATTGTAATTGAAAGTTTCTAGTGTAATCTTTTGAAAAATCATTAAATTTAGCATTTAACCGTAAATCAGCTTTCCACCAAGGGTCATAGTTAACACCCGTATTACGATAAGGAAGACTTGTATTCGGAAATAATTCTCCCCGATCTACGTTATTGGTTACTGCAACTGATCCAATTCCACCATTTTTGAAACGATCTTCATAAACAGGAGTGATAGCTGTGTTTTTATAATTAGCATAACCTAAGTTGATATTATAATTGAGAATGGGTGAAACTTTCCACATCTCTAACTGAGCAGCTTGGCCCGTTTTTTCATACATATCAAAACGAAATTTATATCCGTTTGCTAAGAATAAACTATTTGGATAAGAATCTGACCATTGGTAAGAGTTTTGCCAAAACCAACCTTGTGTGTTATTTTTACCAAACTGTGTGGTAACACCATTACCGGATTCTGAATTGTACAAAAACGGTAACATAAAAAGAGTTGTGCCACCAACTTTATAAGAAACCCACTGCGCTACTACCGTTCGATCATCATGGATGACAATGCGTTTGGCTTGGAAAGATTCGTGTGGGAGTTCCGCATTACATGCAGTAAAGTAACCCATTTCTAATAGGTATCGTTTTTCATCCAATCGTTTGATCTTTTGACCAATGAAGTGGGAAGGAAACATACTTAACTTAGAATTGTATACAACACCTTGGTTTAATTTTAGATCATAGATCATACGATCTCCAATCACCTTGGCATTTCCGTCTTTGTATTCCACTCCCCCTTCTGCATAAATTTCTTGTCGATTTGCATCGATGGAAACAGAATCAGCAATCAATTCCCCTGCTTTGATTTTAACACGCACCTTCCCTCTTAAAACAAGGACTCCACCTTTTGTTTTGTCGATGTTCATGAGTTGACCCTCAGCAGCATTCTGGATTTGAATGGGTGGGCCTTTTTTGGGTTGTGAGGCAAGTAAAGATTCGGGTGTGAGTGGAACCTCTTCAGGAGGCACAAGTGCTTCCCGTAATCGTTCCCGTTTGGTATAAATTGTTCCTGTAGGATTCAAACCTAAATTTCTTAAGTTATCGTCAACTTCTCGGTCCGTCATGCCATCAACAGATTTGCGAACAATGCCTCGTTGGATTTGAGTTGTTGTCTGTTTTCTTTCTTCTTCTTGTTGGTTTTTCGTTGGTAAGGATTGGTCAGGGAATAGCAGTTTTAAGCCATTAGTATCCTGTGCCAGAATTTCCATTCCGATAAGAAAACAACAAAATAGTATGAGAAAATGAATGGATTTTTGCACAGCGGGCTTTGGAAGTATAGAACGAGAGTTTTACCCCTATCGAAAAAATCAATGGAAAACCAGGTAGAAATTCGAGTCTGAATCTTGTAAATTCTATGAAAAAGAGGTTGCGTAAGTTTCCGAGGAATGGACATAATCAAAAGGCTCGAGACTTGGGCATAGGTGAGTTTTGAATGGCTAAAACCTACTCTGGAGAACGCATTCCAGGTACCTTACGGTACAACCTCAAAATAAGAGACGGACAAGAAGAACACATTGTCCAAGTTCCAGAACCGTCGATCCAAATCCTAACCGATGGTTTTGGTCCAGAGGAAAGTGCCAACCGATTAGCCCTCGCTTTGCTCCTTGACTTTACGAAAAACCCTCAACTTTCCTTTGCCTATTACAAAGATTTTAATTTTTTCTTAGCGGGTCTTTTGTCAGAAGACAATTGGTTATTACATTCCAATCGTATCGAATTATTTTTTAAATTATTAGAAACACCCCATTTGGACAAAAAACCAATCCTATCAGGGAATCCTTCTTAATCTTTTTTTAGTTCAAACAGGTTTTACAATGGGCAAGGTAAACACCCAAGAAGAGTACTCTTCATCACGTGTTAGGTTACCTTTGTGTTCGGCAATAATGCTACGTGTGACATCTAAAGAATTCATCTGCGATATTCCCATCATCAAATCTTCCGCACCATTGTCTTTGATTTGAATTTTGACAAATTCTTTTCCTTCTTCACCGATCACTGATAGCGAAACAGAAATTTTCCTGCCTATGGAATCTTCTCTAGTATTCACTCGTAACCTTGCGTCTTGGATTAAGTTGAGAAGGACTTGTTTGATTTTTTGAGGTTGGCAATACACATGAGGGACGTCTCCCATTTCCAACTCACATTGGATTCCTTCTTTTAAAAAGTATTGGTGGAGGAAGGAACGTGTATCATTTAAAATGCTAACTAAATTGGAATACGTCCATTGGGAGCTAGTTGATTGTGAATACGAAACTAAGTTTTTCACAATCTTAGCGATTCGTTCTGATTCTTCTGTAATTTTTTCAGCTTTTTCCTTTAAGCTTGGATTAGATGTTTTTTTTGCCTCTAAAAGGATAAGGTCCGCTAAATTGAGTATGGATGTAAGAGGATTATTAATTTCGTGCGAAATGCCGGAAGCAACAAGTGCGATGGTTTCCCATTTTTGGTTTTCAGCCAATCGACTTTCCACAACTCGGATGTGCTTTTGTACTTGTGATTTATAAATTGCCATTTCCACAGAAATATATAAATCCCGACTATTAAATGGTTTGATCAAATAACCAAATGGTTCAGTGGTTTTAGCACGATTGATTGTGGCTTCATCAGAATAAGCAGTGAGGTAAATGACTGGAATTTCCTTACTTCTTTTGATTTTACCGGCAATTTCAATTCCATCCATCGGGCCATTCAACATAATGTCCATGAGAACTAGGTCAAAGTGTTCGGATTCAATTTGTTCAATCGCATCATTTGCTTCCGATACATAAGTAGCATTGTAACCGTATTGTTTTAAGGTTGAACAAATATTGATCGCAATGATCCTTTCGTCTTCGACAACTAGGATTTTTTTTACATCAGTTTCTTTTTGATTTTCCACAATAGATGTCATTGTTTTATACAACCAGTCTCCACTATCAAATAGAATAATTTCCGTTTGTCAACAGAATCCAGACAACAAATCTCTGTATTGTGGACCAGGAACTCAATGATGCCCAAAGACAAGTGGTTTTGGCCAAGAAAGGCCCGATTTTAGTGGTTGCTGGGGCAGGGACCGGAAAAACCAATACCCTCGTCCATAAATTGGCCCATTTGGTAAAAAATGGTACAAATCCTGAATCTATCCTTTTGCTTACCTTCACAAGGCGTGCTGCAAGAGAAATGTTGGGTCGTGCTTCTAGTATTTTGGACAACCGTATGATGTCTGTTCGAGGGGGAACCTTTCATTCCTTCTGCCATCATTTTTTACGTAAGTTTGCAAGTGTTATCTCATTAGATTCGAATTTTACGATATTGGATGAGGAAGACACAATTGGATTTGTCGGTATGGCGAGAGAACAGGTTGTCTCAACAGGAACAAAAGTTCGGTTTCCCAAAAAAGAAACACTCGCTGAAATTTTTTCTGCTTGTTTCAATTTGCAAATTTCATTAGAAAAATACCTGCAAAGAGAATATCCAATGTTTCTTGGTATCACAAAAGAAATCCAAGAAATCAAAACTAAATTTGCCGATCTCAAAGCCAAACACAACTCACTCGATTTTGACGATTTATTAGAATTCACTCGCAAAATTCTTGTCTCGGATGAAAGAATTCGACAAAAAATGTCCTCCACTTATGAATATATACTGGTAGATGAATACCAAGATACAAACAAAATACAAGCGCATATCGCTTGTTTACTGGCAAGTATCCACCAAAATATCTTAGTTGTAGGTGATGATGCACAGTGTATTTACGGATTTCGTGGAGCAAGTGTTCATAACATGTTGGACTTTCCAAAAATTTTTCCAAATACGCAAATCATCCAACTCACAAAAAACTACCGAAGTGTCCAAACTGTTCTCAACCTTGCGAATGCAGTATTAGAAAAAAGTTCTGAAAATTATAAAAAGAATTTAATTGCAGCCACACAAAAACATGCATTACTACCATTTTTGGTAACTATAGAGTCATTTGAGGAAGAAGCTGAATGGATGGCAGGAAAAATTTTGGAACTTTATGAAGAAGGTGTCCCCTTTTCACAAATAGCTGTCCTATTTCGTTCTGGATATTCCTCCCATTTATTAGAAGTGCAATTAAATGCGAAAAAAATCCCCTATCGTAAGTTTGGTGGGAAACGATTTTTGGATTTGGCACATGTAAAAGATGTAATTGCGTATTTAAAAGTTGTTGAGAATCCAAGAGACATTCTTTCATGGAATCGAATATTATTATTAGAAGAACAAATTGGTAAAAAATATTCCCAAATCCTTTATAAACGATTGGAATCGAACCAATTCCAATGGAAAAACGATCCTAATTTTTTCCTTGGATTACCAGAAAATACAAAACAATCTTTTTCAAAACTCATGGACTGTTTAGACAAACTTTCCCCTTACCAACAATCCACTAATCAGATATTAGAATCCATTTTATCTCATTATATAAAAGTGTTAGAAGATAACTATGATGATTCCGAAAAAAGGAAACAAGATTTGGATTCTCTTTTACTTCTATCAAAAAATGAAACTAAGTTGTCAGATTATCTTTCCAATCTAATCCTAAATCCTGTGGAAGGGAAAGAAATTGGAAACTCTGATGAATTAAAAGATGAATATTTGACATTATCTACAATCCATTCTGCCAAAGGATTAGAATGGAAAGTTGTATTTACAATGCAGGTGGTTGAAGGTAATTTACCTAACCATCGTATCCGTACAATAGAAGAACTCGAAGAAGAAAGGCGTTTGTTTTATGTGGCAGTTACGAGAGCAAAAGACCTACTTTTTCTAACAAATCCGGCATTTAATGACAAAAACCGTTTTACTTCGGTTAGTCGATTTATTTCAGATTTGGACAAAGAATTGAAATTGTATGAAACTTTAGAACCAAAAAACAATAACAATTCTGAAAATAATGGAAATGACCAGGAAAACAATCCACCTAGTTCTTCCTTTCAGAATATCCAAAATTACTTTTTGAATTGATTTTTCTACTGCCTTCCTGGATCATTTAAGCCATTGGGGGATTTATGAAGATTCACTGGAAAACCATTTTTTTGACTTCATTTTTATTATTATTTGTATCATGTGCATCCAATGATCCAAAAGAAACAACAGATTCCAAAAACCAGGATACAAAATCAAACTCACGTAATGTGAATATGGAAGACCCCGAAAAAGGTGGAAAAAAATTTGGATGTATCGAAGGAAATTGTGTCAATGGAGTTGGTAAATATGTATATGATAATGGAGACATTTATACTGGTTCCTTCAAAAACGATTTAAGAGATGGTGCAGGTAACTTTCTCTATGCGGATGGCGAAAAATTCAATGGGACTTATGTAGAAGATAAAAAACAAGGTCCAGGCGAGTATAATTTCAAAAACGGTGATAAGTATGTTGGAGAATTCCAAAATGGCCAAATCAATGGAAAAGGAACTTATAGTTTCAAAGATGGGAAATCCGTTTCTGGTGATTTTTCCTCCGATGGCCAAGAAGGTATCGGAGTTTTAATCGATGATGGTAAATCTAGAAATTGTAAAATTACAGGAAGGAAGTTACTCTGTGAGTAACTCCTTCACATAACACAATTTGGTTTTTTACCAGATTGTAAT
>JACVCB010000044.1 GCA_016742255.1 Leptospira sp.
CACTGTTTTATAAAAAAGTTCGTAGTTCATGGGAATTATTTTTGTGAATGGATGAGTGTTGGCATGTGGTAATGAGACATAATGTTGATGCAATGTGACATAATTCGATTCATTCGGGCATGAAGCCAGAAGGGAATATATGGTGGTTGCGGGCAGGTTTACTGGAATGCAAGAATTCATTTAATGCGGGATAGGCGGACAAGAACGACAACTTTATTTTGTTAGCTGCTAATTGCAAAGAAAGATAAGGTGCGTTTGTCGCCTGACGGCAAAAAGGTGAACTTGTTGGAATTTATTTTTGGCAGAACCCGGATTCGTCTAGATGAATTTGCTGTTATGTGGTAAATGGAGCATATTGGGTGGCGGGTGGATTACCCCACCCAGTTCGATACGGGCGGGGATCTATACCTTCCTACTCGCGTTTCCCTATCTTTTTCATGACAATCACCAAACGACTGCCAAACGGAACGATTTCCACCTTCTCCCAACCAAGTCGAGCATACAGACTGACAGCAGTATCAGAAAACAAATATAGTTCAGAAAATCCCCTTAGTTTTGCCAAAAATTCATGTTGTTCACAAAGTAATGCACCATACCCTTTTCGTCGCATCTCGGGAATTGTCTATACTAAACCTAACCAGTGTTTATGAATATTAAACTTGGGCTGAAGTTCCAAAAGACCCACATGATGATAAATACCTCCTGTTGCAATTGGTAATGAATCAATCGTCATAACAATTTGTAACTGTGTTTCATCGCTCAGGACCGATTTTATCTTAGCTAAAGATTTATCTAAAGGAATTTTCCACTCTTCATAATACCAATTTGTTATGAGTGAAATTAATTCAATATCATGAGAGGATAGGATTTGGAACTCAACTTGGCTCACAAATTTAGATTTAACTCCTAATAAAGCATCACAATTTTATACATTGGATAAATTCATAAATTCAAGAAGATACTTAATTCATCTAGGCTTACTTTTAATAACGAAGATGGAATTGCATATAACTATACCCTTCCATTGCCGACTGACCATGGTTAGCAAATGCTGGGTTGATTGGCAAATAACCAATTTCGATTGTTTCCTTGTCCAAACCCAAATAGTAAAAGGTTGCAGCAGATACAAGCATAAGCCCCATCAAGATAACCATTGGTCCACCTACCAACTGTCTATCCCTACGATTTTCTGTTGGTAAAGTCCCCGCCATACGTTTAAAATTTTTTGCTTTTGACTCTGCATTATCGATCACTTGATTTTGCGTGTAATACCAAAAAAAGAATTCGTTTGGATTATTTTCGTAAAAGGATCTGATTGCAATCCCATTAGTTAAAGTTACTTGAGATCGTGCCCCAGAATATGCCTGTCTAGATGCATAGTTCAAATATGCATAACTTGCATAAAATAATAACGCACCATATAGAGAGTATGTCGTAAAATCTTTATAGGTGTGATCCAGAAATACATTTTGTTTGTTTTTATAATAAACTTCAGACTGTCCTTCTCGCATCTGCACATCTAAAGAAGTTTCCTCTTCTTCTTTTGCGTCAATAGACCGAAAAACATCGATATATCCTTCCTTTGATACTCGGAGTCGATTCATACCTGCAGGAATGGACAATCGTTGAATCGGTGTTTTTCCCATATACTGAATCCCTAAGTAAACATCTGATTCTACATTTGAAGTTACTGAAATATAAGAACTACTCAACTTTAATGAAAGTTTGACATCACCTTCAAATTTTTTCCCTTTTTCAAGAATAACTTCAGACTTGTAAGGATGAAAACCTTCTTTAAAAATAAATAATGATCGTCTCCCGATCGGAAACTTTTTCTCCGCAAGTGGAGTTTTACCTAAATAAATTCCATCCAAATAAACAAGAGCGCCCTCTTCTCCATTTGCGGTCAAACTGAACGAAGTAGTCTCTTTTCCTTGCAATTTTTCTTTAATGGATTCACCAAGTGGCCCCATTTCTTGGTATGCTCGAATTACTGATGTTTGGTGTTCAAAGGGAATTGTTTTTCCTTCATAATCATCAAACAAATAAACTTTCGTACGCAAAGAATTCTCGATCACCTCGTAGGAGCCAATCAAAAGGTAATCACAACCATATTTTGATGCAGTTCCATATACCTCATCAACTCGCAATGGCTTTTTGTCCCACATCTGTTTGATCGTAATCTTTATATAACGGGGATCTTTTTCAGGAGAAACTTGTTTTTTTCCAATTCTTAAATCTTCTAAATCTTTTTCGTCGTTAATCTCTTTCTTTTTTCTTTTTACATTCGGAGACTCTGCATCAATTTTTTCCTGTAAAGTTGATACAGGATTTTCACCAAAAGAATGATAAATTATATTCTTTCTAGGATATTCTACATAAGTATATTCTAAATTTCTAAGTTCGGAAAGCAAAACGGAAGGAATCCCTTTCATTAGATATTCTTTTGTAACATCTTCCTTAATCGCAACAAATGGGAATATACAAAGATTTCTACTTGATTCAAAAGTAACTCCACCTTTGTAAGATTGACTAGGGAAATTATAATAGTCATCAATGGAAAATAATGGAAGAGTATTTCCAAGTAGTCCCAAAATGAGCAATGCAGCAGAAATTTTATGTTTCATGTTTTTGATTGCGGGACCCCAATGAATAAACCAAAGATAAAATAGCGATGATGGGAAGCAAAACGGAAAAAGGAGACTTATCGAAATAATCTTTTGAAAATGAGATTTGTTCCCCCAAGCCAGGACCTGTGTCCCCTACTGAAGTTTGGATACCCAAATAAGAAAATAGAGCGGTAGTCATAACGACTGTCGGTAATCCAGAAAAAAATAAAAACCGAAACATATTCCGAAGCGCAGGAAGATAATGCAGTACAATCAGATGATATGGCTTTGCACCGAAACAAAGTGATGCAGCTATGTATGGACTTGTTCGGATCTCTCTAATTTTAGCAGTTAATGATTCGTATACCACTGCCCAATCAGAGACTAAAATTGCGATCATAATTGATATTGGATTATTGGGAAGGATACTGATCACAATGAGTGCAGACAATAAAGAAGGAATGGCAAGTGAAACAGAAACGAAACCAGATAGAAAAAAATCAGATCGTTTTGGAAAAACCAAAGTTAACGTTGAGACCAAAAAAGAAAACAAAATCGTGATTATCCTTGCTGGGACAACGATGAGAATTGTCGACATCGATCCATAACAAAACAGAGCTAAATTATTCCTACCCAATCGATCTGTTCCAAACAAAAATCCATCTGAAAAGATTGGTAAATTATTATTGGTTAAATCTACATAAGAAGGAACCTGTAAACTTAATATCCCAAGAATAATAGTCCCAAAAAACAAAATACGAATTGTATTAAGGAGCATTTCGATACTCCCCAGAGAAATAATTCTGTAAATGGTATCCAAGTCGATTTAAACTATAAAATAAAATCCCTGAATACATGAGTAAAGTTGATAACAAGTAAGTATCCATGGATTTTATGGAGTAATATAACGACTTTCCAATTCCAGGAAAAAAGAAAATTTCTTCAACCACCATGGCACCCGACAACAAAGAACCAAAATCCAATACCAAAAGTATCAATGAAACAGGTAATACTTTTAGAAAAATTTCAACCCTTACAATATAACTCCAAGGATAAGATCGAGTTAAAAGTAATTGAATGTATTTAGATTTTGATTCTTTTATGACTTCAGGCAAAAGATACAATGACAATCTAGCAAAAATTCTAGAACCTAATGTTATACCTGGTAAAACAATGAAGTATGTGTTACCTGATTCATATCCGCCTGGAGGGAACCACTCTAGTTTATAAAAGAATACGATTAATAGAAATATTGCTACAATAAACACAGGCGTTGATAGTATAAAATTAGAGATTGTTTCAACGAATACATACAATCGATCGGATCGAAGATAAATTGTAAGTAAAGCCATTCCAAACGCAAATGTAGCACCAAATAAAATACTAAAAAGTGCTAAATGGGTAGTAGCAAAAAAACGATTTGAGATATGACCATAAACAGATTCACCGTTTTGCGTTTTGCCACCAGCTTCCAATAACAAACGTTTCCAAAATTCTAGATAAGAAGTTAAAATATTTTTTTTTGAAATATCAACATTTGAAATTCCAGAATCTGCATACAAATAGGATTTATCTTTTGTATGAAACTCTGATACAAAACTACTAATCATTGACAAAAGTAGAAGGAAATAAAGAAAACGGAAAACTTCCGACTTCACAGAGTTAACTTTTGGAAAGGAATGCCTTTTGGATTTCTTCGAAGTTTTTGGCTTTAATCAGTTTTTCCCTTTCCTCAGGGATGTTTAGAGTTTTTGCAATTAAAGCTAATGTCTTAATGTGATCCTGAAATTTGTTTTTAGGAACAATTAGCATGATAAAAATTTGAACGAGACCATGATCCAAAGCGTCAAAATCGATTCCGTTGGGTGCAATTGCCATTGCACATTTTAATTCATTTACATAATGAACGGAACAATGTGGAATCGCTACTCCACTTCCGATACCAGTAGACATTGATTTTTCTCGATTCATCAAAGAAGCAACGGTTTCCTCTTCATGAACTGCGTCTAATGTTTGTGTGGCGACCATATGCGAAATCATTTTCCGAATAGCATCTTCTTTCGTTGACGCTTTAAAGTCGAAAATGATATTTTTAGGATCCAGAATCTCCAGAAGTTGATTCATTTGGTATTACTTACTCCCACATTTCCAAACTCGACTTATTTTCCAAGAAAAACCCTTACAAATAGAGACTCTATCAGAAAAAAAACGACCACTACCCATATACCACTTATACCCAATTTTCCTACAAAAAAAGCAATTGGGAGTAAAATAAGGAAACTGACAATTGTCACATAAAAAGAACCATAAAAATTCCTTCCTGGCGCTAATTGAATGAAGAAGGCCAAAGAAGCATAGGACAAGTTCCAAGAATAACCGGTTAACCCAACACCAATTCCCCAAACAAAGAATAAAAGGAACCAAGCCAGAAAGAAACTAAGAATTATGGTTCGGCGAAAAGAAACCCATGCAACACTTACCAACAAAAATATACCTAAACTTTCTGCGATTGATAGGAAGAATTTTGAATTTGAGGAAGCATCTGAAATCCAAGGTAAAGATATGGGAAGTAAACTAGTTTCAATGGGTAAACCGACACTAGAAGCAAGTGTATATTCAGATCGAAGTTGATACCCCATGAGAGAAAAGGATGAATCAAATATATATAAAAACAAAATGACAAATATGAAAATTGGCAACCGTAAAGAATAATGTTGTATGAAGAAAAAGTGAGCCACAAAAGCAAATACCATAGATACTGATAATAAGATTGGGTTTAGCCATGTTGTTGGGATAATCAGTAAGATGATCAGTAATTGCGAAATCAGACCGATCCAATAAGGAGTTTGTTTATTGCGTATGCATACACCTAGATAAAAAAATGTGAGAATCGAAGCCAAAACAATTGGGAGGATCGGTAACGGCGTAACAAAAGCCAATGAATACCCTAAAAAAATAATGAGTGTTAAAAAATAAAATAGATCAGCAAAAATTTCTGATGATTTAATCCCCCAACTATTTTCGGAAAGAATATAAAGGTTTTTTAACATCATAAATTTAGTTTAAACAACCTCTTCGATTCTTTTTCGAATATCAATCCCTGCTGGGCAGTATACAGTACAAATTCCACAAGTAACACACTTATCTTTATCGAATTCCTCGATTTTTCCTTTAATCAATTGAAAGGGATTTGCCTGTGTTGGGCAATATTGGTTACATTCTAAGCAGTCGATACAACTAAATTCTTTTCTAACTGCCGGAAGTTTTTCATACAATGTAATCGAATAATGTTCATAAATATTAAAATAACCTAATGTATTTACATCCAATGGCTGAATTGCTTCAAAAACCGTATCAAAGGAAGCAATCTTATAACGTTTATCTAAATTCGCAGGGATAAAAGCCAAGGATTGTCCATTCGTCAAAAAAAATTGTCTAGGTTCTAAATCCATTCGACCTTTGCGATCTACCAAAAAGACAGCTAAATGTCGTTTGGTGAATGGCTCACCAAAATACAATTTACGTAATATATGATAAATTGTTTCTGCACCCAAATATAAAATCTCATTCGATTGAAGAGATTTTTTTGCCTTTTTGACATCCCATTGGAATTGTTTATGCAAAAAATATTCTGGAATACCATTAGGGTGCTCAAATTTTAATGTCGGGATCTCAAAAAAGTTTTTAACTTCTACTTTTGGAAATGTTGTTTTTAGCAATTCAATGAAACTGGAATAAGCTTCTTTCATTGAAGTTAAAATCATTTCTTCGAAATCTAGATGTTGGTATCTTGAAAAGGGAGATAATACAATTTGAAAGGAAGGATTGGATTTAAATTTTAAGAAATAATCCTTAAGTGGCATTTCATTGATATCAAGAGATGCCAAGGCACCTTCATCAAATGCATTTATGAGCGATGAAAAATCATAACTCTTAAATTGATAAATTGAACTGGTTGACCAAGAACCATCTTGTTTGATTTGAAAAAATTTTTGATCAGCAGTTAACGTTGCGACTCCATTTACAGGTGCGAGTACCTTAGTGCCGTTATGCGAGAGCATAACTTGGCCGTGAGTCACTCGAGTAGGATAGGAATCAGTAATTTCGCTGCCCGCAGGAACGGGGATCAGGAATTGACCCTGAATCGTCCGTTCTCTTTTATTTTCAGTTTTATGAAATTTACGAGCGAAGGCGCGAGGTAACCTGGGAAACAACACGCCAGTAATGATTTAAACGGCTTTCACCATGTAGATTTCGTCTTTGATTGGGAGCTCTTTTTTCAAGTTTTTGATGTAAGGTAAAATTTCTCCCATTTCTTCGTAGTATTCACAATTTGTTTGCATACGACGAGCGACGGTAAAGTATTTATAAAGTTTTTCTTCACCGGAACGTTTTGACCATTTCTTCTTGTTACATTTTACGCGAAGAATGTATTTATCTTGCTCCGATTCGTATTGGCGAACCACAACACAATGCAAACAGTTCGCGCAGTAGACTTTTTCACTCATGGATGACCCCTGGACCTAGGTTGAATTTACAGCTTTTTGGAAGGAAAGGTTTCGTCAAGTAAGTACCATCGCTCTTCCTTAAGCGACGGCACGAAGTTCCTTTTCTGCTTTAGTTGCTGGTTTGAATTTCCAGAACGACTCTGCCACAGAAAGATAGGAGACATAGAAAAATCCGATAGAATAGAGAACCATAAAACCGATCATATATGGTTTTCCGACCATGAAGGATAAATAAATGCAAAATACACAATAAGCACCCATAAAGAACTCGAGGAAAGCTCGGTAATCCACAGGAACCACATATTTGATTTTGTCCTGTAAACTATCCCCTTCTTTTTCAATTCGGAGTTTAGGTGTGCGTTTGAATCCCGATTGGACACCAAAAACTGCTTCTACCCAGGCATAGGTGTTCATCACAGCAATACCGGTTCCAATCATGACAAGGATGGGAAGGTAAACCAATTTGGATTTCCAGGTTTTGTGAATTTCTCTTTGGGAATACGCGTAAAAAATAACAGGTCCCATGGAGCCAACGGAAAGAACCGCAGCCGATCCAAAAAGAATTTCCATTGGGAGGTCATCCATTTTAAATCCTGCCCAATATTCCATCAAAAGGAGAGGAGCTGTGAGAAGGATGTTGATGATCATCAGCGGATGAACTGAATAATTGATTAAGTGAGTGATCGCCTCACCTTTGATTTTCCAAGATTCTTTGGACTTCCAAATGCGAGGGATGAGTTTAACTGCCGTTTGGATGGAGCCTTTGCACCAACGGAATTGTTGTGCCTTGTATGCGTTCATTGTTGCAGGGATTTCTGCCTTACAAACTACATCTTTGATGTAACGGAATCTCCAACCTTTGAGCTCAGCTCGGTAGGATAAGTCAAAGTCTTCTGTGAGGGTATCATGTTCCCATCCACCAGCATCTTCGATGCAAGAACGTCTCCAGATACCAGCAGTCCCGTTAAAGTTCATCCAAAGGCTGGAACCATTTCGTGCCACTTGTTCAATCATAAAGTGACCATCGATTCCAAAACTTTGCGCTTTGGTTAAAATATTATAAGTTTCGTTGATATGGCCCCAACGTGTTTGGACCATTCCGATGGATTCATCATCAAAGTATCCCATCGTACGGAGTAAAAAATCTGGATCTGGAGTAAAATCAGCATCAAAGATTGCGATATAATCCCCTTTTGCCTTTGCCATACCCTCATCCAAAGCACCAGCCTTGTGGCCTTTACGATTGGTTCTATGAACGTGTTCGATCCAGATTCCCTTTTTTTTGTACTGAGAAACAAGAGTCGCAACCTTTTCAATGGTTTCATCAGTAGAATCATCCAAAACTTGGATTTGGAGTTTTTTTGCAGGGTATTGTAAATTACAAGCGGACTCAATCAAACGATCGACCACATAAAATTCATTAAAAATAGGAAGTTGGACCGTTACCGTAGGTAGGTTTTTGTCCTTTAAAGAGAGGATTTTTGATTCATCCTCTGCACAGTTTTGTTTGTATCTGCTATACAAAAACACCATGAGGTAGGTGTGTAACCCAAAGTAGAACAGAACTAAAATATCGAAACCGTAAAGTACCAAAAAGGATATAGATAAAAACGTGAGCATAGTTATAGTCAAAATCGGCACATAGGGGGTTTTGGTCAAACATTTTGTGCACCGCCAAATAAAAATAGAATTTCTTTCGTTTGCGATCAAGGCCCATACCACAACATTGGTTGCAATTCTATGGATTCTCAATGGAAACGATTCTGGGAAACCGGCCTCTTCCCTTCACTCGAATTTAGCCTTAGCCTCTCGATAGGTTATGTTTTGTCTTTGTTCTTTTATGTTGCTGGGTCAGAATTATCTTTAATTGATAGGACAGACACTGCTTATCCCATCTTACAAGCGCTAATTGCTATTTTTTTTGCTGCTGGGTTTATTTACAGGAAATACAAACAAAACTTTCCATTTACCCTAAGTTTGACACTACTCACACTTGCAATCGGTCAAGTGATTTGGCTTTTATTAGGAAACACTTCTGAATTTTTAATCGATTATATCTTTTCCTTCGAATTAGTATTGATTGGTGGTATTTTATCCGCATTTTCAGTGGGTATTTATGGCGGATCTTTGCGTGACTTTAGGTTTTTGAGTTTTACTTTAGGAGTTACAGTATTTACTTTTTACTCCCTTTTTGAACCTAATCAAAATTATTCGATAAAAATACTTTTAGCTATCTTATACATACTATTGTCTTTTTATTTTTTTAGCACTTTATTCCAACAAAATCCTATCTCCAGTAAGTTTTATAAAATAAGATCAAAAATCGGGAAACACCCTTTATTTTCTCCTTTTTATCGATCAAGTTTATCCTTACTCATTGCTTATTGTATTCTCCATTTATATTTCCAACCAGGACCTAAAATACCTTTAATACTTTCTATCTCATTCTCAGTGACATTCGGAAGAGTATTATCACTATTAGGTGGATTAAAAAAGGAAACGAAAGCGGTATTTTTAATAGGAAGAGTTGCATTGTTGTTTGCATTTTTCTTCTTTATTTACCAATCTTATTGGAGTTCATTTTACATTGCACTCTGTATTATTGGAGGTACAATTGTTGGTTTTTTTAAACCTAACAAAACACCTTACAAAGAATATATGATGATTGGTATGGAAACAGGAATATACTTGGGTCTTTCCTTCCTTTTATATTTTTGGAATTTGCCGATGGGAATTCGCACACTTACTGCTATTTTATTCGTTCCCGTTTTGGTTTATCCTTATTTATTGCAAAAACATATTGTTAGATTGCCTCGCATTCTAATGTTAGCTGGCGCAATTCTGATAGTGACATTTTTCTTTTCCCCTCCTACGATCCGAACTAATTCTCCATTTTCAAAAAAAGAGAACTTTGATCCGATCCCATTTGCCATCACAAACCTAAATTTTAATGAAGAAGAATATATTTTTTATAAATCAGTTTTACCTTTTCCTTCGAATCCTTTTTTACCAAAACGATCAGAAATCAAAGACAAAATTGTTGTATTAGGTTTGAGTTCAAACCAATCACAAATCATATCATATATTGAAAGGTTAAGTGAAGAAAATCATCCGTTTTTAATTATCACAACCAGAAACAAAACCAATCAATTCCATCATATCAATGCACTGTCATTACTTAGCAGAAAATCATATTGGAATTTTGATATATACTATCCAAATTATATGAGTCAAAAAATTAATTTTGCACCAACACTTCCCAATGATTGGAAATTAAAGTATTTTCATGAAAAACTTGATAATGCAACGTTCCAAGAAGTAGTGAATCAATTAGATTCTGTATTAAAGTATTCTTCAGGTGATTTGAGAAAAGACGCACTGGAAATCAAACATTTATATTATGAATCGTTTGCAACTTACGCAAAATTTTATCATAACATTGGCCAAAATAAATTAAGTTTAGATGCAATTGCTTATGCTAGGAAATTTGAATCACCAAAACCAGATTTACTTAGAATTGCATTTAATAGTTTAAAATTCACAACTCCAGAAGCGGAATACATTCCAATTCTCGAAGATTTGAGTATAGATTCGGAATTCCAAGAGTTTGCTTGGAATTCACTCATTCCTATGTTTGAGTCTTTGGGAGATTGGAACAATGCATTAAAAACAATGGGATTATTAGAAAAGTATTACAGAACAAATAATCAAATAGAACAAGCAAACGAACTTGAGCTAGCTAGAGTTAGGTTATACATCAACCAAGAGAACTGGAAAGAAGTAGAACCTATTATTTCTGCACGTTTAAGAGAAAATCCCAATTCTGTGATTTGGGAACGATTGAAAAATGAAGTAATTGAAAAAAAAGACTCATTTAGACGTATCAGTATACGACCAGATGCAAAAGAGGCAAGAATCCAATGATCCATTCTACATTACTCGGTATCCTCGCAGCAATTTTATCCGTTTTTGTTGCGATCTTAATTGAAGGTGCATCATTACGATCATTTTTCCATATCCCTGCCATGTTTCTTATCGTTGGTGGAACGTTAGGTGCTACCTTTGCATCTTTTTCTATTTCACAAATTTCAAAAGCCATTCGGGATACTCGCTTTGCATTGCAAAAACGGAGAGAAACAGATTTAAAACTTTTATTCTTTCGATTTTGGGAAAAAGCACGGAAAGATGGATTACTTTCTCTTGAAGATGAATCCAAAAAATTGGATAATCCATTTTTACAAAAAGGAATTCAATTGATAGTAGATGGATCTGATCCAAGAACGATTGAAGAAATCCTTTGGGAAGCACATGAAGAAAAAGAGAAAGAAGACTTAAAATCTGCAAGAGTATATGAAACAGCCGCTGGTTTTTCTCCTACGATTGGAATCATTGGAACCGTACTCGGGCTAGTCACGGTTCTAGAAAATTTGGATGGTGGAACAAAGGTGCTCGGCCAAGGAATTGCAACTGCTTTCATTGCAACATTTTATGGTATTTCCTTTGCAAACTTAATTTTATTACCTATTTCCAATCAATTAAAAGTAGTTGCAAAACGTGAAAGTAACGAACGTCAGGCGATCATGAGAGGGATTTTATCCTTACAATCAGGTGAAAATCGCAGAATTTTAGCAGAACGAATCGATCCTTTTGTCAACCAATCATGAGATACATTTAGTACTAGATAGGAACGATGCAAAATAATTGGTGGATTTTTTGGTCCCTAAAGTCTGGTGGTATCGACTCCGATGTACGATTCATACATAGATACCCTCTCTCCTTCCATTCCTCTTCTTCAACTTCCATTTTAAACTTACGGAAATTAGTTGAGAACCAAATTTCACCGTGATCGGTTAGAAACTTTGTTAGCAACAATAAAAGTATATTTCTGTGTTTCGTTTGCACATCCCATTCTTCGTACATTTTTTTACTATTTGAGAATGTTGGTGGATCAAGGAAAATTAAATCATACCTTTCTCGGTTAGGTTTTTTTGCTTCACCTTCTAACCATTGCAATATGTCAGCATTGATAATTTGATGATTCGGACCAGTAAAGCCATTTCGTTGTAAATTTTGATTGGCCCATTCACAATATGTTTTTGATAGATCTATACTTTTTGTCTTGATTGCACCACCTGACGCAGCGTATACGGAAAACGCACCTGTATATGAAAATAAATTGAGAACAGATTTATTTTGTGATTTTTCTTTTAACCATTTCCGCGTAATTCGATGGTCAAGAAACAAACCTGTGTCCAAATAATCAGAGAGATTGATTCGGAATTCTAAGTTAGCTTCCTTTACCCAATGATCATTCCCTTCAATTGCAATTTTTTCGTATTGATCAGTTCCTTTTTGTTTCCTACGACTTTTCAAAAAAAGAGTATCATCTGTTATCTGAAATACATTTTTCACAATTCCGGCAATTTGTGCAAATCTTGTCTCGTGGTCAGCTTCTGCTTGGAACCGTAACGAACTTTTATCATACAAAACAAATCCATTTGGATATCGATCCAATATACATGCAACTTGGGGTATGTCTTCCGAATAGATCCGATAGCATTCAATATTTTCTCGTTTCGCCCATTTTTCGCGCTCTTTTTTTAATTTGCGAAGGCGATTTTCAAACATTATGAGGGCACCTAATCCTCGTTCCGTCATGGTTAGTTCCTTATTTGGTGGGCTTTTTAGGTATACTTCCCCGCCCTACTCGAGACTGGGTGGGGTTATCCACCCGCCACCCAATAAGCTCCATATAACATACCTGCTGGAAAAGTCCTCTTTATTTCAATTTCTAAGATTTTTTTTTCAAAGAGGTTCATGTTTTTGATTGGTGATAGTTTCATGATTCAAAATCATGTCGGCTATATGTCCTCTAAAGATACTACTTTTGTTTATTGTGATGGAAGTTCCCGTGGGAATCCTGGTCCTGCTGCGATAGGAGTTTCCTTTCAAGATAATGATGGGAATGAATTTTTGTCCTTATCTGAAAAGATTGGAAATGCAACTAACAATATCGCAGAATGGAATGCTTTATTTCGAGGAATGGAAGAAGCAATCAAACATAGTATAAAAAAGATAAAGTTTAAATTAGATTCGGAACTAGTCGTAAAACAAATGAAAGGTGAATACAAGGTAAAAAACAAAGATCTGTTAGTATTTAAAAATAAATGCGAAGAGCTCAAAAATTCATTTGATAATTTTGAAATTCAATATATACCACGCGAACAAAATGCACGAGCTGACCAACTTGCAAATCTTGCACAAGATAATAAGGGATGAAAACTCTACTACCTCAATTTGCCTTCATTCTACTTTCCTTTTGGATGGTATTAAGTTGTAAACCTTCTTATACAAAACAATTGGACAAAATATTAGAAGAGGGAACCATCTATCAGTCTGCCATATTTTGTGAACAAAATAAAATACATCTAAAGGAAAGAGAGTTAGTATGTATTGAGGTAACTAAAAAGGCAAAAGAGGAAATTGATTCCATCATCAATCGTAGATTAGACTTAGGAATTGCACCAGTTATCATTGAGAAATCCAAAGGAAAAGAAATTGAGGAATTCTTAAAAGTCCATACACAAATGGGGATTCGTTATTGGGAAATCTGGAAATCGAGTGTGATTTTAGAATAGACAATCTTCGCCATTTTGCGATAACCATTTTATATGGCTGGCGATCCTTCTCAAATTCTCAAAAAAATTGGACTCAAGGTTACGAAAAACAGAGAACAAGTTTTATCGATCTTACAAGGATCCACAAGACCACTCAACCACCAAGAAATCATGGAAAAACTCCCCAAAGAAGAATCTTGGGATCGAGTTACGATCTATCGTGCATTATCTGATCTAGAAGAAAAAAATTTACTCAACTCTCTGCATTCAGCTGATCGTGTGACTTATTTTGAATTGAAATCGGACGGCAATCATGTTGTATCACTTGCCCATGGCCATTTGATCTGTAATGTCTGCGGAAAAATCGAATGTATCGATGATCCATGGAATGGTATGCCTTCCTCAAAACAACTAAAAGGTTTTACGACAGAATCGGTTGAAATTGTTTTTCGAGGCAAATGTCGAAATTGCCAATAAACCTTTCTTCTTACATTCCAACCTTTCATAAAAATCATCTAGAGATCATAGACTCTACTTTAAAAAATTCAGGTTTTGAATGTTATTTGGTAGGTGGTTCAGTTCGAGATTTGGTAATGAAAAAAATTCCAAAGGAATACGATCTCACTACAAATGCAGAACCAAAACAAGTTAAGAAGTTATTCAGAACAGTTATTGATACTGGTATCGAACATGGTACAGTCACGATTGTCATTGATAAGGTAAATTATGAAGTTACAACGTATAGAATTGATAAAGATTATACGGATGGGAGAAGGCCTGGTCATGTTGAATTTGGTACAACGTTACATGAAGATTTAAAAAGAAGAGATTTTACAATGAATGCATTGGCGTTCGATCTTAAATCTGAAGAATTAATTGATGATCATACTGGGTTAGTTGATATAGAAAATAAAACAATTCGAACAATTGGTAACCCTATCCAAAGATTTTCAGAAGATGGATTAAGGCCAATTAGAGCCCTTCGTTTTGCTAGCACACTAAACTTTGTCATTGATGAAGAAACAAAAAAAGCAATCCATCTAACAAAACACATCACTCAAAAAATTTCATTGGAACGATTCCAAGATGAAATACTAAAATCATTTGTAGGCGAAAATCCAGCAAAAATGATTCAATTGTTAGCAGAAGAAAATATTTTTCAGATTTTTCTTCCAACAATACCCAATGATCTTATACCCAACGAAACGATTCTTAATAGGCTCAATCAAATTCCAAATGAATTGGTTGGGTTCCAACTTGCCTTTGCTTTTTATTCGATTTTACCTAGCTTAACACTCAAAGAATTGGAAACCCATTTACGTACTCTAAAGTTTTCAGGACAAAACATAAAAGATACAATTTTGTTTTTTGATTTGTTGTTAAAATGGAATCAAATTACGAATACTAGTTCTCTCTCATCTTACACGATAAAAAAAGAATTCTTAGCGCCCGTTAAACGACATTTTTTAAATCGTTATGAATTGAATCGTAACTTTTACGAAAAATTAAAACCAATTTTTGGTGATCAAATCGAAACGATGATCACAATTTGGGAACAAAATCCGCCCTTATTACTTTCCGACTTGGCAATGAACGGCAACCAATTGAGTGAAAATTTTCCAAACTTACCTAAAACTAAATTTGGAGAGGTGTTAAACCAACTCTTGGACATCGTTTTACAATCGCCTAAAGAAAATGAATATCTAAGACTTATCCAACATACTGCTGATTTTATAAACAAATTGTCCAAATAATTCGAACAAAAGTAACCTACCTCCGGACGTTTTGTTCTCTTTTTAATCAAAATTTGCCTTTTTTTTCTGATTTTCTCCCCTGAATTCGAAACCTCTCATTTTTTATTCCAATTCCAACCTCATCAATTGCCAACCTGGTACACAACTTGCACATCAAGTTCACATAGGAGAAATGGCAAATGAGAAATAAATACACTCTATTAGCGACGATCGTTGCTACCTTATTTTCCCAGGCTTCCCTTTTTGCTCAGACAAAAAAGGACAAAGACAAGCCTTGGTATGAGTTGGTAAATTTTTCCGGATATGTGGACGTATACTATAACTATACATCAAATAACCGGCAAGGGGCAACCCAAGATACTGCAGGAACATTTCACACTTACAACAAACAATTTGCTGTAAACGCTGTGAAGTTGTCTATGGAAAAGTTAGCGGATAAGGAAAGCCCTTGGGGATTTCGTTTGGATATGCAAAATGGACAGAACAACATGTACCAAGAACGTCCATACCAAACAACTAACTCTCTCCATAACATGCAATTGTTACAACAAGCATATGTTTCAGCTTATTTCCCAGTCTTAAAAGGATTAACCGTTGATGCTGGTAAGATGGCGACTCACATCGGACTAGAGTTACTTGATTCGAAAGACAACATTGCTTACACCATTGGTTACGTGTTCTTTAACACAATCCCCTTTATCCATACTGGTGCGAGAGCAAACCTTCAAATCAATGACCGTTTATCAACAGGTCTCTACCTCTATAACAGTGCGCAAGGAACAGGATACACAGGTAACGGACAACAATTTGGTTACGTAGGTGTGACTCCTTACGGTGATGCTGCTGGTGGATCAAGTCTCACAAGCACTCAACAACATGCGTATGCAGATGGTCCAAACCCTACAAGAGCAATCGGAACACAAGTGAAGTATGACGTTGTTCCTGATAAGTTTCAAGTTGTATGGAACACATTACAAGCAAACGACAATATCAAAGGTAGACAAGACAATAGTCTCTACTACTTAGAACAAGCGACTGGAACATCTTTTCCAAAACAATCTTCTTTCAAAACAGACCATTGGATGATCCAAAACTTGATCTTAATCTACAAGCCAACTGACAGATTGACTACAATCTTTGACTATACTTATGGTGATAGATCAGGTCAAACAAACACTGCAGCTTTTGGATATGAGCCAGGTGGGATCACAAAAAACAAGTTAGATGCAGCAATGCCAGGTCTTGTTCCAGATTTACCTGCAGGTTTAACTGCTGCTGGACTCACTGCAGACACCAACCTTTCTCGTGAAAACAAAGTGAGACGAATTTACCAAACTTACCAAGTGCAAGCTAAGTATCAATTCACTGACTTTTTTGCTCTAGGTTTCCGTTTTGAGTATTTGGATGACAAACGTTATGGTGGTTCACTTGCAGTAAACCCTCCATTATTTGCTGTGACTCCTACAAACCGTTACGATCTTAAATTCCAAGATTCAATCGGAGCAAGAGCAACAAGTAACTATGGACAAATCAAAACTTTAACATTCACACCTACTTTTGATCTCACTGAGAACCTCCAAGTAAAAGTGGATTTAAGAAGAGATTGGGGTCCTGGCCAACAATTCGTAGATACGTCTGGAAGACCAGCGTCTCACCAAAACGGTATCATCGTTGGTATGGTAGCAAAATTCTAAGGAGATGAAAATGAATCAGAATAAAAAAACTTTGAAATCAAGTTTGATTGGAATCTCTTTGGCCCTTCTTTTAGCAACCAGCTTCGTTGGTTGCACAGAGTCAGGAGCTAAAAAGGAAGATGATCCAAGTATCTTACTTTACTTGGCAAATAACCCTAACAGCTTCAATGAAGTCCAAAGGATTTGTTTGGGAACTTATGCAGCAGCTAACTCTTGTGTGGGAGGAACTGAATTCTTTAACCCTGGGGTAGGATGTGCACTCACAAAGTTGGATGGTAAAACTGCTGAGCAACTGAATGCATTGAAAGAATGTGTGCTTAAAAAGGTAAACGATACAGTGCAACCTTGTAACTTACCACAATTTACTTACGCTCTTGCGCAACAAGCTCTTGCTGGTGCTTTTGCAACATGTAACACTTCGTATACGACAACTGCCGGAGTTACGGTAGATTTGAAAGGATACTTAGTTTACTAAAAACTCACTTAAGTCAGGAGATCACACTCCTGACTATTTCCTCCACTTTGACTTTTCCCTTTAAAATAATTGATCGAAAGAAAAATGAACCAACATCACTTATGGTTTTTTATGTTCAACCTTCTCAACAAAGGACCTTCTGAAGATCACAGTGATTTCTTTATCTGGCGGAGATTCACCATCAAATTTACAAATTGGTCTCTTATAAATCCAATACTCTCTGTCCCCTCCCCTTTTGATTTCATCTGGAACTCCAATAAACTCTTTTACAAAAATTCCGTTTTTACCAGGAAGTGTATCCTTGATTTCCTTACGTAATTTAAGACCAGCCAGTTGTTCTTTTGTCAACTTAGCAAGATCTTCCTCACGTTTTTCTTCATCTGTTTGGATATCTTTAACAGAGTTCGACATAAATTCTTTGCACTTTTGTTCATCTTGGAACGTTTTCATACAATTCTCAAAAAGGTTTTCTTGGTTTTTTACCTGTACCGTTTTTGCACATTGCAAAGAGACAAGTAGGATGGGAATGACTAGGGATTGTTTCATAAATCCTCCGTAGATCTTCTAAGAAATGAAATGAGTAAAATTTTGGAAATCATTAATCCTTTTGCAATGAAATGTTATAAAAAATCGTCTGAACCTTTAAAATGAGTTTATCACTAATGAGATTTCTGTCAAAAATTTCTATCCAAAGCCGATTATTGCTCTTTCCACTTCCGCTCATTGTTTCTTTAGTATTTATCTTATTTTTATTAGTCCAATCGCAAAACGAAACCCTTGAATTTTCTAGAAAAGAACAACTCGGACTAGTAACCATCCAACCAATATCAGCAACCTATCGAGAAGGTTTACGTAGATTAAAAATTGGGCAAGAGTCTACCAAAGAATTAATTCCCCACCTTCAAAATATCAAAAAACAAATCATAGAAACTGAAATCATTAGTATAGATGCCGATGAAGTTGTGAAACTTGAACAATATGCAAAAAAGGATTCTTTCGACCAAACTACGACTCTACAATTTTTGAATGATACACAAGAACTTTTGCTAAAAATTGGAGACCTTTCGAATTTAATCTTAGATCCGGAAGTTGATTCGTATTACCAAATGGAAATTGTCTTATTTCGTGTGCCGTCTATGTACCAAAACATTTCCCTATTAAAAGAAATGATTCGAGACGAATACTTAGGTTTAAACGCAAAATCAAAAACATTTTCGAGTGAAAGTCTTACCAAAGCCATCTTAACAATTAATGGAATTGAAGTAACATGTAGAGAAATTAGTAAATCGTATAAAAAATCCTTTGATGCCAATCAAAAATACAAAAAGGAATTGGAAGAAGTCAAAAAAAATGCAGAGAAAACCTGTTCCGACTACATAGTAGAACTTAAAAGCACTCTTTTACAAAATAAAATCAAGCCAACATCAGCTGATATTCTTTTTAACACGGTACACAAAGGTACTTCCATCGCTGGTACCATCCAAGGCAAATCAAATTTTCTTCTCGAACAAATGATAAGCGATCGTGTTCAATTGCTTAAATGGAACAGAAATTTAAATACCATCTT
>JACVCB010000045.1 GCA_016742255.1 Leptospira sp.
GCATAACGATCTGTCATTCCCGCTATATAATCGCAGATAATCCTCATCCTTCCATCTTCCTCTTCTCTGTTTCGGTAAGACTCAGGGATGGAATCAGGATGTGATTCAAAATGTTTAAAGAGTAAATAAATGATTTCTTTACCTCTTTCACTCATCCTGGAAACTTCAGAATGCCGATACAAATTTTGGAATAAAAAATGTTTGAGTTCGATGAATTCTTTTTGTAACTCTTCAGAAAATTGAACAATTTTGATTTTTTTTAGGTATAAATCAGAAATAGATTCTCTTGTTTGTACATCATATTGAATCAATGTTTGGTGAATGGTTTCAATCAAATCAGAAACCATCAAGTTCAATAAGACTCGCCCAATCGACCTGGAAATGGAATGGATTTCAGACCCGGAATTTTTTTCTGTTTTAGGTAAACTATCATGGATTCGTTTCCAAATGGAGAGTGTTTTCACTTCTTCCAATTGTAATAAACCACTTTCCAATCCATCTTCCAAATCATGTGCAGAATAAGTAATCTCATCGGAAGAATCGACAATCATTGCTTCTAAAGAAGGACCTTTTTCCCTTCTCACCATTAGTAAGTTAGTTGGTTCATACCCACCACCATGTTTCATTATGCCAAGCAATGTTTCCTTGCATAAATTGAGACCAGGAAATTCAGGATACCTCCTCTCCAACTTTTGCACGACCCTGAGTGATTGTTTATTATGTTCAAAACCACCCTTTTCTTTCATGAGTTCTGCGAGAGCATCTTGGCCTGCATGCCCAAAAGGAGAATGTCCCAAGTCATGAGCAAGTGCGATGGACTCACTTAAATCTTCATTGAGCCCGAGGACCTTCGATATTGTTTTCGAAATCCCAGCCACTTCTAAGGTATGTGTTAATCGATTTCGAAAATGATCTCCTTCCGAGTATACGAAGACTTGTGTTTTGTATTCCAATCGTTTGAATGCATGTGAATGGATGATACGATCCTTATCTCTTTGGAAAGGCAATCGATACGGATGTTCTGGTTCCACAAATGCACGAGCGCCAGAATGACGACTTTTTACGGCATAGGGTGCAAGGATTTTTTCTTCTTCAAGAAGGAGTTCATTTCTCCCTTTCTTCATAAATCTCTTTCCTTTTTCGGCGAAACCATAAAATCAGTATAAATCCCTCATGGACTTTCTACAAACCCTAGTAACGATTTTTATGCAATACGGTTATTTTGCCGTTTTTGGAATTCTGATCCTTTGTGGATTCGGACTTCCGGTTCCAGAAGACATTTCACTCACTGCGGGAGGTGTTATCTCGGGGCTTGGTTACGCCAATGTTCATATTATGTTTCTCGTGGGTATGGCAGGGGTTCTCATTGGTGACAGTTTTGTTTTTTGGTTGGGAAGTCATTACGGAGAAAGGGCATTAACCCTTCCTATTTTACGGACAGTGCTCCACCCGGAGCGATTTGATAAAGTCAGAGAACAATTTAAGAAATATGGTCGTTGGGTTGTATTTGTGGGAAGGTTTATGCCAGGACTCAGGATGCCCATATTTTTTACAGCTGGGACCTCCAAACAAATTAGTTTTTTCTTATTCCTGTTAACAGATGGATTTGCCGCACTTATCTCCGTTCCGATTTGGGTTTACCTTGGGTATTATTTTGCTCATAATTTTGATGAACTCATGAGCTGGGTGCGTGGGGGCCAAACGATTATCTTAGTCCTCGTCGCGATCCTTGTTGGCGTTCTATTCTTCTACTGGTGGCGGAGGAAACGCCAAGAGGGAGAAGGAGACAAATGAACCTAAAACAGGCAAATTTTGCTTTTTCTCTTTTACTAACCTTCGTTTGGGTTTGGAATTGCACCAATTATTCCACAACTGCTTCTGTCCAAGCACCACCCACTCTCATTTCGATTACAAATAATGGGAATTCCAACTTTACCATCAAAGTGAGAGCGCAAAACCCAGAGTTCATCTTCCAAGGGTATCGTTTGTACCAGGCTGCTACGGAAAGTTTAGCTCAGAATCCAACGGATACAAACCTTGGAACCGACTGCATTTTAGCCCAAGCATCGATTGTGCAACCAATTGAATATACCTTTGAGGTCGATCCGACCACAAAGGCAAATACTGCAGGGGTTTCTTGCCGCATTTTTGCCACATTATCCACTGGGTCCTATATTTCGATGAGAACTCTTGGACTCGCTGTGAACCTACAAAATAGCACAAGTTCCTACCGAGTTTCCCTCCCATCTAACGCGCTTATTGTCCCATAAAATAAAACTTTCTTGCATTTAAGTCAAATGCGTGTATTTTTTTCCGGAATCATGGGATTTCTTTGTGCATTTTTTAGAATTTTTCTAAATTTTTGCCCCAAATTGTCCCGTTGGTCATACAAATAGAAAGGGAGAAATCCCAAACATTTTTGGAGGATGATGAAAAAATGAACCAAACGAAACATTGGTCAAAAATCGCGCTCGCAACTCTGGTACTCGTGTCAGTTGTTGCATGCGGAAAATCAAGACAATTGAAAATTACGGCGTCGGATGTGACTCGTGCAACCACACCAGCAAAACTTCCTGCTGACATCGAAAAACTCTGGAAGAACCGTCATAACGAACAAGACCTTAGACAAGCACTTGTTAGTTTAGAAAAATTTGCAACTGAGAACCCACAATATGCAGATGTAAAAGTATTATTGTGCCGTGGTAATTATTTGATGGGTGATGGCCACTTATGGCTAAAACTAACTGGCGATGCAGATGACGATGCAAAAGTAAAAGAAGAATCCATCGCATTTTATGATGCTGCAGTGACTTGGTGTGAAGCAGCTCTTGCCATGAATCCAAAATTCAGAGACAAAGTGGTAAAAGAAGGTTTAGAAATCGAAAAGTCTTTAGATGTACTTGGACCAGAGGACATTGATGCACTCTACTGGAGATATGCATCTCTCGGAAAATGGTCAAGATTGGTTGGTTTTACTACCCTTCTCAACAACCGATCTAAGTTTACTGCTATGGTAAACCGCGTAAAAGAAATTGAAAAGGCTATGGGTAAAGAATACTTTTATTCTGCAACTCTCAGATATGATGCAGCAAGTAATGCTCTCTCACCAACTGGTGATAAAAAATTAGCTGATAAATACTTTGAAGAAGCAATTGCAAAACACCCAAATTATTTTGCAGTTCGAGTTCTTTATGCAGAAAGCCGTTTAAAAGGTAACGAAGACAAATTCAAAAAACAATTAGAATTTGTAATCAAAGGAAAAGCATCCTCTTTACCTGAAATTGAACCTGATCAAATCGTAGAACAACGAAAAGCTAAAAAATTACTCGACGAATTATAATCGATCACTAGGAGAACTAGATGTTTTTAAAGCAGTTAAAATATTTAGTTTGTGTAACTATGGCCCTCACAATCAGTGGGGGTCTTTTTGCTCAAACAACCGTTAAATTGGCTACAGTTGCCCCAGAAGGATCACCTTGGGCAAACGAATTAGCAAAAATCAAAAAGAAAATCGAAAGTGAATCACAAGGACAAATTAAATTTAAAATTTATCCTGGTGGGCAAATGGGTGGAGAAAATGAAATCCTCCAACAAGTCATTCGTGGAAAACTGCAAGGAGCTGGATTAACAGCAGGAGCACTTGCAAACACAGTCAAAGAATTAAACGTACTTGAAATTCCTTATCTCTTTAATTCTTATGCACAAGCAGATTGTGTTCTCGATGATCATCTATTAGAAGATTTCAGAAAACTTTTTGAAGCAAAAGGACTAATTTTTGTCACTTGGGCAGAAAATGGATACAGATCCATCGGAACAAAATCCACTCCAGTGAAAAAACCAGAAGACCTAAAAGGGATCAAAATCAGAATCCAAGAATCTCCAGTTCACATCGCGTATTGGAAACAATTAGGTGTAAGTGGAATTCCAATTGCGATTCCAGAAGTATTGCCATCGTTACAAACTGGTGTGGTTGAAGGATTCGACAACACTCCTCTATTCACTCTTGCAGCTGAATGGCAAACAGCGATTAAGTATTTTACATTAACTCGCCATATATACCAACCAGCAGCGATCCTTTACTCTAAAAAGTATTGGGACACACTCAATGACGAACAAAAAAAGACACTGATGGGTGAAGGAAACAAACTCGCTCCAGGTGCACGACAAGCTGTTCGTTCCATCGAAAAGAACATGATTGCTACTTTGAAAAAAGCAGACGTACAAGTTTATGAACCTTCTAGTGCAGAACTTGCAAGTTTCAAATCAGCTGCAAACACAGTTGCAGGACAAGTTGTTGGAAAAATTGGTGGGCAATCGAAACAAATTTACGATAAAATCCAAAAAGCCAAAGCAGCTTGTGGTGGTTAGAGTAAGGTAGGATATAGATAAATGAAATTCGTCGAACGAATTCTAAATACTTTGAGTTTCGGCGAGAAATGGGCAGGGGGAATTTGTTTCCTTCTGCTCACTCTTCTCATGATTGCTGACGTTTCCAAAAGGGAAGTCATCGATAAAGTGTTAGGTTGGACATTAGAAGCCTCAGAAGCATACCCAAATACGGGTGTCGCAGGACTCATTGGCGATTGGAGTGTTTACATTGCAGAATCCATTCACAGTGGAACTTCCAGCTTCTTAGAGTGGATGGGCCTCGGTGGGATCATTTGGGCTCAAAAACTATCCCTTTATTTTATGTTATGGGGTGGTTTGTTCGGATCTGCTTTAGCAAGTGCCAAAGGCTCACACTTACGCCCAGAAATTGCAGACAAGGCATTACCAAAAGCGGTTCTGCATTATGTAAAAATCATCGAACAATGGGTGATTTCGATATTCTTTTTATTCTTAGCTTACTTATCAGTCATTTATGTTTTAGAAAGTATTAGTTTAGATGAAGTCAATCCTGTGACAGAAATCCATTTATGGAAAGTCCAATTGATTTTTCCTTACATTTTCCTTTCTATGGGATTTCGACATTTGTGTTATGGAATTTTTCCTTCACTCATCCCTTCCGACATCAATGAAGCCACTGAGGCTTTGGAACTTGCGGAAAAAGAACTTTCCGAATCAAATTCAGGAGGGAAACGTTAATGGGTTCTTGGGGAATACTCATACTCTTACTTGCCTTAATTTTACTTAGGCAACCATTGATCGTACTCATGGGTGCGATCACAGTGTACTGTTATTACTTTTTACCAGATCCACCTCTTGAGTCTTTTCAAGAACTCAATAGTATCATTGGGGATTTATTTTTTGCAGGTGATAAAGAGATCCTTCTTGCGATTCCACTTTTCATCATTGCAGGGAATTTGATGACCCATGGTAGTATTGCCAGACGACTGATCCGCATTGCTCAGGCAATGACAGCTCCAATTCCAGCAGGGCTTGCCATCGCAGGTGTTTTCTCCTGTGGGATTTTTGCTGCGATTTCTGGATCATCCCCAGTGACTCTCATTGCCATCGGTGGACTCATGTATCCTTCCCTTACAAAGGCAGGTTACCCAACTCAGTTTTCGATGGGACTACTTGCTTCTGGAGGGACTCTCGGTATCATCATTCCACCGAGTATTCCAATGATTGTTTATGCAATCATGGTAGGAGTATCAGTGACAGATCTTTTCATTGCAGGGATTGGTCCTGGAATATTACTCATGAGTTTACTTATGATTTATTCCGTGTTCCGTGCAGGAAATGTTGGTCGTGGGAAATGGGACTGGGCAGAAATTCGAATTGCTTGGAAAGAAGGCATTCTTGCTCTCATGATGCCAGTTGTGATCCTGGGTGGAATTTATTCTGGATTTTTCACAGCGACTGAATCCGCAGCCATTGCCGTATTTTATGCAATCCTTGTAGAAGTGTTCATTCACAAAGAATTAAGTTTTCCGAAAATTCCGAAAATCATGGCAGAAAGTGCTGAGATGCTCGGGATCTTATTTCTCATCTTAATCCTTGCGGTGAGTTTGAATAAGTTCATGATCGAAAATGAAATCCCGCAAAACCTAGTGGCAAAAATGTCAGAACTCATTTCTAGTCCTGTCACTTTTCTCATTGGTGTGAACATTCTACTTCTCATCGTAGGTATGTTTATGGATATCATGAGTGCGATTCTAGTACTTGCACCTCTTCTTGCACCAATGGCAGTTAATTATGGAATCAATCCAGTTCACTTTGGTATCATCATGATTGTGAATTTGGAAATCGGATATTTGACTCCTCCAGTTGGTGTGAATTTATTTGTGGCATCAGGGATCTTCAAACAACCGTTAGGAAAAGTGATCCAATCAGTTGCACCAATTGTAGGAATGTTTCTCATTGGACTCATCCTTATCAGTTGGATCCCAGAAATTTCACTTGGACTTCTGGGTGGAGAAGCGACTGCACCTAGCCCATAAGAACGATTGTAACTAGTTTTACCTTCCTGTTTCCTTTGATTCTTAAACAAAGGAAATGGAAATGGTAGGATGGAAATCAAAAGAGCCGGAGCTAAAAACTTCGGCTTTTTTATTCCTTTGACCACCAAACACGAAGTCGCTCCAAGGAATTTTTTGCATCACTAGCCCATAAACTAGTGGGATGTTGTTTTAGAATGTTGGCATACACCTGCAAAACTGGTTCCAATTCTTTCTGTAATTGTACGAGTTCTTTATTCAATGCACTCGAAAGTTCAATGGGATGTAGGTTTCGTTTTTCATAATAACGAAGGATAACTTCTGTCTCTTTTTCCTTGGCTAATTTATATTCTTGGAAAACCGGATCTTTGGAAGGTTTGTTCTCCAAAGTTTCATTTGGACTTTGATTGGTATTTTTAGGATGGGAACCTTCTCTGTTTCCATTCGGATCCACCATCGTTTCCTCTGGGTGGATGAGTAGGAATTCCTTTAAGTTTTCGTAATGTTTGTTTAACTCCACAAACATCACATCACTTGTAAATTCACCGCTATCTGGGTGGTATTTTTTTGCTAGTTTGTGATAAGAATCTTTTAATTCAGACTCGGTAAATCCAGAACTTAAACCTAAAAAATGTAACGAATCATTTAACAGTAGTTTTTTGTCCATGAAAGACCAGAGGAAAATACCAAATGAGATTTTAACCTTCGTTTGATACTGAATTCCCAATATTCTTTTTTACTTTCATTCATTTCGAATACAAGCAATTCTTGGACTTTTTGTTGGAGGGTTCTTGCCTCATCTAATTTAGAAAAAACAGTTTCGGAAAGGGCAATTTCTTCTTCAGTATGAACATCTAGTTCTTGGTGTTCTAATATTTCTGCGTCCAACTCTTCCAATTTTCGGACAAGAGTCTCATTCTTAAACTCAATCTTAACAGCTGTATCTGCATCTCTGTAGGATAATAATTCTTCTTCTCGTTTTAGATTCGTGATCAGGGAATTCAGGAGTTGGATTTTTTTCTGCAGCAAGTGTTTATAAGATATTTGTTTCATAAGTTTTGATAAAAGAAAATTTAACCAGTGATGGAGATTCCAGTTGTCCTTTGGCCTAAATTTTGTTGTGGAGATTGTGGTTCTTTTTTCTCCAACTCTTCCCAGGAAACTTTTAGTTCTCCTAAAATTTTAATGCACTCATCAATGATCGCCTTGTCCTTACGCATATTTGCTTCGAGTAGTCTTTTTTTGAGATAAATGTACAAGGACAAAAGGTTATTTGCGACTTCTTTCCCCTCTTCCATATTGAGTGACAAAAGTAATTCTGTGATGATGTCTTGGGTTTTGATGATGTTGTTGTTTACGACATCATACTTTCTTGGAGTCATATTGTCTTTTGCAACACCAAGGAAACGAATGGCCCCATCAAATAACATGACAATCAATTTGATTTGGCTAACGGTAGAGATCTCGTTGGCTTTGTATTCATTGTAAGCTGAGGCACCGGTTTTTCTCGCAAGCGACATTTTTTTCTCCTGTGTATTCCCATCGACCAAAAAGGATACTTGCTTAATGATCCATCTGAATATTCTTAGATTATCACATGGGAAAAACAAAACGTGTTGTTTTTTTGGCTTCAGGCAGAGGGTCAAATTTTTCGGCTTCGGTCGAATTTATCCGTAAAAAGAAGCTGAAATTAGACATCCAGGCATTAGTTTCCGACAATCCAGAAGCTAAAGCCCTTTCCATCGCTAAAAAATTCGGGATTTCCACCAAAGTGATCCCATACCATACATACACGTCCAAATTGGACTACCACAGAGACTTACTCCACCAAGTGGAATCCTATTCCCCAGACCTGATTGTTGCCTGCGGGTATATGAGGATTCTCAAGCCTGACTTTGTCGGTCGTTTTCCAAACCAAATCATCAATGTCCACCCAAGCCTACTACCAGCCTTCCCTGGGCTCGATTCCCAAAAACAGGCCTTGGAATATGGAGTCAAAATTGCAGGTTGCACTGTACATTTTGTTTGGGAAGGAGTGGATACAGGCCCCATCATTTTACAAAAAGCGATTGCCATTCGCCCTGAATGGACTGAAAAAGAATTATCCTTGGCAATCCTTAAGGAAGAACACAAAGCCCTTCCCCTCGCTATACAACTGTTTTGTGAAGATAAATTAAAAATCAAAGAACGAAAGGTAGAAATCCTAAAATGATCCAAATCAAAAGAGCACTTGTTTCTGTTTCTGATAAAACAGGAATCACTGAAATCTGTTCCTTCCTTGCGAAAAACGGAGTGGAAATTTTGTCCACTGGTGGAACGTATGATGCTTTATCAAAGGCCGGCATCCCTGTCAAAAAGGTAGATGAGTTTACTGGTTTTCCAGAAATCTTACATGGCCGAGTGAAAACCCTCCACCCTAAAATACACGGTGGATTACTTGGTGATACAACCAATCCTGACCATGTAAAACAAATGGAAACCAATGGAATTGTACCAATTACTCTCGTGATTGTCAATTTGTACCCTTTTGTAAAAACTGTAATGAAACCAGATGTGACTCTCGAAGACGCGATCGAGAACATTGATATCGGTGGACCATCTATGTTACGTTCGGCGGCTAAAAACCACAAAAATGTTGTCGTTTTAACAGATCCAAAAGATTACGAATCCTTCCAGACAGAATTTACGGCTAACTCGGGAAAAATCTCTAGAGAAACTGCTTTTGGTTATGCGGCAAAAGTGTTTTCAGAAACAGCATCCTATGATTCAGCAATCTCAACCTACTTCAATAAACGTTTAGGTATCAAATACCCTGACAAAATCACATTTGCATTTAATAAAAAACAAAAACTTCGTTATGGTGAAAACCCACACCAAGATGCTGCATTTTACGAACCTTTGTTCCTTAAATCTCAATTTGAAGCCTTACAAGGAAAAGAACTTTCCTTTAACAATATGTTAGATTTTGATGCAGCTTTCCACGTGGCAAGTTTACTTCCGAAAAATGCAGTATCCATTGTAAAACACCTAAATCCATGCGGAATCGCATTTGGAGAAACTGTTTTGGAGTCTTTTGAACTCGCAAGGAAAACGGATCCAATATCAGCATTTGGTGGAATCATTGGAATCCATGGACGAGTGGAAAAAGAGGCGGCAGAGGAAATCACAAAGAACTTTGTAGAAGGGGTGATTGCAGAAAGTTTTTCAAACGAAGCATTAGAAATTTTCTCAAAAAAACCGAACATTCGTTTAATCCCAATTGCAAAGTTTGATGAAGCACTTGATGAATTGGATTTACGATCCCTTCACCATGGCCTTCTCATCCAAAACAGAGATTATGACCTCATCACCAAAGACAAATTGAAAATCGTTTCGAAAAAACAACCAACGGAAGACGATTTGGAAGGATTGATGTTTGCATGGAATTGTGTGAAGTTTATCAAATCCAATGCTATTGTGTACACTGACCAAAATTCAACACTTGGAATTGGTGCAGGCCAAATGTCTCGGGTGGATTCTGTTGAACTTGGGGCAATGAAAGCGCAGAAAGTAGGACTATCCGTTGTAGGATCCTATGTCGGAAGTGATGCATTTTTTCCATTCCGTGATGGGATTGATGCCATTGCAAAAGTTGGTGCAAAAGCAATCATCCAACCAGGTGGTTCCATTCGAGACGAAGAAGTAATCCAAGCTGCGGACGAACATGGACTCATCATGGTCTTCACAGGAATGAGGCATTTCCGTCACTAATGGAATTTTTTCTTTTCCTTCTCTTTCTTATCTGTTTTGGACTGCTGACTTCCGTAATATCCTATTACGTAAAAATTTTATTTTTTTCAGCGAAGTCCAATTACCGAAGAGAGGAACTAACAGACATTCGAGGGGATGTCATACGCATCTTCCTCGATTTGTTAGAATCAAGTGGGAACATTCTGTACGGGAGTTTGGCTTTTTTGGGAAGTGCCCTCTTTGTATGGCTTTGGTCCCTACTTGGTTCGTTACTCGGAGAAAAAGGTCCAGGGGTATTTGAACATATCTTCCATATGCCGATTTTCTTTTTGGCCTTATTTTTTTCTTATCCTGTCTTAAAAGAAGCCTACCAGGAACAGTCTTTATTAGGTCTAGCCAAACCCGTTTTGTCGGGGTTTGCCCTTGGTAATTTGTCGAGTGGAGCCGTACATTACGGTCTCGACAGGGATTTGTATTTTTTATTCTACCTACTCCTCTTCTTTTTACAAATACCTGTACTTGTTTTCCTTTGGAACCAAGAACCAATTTTTGGGGTCAGTTTTGAACCCGCACCTTCCTACGAAGAGGAAACAGATTGGGGAGGCTCAAATTCCTTCGAAGACGCCTATGAAGAGAATGGAACAAGCGCTGATGATTTGGAAGAAAATCCCTTTGCCAATGAAACGGACTCCTATGGGCTCGGGGACGATCCCTTCTCGGATGAATTTAAGTGAGAAACAAGTTCTCTTTTTTAGGAGAATGGCCGATAGAAATGTTATGAAGAAATATCTGCTAGTCCTCCTATTTTGTTTTCCTGGTTATCTATTTTCGCAAACAGAAATACCAAATACCTTGGATGGATTTGCGGAAGCCTCATGGGGGATGACCTTCGAATCCATCCGCGAGAAATTCCTTTCCATGGCGACAAACCCAGAATCCAAAGAGAAAATTGAAATCTTAAATGAAAAAAAAGATGTCAGTTTGCTCATCCGCCGGAATGGAATCCTTTACCTCTATCGTTTTTATAAAACCCCAGAACTCTTAAAAGAAGTCCGTCCCAAAAGGGAAGGACAACCAGAAACGGATCCAACGATTGATGGCCAAACCGAGTTCCGAGAAAACGGAATTCTATTTTCTGTAGGAGTGACTTTCAATTTGGTCCCTACTGACAAAATCAAAGAGAAACTTGAGAAAAAATATGGAAAACCAAGAAAGGAATCCATAGGGGATGACAAAGTTTCAGGAGCAGCGATTTGGGAACTGGTGGAACGCCGGGAAAACCCTCCAAGGGGTGGATTTGCTGTCGTTTGGCGTGAAGGTTACAAAAAAATCCCTTATACACGACGCATTGATTACTTTTCAGCCAATATCCGAGACATCATCGCAAAAGATTACGTGGATTTCTTCAGTGTACAAGAAACAAAAACCTTGCGGGATTTAATCCCGTAGTTACCCTGTCCCTCTGAGGCTCGGATCTAGAGTTCCGAGCAGACGAGGCAAAATGAATTTATTTTTAGACACAGCCAACATTGACGAAATCAAAAAAGTCCATGAATTAGGCTTACTTGACGGTATCACCACTAACCCATCCATCATTGCAAAATCAGGCCGCAAATTCACAGAAGTCATCAAAGAAATCTGTAGTTTTGTAAAAGGACCTGTGAGTGCTGAAGTTCTTGCAACTGATGCCCCTACAATGATCAAAGAAGGTTTAGAACTTTCTAAAATTGCTGAAAACGTAGTCGTAAAAGTGCCTTTAATCCCTGAAGGGATCAAAGCAGTCAATGCGTTTGCAGAAAAAGGGATCCAAACAAACGTTACACTTTGTTTTACAGCAAACCAAGCGTTACTTGCAGCAAAAGCAGGAGCAAGTTTTATTTCTCCATTCGTTGGCCGATTGGATGATGTTGGTTATGATGGACTCGATCTGATTTCTGAGATCCGTGAAATCTATGATAATTATGGAATCGAAACACAAATCCTTGCTGCATCGGTTCGCCATCCGATTCATTTCAAAGAAGTTGCGTTACGTGGAGCTGATTGTGTGACTTTACCATACTCTGTATTTGAAATGTTATTCAAACACCCACTAACAGATAGTGGTCTTGCTAAATTTGTGGAAGACTCAAAAAAACTAAATTGGTAATCTAAAACCAAACCACCGGATACTTCCGGTGGTGCACTAAATTGTTCACAACAAGAGCATTTACTAACAGCACAAACACCCCTACCATAACTGGGAAAAAAATAAAATCCACTCCTACTCCTCCAATCACACCAATGAGTGCTGTGGCCCCTCCTGGTGGGTGTAAGGTATGAGTCAGGTACATCACAAGAATCGATAACCCTACCGATAAACCAATTGTGAAAAAATTGGTCCCAAACAGATACACAAGTAAAACAGCAATCATTGCTGATAAAAGATGACCACCAATCAAATTTCTTGGTTGTGATAAAGGTGCATCAGGGACAGCAAATAACAATACCGAAGTGGCACCAAAGGATCCTATGAGAAGGGTATGACCAGAAAGATTGGTGATGATTAAAATCGACCAAATGGAAATCGTACTACTTAAAAAACTCCAGATCGCAAATCGATAGGATAATTTGTTCCGTTTTGCAAGAAGTGGCGCCTTAATTTTGTAAGGAATATTCTTAAATCTACTTTTCAGCGGTATTGATCCAAATTTCTTTCATCTGGTCTACAAAACAAAATGCAGATTGGTGAGATGCATCATTAAACAAATCACAAGTATTTGGCGTATTCCAATTGAGTGTTTTTGCATCATATTGTTTTGCCAATGTTTCAACTTTATCCCACCAAACTTCTTTTATATGAAATTTTTCATAATAAGAATAATACTCTGGAAAAACTTTTGGCCACAATACCAAGGTTTTGATTTTTTTCTCTTTTGTGATTTTTAATATTTTTTCTACATACGGAAATTGGGATGACCCAATGGAATAGGATCTCATGTACAAATTCCCGATTCGAATTGTATCATTTTTAATTTTTTCAATTGGATTGGATTGTACACCATACATCAAATATTCACCCTTCGTATAATTGATGAGTTGGAATTCTTTGTTGTGTGAAGATTTGTATTCTTTTAGTTTTCCCTGTTTGAGCCTGGACGTAAAAAGAGATAAATTGAATTCAATACTTCGGATGGCAAATACTCGATCTAAAAGGTAATCCCATTTTTCTTTGAATGGGACATCTTCCCAAACAGTCTCAATGCAATTGGAATCACATCCCATTCGTAAAAATGGAGATAGAATAAATCCTTTGGAATCATCAAAGGCCTCTGGACTTAAAGAAAGAATGACAAAATCAGGAGTGACACCGGATTCCAATATTTCTTGGAACTGAATATAGGAATTCATTGGAATTCCTTGTGGGCTACTGAAGTTATAGAGTGTCCAATTTTTTTTATAGGGTTCAGGGATTCCAATTTCTGAAAAAGGATAGGAACGAGAGTCTCCAAAAACCAAAGTCAGTTTTTTTTCCTTCAAATCTGGATCTTTGAGCAAACGATCTTTTAATACCTTTCTCTGAAAGTAAAAAACCGAATTCCCTGCTTGCAAAAATTCATCATGAAAGACGGGTAATAAAAAAATTTTATCTATGACAAAGATAAATAAAAAGAGAACAACTGGATAAAATAAAAATGGTTTTGATTTCAAAAAAACAAATCCCCTAACCTCACCATTTTATGAGTCGAGTGGATTCTTCAACCAAATTAAGAACTTGGATTCCCTAGAACTTGTCCTTCCGTGACCACTTTGTATTTTCCTTCTTCCAAATGAAAATTGCGAAGATCCAATTTACCAATCCGAATTCGATACAAATCAAGAACAACTAAATCCTTTGTTTTACACATCCTGCGAATTTGTCTTTTTTTCCCTTCTTTTAAGACAATGCTAAGGTAACTTGTAAACCCAGGTTGGGTTTTTTCAGGAACCACATTGGCTGGTTTTACAGAAAGTGCACGTAGGGTTTCTCCCCCTTCTCTAACACCTAACATAAATTCTTCGGCAATTTTTTTCCAACTCACAGGCTGTTTTAAACTAATGATGTATTCTTTATCGATTTTGTTTTTGGGATGTGTTACTTTTTGGATAAAATTCCCATCGATGGACAAAAGGATGAGGCCCCTTGAATCTAAATCCAAACGGCCCGCATAATTATACTTTTGGAACGATTCTGGTAATAATGTGAAGATGGTATTCTCATGGTGTTTGTCTTCATGGGATGTGAGAAATCCAGCGGGTTTATTAAACGCTATGATTTTTGGTCTAGAGTCAAATCCTTCCTCTTTTCCGACCGGTTTTCCATCGAATAGGATTGTGTCTTCCTCATTCACTTGGAAGGACAAATCAGTGATCGTACTTCCGTTGATTTTGACCCGGCCCGAGAGGACCAATTCTTCCACTTTCCGTCGGGAACCTAAACCTAATTTGGCAAGAAATGCATTGATCCTCATGTTTTTCCATTTTACAAAGTGGCCTCATTTCAAAAAGTCTAAAGAAGGTATGAATCCACTAAAAAAGAAACCTCGCTCAAAACATTTGAACCCCACCCAACCTCTCCCAGATTGGATGAAGGTGCGAGTGAGTTTCCCAAAAGAGTCAGATGCCTTGTCAAAAGTTCGAGCGGAAGTGGAAACCAAACAATTACACACTGTTTGTGAGTCTGCAAGTTGCCCAAACCTCAACCATTGTTGGAACCGAAAGACAGCTACCTATATGTTGGCAGGAGATATTTGCACAAGACGCTGCCAATACTGCGATGTGGCCTTTGGTAAACCAAAATCCCTAGACATTGACGAACCAGAAAAAGTCGCAAGGTCTGTCGAAGCACTGGGACTTAAACATGTTGTTCTCACGGCAGTCAACCGAGATGATTTAAAAGATGGTGGGGCAAACCACTTCGCAGAAACCATCACAAAAATCAAAACCTACCAACCAGAATGTTCGATCGAAGTTCTCATCCCTGATTTTAAGGCCAAAGAAGAATCCTTACAAATTCTGTATGCTGCAAAACCCAATATCATCAACCATAACATTGAAACTGTGGAACGACTTTTTCCCACCATCACTCCCCAAAAAAATTACCGAAGGTCCCTCGAAGTTTTAGCACATATTGCAAAACATGGATTCCTCACAAAAAGTGGACTGATCCTTGGACTTGGGGAAACAGAAGAAGATGTGAACCAATGTTTACAGGATTTGTACGATCATGGAGTACGAATGTTGACCATTGGGCAATACTTACAACCGGGCCCAACTCATTACCCAGTCCAAAGTTTCATTCCCCCTGAAACATTCCAAATGTGGAAAGAAACTGCTTACAAAATTGGATTTAAGACGGTCGCATCTGGACCACTCGTCCGCTCCTCTTACCATGCAGACGAATATTTTACTGAGGATTCTCTGAATCTACCGAAAGAGTAGATATGAACGCAGAGGAATCAGCGGAATTTCAAAGAGAACTCGCAAAAACTTTCTTTTTGTCCATCCTAAAGGATTTAGGAGAGATCGATGAAACTCTTTCTGATTTTGAAGTGAAGGTCCTCATCCAAAAAGCACTTACCCACCATCCAGAATTACAAGTAGAATGGGGTGAAATGGACCGATTTGGGCAAAACACTCTCCTTGTGAAATACCAAAACAATTTACTTCTCATCGAGGTGAGCCCTCTCATCAATGCCATTCGGATCCTTTGGAACGAATACAAAAACTCGAGTGCATAAAAAAAGCCCGAAGGGAATTCCCTCCAGGCTTCTTTTCTACGTAAGGGTGTGGTTGTTTTAGAATTTGGATTTTTGCTGAAGGTCGTAAATGACTTCTTCTACATTGTCCATATCAATTTTCTTAACACCATTTTCAGTGTGAACAATCAATTGACCATTTTCTTGGTTGATGATTGCACCAATCACTGTTTTTCCATCGACTAACACGATTTTTTCGATTCTTTCGTAGTAGTTTACGATGTCTTTTTTAGATTTGAAATCTTTTGGTTGGCTAGCTAAAGATTCTTCGAATTTTTTCTTCTCTTCTTCTTGTCGTTTCGCTACTTCTTTTTCGATCGCTTGTTTTTTAGTGTCGATTTCTTGTTTTTTCAATTCATCGAGTTTCTCAGTTTGAGCTGATTCACTAAGTTTGACAATCTCTTGAGCTGTCTGTTTGTCAACAGTCACGATCGTTTTGATTTCTTGTTCTTCGTTTTTAGTAAGTTTTGCACTTTCCACTACGAGTTTTTCTTTCTCAGCAGTTTTGAATGCTTTTGATAAATCCAAAGATTGAATGTCAGCTGACTTTGCAAGTTCTGCAGATTTTGCTGATTGAGTAGAAGCTTGGTCTTTTTCCAAGATCACTTCAGCCTTTGCAATAGACTCTTGTAGTTTTTTAAGTTCAGTGTTTTTTGAAATTTCTTCTTCAGAAAGTTTTTCTAACGCTGGAACACGTGGAGCAAATGCTACTGCACCTTCAACCACTTTCACTTTCGCTGGTTTTCCTTCGGCAGATTCTACGATGAAAGAAGTTCCTCGCACACCCGCAATCGCAGTTGGTGTTACGACAGTAAAGTTGTCTTCTTTCTTAGCTTTGTTAACTTTCGCGAATACTTTTCCTGAAACAAGAGCAATTTGAGTGTCTGTTGTTCCAGCGTTGTCTTGAGAAAGTTTTGCAAAGTCAATCGCGGACTTTGGAGAGATACGAATGCTCGAGCCATCTGCAAATTGGATGTCTACTTTTCCATTGTCGCCTGTGACTACATTATCCCCTGTTTTCAGAAGGGCACCAAGTTGTGCTTTTTCTTCCGTTTGGTCTGCGTGTTGGATTTTAGAATCTCCTACCGCAAATACGACTACCGCAGATAAGTCTGCAGGTTTTTTAGGTGCTTCTGATACTTCTGCCTCTGGTTTCTTACAAACTGTAAGCCCAGTGAAAAGAAGCGCAAGTCCCATGATGGTTAGTTTCGATGCTTTCATATCGTCCTGTCCCTTAGTGAAATTGTACTTTCGTTACTCTCTAATCAACAAACTGAGCTAGCTAAAATTCCCAGTTTTTTTGTATTTTTTTCTAGAATGAAAAAAATTTCATTAGTTCGGAAAAAAAATAATTTAGCGATCGGATTTGTAAACGAATATTCAGTATTTTCGTTCGGATCCTACGTTTTTCGGGGGTTTTTCGCTCGTTCTCTGGGAAAATCGCTTTGTCTAAGAGAAAGGAAGAAAAAAACTCCAAATATGGCTGAAACCTCTACATTGCACCAAAGACCTGCTTCCTCCCTCTCTTTATTAGAAGAAATGGAAAGAACGTATAAAGACTTACCTATGGAAGCCATCGTCAAACAAGACATCTTAAGACAAGGGATTCATTTTTTCCCAGAGGCCTTCCAAGTCAAAGACCCTTATAAATCTAAGGATTACTTTATCTTTTCCTTTGATCATATTCCGCTAGCGGACTTAAAAGATGGAGCAGATACGAAAGCCCCAGAAGAAATCAAAATCAGTGGTGGGCATTTTGGACTTTTGAAAACCGTCATCTCCACACGAAATAACCCAAATTCCCCATACAAAATGAAATTAAAAGAGGGAAAACCAACTCTGTTTTTAGAGGAAACAGAAATTGGTATAGCAGAATACCCACCCATTCCTTCTTGGTACAGACACAAAACAAAATCGGGAAAACTTCCTGGTGAAATCGCACCCGTCATCGAATGGGGTTACCTTCTGTACTTAACAGTCTTTCGTAACTGCCAGTACTTTGGAAAAGACGAAGAATGTGCATATTGTGACATCAACCATAACTACCGCCAACAAAAAGGAGCGGGTCGTCCTTATACGGGAGTCAAGGATGTAGAAGATATTTTAGAAGTGTTATCTTGGGTAGATGCAGAAGACGAAATTGCAAAAGTATACACAATCACAGGTGGTTCCGTCCTCACCAATCTTAAGAAAAAATCAGAAGTGGATTTTTACTTACAATACCCAGAAGCCATCGAAGCAAGGTTTCCGAAACGATGGATGGGAAAACTAGTAGCACAAGCCTTTGAAAAGGAAGATTGTCAAAAATTCAAAGATGCCGGAATTCAAATTTACCACCCAAATTATGAAGTATGGGACAAGGCACTATTTGAAAAAATATGCCCTGGCAAAGCAAGTTGGATTGGGTATGAAAATTGGATCCGAAGGGTTGTGGATTCAGCAGAAGTATTTGGACCCGAAAATGTAATTCCTAACTTTGTAGGTGGAGTTGAACTTTCTGAACCCTGGGGATTCAAAACAGTAAAAGAAGCCATCACATCCACAAAACAAGGGTTAGACTTTTTTATGTCGAAAGGAATTGTGCCTAGATTTACAGCATGGTGCCCTGAACCATACACAACTCTTGGCCAACAAGCAGGCCCTCCACTTGTGTATTTTTGTGAACTGTTACGAGCATGGAAAGGAACATTTGAATCTTATGGTTTACCAACCCCTCCAGGGT
>JACVCB010000046.1 GCA_016742255.1 Leptospira sp.
TTCCACCAAAGGTATCAATGACACCATAATGTTTCGGCATGGGAACGTGAAACTGCCTCGTGAGTTCTGCAGTTTTCCATTTATCGTCAACGAGTGGATAAAACTCACGTGGATTGTTTGGTAAAATGAATTCGCCAATCCTTCGATTGATTCCAAGAATTCCTGCTGATTCAAATTTTTTGAAAATGGAAATCACGATTTAAAAATTTCCTTAAATCGAAAGAGTTCGGAAATACGATAGCCTTTATACAAACCTAGTAAAATTTGAATCGCAATGACAATGAGTAGTAACTCTGGATGTGTAAAAAATATTATCTGCAAGGAACCAAAGAAAAATATCATATAACTGATGAGCGCGATGACCAAGGTTCCAAACAAAGTAACCAAAGTATTCATCACTCCTTCTTCAATGATCATAATCGAAAATCTTTCTACAAATATGGTAGTGATCACTATCGGAAATAAGGTAACACTCATTTGGTTAAAAACAGAAATCTCTTCATTGATAATTGAAAAAAGTATTAATGTAAGAACAGTAATTGTGAGTAATATAGACAATCTGGGTACGGCAAGTAGATAAAACTTGTCGAGGGCAAACCTTTCAAAGAAACCAAGGGCAATCATCAAAAGAAAAAACCCAATTCCAAACCATAGATTTGTTTCATAAAAAAACATAGCAAGTAAGATAGGAGTAAAGATTCCAAATGTGGGGATTCCAATCATATTCCTTGCAATGGACAACACAAGGGCTCCAATTGGAATTAATATCACCAATCGAAACAAGTTTTGTAATGGTGTTGGCAAACTATATAGAGAGTAATATCTTAGAAAACTATTACTTGAAGCTATCTCTTCACTATATTCTTTAAAATTATATCGATTTACATTTGATTTGGTAATATAGGCCGTATAACGAAACGTTACTGGATCTTCACCTAAATTTCTTTTTTCTTCCACTGATTTCCAAAGTGGTAGGTAACCCGTTACCGAACTTGCAAAGATACTTTTATAAGTGGATACAAAATACCATTTCCCATGAAACCTTACTTCATTCCAAAATGTGATTTTGTTTTTGTTGTCTTTTTCGGATTGTTTGTTCAAATCAAATCCTGCAACAGTGCGTGCTTGTATCCCTCTCATACGACACAGTAATGAAAAAAGTAAGGATTGGGTATAAGCATTTCCACTATTCAATCGAATGGTATCAGATAAAGTGATGTCTTTATAGGAATTGATAATTTCTTCTGAGATAAAATAATAAATTTGTTTTGCTGAGGCAACGTTATCCTTATCATAAGGATGAATTTGTTCATAAAGTTTTTTTGCTAATGTCAATTCATCAGTAGAAAATTGTTTTAATGAAAGATAATAAGGTTCTTTTGTTACAGTTTTTTTAGATGGAGTTGGAATTTCAGGTTCGGGATCTTTGTTCTCATAAGGTAACATTTTGATTTTTGCATAATAACCTATAGGTGAATTCCAATCCTCCCCTTCCCAGATTCCCAAATGTCCATACTGTTTTTTTTGTACGCGAAAATCCAAATCATCGGTTTTGGTATTCGATTTTAATACCTTAGCTTGAACAAATTGTTTTGGAATTGGAAATACAACTTCAGAGATGGCAACATTTTCCTTTGGAGAAATAACAACTTGTAAATTGACGGTATCATCAACTGCTACTGGCAAAAGAGACAACTCTGCAACATTTAACTTATATAAAATAGAAAGTATGGGTAAGATAATGAGGATTACAATTGTGATATAGGTTTTACGATCCAAGTTAATCCCCTAATTGATGTGACAATGACACATCCACTAAAAATTTACCTCGTAAAAAATTCCTACCAATCAAGATCGGATAATTTAGATTTGTGCGATCATTTAAGTTGATCATAGTTTCTTCTTTGTATTTTCCGATTTTGATGACTTCACTGATCATGATCCGTTTTTCAGAAACCCCAGAAGTACTAGTCACTTTTGCTTCCTTTACAAACTTACTTTTTAATCGAATTGGTTTTTCATTTACAAAGGTATCAAACAAGATAAAGGTTTCACCATTCTCAACCACTCTTTCAATGTTCACAGCATTGATGGAACAAGAAAGGGCTCCTGTATCAATTCTTGCTCTAAGTTTCAATTTCCAATTTGGAAACTCGACCCACTCCACTCTACCTACAATTGGTTTTAGATATTGAGGAGGAATCACGATTGGTTTCACATGTTGGTCTGGTTTTTTTTCTACCACCTGCCCAGTACCAAAACAATTGCAAAATAAGGTTATCATTAAAATATAAATACAAATCAGGCAAGAATTAGATGTGAATTTTAGAATTTTATGATGAAACGAATTTTTGAAATTACTCATACTGCTTTTGATTTTTTATTTTTATTTTTCACTTCATTTTGATAGGCATTGAATAAATCAATATAACGTAAATATCCTAGACATCTATTTTCTTCAACTATAGCAAGTTTGTCGACATCATATTCTAATAAGATTCGAAGTGCTTTCCCCAATGTATCTTTTTGACACACTGGAGGCACATCCTGTACAATTTCTCCGCAAGTGATTAAATTTTTAAGCTCTGCTTCATATTCTGGAAGGATTCTATTTTTTCTGAGTGAGACAATTCCCTTATATTCTTCGTTGGATCCTAATAGTATAAAATCACTTGCTTGGATACCAGGAGCATTGGTTTGCAATTGAGTTAAGGATAGATGTTCCGAAACCATTGCATACTTTCTGAATTCCGTAAAATGGTCCTGAATGCGAATCCGATCCATAATATCTTGGTTCATATCCCAATGGTGAGAAGGAGATAAAAAACGATTTTTAATTTGATTCCGATAAATCGAAATTTTATGCGATAAAACCACAGCAATCATCGCAACAATCATAAGTGCAGGGAGTAATTCATAACTTCCAATCATATCACAAACCATGATCATTCCGGCAATCGGAGCTCTGGCAACACCTGCAAAAAATGAACCCATACCAACGAGTAAAAACGGGAAAACGATGATGTTGAGTTCAGGAAATAATACACTTGCCATTGTTCCAACAAAGGCACCTAACATACCTCCTATGGCAAAGGAAGGCCCAAGTAATCCTCCGGAACTTCCTGATCCTACCGTTAGGGAAGTGGAAAAAACTTTAAAGATGGCAACTGCGAGTAAAAATAACGGTCCAGAAAAACCAAAACTAGTTGAGGTTAATACTTCTCCATTGATCATCCTTTGGATGAGTCCAAATCCAGAACCTAACACCTCAGGAAATAATAAAGCGATACATCCCACGATGAGTCCACCAAACGCAGGCTTTAAAAAATTTGGTAAAGGGAGTTTGGAAAATATATCCTGTACCCAATGGTATACCTTAACAAAAAAATAACCCACAACATAACACAAAAGTCCAAGAACAATGTAGAGGGGAATATGACGGTAATCATTTAAACTATATTCTTTAACAGAAAAGATTGAACCACTTCCCGCGATACTCGTGTAAGTAAGATAAGCAGTTACGGATGAAAGAATACAAGGTACAAGTGAATCACTTTCAATATCTTCTTGGTATACCATCTCAACCGCTGTGATGGCACCACCTAACGGTGCTCGGAAAATGGCTCCAAGTCCGCCAGCTGTTCCAGCTAACATCAGTGTTCGCCTTGCTCTGGCACCTGCACCCAAAAGGTTTGCTAAACTCGATCCAAAACCTGCCCCAATCTGAGCAGTTGGTCCTTCTTTCCCCCCTGAACCACCTGAGCCTAACGTGAGTATGGTGGCTAGTGCTTTATAAAAAGGGACTTTGGTGCTAATTTTTCCTTCATTAAAATGGAAAGCATGGATGAGTGAATCTGTCCCTCCTCCTTGTGCCTCTGGACAGAAAAAGCTGGTAATGATACCAACAAGGAGACCACCAATGGCAGGCAAAAACAGAATCCAAAGAGCGGAAATTTCCCCTACTTTCTCGACAGAGTGGAAATGCAAATCCCCGGCAGGTGTCCCTGGGTCATACCCAATCAAATTCCCAAAGGTAAAGGATTCTGTCCAAGTGAGTGCCCAGTTGAATCCATAGGCTCCAAAACCTGAAAGTAAGCCAATGAGAAGGGAATAGACATAAATCGAACGTGGTCCCTGGATCGAAAACACAGAACTTAGACCGATGGGAAACCTCATTTGCCAACCTTAGAATTTCCACCAATTTTCCCAAGGAAATTCTGAATCCTCTTGACCCAATTCGGAATTCCTGGGACGTTTGGATGGTATGCTCCGACTGATCTCAATTCTATTGGTTCTTGTTCCTTTTTTTTGGGGATGCCTCAAAAATGATAATAATGCAGCTCTCAGCATCTTAGATGATAGTACCCCTGCTTTATACCCTTTCAATGGAGAAGTAGACACGAGTGTAACAACAAGTTGTGGACAAGCATCTCCTGCCACTTCAACAACAGGTACTACAACGGGGACAACCACGGGAACCACTGGTTCAACTGGATCCAGCACAAATAACACTCGTTTCTCTGTGATTTCACAGTTAATTTTTAAAACCAAAGAAACTTTAAATATCAGATTTCAATACGACAGTACTCAAATCCAAGGCAACATTGACCCTCAGCAAGGATTTATCCTCGCGGGTGGATTATTTGGAAAAACAGTCCAAGGCACACAAGGAACGGTGAAGTGGTTTAACCAAGGGATCAACATTGATACCTCCATTCAAAACGTTCAGCAGATATCTTTTTTTAATATTGAAATTCGTCTCAATGGTACGTATTCAACAACAGCTACAAATACTGCGACCATTCTACTCCAATGTTATACAACTGATGGCGTAAACTGTACTTCTGTCACAACTACATCTAGATGTTTTACTTCTGATAACCGAACTTGTATCGTACAAAACACAAGTGAAGATGCAAAATCAGTGATCATATCCGGAACCATTAAATGTAACGCTCCTAATATTGTTCCACAGTAAATAAACTATACTCTGGTTTGTTTCGTTTTGTTTTAAGTTTTTTATGTTTTCCTTTTCTGCTCTTTGCGGAAGGGGAATTCCATTTGATCCATCTTGGAACCAATCTCAATACTCCTTCCACCAATCTTTCGCAACAATCCATTTACTACTTTGGATTCACCAAAGAAAGCCATTATTACGAAATCCAATTAGAAGAAGATCCAACTCGTTACATTCATTTTGAGAATGGGATGTTATCTGAGATTGATTGTGAGATTTACCAAAATAACAAAAAAATAAAAAAATTCCAAACTGGTTTGTTTCGAAAAAAACTACCTGAGGTTTCCTATACAGGCGGATTTTTATTCCCAGCGAAAGAAAAAGGATTATATCGATTTCGCATCCAATCAGATGATACCCATCGAATCAATTTTCATATTCGAAAAGAATCAGAGTTATTTCAATATACAAAGTCTTTATCCTTATGGCAAGGACTCTACCTTGGACTCTGTATCCTCTTATGTCTGTTCACTGCCGCCCAGTATGTTTTACTCAGAGAAAAAATCTCTCTACTATTGACATTTGCAATATCAACAATTCTATTCACGAATGTTTTGCGATCTGGGTTGTTTTATGAATATGGATTCAGTAATTTGGAATGGTTTTTTCGTTATGTTCCGGGATTATTGTCTTTAAGTCCAATTGGTTTTGTTTTATTCCTAAGAGAGTTTTTGCAGATAAAAAAGGAACATCCAAATTTTGATAAATATGTAAAACTTTATCTATATTTAATGTTGGCTTCTATCATTTTAGCAATCATAGACCTTCAACTCTATTTTCGGTTTATTTACACCAACAGTTTTATGTTATCGACTACAACTTTTGGTTATTCGATATACTGCTTGATCAAAAAAAAGGAACATGCCAATGTTCTATTTTTTGCCTTCCTCGTAAGACAAATTAGCACAATACTTCTAATTTTTACTAACACTGGTTATCTTCCTTCTTTCCCTTTTTTAAGTTCCGCAAATGAAATTGGTGCCGCTATTCAAATGACTATCTTTACGATTGTCATTTCCAAGTTTCAAATACAAACCAGGATCATCAAAGAACAGACAGTAACAAAAGTAAACGAAGAACTGGAGTTTATGGTTTCGGAGAGAACAAAAGAACTTCAATTACAAAAAGAAAAATTAGAATCTACTATCTTACAATTAAGCCAAACCGAAAACCAACTAGCCCTATCAGAAAAAATGACTGAACTCGGAAAACTAGTAGCAGGTGTTGCCCACGAAATTAATAACCCGCTGAGTGCCATCAAAGCCTCAATCGAAACTCTAATGGAATCCAAACAAAACGAAACAAGTCAACTCGGTTCCAAGGAAAACATTTATGATAGTCTATCAACACCAGAAATCAATACTTTAAAACAACTTTTCCGATACCAATCCGACTTTGGATTATTAGCTAGTTATACAGAACGTAAGGAAAAAAAATCTGATCTCAAAAAAACACTAAAAGATAATGATTTGGATTATGACGAAGCAACTTTAGAAAAGTTTTTGGATGTCGGCATTACGAAACTTAAAGAAGACCAAATTTTATTATTAAAAAAAGGAAAAGAAAAACTTACCGATTTTATTTTAGATGAAAAAAACTTTCGACTCCACTTATCAATCATTCAGATTGCAGTTGACCGTTCTTCAAAAATCATTCTAGCTCTTAAAAACTTTTCAAGAATCACTCATTCAGAACATAGAAAAATTTTCACTCTACTCGAAAACATTGAAACCGTAATTACTATTTACCAATACCGAATGAGAAGTAAAGTTTCCTTAAAAAAAACATTTTTAACAGATGCAACTCTACTTGGATGGCCCGAGGACCTAATGCGTGTTTGGACAAATTTAATTTTAAATGCATTAGAAGCCATGAAACAAAAAGGCAATCTTACCATTAGTTCTGAAAAAAAAGGGAAACATGTTGAAGTGAAAGTGATCGATAACGGTCCTGGGATTCCGATCGAAATTCAAAAAAAGATATTTGAACCGTTTTTTACCACGAAACAACAAGGGGAAGGAACTGGTATGGGTCTTGGAATCACCAAATCCATCATTGAAAAACACAATGGGTCCATTACTTTAGAATCAGAGCCAGGCAGAACTTGTTTTTCCATTTTGCTTCCTGTGATCGAACTGATAGACCCGAATGAAACAGAATGAAATTTTATTTAAGTTAGTCGATTTAATTGTTCGATGAATAGTTCCCTTTCTTCTGTTTTAGGGAATTGGTTTAAAAAAAGCAATAAGTCATTTTTTTCGGATTCCAATTCTTTATGAAGAATGTTTGGAATATTTTTTGAATTCATTAAGTTTAGGATAGTTTTCTCATCATTTTCATCCCGAAATTCTTTTTGAAACATCCGATTCAATTTAGATTTTTCAATGATACTAAGTTTTGATCGTAATAATAAAACTGGATACGTAAAAAGTCCGTTTTTAAAGTCTTTTAAAAACTCTTTCCCACTTGTTTTTGAATCTTCAAAATAATCGAGACAATCATCTTTTTTTTGGAATAACTTTCCTAGTCTAACACCAAATTGGCGGAACTGTTTTCTCTCTGATTTTGATTTGTTAGCCAAGATTGCCGCAGATTCAGTGCAGACACCAAATAATGAAGCTGTTTTTCCATAAATGATTTGGTCATAAATCTTAAGAGTGATTTTAGGATTTTTTTCCCATTCCATTTGCAGGAGTTCACTCACTGATAAATCACGAAGCACTTGGGAAAAAATTTCCATGAGTTCTGAATTTCCAAGGGAATTAAGTCGGCTGATTCCACATGCCAATAAATAATCACCTGCAAGGATGGCTGTTTTGTTTCCGAAACTTGCACCAATCGTAGGTTTCCCCCTTCGGATTGGGGCATTATCAACAACATCATCATGAAGTAAACTAGCAGCATGGATGAGTTCGGCTACACTTCCCACATCCAACCAACTAACATCCTTTACTTCCAAAAATTGGCAAAAAAGATAATGAGCAAAAGGTCGAATCCTTTTCCCACCAGAAGTAATTACCTGTTTTTTTATCTTTTTGAGAATAGGAATGTCTTCATGAATGATATTATCTAAATTTTTATCAAATTTTGATAATACAGATTGGATATTGAATTTAGACTTCATCCGTTATTCAACATGTGTGGATCGACTTTCGAGAATCTGAAGATGATCCTTAATCATATTTTCCATTTCTTTGGTCTGATTATCTCTATAAATGTGGAGTAAATTTCGGCACATACGTTTGATCATAGATAGTGTAGATGCCTTTGTGAAATATTTTGGTGAATTGGAATATCCATTTGCTTCCAAAAATTTCTCACAGGTAAATTTATCTAATAAAACCCCACCATGAAAGGGATCGATGTATGTGAAATATCCATCTGATTCGTATTGCAAAAGAAAATGTAATGGTAAATTGGTGCCGTATAAAGGCAAACCAAGACGTTGAGCAACAAGAAGGTATACAACAGACAATGAAATTGGAATTCCCAAACGACTTTTGATTACTTGGAATAAATAGGAATTTCCTGGATCATTATAATTTTGGATATTTCCAACAAATCCTTCTTCTTGGAACATCACCTGACAAAGAATTTGTACTTTGAGTTCATCTGTTAGATAACCTGAATGATCATCATATAACTCAGAAATACGAAGAGCAATTCGATCTAATTCATGTTTGATTTCTGCATAATTTTGATCAGGAAAACCAATACTTGAAAGTTGAACAACCATCTCTTCCAAATCTTTATAATGATTTGTATTCCCACGTAACGTGAGTTTGAAGAAAGAATGTCTTAATCGATGGCGTAAAATTTCTGATTTTAGATTTCTAGCTTGGACACGAAGATAAGGATCTTTCACTTCATCCAAGGCAGACTCCAATTGAATTTGCCAAGGAATACGCGAAGCGATCAATTTTAAGATAAAACGTTTTTTTTCTGCAGGAGCTACTTCCCAATCATACAATAAACGAGTGATATCATCCGGGTAAAAATCAGGAAAGGAGTTTTGTCCCATGCAAAAACTATCTTGATTAAAATGAAAAAGTCAATCGAAACAAAAAGTTTAAGCTAATTCTGCAAGAGCTTGTGCTTCTTGTTCTTTATTTGGTGGAGTACCATGCCACTTAGGATTGTTTTCCATATAAGAAACACCTTTACCTAAAATGGTTCTAAAGACAATGAGTGTTGGTCCACCAGTATGTTGTTTCGCTTTTGCAAATGCAGAGAAAATTTCTTCCATATTATGTCCGTCTGCATTGATCACATTCCAACCAAACATCTCAAATTTTTTATCCAATGGTTCTAACTTCATTACTTCTTCTGTGTTACCATCAATTTGAATGTAGTTACGATCCATAAACGCAATGAGGTTATCGGTTTTAAAATGAACTGCAGATTGGGCTGCTTCCCAAGTCATACCTTCACCACATTCACCATCAGATATACATGTATAAATTTTATATGTCTCTTTCTTTAACTTTGCACCAAGTGCAAGCCCAACGGAAACGGAGAGACCTTGTCCAAGGGAACCAGAACTAGATTCAATTCCCTTCATATAACGAGTAGAAGGGTGTCCTTGTAAATAAGAGTTGATGTTTCGGAATGTCAATAGGTCTTCCACTGGAAAGTAACCAGAAAGTCCCATGGCAGCATAACGAACTGCACAAACGTGTCCATTGGATAAAATCAAACGGTCTCGTTCTGACCATTCTGGATTTTTGGGGTCATGGTTGAGTATTGAAGTATAAAGGGCAGCGTAGATATCAGCAAGTCCAAGTGGTCCACCTGGGTGACCAGAATTAGCTGCCGTAACCATTTTGATTACTTGGATTCGGATATCATTTGCAAATTTCTTTGCGACTTCAATTTTTTCCATGAACATTCCTTAAAGCGGTTTTGATTGAAATAAAAACAGACCGGAGATATAAACAATCGTGTACAAAGGCAAAAAGATGTAATGCAATTTTACATGCAAATTTCGATTTCTTTTCCACCCTGTGAAACCCATGACAAGCATCAAAACAAGGCTGATGGCCGCAAAAAAACGATGGGTATGAATGACAAAATCAGGTGCAGTTGGATAAATCTGAAACTCAGATATACCGCCTAACAAATATTTGATACACAATAAATAAACCGCAGCTGTTAAATTTGAACCAATTCCAATCAAATTTGCAATTCGATGTTTTGTAATGTCTACTTTCCTAAAAAAATAACCAGTATAAAATCCCAAAATGGATAGGGTCATTAAAGAATTCACAAAAAACAGTGCCATCTAGGGTCATTCTGTAAGAATCCATTGCCACTCAAAGAATTTTTATTTGACCTTAACAGCTTTTCACAAAAATTGGATATGCATGCCGCCTTAGCTCAGTGGTAGAGCAGCTGTTTTGTAAACAGCCGGTCGGAGGTTCAAATCCCTCAGGCGGCTCCATGCAACTTCTTCGGGTAGGTACTCAAGTGGCCAACGAGGGCAGACTGTAAATCTGCTGGTTTTACCTTCGAAGGTTCGAATCCTTCCCTGCCCAAACTAAGTTTCGTTTCAACGGAACAAAATCCCCAACTAACAACTAATTGAAGGATTCGAATAGAACCCGAGCGACTTCGACCCATAGGGAGAAGTTTCCGCATGGATGCGGAAAAGCGAGCGGTGACGGGCCCGCGCGAACGTAGCCAGGATGGCGGAGTGAAGGGTGGGCGAACCTTCCCTGCCCAAACTAAGTTTCGATTCAACGGAACAAAATCCCCAACTAACAACTAATTGAAGGATTCGAATAGAGGAGATCGTCTGCGACCCCGCGAAGCATTCATAAAAAGCTGACCCTTAAGGAATCACCCAACTCGAAATTTTCGTTCGGTAGAAGTAATAAGCTCCATCCTTTTTCTTTTGCACTTGGACCCCAAATTGTCCTCGTTTGGAGCGAACCATGGAAACAAAAACCAGAGGTTCCATACCTTCCCAAACAACTGATGGAAAAACTTGTTTGCCCATGGAATCATAAAATGCCCACTGCGTTTCTGTTGGGTCTGTTATCTCTTCTGTAAAAAAAGATTCCAACCCTACTTCTCCCTCAAGAACAGAAAAACAATTCAATTGGTTTCCGATTGGATTTTTTCCATACACCTGGATGGGATTTTGTTTGCAAAAGCGTAACTGACTCCTAACGCCTGTTTGGAACTCTAACTTTAGAATTTCGTCAGGAGTGACAAGGAAATTTGATAATACAGGTAAGGTAATCAAAAGAAAAAAGAATGAAATACCGATCAGAAGAAATTTTTCTTTCAATTGGTTCATAAACTATCCTTTGGATACAACACGTTTAAAAATTCGTTTCCCTCTCGTTCAGCGAGAATTCGAATGCTTGCATAAATTGGTCGTGTTGATTGTGCACCATTGGGAGAACAATGATAATGAAGGAGAGTTTCGATCTCATCAAATGGAGATACAAAAAATTTAAATGTAGAACACATCTCTTTTGTTTTTCCTTGTAACACTAGAGATTTACTTGCTTCTAAATCAGCTCTAGGTTTTGCAAAAAAACTACCACTCATTCGAAAATAACGAGCAGATAACTCATGTTCATTGGAATGTCGGTAATGGACTCCCATTAAATACAATATATCAGATTTTTCTTGGTCTGATCGTTCTTTGTCAGAATCTGTTAAAATTCTTTTTAAGAATTCTTTTCCTTGCTCTGTATCTAATTTTAATTCAGAAATTCCGATGAATAATGGTGTAAGAAACATACCAGGATTTTCTTCGTAAAGAGATAAAATCACTTTGTATTGTTTGCGTTTTAATAAGAGTATGGAAGAAAATTCATATAATTTTGGCAAATTTCGTTGTTTCAAATACTCTCGCAATTCACTCGAATTCTCTAGGTTTGCCTTTGAAGATAAAACATATGTGGAAGATAATTCGGAAACACTGATTGGTTTATAAATTTCAGCAAGTTGGTTCCAAATCCATGACCGATCTTTTGATGGAATATGCGAGGGGAAACGACTTCCTAAAAATAAAGCATCTAATAACTTTGAATGTTTTTTATACAGAAAGAATAAACGAGAAACAACTGCTTTCTGTAATTTACCACTAGGTTTTTGACTGAGTGCTTTTTCATATAAGGGAATCGCAAACAAAGTATTTGATTGTTCCATTTCATACGCTTCTTCGTATGCACCATTTGCGAAAAGGGGAAATAATATCCCAGATACTGAACAACTACCAACATATAATACAAAGGCGAATACTAAACTTTGAAATTTCAACAATTGGTACAATTAATACAATCCTTTCATTAAATCCTTGTGATCTGAGGAAGTAGATTTATGATCTTCTGCACACGGGCCTTCCGGTGGATAATCAGATAAATACAATTCTTGTGTACTCGGACAAGTTGGTGATGCTTGTTTTCCCGATAATGTACAAATTTTGTAAGGTTTTGCATACACTGGCAAACTAAATTGTGTTTTTGGTAAGATACTTTTTTTATCGATTGTGGCAAGAATCTCACCCCAAAGAGGAGCGGCCACTGCCCCACCAAGACCACTTGGTCCCATCCCAAATTTTGGATTGTCATAACCAACCCAAACCGCAAGAGATATATCTGGTCTTGCTCCGACAAACCATGCATCTTTATAATCATTTGTGGTTCCAGTTTTACCAATTAGGTCTCCCGTATAACCACCGTTTCGTACGCCACTTGCTCTACCACTATCCCGTAATAATGATATCATTACTTCAGCAGTATCGGGCCGAATCACCGGCCTCTCTTCAGGTAATTTTAATTTAAACTCATCACTTCCGCCCACTTCGTAGAGGACATTGCCTTTAGAATTTTTAATCCTTTGGATTAAGTAAGGTCGTTTGATAGTACCTTGGTTCACAAAACTAGTAAACGCAGAAGCCATCTCTAACGGTGAAATCTCAAGTGTACCAAGAGCCAATGAAAGATCACCGCGGAATCTATTTTTTTTCTCTGTTTCGTTTGGAAAAAAGAATTTGGTAAAATACTTTTCTATCCCAGAACTACCTAGTCTTTCTGCTACTTGTACTGCAGCTGTATTTTTGGATTTAACAAGAGCCGTGCGTAGTGAAATTTCTCCATCAAAACTTCCCCCTAAATTTTCAGGAGCCCATTCCTTACCTCCACCACCTCGGTAGTACAAAGGTGCATCTAAGATTCTCATTCCGGCATGAATGGAACCAGAATCGATGGCAGAAGCATATAACACTGCTTTAATGGAACTACCTGTTTGCCTACGCATCTGGGTAACTCGATTAAACTGGTTCGAAGAATTAAATTCATCACCACCATGTAAAAATAAAACCTGTCCAGTGTTAGGTTGTATTCCGACAATGGCTGCCTGGATAACAGTTTGGTCCTTATCCCCTTCTAAATGATCGGGATTCCATACCATTTCATTCAATAGTGATATCTCTTCCATCTTTTGGCGAAATGCAAGGTCGAGAGATGATTCTGGTTTTAGTCGTACTCGTCTCTTCTGAATTTTTCCAGAACGTTTGTTTTTGGCTAAGTATTCCCTTACAATGGGACCAATCAATTCTTGGGCATTTCGATCGAGTGTTGTTTCAACCGTGTATCCGCCACTTTCATAAATGTTTTTTTCCCCTTCAATCGAAGACAAAATGGCACGCACATGTTCAGTCACATACGGAGCAATGTCATGACGAGAGCCAAATACAGTTTCATTTGGAGACCTAGTGGATAAATTATGATAAAAACTAACAAACTTATCTCGATCCAAATTAGGATAAATGCCGCGATTGCGAAACATATTCAGTATTGCTCTAACACGCGTATATGAATCTTCAGGATTTTTTAATGGTGAATACTTATTAGGTGCAGAAGGAAGAGAAGCAAGTAAAACCATCTCCTCCTTCGATAATTCCATTGGATTTTTTTGGAAATAAAATTTAATCCCTTCTCCAAATCCAAAAGCACCATGGCCTAAATAAACATGGTTCATATAGGTTTCGAGAATTTGTTCTTTTGTTAAGACTGATTCCAAGGCAAACGCAAGTTGTGCTTCTCTCCATTTACGATTCAAACTTTTACGTCTATCATCTAAAATGATCCTTGCTAACTGTTGCGTGATAGTGGATGCACCTTGTTTATAACTTAGATTGACAATGTTTTTGAAAAAAGCACGTAAGATGGCTGAATAATCAATCCCACCATGGAAAAAAAACTTTTGGTCTTCTATATTTAATAATATAGAAATCATATCTTCTGGATAATCTTGTAAGCTTAGTGTAGAAGTACGTTTTTGGAAAATTTCACTGACAACTTGTCCATTTCGATCCAATATTTTTGTTGGAATATTTTTGGACAAAGTTTCCAAATACATGGGAACTTCTTTTTTGGTCGCAAGCACACCTGCGACAAAATAAGAGAAACTAACAATGAATAAAAACAAAAGAATCGATGTGACTGTAAAAGCGACACGCAAATAAGAAAACGGAGATGGATTCTTTCGTGTATTATTGTTTTTTCGAGTCAAACGTAATGGATTGGTATTAAATTTTACATTTTCCTTTTTTGGTTCTTTTTCCCAAACTACTCTCTTTTCGAAAAAAGGTTTTGGTTTTCCACTGGGAGTTTTTCTGGTTGAAGAATCTTTAATTGAATCAGAGATACTGGGAACTGGTATTTTAAAACTTTGGTAAGATTGTTTAAGATCTTCTTTTGGACTAGGAAGAATTTGAACAATTTCAAATCGATAATCGACAAAATTTAATACAACTTTTTCTGCACAATGAGCGCACGTTAGTTGAAACTTACCTTCTTTTGGAATCGGTTCCGGCAAACGAGATGCTTTTTGGCAATGAGGACAAAGGTATTTGGGAGAAAGTGCCGACATAGGTTCTCCCTATTCTTATCGGTCGTTTGTTAAAATTACAAAATCAGCGATTTTCACAAAATCTGATTCCTCTTCCTTTCCCTTGGGAAACCCGGATAAAACCAACACAGAATGGCCCATTTCTCGTAACCTGAACACAACTCCGCCATTTCGATCGGAATGAAAACGACCATTCAAATGGACCACTTTTTTGCCAGATTTATGGATTTCGGAGGAAATGGCCTCCGCCATACCCTGGTCCCAAGTGGCTTGGCCTAGTATCATAAACTGGAGATTGGTTTTATGTTGGTTTGAATGTTCAATACCTCCAAAAAGATCAGTTAACCTTTGTTTGTATTCTTTTGTGAGATATTTTTCTAAAGTGTAGGCTTGTGGCAAAAAGGTTAATGCAGTAGGTGAAAAATCTCGGTAAGCTAAAAGACCTTTTTTGGAAATCAAATTTACATACCTACGTGGGGGATTTGCGGCGACCACCTTACATTGATATTCTTTTGTTAGATTGACAAGAGGCAAATAATCCGTTTTGAAATTTTTCCAATGTACGATGGATGTTAAAAATTGAGACTCTGAAATGGTTCCGTTGAGGTATTCTTCCACAATGAATTGTTGGTCTTTTTCCAACATTTCTAGTGATAAACTGACCACTTCTGTTGCATATAATTTTCGCAAGAATCCTTCGTAAAACCGATGTAATTCTTGATTATCATGTTCTTCACCAAGTACGATGACATCATATTGTTTAGTTTCCCTAATGATGTCATCTAAGGAAACGGATTCAGAAGTTTTGGTTCGTATGATATTTAGGTTGTTAGGACTTGTTTGCCCAAACAAACCAAAAACAAAAAACGAATATAAAAAGCAAGAGAATGTTCTCTTATAAAATACTTTCAATGGCTGTTTTCAATTCAACACTTTCAGGTTTAGTGGAAGATGGAAATCGATTCACAACATTTCCATTTTTATCGATGAGAAATTTTTCGAAGTTCCATTTTACATCACCTTTTTCCTTCGCATTCTCTGTTAAAAATTGGAACACTGGATCTTTGTCATTTCCCAGAACTTTTGTTTTTTTCATCAGATCAAAACTGACCCCAAAGTTAAGCTTACAAAATTCTGCAATTTGAGCTTCCGTACCTGGTTCTTGTCCACCGAAGTCATTGGAAGGAAAACCAATCACTTTTAATCCTTTCTCTTTATATGTGAGATGGAGTTTTTCCAATCCTTCATATTGTGGCGTATAACCACATTTAGATGCTACATTCACAACAAGAACTGGATGCCCTTTATAATCACCTAGAGAAATTTCCTTTCCTTGGATGGTTACAGATTTTAAATTATGAAATGACATTTTTTTTCCTCCAGCATACAGATTCAATCCAACAAATAGAAAAATAGCAAACAAAACTTTTCTTTGCATTAGGACCCCCTCCTCCAATTTTAGACTATGCCATCATTGTTTTTTGCAGTTCTTTCTGAAGCAAAACCTTGGATCCAAAAAACAAATGCAAAACCAGTCCACCACTCTGGTAAATTTCGAATCTACAAAAATGATTCTATGTACATCATCATTTCAGGCATTGGAAAAATGGCAATGGCACTTGCCGTTTCCGAGTTGGCACACCTTTTGCCAAAAGAAGAACGAGACAAAATGAAAGTTTGGAATTTAGGAATTGCTGGTTCCAACCAACCAAATTGGAAGGTTGGTGAATTCTTTTGGATTCATAAAATCACTGACTTTGCCACTGGGAAGGACTATTATCCAGAAAGGATCACAAAATCTGTATTTGGTATGGAAACAAACCTTACAACCTTTGATCGTCCCATTGCCAAAACCACAACAGCGAACCAGTTCCAAATCTTAAGCGAAACGGATTTACAATCGGTATCACTTGTTGATATGGAAGGATCTGGATTTTTTGAAGCGGCATCCCTTTATTTTCCATTGGAAAACATATCGATTGGGAAAGTCATCTCTGATCATTTAGAAGGGAATTTTTGCAAACCAGAAACTGTCGAATCCATATTAGCAAATGTGATGGAGCCATTATTCTTTGAATGGACTAACCCTCTTCCTTGGGTGACGGATGATCCATTTGAATCAAAAATTTGGCCAGACATTTGGAAAGAAGTGAAAGAACTACGCCTAACAGAAACCATGAAACATGATCTTAAAAAATCATTACGATTTTATTTTTTGCGTTATCCAAACACAAACATTCCACTGCCCAACTTAGAAATGGTTCCAAAAATCAAATCGAAATCGGAAGTGAAAACATTTGTGGAGGATTGGAAAAAACAACTCCATGTTTAAATCATTTTCACATATTTATATTGAGGAAACAGTAGCTGATCACTTTCGAACCCAGGAAATCCTATCCAAATTTCCAAATGCGATCAAAATTCCCATTCGGCATTATAAGGACAGTTTTAATCGTAATTCACAAAACTTTCGAATCCAAAAACAATCACCCAAACTGGTATTAGCCGAAAAAAAAGATCATTTTTTATACCCAGGAAGTGACTTTTCACCTAACTTTTCTCACAAACATTTTTACTATAATACTTTAGCACTCAATTGTATTTATGATTGTGAGTATTGTTACTTACAAGGAATGTTTCCTTCCGCAAATCTCGTGTTATTTGTGAATTGGGAAGATTTTTTTACTAAAACAAAAAAGTTCTTGGATATCAATGGATCTTTGTATTTGGCACTTTCGTATGACACAGATTTGTTGGCATTGGAATCATTTTTCCCTGCAACAAAAAGTTGGATCCAATTTGCTTCAACGGAACCAAATTTAACCCTGGAAATCCGAACAAAATCTACAAATTTTCAATCTATTGCCCATCTAACACCAAACCCAAACATCATCCTTGCATGGACAATCAGCCCGCAAATTGTCATCGATACGATTGAACATGGAACTCCCTCGTTACAAGCTAGGATCAAAACGATGCAAAAAACAATCGAAGCTGGATGGAAAGTAAGAGTTTGTATTGATCCAGTCCTTAGAATTCCTGATTGGAAATTCCATTACCAATCGTTAGCCGAAACATTAGGGAAAGAACTAAATCCAGAAGGGATCAGTGAACTCAGTGTGGGAGGGTTTCGTATGAATCTCGATTTTTTAAAACAGATCACTGACAAACGAAAGGACTCTTCCATTTTATTTCATCCATTTGAAAAAAAAGACAAAATTGTTTCGTATTCAAATGAAGAAACAGATGAGATCATAAACGTAATGGTCCCTTCCTTAGAGAAACATTTTGATCCTTCTCAAATAAATCTGAGTTATCCTTAAATTTTTCCTTTCCATTTCCTTTCGTTCTCATAGGCTGTGTAGCCT
>JACVCB010000047.1 GCA_016742255.1 Leptospira sp.
TTTTTGAAAAATACAACTCAGCTAACATTCTTAATAAATCAGAAGGTTCTCCTATTTTATCTGATAGTGTTTTGATTTTATAAAGAGCAGAATCTGTTTTGCCTTGTTTTAAAAGTGTTTTTGCTTCTGTGATCCTTAGTCCCGTGTGATTCGGGAATTCGGTGAGTAGGGGTTGGATTAAATCATAAATCGATTTAAACTCAGAATCTAATAAATAAATTTCAGACAAACCTGTGACTGCTGGTATGTATTTGGAATCTCTTTGTAAAATATCTAAGTAAAACTTTTTACTTTCTTTATAAGATCCCAATAAAAAACTACAATCAGCGATTCCTAACTTTGCATCGATAGAATTTCTGTTTTTTTGTAAGGCAGATTGGTAAAGTGGAATGGCTTTTCTACAATTATTGTTTGATTGGAAAATTTTAGCTTCTGCAATGTCTTCCAATGCACTAGGTTCTGCAAAAACAAATTGTGTGAAAAAAAATAGAATCCCAGCTACAAAGTATTTTTTGGTATGTTTATCGAGGTTCTGGAACAAAATAACCTCCTTCATCCCTTCCTTTTACACCTCTATGATCAACACCAATGCCAATTTTAATATAGCGATTGATGAGTTCAGGATTGGTATCTGTTTTATAAGAAAGAATATAACGGTAGTCTAAATGAGATCTGAAAAGTTTGTATAAATCTCTTTCGTCCCCTTCACCATCTAAAAAGATATACTTTCCATTACTTGGACCTGTTAAATCAGACCAAGACTCCTCATGCGAAGGGTTCGAATTAGTTGTTAATACATAAATGGGAATTGAATGTGCCTTCGCATAGGATACAATTCTAGATTTTTGGTATTGTAAAAAACTTTCCTCTTTTGCTTCTTTCGAAACCAAATACACAAGGATTTTTGGTCCCGTTTCCATTGATAGTTTTTTAATGGCAGCAATACTTGCTTTGCCAAAATTGAATTTTTCCTCAGCTTGGCTATCTCGAATTTTGGCAAGAATATCCCTAAGAGAAACAGTATCTGGTAATATCAATTGGCTATCTTTTCCAGCTCGGTAAAGTGTTATATGATCTGTATCATGTAACGATCGAAAAAGAGGAAATAAACCATCCTCTAAATTTGTTTTTCCTTTTTTTAAACTTTCGCTATTTTCATAAACAATCGCGATGTTCATTTTTTCATTAATTTTATTTTTGTTAGCTAAAGAAAAGAGGGGAGTCATATTATCATTTTCGAATATTCGAAAACTTAATCTATCAATTCCTATCAACTCCTTCCCGCCTCTATTTTTAACTCGAGTGTAAATATGGATGTTTGGAAAATCAGAAGTATCGATTGATTCGATTTTTAAATCAAGATTTGATAGTAAATTATTTTTATGGGAAAAAATATCAATTCTATGTTTACCAAAATCTACGAAATACAAACTTCCTGTGGAATCCATATTTGTTGCAAATGGCCGATATAAAACTCGATAAATACCATTTTTATCTCTAAATTTGGGAAGTTGTCTCCAATCTCCGTTTAACATAGAATAGGTCCAGATTCCAGTTAATTCATCAGTTAAGAAAATTTGGTTATCTAAAATTCGAATCTTTCGAGGTTTTTTCCATTCTGATTTGGAAATGGTTTCAATGGTATTGCCATCACCATCAAACACAAAAACTTTCAATTTATCTTTATCGACCACATAAATTTTCTGATTCTCAATCGTGATCCCAGAAGGGTTCACAAGTTTGGAATTGCCAATCCCAAGGATTTCTAATACAAATTGTCCGTTCGCATTAAATTTTTGGATGCGACCATTTCCAGAATCAGCAACATATAAATTTCCTAATGGATCAAAACAAATGGAAGAAGGCCCTCGGAATTGGCCTGGATTTTTTCCTGGTCCACCAATGGTTGCCAAATAAGTTCCATTTAAATCAAAAATTAAAACTTCATCCCTAGCAAAATCGGCTATATAGATTTTTTGGTTTTGGTAAACGAGTGAAACGGGTCTTTCCAGTTTTCTAGTGATACCACCTCTCCAGTTAGAGATTGGAGTTCCTTGTGCATTAAATTTGATTACATTGGATGTATCAAAACCAGCTACATAAAAGTTTCCATCTTCATCAAATGTGATATCAACTGGATTTCGAAAACGATAACCACGAATGGAATCACCTTCGATGGTTTTAAAGTAGATTTTCTCTTTTTCAGTCACACCACCTGCGATTGCTAATCGAAGTGTTTCAATTTTATTTGTAATGAGTAGGTCATTTTTTGCTTTGGTGGCTAAAATTTCTAATTCATCTAATGCTTCTTCCCATTCACCTAACAAATAGTAGTTATTCGCAAGTTCTAAACGGGCAAGATGAAAATCCTTTTTTAAATTGACTGCTTTTTGGAAACGTTCTTTTGCAGCAGAATATTCTCTTAAATTTTTATAGGTAAGGCCACGTTTGAATTCTTCCTTGGCATTCTCTTCCCCTAAGGAAAAATTGGGAAAGTCTAGAGGAAAGATTTGGGTGCAGACCAAAAGAAAGATGACGGATACAAACTTTCGCAAAAAACTTCCCCCCTGTCCCCCATTATAATGGGACATAATATTGAAGTCAACCCCTTCCTCAGAGAAAGGGCAAAGGAACCATTCTTTATTCTCGACAGAATCGCCAATTTAGGCAATATGGAATAGTCATTATGTCCCCTGATACCATCGAAAAAGAAGTCAATCGTCGGAAAACCTTCGCGATCATTGCTCACCCCGACGCGGGAAAAACTACCCTCACTGAGAAATTACTCCTCTACGGAGGTGCCATCCAACTCGCAGGGGCTGTGAAGGCGAAAAAAGAAGGGAAATCCGCCACTTCAGACTGGATGGCAATGGAAAAAGAAAGGGGAATCTCCATCACTTCCGCAGCCTTACAATTTGAATACAAGGGTCATATTCTCAATTTATTAGACACACCAGGCCATGAAGACTTTTCCGAGGATACCTACAGGACCCTAATGGCAGCCGATACCGCTGTTATGGTGTTAGATGCCGGAAAAGGGGTCGAACCACAAACCATCAAGTTATTCCGAGTTTGCCGTGACCGTGGCATTCCCATCATCACCTTCATCAACAAAATGGACAGACCCACAAAGGATTTATACGCTCTATTAGATGAAATCGAAAAGGTACTCGGCATCAAAGCAGTTCCGGATGTTTGGCCTCTTGGAACAGGTTTTGATTTTAAGGGAGTTTATGATTTGAGAGATACACAGTTGTATCTTTTTGATCGAACTCCTGGTGGTAAACAGAAGGCTGGTTTTCGGATGGCTGGACCCAATGATCCGAGCCTCGACGAACAGTTCGATGAGGAAATTGTAAAGGCTTTCCGTGAACAAATTGACCTTGTGGAAAATGGCATTGGCCAAGTGGACAAAAATTCTTTTTTACTTGGAAACGAAACTCCAGTGTATTTTGGATCCGCAGTGAACAATTTTGGGATTGAGTTATTCTTAAATAAATTTTTGGAATTAGCTCCAGGACCTGACCACATCCCACTACGGGATGGAAATTACTTAGATCCTGTGAATGCTCCTTTTAGTGCCTTTGTGTTCAAAGTGCAAGCAAACATGAATAAGGCGCATCGTGACCGAATTGCTTTTTTACGAATTTGTTCTGGTGTTTTTGAACGTGGATTAAACGTAAATCATAACCGTTTAGACAAACCAGTGAAATTGTCTTCAAGTTTCGCATTTTTTGGGCAAGACAGAAACACAGTTGATTTAGCCTATCCTGGTGACATCATTGGACTCGTAAATCCAGGAACCTATAAAATTGGTGATGTACTTTCGACAGGAAATACACCGCCTCTTAGACCTCTTCCTAGTTTTGCTCCAGAACTATTTGCAACCATATCCTGTAAAGATACCTTACAATTAAAGTCTTTCAAAAAGGGTTTGGACCAATTAGCAGAAGAAGGAATTTTACATCTATTCACATCACGAACGATAGGTGGTGGTGTTCCAATTATTGGAGCCATGGGGAAATTACAGTTCGAAGTGTTCCAAAGAAGATTGAAGGATGAATACGGTGCCGACACATCAATCAACATTCTCCCTTATGGAATTTCTCGTTGGGTAAAAAAAGAAGACCGACCTAAAATACCATCAAATGCAAATTTGGTAGAAGATTTATTTGGGAATATGGCTTTATTGTTTGATACAGAATGGGATATGAATTATTTCCATAAAAATAATGAAGGGATTGAGTTGTTAGACAATCCACCACTAGAAAATTAATTAGATGATATCAATTCCAATCCAAGTGATATCATCTAATAATTCTTTTCCTTCCGAGTAAGATCTAATTTTAAAATCTAATTCTTGTTTGACGAATGACATGTGGTTTGTTGTCATTTGTCCAAAGAATTTGAGTAATTCCGCTTCCCACAATTTTTCTTGATTTTTATTCTCCACATCTTTTAAACCATCAGTGAATAAATAAAATCGATCCCCTGTCAGGATGGGAAATTCCAATATTTTGGGATCGAGTTTAGGTATCATTCCGAACATGGGGTTTAATTTTTCATAACAATGGAATTGACCATCGCTATAGTGGAGCATACCTGGATGGCCTGCGTTTCCATAATATACTTTATTTAGATTCAAATCAAAAAGTAAGAACAAAAATGGAACAAATGCGTATGGGTCAGGGAAATGAGTGCTTACACCTTCATTCATTTTTAATAAAATATTTTTGGGATCTGTTTCTGTTTTTGCAATTTGATGGAACAATACTTTGAGTACTGTCATCATCATGGCTGCCTTTACTCCATGTCCAATTACATCTCCTAAAGCAAAAATATATCGATTGTCTCCTAAATTTATATAATCATAATAATCACCACCAACTTGGATAAGAGGTCTATAAAGAATCTCATAATCTAATTTGGGGAAAATATGAATCCGAGATGGCAGGTATTTTTTTTGCAAATCCTTTGCATATTCCATCTCTCTTTCAAATTCTAATCTTTTTTTTGTTATATTTTGTATTAGTATCAATGCACCACTTGCGAATTGATTGTTTTGTTCTAAGAACCAAATTTGGTAGGTGATTTCCAGAAGTAAGGTGGTACCATCACTGATAAATACCTCTAATTCCTCTTTTCGTAATTCTTGTGTACGATCATTTTGTTCTTTGATTTCTCTTAAAAATTCTGATACTTCTGTTTTTAACCAAATTACTAGAGGTTCTTGGTAAATATACACATCAGATACTTTTAGTTTATCTTCAATGAATGGGTTTTCGAGAATTACATTTCCTAAGGAGTTGTAAAGAATTGCCGCATGTGGGTATTCGTTTAGGATCAACTTTAGTTTTTGTTTGGATTCAATTTCTCTCAAAGAAATGAAAATGGAAAAAAGAAATGTGAAGAATAATATTCCCACCAAGGTTGAGATATTAGTCTTTAAAGAGGAGATAATTGGTTGTAATACTAGATTAATGGGGCTGACAACGAATAGGTGGATGGGAAGTCCATAAAGAGGAACACCAACTAGAAAAAAACCTAAATCATCTTTTTCGACTTCTTTTAACGTAGGTAAATTGGAATTTGATTGTAAGGAAGATTTTGCTTTTTCTTTCCACTCTTCAGACACCAAGAAATTATCTTCAATAAATCCTGAAATTCCAAAATTTCCATTTTGATTTAATAAAAATAATCCTTCATTTGGATCACTAAAAGGTGAATCGAGTAATGCTTCTTCAATGAATACAGTAGGATATAGATATTTTCCCTTTTCATCTGTGATTAAAAAATAAGAAGTAAATTTATCTGAATGAGAACAAGAAATCAACTGGAAGGTAGTATGGTTTTGGATGGAGGATAAATGATTTGAACAAAGCAGTTTTAAATCCGAAGATCCTTTGATTGGGATTAAATCTCCTGTCGGGTTCGAAAATTCATTTTGAATTTGATTCCGAATTTGATTTTCTATGTCGATCGCCAAGAGTTGAATGCGAATTAATTGGAACCTTTGGTTCCAATCCAATGCTTCTTTGTATTCCACATAAATCATCCTTCCAATGAGTAGAGCATAAGGAAGTAAGATGAACAAAACTAAGGATAAAAAGAGTTTAAAAAAGGATAATGAACGGATGACATAAATAAAATTCGAAACGAAACTCTGTACCCGATTGAGGAGAGTCTCCATTTACTTTGCCTTTTTTTGAGTTTGAATGATAATTTGTTTTGGGACTTCTTCATTCCCTAATCGGTCGACAGCACTGATTTCTAAGAGGATATTTTTATCACAACCAGAAAGGATTTCCATCCAAGAGGACTCTAACCATACATTGTAATCGGAAACTTGGTCATCACCACAAGAGGTTCTGTAACGAATGTTAGAAAGACCAGATCCTTCATCAGAAGAATGGAGTAATAATCCATTTTTCGAAGAGATAAAGGTGGTTCCCTTTTTTTGGAATGGTGGATCTAAAAAAGAAATCGTTGTGATAGGTGGTTTTGTATCAACTTTAAATTCCCAAACTTGCATTCCATCGGAAATTCCAAGTTCATTTGTCACTTTGTATTCCAATCGGTAATTGCCATCTTTTGAGAAATTTAAGAGGGGAGATGTTGTCGATTGCCAAGGACCACCATTGATTCTGTATTGGATTCGAATCTTTTTCTCTACAGAAGTAGGAACAATTGTAATTTGATTGGTTGTGAGAAATAACTCAGGTTTTCCTTCCCTTGACTCAATGGGAACGAGGACATCCGTTTTCACTGGAATTTTTGCAATCGGTTTGGTAATAGGTTTTGGTTTTTTCCCAAACAATGCCACCTTGTACATCTCGGTCCAAAACCCTCTTACTTTTCGTTTGGCGATTGCTCTGATGCGGAAAAATTCATATCCATCTGGAATGAATAAACTTATGGGTCCTGGATTTGCCAATACTCGAAAAGGAATTTCTTCACCCAGTTCCTCGGTTTTCCAAAGTTCTATTTCATATTGAATGATGTCTTCGCGATCTGGAACCAGTGAGAATTGGATCTGTTTTGCCTGTAATTGAAAATGGCATGTGAAACATAAAAAGAATAGTAGGATACGGATGCGAGTGGATTTGATCCTTAAAAAACCGAAATTCATTTGTTTTCTGGAATTGGAGGATCGGGAACTGGGAATGGTTTTTCAGGTGGTTTTCCCTTTTCGACATACGTTGCATACCCTGAGTTAACAAGCACTGTTACTTTTTCTGCGGTGACTGCAACACTTCCTTCGTAACAACTGAGAGTGGTATTTCCATTCGGATCCACTTCCGTTAGAAAATCAGTTCCTTTGACAACAGATTCAGCAGATTCAGTTTTGAGTAAAAACATCTTTTGGTTAGGATTTGAGGTTTTAGGAATCAAAGAACGGATTCGACCTTGTCTTAAAAAAATTTCATCCGGTTCAGTTTCTGACTTCCCACGTTCCATAATGACGTGGCTGTTTTCAGTGATTTCGAAGCGAGATCCAGATAAAAAAACAAACTGAGCTTCCGATTCTTTGAGTGTTCTCACTTCATCTTTTGCATACAGTCCCTCACCATTTTTTGCCTTTGCCCAATCATTTTGTTTTTGTGAGATTTTTAAAACTTCTGTAGTTCCAGTAAACCGTTGTAAGTCGGCAAGCGGTTTTTTCCCCAAACTTTTTGGAATCCATAACTTCATTCCTGGAATGATAAGATTTGGGTTATCAATTTGATTGGATTTTAGAAGTTCTTTCCATTTCCTAGGATCATCCAAATAAGTTTTGGAAATGATACTTAATGTTTGTCCTTTTTCTACAATGATGGTGATTCCATCATCTGGGTTCGGTTGGATGGTTTGTTTTTTAGAATCAGCAAAGGTTTGTGAGATGGAAAAAAGAAGACTAAAAATGAATAAATAATGGATGATAACACAAAGTTTTGATAAATTGCTGAGAAATAAAAAATCCAAAAAAGAGTAACTGGTGTTACACTTTTTTGGACTTATGAAGAACCGAAAAAAGGGGAAATGGATTCTTTTCATCTAATTCCCCTTTTTAATTGTTAGTCGATGTTTTCTGCGACTAGTTCCGCAATGTCTTTTACTTTTACGGAATCAATTTTTTCCGCAGCTTTGACACCATCTGTAATCATTGTGATACAGAATGGACAAGCAGTAGCGATGGTAGTAGCACCTGTATCGAGGAGTTGACCTGTACGTTTGCTATTGACACGCATACTTTCTGGGTTGGATTCATCCACGTGTTCTTCCATCCAGTACTGTGCACCACCCGCACCACAACAAAGTCCTTTGGAGTGATGGTCGACTGCTTCTTCAATTTTTCCACCGGAAACTTTTTTCACAACATCACGAGGGTTATCGTAATTATTGTTATAACGTCCGATGTAACATGAGTCATGGTAAGTATACTTTCCAGTGTTTGCATCATCAGCCACTTTTACATCGATTTTACCTTCTTTGGAAAGTTGGTTGATGTATTCCGAGTGGTGGATGACTTCGAAGTTTCCACCAAATTGTGGGTATTCGTTTTTGATGGTGTTATAACAATGTGGACAAGCAGTTACGATTTTTTTGATACCGTATCCGTTGATCGTATCCACGTTTGTTTGTGCTAGTGTTTGGTAGAGATATTCGTTACCACCACGGCGAGCAGAGTCTCCCGAACATCCTTCTTCTGTTCCAAGGATACCAAAGTTAACATCTGCTTTTTGCATGATTTTTACGAAGTCACGAGAGATCTTTTTGTTTCTTTCATCAAAAGCACCCGCGCAACCTACCCAATAGAGTACATCTACGTTTTTGTCTTCTGCTTCCGATAGAACTTTTACACCAAGCCCCTCAGCCCAGTCAGCACGAGTGTGTGCACCAACACCCCATGGATTGGAATTGTTTTCCATGTTAGTGAATGCTTTTTGGAGTTCTGGACTCATTTTGGATTCTGCAAGAACTAAGTGACGGCGCATTTCAATGATAGCATTTACTTGGTTGTTTCCAACAGGGCATGCTTCTACGCACGCATAACAAGTTGTACATCCCCAAAGAGCTTCTTCACTGAGGCCTTCGTGTGAGTTGATCACTCCAGTATCAAGCACTGCAACTGCTTCCGCTGCTTCTTCTGGAGTTTTACCAGCACGTGCAGCTGCCACTTCCGGCATTTTTTCCAACATCTGGTGTTTGAGTTCCACGATGATGGCTTTTGGATTTAGTACTTTTCCAGTCCTGTTGGCAGGGCATTCCACTTGGCAACGACCACATTCAATACACGACATACCGTCGAGTAGGTTTGGCCAAGGGAAGTCTTCCACTCGGTTGGATCCCCAAACTGCATTTTCATCATCCAAATGAAGTTTTGAAAGTTGTCCTTTTGGAGTGTCAGTTGCTAGGAAGTAGTTAAATGGAGCAAAAATTAAGTGAGCATGTTTCGAGGTAGGAACATACAACATAAAAGAGAATACAGTGATGATGTGACCCCACCACATGATTTGGAAAACGATATCTGCAGAAGAGTTTGCCACTCCCACTGATTCCCAAAGTTTTCCAATCGCACCATCAATGAATCCAGCATGTGTATAATAAGTTGCTGCAACCGTTTTGGCACCATTTCCAAGTAAGGTGGTGACCATAAGAGTGGCAATCATACTGATCACGATGGCAGAAGCAGGTGAGTGAACATCAAGACCTTTGGCTTTTTTGATCCAACGTCTCCAAGCAAAAAACCCAAGACCAGTTAACACTAAAATGGATACGTAGTTGACTGCTTGTTCGTAAATATGGTTAGCTGCTTCACCAAATAGGAAATTAGGAAGTGCAAATTGGTAAGGATCTTCCATTGCATATCCGAATACTCCTGCGATCATTTGGCTTGTTGTATGGATTGTATAAACAATAAATCCATAAAAAACAAACGCGTGCATGATCCCACGTACTGGTTCACGGAAGTTCTTTTTTTGTAAGATTACGTTTACGAAAAAACTTTTTAAACGGAATCCGATGTTTAGGTTCTTTTTTGCATCTTCATTAAAAAATGCAGGACGACCGTTGAAGATCAATCCGAGCCTGTAAAGGATAGCGCGGACAAACACTACGTTTGCCACGACGAAAAAAGCTGTGAATAATAGGTGAAAGAGAATTCTTCCGATATCCATTTATATTTATGCCCTTAAGGTGTTTGGTATTTCCTAGGATTTCTATAGAAAAATCAATGTCCAGGAAAATTCGGTTTTTACAGGGATATGTCAGAAGATTTCCTGTCCAAGTAGGTAGAGATATGAACTTGTCCTCTTTTTCCCTGAACCCAAATGACCCAGCCGATGTTGTCCTACTCAAAGCAGTGGATGGCAAACGAATCTCTCCCAGTGAGGCTCTCGTATTGTACAAGGAAGGAGACTTTCTAAAAATCCAGATGGTAGCTCGGTACCTTCGGGAGAAGGTTAGGCCCCATACGGAAGCCAGTTATACCATGTTTCGGGTGGTGAATTATACCAATTATTGCAATGTAGAGTGCAGTTTTTGTTCCTTTATGGATGAAATTGGAAATGGAAAAGGTTACGTTCTCTCCAAAGAGGACATCTTACAAAAGATGGACTACGCAGTCGAAGAAGGCGCTGACCAAATGTTTTTACAAGGAGGGGTTTATCCAGAACTTCCCTTTGATTATTACCTGGATGTGATCCGAACCGTGAAGGCAAAATACCCGAAGATGCATATCCGTGCGTTTTCACCTGTAGAAGTGATCAATTTAGAAACCATAACGGGAAAACCGTTGCGAGAAGTATTACAAATCCTAAAAGATGCTGGCCTTGACTCTGTTCCTGGGGCCGGTGCAGAAATCCTTACGGAAAGGATGCGGCAAATCATCTCTCCGAAAAAAGCCTCAGTAGCGGAATGGGTTCGAGCGATGGAAACCTGTCATGAAGTGGGTCTGAGAGGCTCTGCCAATATTGTTTTTGGTTCGGAAGAAACAAAAGAGGAAGTCATCGAACATTTGCAAGTGGTACGTGATTTACAAGACAGAACTGGTGGATTTTTGTCCTTTATCCCTTGGACCTTCCAACCACAGACCAAACGATTTAAGGTAAGACCTGTTCCGACACACGAATACCTAAAAGTTCTCGGAATTTGCAGAATCTTCCTCGATAATATTCCTCATATCGAAACATCCGTAATGGTTCTTGGTAAAGGTGTGGGCCAACTTGCGTTGTATTCGGGAGCGGATGATATCTCCTCAGTTGTGATCGAAGAAAATGTCCTCAGGTCGTTTGGATTAAAAACAGAAAAGGAAGCGAGGAAGTTTTTGCAAGAAGGGGGATTTCGTCCTGTCCGCAGAAACCTCGATTATGAAGACGTCAGTTCTCCACTAGAACTTGTATGAATTCAGTCGGATTTGAAGTTCCAACACCGTAGACGAATGTAAGGATACCAACTTAGTTTAAAAAAAAAGATGGGGATCTTTCCCCATCTCCTAAGTTTTACACCTTATCCGTAATGGACATAAACTGAGAATCAGTCTCATTTGTAAGGCTTGATTCGAATCCTAATTCCGTCGATCATTTTTTTACATTTCTAGGAGTGTGATTCGGTTTCGGCCTTCATTTTTGGAGGTGTAAAGAGCCGTATCAATTTTATGGTAGAGTTCATCAAAACTGGGATCATCTTCTGGATGGAATAGAGTTCCACCAATGGAAACAGTTAGGGTGAGAGATTCGTTCGGGTCGTTGTAGATGGGAATTTGTAATTCTTCCATTTTTTCCCGAATGGATTCTGTTAAGGTATGGAGTCCCTCTTTATCGATGGGAGAAACTAACAAACAAAACTCATCTCCCCCAATCCTTGCGGCAATGTCTGTAATACGAGTTCTGGATTTTAACGTTTTGGCAAAAGCTTGGATAGCAATGTCACCTTGTTTGTGTCCATAACGATCGTTAATGGTTTTAAGTTTGTCCAAATCCAATATCACAAGACCAATCACAAATCCTTCACGGTGTGATCTTTTTTTATACAGATCAAATTGTTCTAATAGATGCCTTCTGTTAAAAAGTTCTGTCATCGAATCTACACGAGACAAATCTTCAATTTTCTGGTTGATACGAAGGAGTTTACCCACTGTTATGTGGAGTTTTTCTTTGACCCGATACTCTTCAAATCTCCAGTAATTGATGAGAAAGTTTGCAACAATCCCGAAGGCTAACAAAAAGGAAACAATGAGTACATCTTGGTAGAAAAAATACCTATCAAATCCTTGGATGCGGGAAAAATTTAAATGAAGAGGGATAAAAATGGAAATATAAATCAAAGAGAGGATACAAATTCGAATTGGTTCTAACCAGAGTAAGATGGAAGCTCCGGCAATCACAATTGCTGAACCGAATAAATAATAAGCATGGTTAGGATTATCAAAAACCATCATCGGGATATAAAGAGTTACAAGTCCAATGAGAACAAGACTTGTGATTCCTAGGATTTGTTTTTGGTATCGTTTGATTCCTCTTTTTGCTAAGAGGTAAACGGAAAAACAAATTGCAAGGGATGAAATTCTAAAAAAAGCGATCCAAAAACTAGCTTCCTTTGTTCTCACAAGTGAGTCCACAAAGAGTAATGAGATGATGGATGTGACCGCAGTCATCACACTGAATATTTGTAAGGAAGAAGCAATATCATCTAAATTTGTGGAGATAAAGTCTGGGTGGTAGGGGCGTAAAAATAATTTACGCAAAACAAAACCGTATCGTTTGAATGTATACCTACGCATGGTGGAAACCAATCTTGAGAATACAGTTTGTCGTTTCGTTGTAAACCATTTAGTGGGTTAGAACAAAATCACTTTTCGTTGTGTTTTTGCTAAAACATCAGGTAAGGACATACCATCACTACCCAAACTGCGGATCCTCTCTCCATTTGAATATAGTACAACTCCTTGGATTCCGAAATTCCCTACATAGGTAAAAGTAATTTGGTCCAATCGGTCTTTTAAGATTTCCATACTGCCACCAGAACTCAATTCTTCCGAAATGGAAATGTGTAAAATCCCATTCTCCAAACGATAGTTTGGTTCCATTCGGATTTTTTTGGTAAGTGCAGAAAGCACACCTTTCGTTTTTTCTGTTGCTGTGGGGCCTTTAGTGAGTTCTTGGAATAAAAATACAATTGGATCCCCGCCAGGAAATTCGCGGGTGAGTTTTACAAGTTGGGATTGGCTATTTTTACCAGAACCATAAAACTTGAGAAAGTACACAGGAAGGTAACCAGGTTCAGCACTGATTCTTTTTCCTGCACCAGGGAACCTGTCTTCTGGCAGAGTGATTTCGGGAATGGTTTCATCGACTACCTTTGTTGGTTTGGTAGACTTTGTATTTGTGGGGTAGGAATGGTTGAAGACTTCTTCTTCCCAATTTAAATCATCTTCAAAGGTTTCACTTTGGAAAGGGTCCACTGGTTCGGCAAATTTTGTTTTTTCTGTTTGTTTTCCGATATTACGAAAACCTTGTTTCGGAAAAAAATTTCCTGAAACTTTCGGATCAAAGCCCATAGACTTTTCAATGAGAACGAGTACAAAGAAGATCCCGCCAAGGAAATAGCGTAATGATTTCCATTTGTCTTCTTGGATTTGGGGATGTACCGCCACACTATCAATGTCGGAATTGTATTGATTTTCGAATTTAAAAAAATTGTTTTAAATTCGTTAAATCGTCGAATTTCCAATCAAAATCTGGGATTTCGCCTGGAACTCCATGACCATAGGTGCAAAAACCAAAAGGGCATCCATTTTGCCTTGCCGCCTCCCAGTCACTGAACCGATCTCCAATCATTGCAATGGAATTTGGTTCTAAACTGTATTTGCGTACATACTCTGCTAAAATTTCACCTTTGGTGTGGATGGTCTCTTGGTTGATCACAACAATCGGTTCGAAGTATTGTAATACGCCTGCTGTATCGAGAACGGTTTCAATATAAGGTTTTCGACCATTAGATGCGCAAGTGATGGTATAGCCTTTTTCTTTGAGATAATGAATGGTAGAACCTACACCAGCGTAAAAATCCCCACCACCACTGCGGATGGAATCACATAGTAAATCTAAAACCCTGGCTGAAATCGAATCTCGTTCGGATTCTGGTAAGGAAGGGAGAAGGTTTGCAAAAATAGTCCGCACTGGTTTTCCAATTTCATTGATGATCTGATCGTGTGTGGGCAGGGACGTAATTTTTCCCGTTTTCTTTGCAAACTCTTCGATTGCCTGCACATACGTCTTAAAGATTATGGATTCTGAGGAAAATAAGGTCCCGTCGACATCGAAGGCGACCATACGGATTTCCCCCAAGCGGTTTTCTTGCATTACCACCAGAAAAGAATTTGGTGGTCTGTTGGCAAGTAAGGAATAAAATCTTATGCTCGTGCAAAACAGTTTATCAGAAGTTCTTCGGGCCAGAGAAGAATTGTTTTCCAGGACAATTTGGACTGATCCCACATCACAGTTGCAAAACCGAGTGAAAGGGGAGGAACTTTCTCGTTATTTTTTACTCACTGAATCAGAACGGATTGGGATCCAACAAACCATCCGATTACTTGTTTCAACCACTCCTTATTATCTATCTTTATCTGATCCCTCTGACCCAAACTGTCCCATTCGAAGGATGATTGTTCCCACTGCGGATGAAGCAGTATTTTCTTTAGAAGAAAGTTCCGATCCATTGGATGAGGAACGGCTAAGCCCTGTTCGTGGGCTCACTCATATGT
>JACVCB010000048.1 GCA_016742255.1 Leptospira sp.
GAAGGGAAAGGTGGAAGGATTGAGATTAACTGCGATTAAAAAGCGGGAATGAACGGTCGTTATGCCATCGAAAAATTAAAACGAGAAGGGATCTTTTGGTTTCCTTATTGAAATTATCTTTAATTTGAGTTTACTAGCTGAATTGAAACCATTGAGGTAACTATGTACAGTCTCTATTCCCATCCAAATTCCACTTATAGCAAACGAGTTCATATCTATATGAAGTATCGAAATTTGGAATACGAAACCATCCACGTGGCTTTAGACAAATTGGAAAATCGGAAAAAACCATTTCTAAGCATCAATCCTTATGGAAAAGTTCCCGTATTAAAAGATGGTGAGTTTTTACTTTCTGAATCCTCGGCTATCATTCGTTATTTAGAAGAGAAACATCAGTTTTCGAATCCACTTTTCCCGCTTGATTTACAAAAAAGAGCAATCCTTTACCAGATGTTGAACCAATGTGAATCAGAGTATTGTTTTCCAAATAGTGTGGTTTACTTCTCTAAAAAATTTGTCCCAGAAGAAAAATGGGAACCAAAACGAATGAAAGATTCCTCCAAACGAATCGGAAGGCATTTGGAGATCATTGATTCCATCCTATCCAAAGCCCAATATTTGTTTGGGAATGAATTTGGACTTTTGGAAATCCTTTATGCTCCTTTTATAGAACACAACCACATGATGGATACAAATACACCGGATTCCGTCGAAAATTGGATCAAACGAGTGATGGAAGAACGAGCAGTGAAAGATGTGCTTGGCAAATAGCGCGTGTTATTTTAGGCACTTTAGGCTTTAAGGAAATAACCTTGTAACTGGTTTGAGAGTTCTCGCCAATGATTAGCCCATTCGATAGAACCTTGTGGTCCTACTGTGTTAGTCACAGCTAAATAGGCGGTGACAGGGATATTGAACTTGTTTGCCACTTTTGTGAGCCCAAATAACTCTAGGTTTTCAAACGAGAGTGTCTTCCAATTTTCTTCGGGTGGAGAATCCATTGTATGGAGTGTGATACAGGTGGGGGCATTACAAATGCCACTGGCAAACATCGGATCTGGTTGGAGAGGAAAGGATTGTGGTGTGTGCGGTAATTGTTTTGTAAAACCTAAACTTGCTCCGAGTTCCCATGAACATACAGAGTTTGGTGAAACAATCGTATTTGGTTTGGTTTCACTCCATGAGTAAACACCACAGGATCCTAAAAACACAATGTTTTGGATCTGTGGGTTTTGGTTTAAGTAAGCAAACAATTGGACAGCCTGTTCTAAATTTCCAATTCCCATCTCCCTTACATTTGGAAACTGAGGATGGTTCTTTAAAAGATTTACCTCTCCCTCAAAGGCTCCTGTAACCAGAGTGTGTTTGGAGTCAAATGGTAACAAGGCCTAAAGTTTCCGGATAACCAAACATCAAATTCAGGTTTTGTAATGCTTGCCCTGCTGCTCCTTTCACTAAATTGTCAAGTGCAGTTACGAGTACTAACGTATTTCCCTTTGTGGTAAATCCGATGTCTAGGAAGTTTGTGTTTTGTACCTTTCTGATTTCAATTTCTTCAGGTGTTTCGTAAAATCGAATGAAGGTTTCCTTTTCTGCTACGGATTGGATTTTATCTTTTACTTCTTTTGGATCGACTGGGTTTTCGAATGTGATATAAATCGTTGCCAATATTCCTCGGTAAACAGGGAGTAAGTGGGGAGTAAAATGGATTTTTTTAGGATCTGATCCAACAAAAGAATATTCTTCCATTTCTGGTTCATGTTGGTGGCTCAAAACTTTATAAGCTCTAAAATTTTCATAAACATGTGTGTAAGCATATTTAATTTCTTCAGTCCTTCCTCCCGCGCCACTTACACCTGATTTCGCATCCACAATGACAGGACCTTGGATTTGTTTTCTAAGATTTCCTAAAATAGCAATGGGAAGTATCGCAGAAGTTGCAAAACAACCTGGATTGGATATGAAGTTTGCATTTTTAATTTTTTCACGGAATAATTCTGGAAGACCAAACACAACTTTGTCCATCCATTCAAACTTTGTGTGTTTGAATTTGTATGCTGATTCAAATTGATTTTGGTCGTGGAGACGAAATGTTCCCGATAAATCGATAACCTTCTTTCCTTCTTTTAAAAATTCGGGTGCTTTTTCTAAGGAAACTTCGTTGGGAGTTGCAAGGACAATATGAGCATCCTCTGGAATTGGTGCATCGTGTTTTTGGAACCTTAAGTCTGGTAAGTGGGAAAGGTCTGGAAAAACCTCACGGATGTGTTTCCCATCTACTTGGTTGGAAGTAATATGAACGACTTGGAAATGTGGGTGGTGAGCCAGTAATCCAACGAGTTCTTTGCCTGTGAGCCCACCTGCACCTATAATTGCAATTTTTGTTTGTTTCATAGAATGGAACCTAATCCAAGATTTTAGGACAATCCTCCTATGTCAAACGGCTCTACAAGAGAAATGCTTGATTTTCCAAATCTAACCGTATGTAATGATCAGACCAAAAAACTTATGGTTACCTCTTCCAATTTACTTGAGCAATTTGCAAACCAGATGAAATCAAAAGGCCTATTGATTTTGATTTCAATCCGAATGGTGATCGCTTGGATTGCAGTAATAGCCTCAGTTTTGAATTTTGGCAAACCTCCTTTTTCTATCGCACTCGTTTGTGCCTTTTATTTTTTAATTAGTTCCTACCTTGGGAAAAAGTTCATACAAAATGAAAGAGCGAATAAACTTTCGAATCCAACGATTATATTTTTTTTAGTGGTGGATTACTTGGTTTTACTTGCTGGATTTTATTTTGCAATTGTTTTGCACCCACAAGGGTTAAAAGCCTTACCCATCCAAAATTCAATATTTTTTACTTTGTTTTTTTTATTCCAACTCTATATTTCCTTTTTTCTTCACCGAACATTTTCAATGGTGATGGGTATTGTTGTCATTGTTGGGTATTTAGGTGGAATGTTTGTTGCTCATTGGCAAGGTGTGGAGATTGATATTGGGTACCAACTCACTCCACAAGGACCCAATCGAATTGTCCTTGTTTTGGAAATTCTAAAAGTCATATTACTATTTGCCAAGACAGTTTGTATTGTTAAATTGGTTTCTTTTTTACTCGATATATTAGAAAACAATAACCAAAAATTATCAGAAGAATTAAACCAAAGGGAAACAAGTTTGATTCAAAATGATCGTCTTGTGACTCTTGGGTCCCTTGCATCGAACGTTGCTCACGAAATTAAAAACCCACTTGCAGGTATTAAATCGATGGTTTCTTATCTTTTGAGTGAAGAACAAAATTATCTTACAAACAAAGACCCACTATGGTATGAAAAGGAAAAACAAATTCGTTGGAAACACCGAACCAAAAAAGAAAAAAGGGAGGAATTGGATGTAATCCTCGAACTATTTCCTTTTCTCGAACGACAAGACCGTTTTTATTTTGCAGATCGTTGTATCGAACTCGGTATTGATTATAAAAGTTTTGAAGGGATTTCGGGAGAAGACAAAACTTCTTGGGATTTTATTTTTTTATGGTTAAAATACAAAACCATGGAGAATGCAAGTTTACTCATTACGAATGCAATTGATCGTACAGAAAAAGTAATCTCAACCTTCCAACAATTTTCAAAACCATATGCGGACAAAGAAAAATCATTCGTTAAGATCGGAGTCGGAATTCGTGATATACTCATTTTATACAATCAGTATTGGGAAATGAACCGACTCCTGATTACGGAAATCGATGACCAACTTTCGACGTATGTGAATGAAGCATCTATGAAATTAGTTTGGTCCCATTTGATTTTTAATGCCATACAAGCCACTGAGCCTAAAACAGGGGAAATCAAAGTAAAAGTTTCCACTGATAACTCAGAAAGGATAGAAATCAGAATCATCGACAATGGAATTGGAATTCCAATCGACTTACAAAAAAATATCTTCCAACCTTTTTTTACAACAAAGGAGAAGGGGGAAGGAATTGGACTTGGTCTATTCATTTGCAAAACCATCATCACGGAACAAAATGGAACCATATCATTTGTGTCCCATCCAGGGAAAACAGAATTCATTGTGAACTTACCAATCATCAAATCAAATTAAATACAAAAGGAAATACGTATGAATCAGATCAGATGGAACGTGTTAGTTTTTCTCCTCTTCTCAATTCCTATTTACAATTGCCAAAAAGAAACTATCAATTATGAATCATTGGCAATTCAGATTACAAACGAAGCAAAATCCAATTTACAAAAAAAACTTTCGACTGCTTTGTCTGAAGGTGGGACTACCTCTGCCATTCCCTTCTGCAAACAAAATGCTCTAGGTTTCACCGCTAACATGGGAAAAGCAAATCATGTCATATTAAAACGTGTAACAGATAGGCCTCGCAATGTGAATAACCTTCTTTCCCCTGAGGAGGTGTTGGTATTTAAGGAAATCCAAAAGCAGAAATCAAGTGAAGGTGTATTTCCAAGTCGAGTTGTCTCGTCTCATGAAAATGTGAAGGTGTATGTTCCCATACCACTTATGGGACAATGTGTTGCCTGTCATGGAAAAAAAGAAGAAATGTCAACTGAAACCAAAACGACCCTGAATAAACTCTATCCGAATGATTTGGCAATCAATTACCAAGTTGGAGATCTGCGTGGACTCTTTGTTGTCATCTTTAAGAAATGAAGTTTAGCACATAAAATATGATAAGTCCAGTCAAATTCATCGCTAACAAACCAGAGTTATGTGAATTTGTATTTGAGAAAGCTTCATTCGGCTATTTAGTCTGGGATACAAATGTAGGTATCGTGTATCCCAGCCCTGTAGCAACAAAATCAATGGGTCTCACTATCGACCAACCTTTTCCAGAGGAATGTCTTCTAACCCACTCGGGCATCAAGATACATTCCGAAAAAACTATAACAGATTCCATTTTAGGTAGAATTTGTTTTGATCCCAGTAATAGTGCTGGTTTTCCATTTCGGTTCCATACAAAAGAATTTAATGAATTCGGTAGAAAATTTATCTTACTTGCCTTAGATTCTTTTTCAGAAGGAAAAGAAAAGTTATTACCTCCCATTTTACAATCTTTAGAAATATCTAGAGATTTATTTACATCCTCTTTTCGATATTCGAATATTGGAATGGATATCTCAAATCCACATGGTGAGATGATAGAAGTAAATCCTATTTTTTGCGAATGGCTTGGTTACCAAGCGGAGGAGTTAAAAGAAAAAAAATTATCGGATCTCACACACCCAGATGATCTTGAATTGGAATTAGCTTACTTAGAAAAATTAAATCGAGGGCTCATACCAAGTTTTCAAATTAAAAAACGTTACTTAACGAAAGACAACCAAACCATTTGGGCAATACTGAATAAATCCATTATTCGTGATCATTTAGGAAATCCTATTTATTATTTGGATCAAATTTTAAACATTAATGATTCCATCCAGTCCGAAATGGAACTTCGATCCATCTCACGGTTGTTAGACCAGATGGCAAATTTAGCAAAAATTGGAGGTTGGGATTTAGATTTAAAAACTAACCACGCCAATTGGACCAATGTAACAAAACGAATCCATGAAGTCAGTGATGACTTTGTTCCAAGCGTAGAAACAGGATTACAATTTTATCATAGTGAAGAAAGTCGAAATAAAATTACTAATGCCGTACAAGAACTTTTGGAAACTGGAAAGGAATATGATTTAGAGTTGGAGATGGTGACTGCAAAAGGGAACCAAACATGGGTTAGAACCATTGGCCGTGCAGAATATGAAGATAACCGTGTTGTAAAAATTTATGGTATCATCCAAGACATTAACGAAAGAAAAAAATGGGAAATGGCTTTGGCTTCGCAAACGGCTATTTTATGGTCATTTGTTGAACACGCTCCAGCAGCTGTTGCAATGCTCGACCAAGAGATGCGTTACGTTGCTCTTAGCCAAAGGTGGATTGATGATTATAAAATCCCCCTCACTAAAGAAGAGATCATTGGTAAATGCCATTATGAAATTTTTCCCAATATTGGAGACGAATGGAAAAATATCCATTCTCGTGGTTTAAAAGGTGAAATTTTAAAAAGGGATGAAGATATTTGGCGGCCTCCAGGTTGGGATAAAGACCAAGTGATCCAATGGGAAATTCGACCTTGGAGTTTACTCACTGGTGGAATTGGTGGTATTTTGATGTTCACAAGGGATATTACAGAATCCTATGAAACCAAACTTGAGTTAAAACATGCTAAGGATTTGGCTGAAAATGCTTACAATGCCAAATCAGAATTTTTAGCGAATATGAGTCATGAGATTCGCACTCCTCTGAATGGAATTATAGGTTATTCGGACTTACTTGCTGAAACATTGGTTGATACTTCTTTTAATGAATATGCACAAATCGTAAAACAATCGGCTCATACGCTTTTAAATATCGTAAATGATATATTGGATTTTTCAAAGGCTGAAGCAGGAAAATTACAATTAGCAGAAGAAGCCAATGATTTAAAAAAATTAGTTCTAGAAGCGATTAAAATTATGGATATCCAAGCAATTATGAAAGGTTTGGATATTCGTTTGTACATGGATGAGAACATTCCGCAAACTTTAATGTTTGATTCCAATCGTTTGCGGCAGGTTCTATTGAATTTGATTGGAAATGCAATTAAATTTACGGAAAAGGGTTATATCGAATGTAAACTTGTTAGTCTGGAAACAAGTGAAAAAAATGTAGTTAAAATTAGAATTTCTGTAAAAGATACAGGGATTGGAATCGCAAAAGAAAACCAAAAGAAAATATTTGATTCATTTACACAGGAGGATTTTTCCACAACACGAAAGTTTGGTGGGACAGGTCTTGGTCTTGCGATTTGTAGGCAACTATTAAGTTTGATGAAGTCAAAGTTAAAATTGAATAGTGAAATTGGAGAAGGGAGTGAATTTTATTTTGAGATTCCTTTGCGTATACCAGAGCATGATCCAATTTTACAAACAGAATCGATTTTGACGACGAGTGAATCCGAAGATTTTTATGGTTCCAATACAAGAGATCTTACAATAAAGATTTTGGTGGTTGAGGATAATGCTGTGAATATGGGTTTGATGAAAAATTTTATCAAACGGATTCTAAAGGATGCGGTGATTCTCGAAGCAGAAAATGGAGAGGAAGCAATCAAAGTTTTTCAAAACGAATCTCCCAATTTGATCCTGATGGATATCCAAATGCCGATTAAAAATGGTTATGATGCAACAATCGAAATTCGAAAAATTCAGAATGGGAAAAATATACCCATTATTGCTGTCACAGCGGGAATCATAGCTGGTGAAAAAGAAAAATGTTTTGAAGTGGGTATGAATGATTATTTGAGTAAACCAATTCAAAAAGAAAATCTAAAACAAATGCTTTTCAAATGGTTAGAAAATAAAAACTCAAGTATCAAATCGAAATAATCCACCGAGTCGGATCATGAACGATTCAGAAACGGCACTGGCACGGCTTGACTGGTTCCCTGGATCCCGTAATTCTCCAGTTTGAGAAATAGGATCATAACTTCCGATATGTGCTGATACACCGGAGTAACGATCTACATCTTTGTAGTAAGTGCGAAATACATCCGTTTGTAAGAAAAAACGAATTCGTTCTTCTGGATCATAATTCATCCGAAATCCATAATTCAAATTTTCCCGAATGGACCCCATAATTTTAGGATTGGAAGTCCATTGGAATTGATCGGAACGACTTGTTGCAAGGGAATTAAAATCTGCTCCTACAAGTACTTCTGGATTTGTAATTTTAGAAATACCAACATGTAGGCCTAAACCAAATTGTTTGGTAAATTCATAATTCAGGCTAAGAAATCCACTGACTTCTTTAGGTGATTCAAATTTTCGTTTGGTATTTGTTTTTGCATCATTGGCAACTCCGCCTGATAAAAATCCGAAACGACTATCTGAAAATGTTTCACCATAAGTGGATGTTTGGAAAGGTGCAATACCAGATGCAGTAATGGATGTTATGTTTGTTCCATAGGAAATTTCACCTCGAGATTCGAACTTTCCTTGTTTCCAAACAAATCCAAAGGAAACACCACCGGAATCGAGTGTGGTTCTTTGGTTGGCAGTTTGGTTTGCGATTGTTTTGGAGAGTGATGGGTTAGGATCAATCGTTTGGTCTGGATAAAGAGGCAAACCATCTCTTGACGAATCTGTTTTGGGATCACTTACTTTCAGTTTGGTTCCAATAGCCGAAGTCGTAAAAAGTAAATTGGTGGAAGGAATCCAATCCAACCGAACCGTAATGGTAGGCATAGAATTCCTTTCTATATTGGTTTTTACATTTGGATCATTATGAAACCCTGTTGTTCCAACGGCAGAACCAAATTTGAATTCACCTAATTTGTACCAAAGTCCAATTTGTTCTCTTTGCCAACCGATGTTACCTGAGGCAGACATAAAGGCACTTGCGTTATATGATTGAGGGAAAACACCTGCAAACATATCCCAAGTTCTCCCTAGAAAAAATTGTAAATTGGAACTGGGATTGTATTGGAAATACATTTGCCTGACCCTAGGTTTTGTTTCTGCTCCTACACTACTTTTCGTAAGATCTACAAAATCTGCTTCGAAGATGGCTTTTGCTTTGGTTCCATAACTAATCTCTGTTCCAAGTAAAGAACTGGTAGGGTAAATCCCCGAACGAGGTTCGGAATCTCTTGCTTGTACTTGTCTTTTGGCAACTGTTGGACCAACTAAATTGTCAAAACCAAAGGATAAAACCGAATGATTGGCATAAGCAAAATCTGTTTTTAACATCCCCGTCAAACGATAACTGATTTCGCCTGGCAATGTTTGTTGGCTTTTTTGCGTTTCCAATGTTTTTGCGGGATAAAGGGAGGTTGGATCCTTAGAAATAGTCTCTTCTTGCTCTTTCGTTTCGGCAATGATACTTGATTGCATTGTTATGATCAATCCCAAGAAAAGAATATAAAAAAGAGACTTCATGTTTTATTTTTTCCTTGTGACTTTGGATGCAAAAATGTTAGAACACTTTATACTAGATGCTTTGTTTTAGCAAGAAAACATTCTAAAATTCTTTTGAAAGGATTCACAATTTATGAAATTCAAATGGGAGCCAAATTCGCTTCGTACAAAACTGATTAGTTTTACCATCCTTTCCGTCACTCTTGCTTGTGGCCTAACTGGTTTTCTCAGTTATTATGTTGGGAGAAGTACGATCATATCAAAATTAGAAAGTTTTGATATGGTGAAGATTTTAGAATCCAAATCAGCAACCATTGATTCAATTTTGGAACGTGCAAAGGAAACTGCTGTGATCATTGCGTCTGATCACAATACCATTCGTTGGGCCAAAGCGGGAGAACCAACTGGTGATCCATCCGAACAAGTGTTTAAGAATTTAACTTCTTACAAAGAAAAATTAGGTTATATTACGTATTTGGGACTCATCAATCCCAAGACAAAAAATTATTGGGATTATTCTGCTAAAAAAATTGATACATTAAGTGACAAAGACCCTGATGATAGTTGGTTTTTTGACCTCATCCAATCCAAAAAAGAATTAGTGATCAATATGGATTACACAGCAGAATACAAGTCATACGCTATCTTTGTAAATGGTGTTACTATCGAAAATGGAAATCCTGTTCTCATCAGTTCTCTTGGAATCGATGTTTCGGTTGCTTCTAAACAATTCACAAAACAAGACCAATTTGGAGGAGAAAGTTGGCTCGTGGATGGAAAAGGCATCATCCAACTTGCACTTGATAGCCAACTTCTAGACAAAGATCTAAACCAAGCATTCCCAGAAGAGGTTGTTTCCGAATTAAAAATGTCAAAGGAACCAGTAATTATTTTTGCAGGGAAAGATTCAAAAGGCAAACAATGTTTGTATGGCAGTTACCAATTACATTCTGTTCCTTGGCGAGTGATCTATCGTGTTCCTGTTTCTTCCATGACAAAGTCATTGGATTTCATCGCACTTTTAACAATCATTAGTATTCTATTTTCAGTGATTGTAGTATCGATTGGTATGGGATATGTGTTAACAAAGGTGACACATGCGATTCGCGAAGCCTCTATGTTGATGAATCGAATTTCTCATAATGAACTGTCTTTCGAAGTACCAAAAATCCAATTAGAACGTAAGGATGAAATTGGAGGAATGGTAAAAAGTTTGGAGAAAATGCGCCATAACTTAATTGCGATTGTTCAAAAAATCCAAAGTTTATCTGAATCCATTACAGGGAAAAGTTCCCATTTATCTTCGTTAGCTTCTGATTCTTCCGCAACCATTGAAGAAATAGCTTCGTCAGTCCAAGAACTTTCTGCAAGTGCGGAAAATGTATCTGCGTCTGCAGAAGAAATTTCTTCTCAATCGAATTCGATGATTGAAACCCTTAATTTATTAGGCAACGAAATGGAATTGGTTTCGAAAGGAGCAGAAAAAATTGAAGGCAAAGCAAGCGAATTGGAATCGTTTGTTGGGAAATCATTAATCGATGCCAAATCCTTATTTGAAACCATCAATGTTAAAATTCAAAGTGCAGTAAAAGATGCAGAGGCGATAAAAGAGATTCGAGAGTTGGCAAGTATGATTGCTGAAATTGGAGACCAGACTAATTTACTTTCGCTCAATGCAGCCATTGAAGCAGCAAGAGCAGGGGAACATGGAAGAGGGTTTGCAGTGGTTGCTACGGAAGTTTCGAATCTAGCAGGTAAATCACAAGACACCGTGAAAAAAATTGTGGAACTGAATCACAAGCTCGAAAAAGCAATGATGGAAATGGTAGATTCTGTGAAAGAACTATTGAATATGATCACAGGAAAAGTGATTCCTGATTATGAAACAGTTGTTGCTTCTGGAAAGGAATACAAAAGTCAATCGGAAGAGATAAATGCATTAGCTAAACGAACTTTTATGTTGGCAAAAGAAATCAGCGGTAGTATCAGCGAAGTACACCATGCAATCATTTCCGTTTCGGAAGCAATGAACCAAAACGCTTTGGCGTTAGGGGAAATCAGTTCTGGTACCAATCAAATGAGTGAAGTTTCAATGCAAACAGCAGATAGTTCCTCTGAGTTAAACCAAACCGCAATTGATATGAAAGACATTGCTTACCAATTTAAAATAGACTCAAAATCGTAAGAAACAATTCAGAAGAAATTGGACCTTTATCTTGAAAGACGATTTATTTTAAATTAAAGTCATTGTTAGTGCTCAAATAGGTTTTATAGTATTCGATGGATTGGGTGAGGACTGGGTCTAAATCAGTAGGGTTTTCTTCTGCAAACAAACCTTTGTTTGTTTGGTTTACCCCCATTTTTTCTTCCAGTTTGGTTTGGATGTTTTTAGGTATATATGGATTTTTGGCATTGGTAGGTTTGATCCAGTTCCAAAATTTTGTTTCGTGAGGGGTATTGGATTCTTTGTTAGGATCCTCAATGATGATATCAGGTAAAATTCCAAAACCTTGGATTTCTTCCCCTGAAGGTAACACCATCTTTGAATTCGTTATTGCATAAAAGTATCCTGTTTTTTTACCAACTTCGTAAAACAATTGAAAGGTGCCTTGTCCAAAGGTTCTGGAACCTAAAATGATTGCCTTTTTGTTTTCCCGTAAACTTCCAGCAACTAATTCTCCTCCAGCAGTTGTTTTGGGACCAACTAAAATACCAATTGGACCATCCCAAAGAATTGGATCACCTTTAAGCGAAGGATAAATATTTGTTTCATATCTGTTTCGTATGCTAAATAAGTTTTGTGATGAAGTGAATAGTGAAAGAAATTTTCTAAGTTCAATGAGATTTGATTGTTCACTTTCTCTTAGGTCAATGAGTAAAGCACCTATCGTATTCTGATTGTTCTTTTTTTCGTTTAATTCATGTTCGATGATTTTTTTTGTCGCATTGGCAATGGTAAATTGGTCATTAAATTGAAGGAAATTCTTGATTTTGATATAAAGAATATCAGGGTATCCAGTAATGATCCTGTGTGAAATATTGTTTAATACATTAAATGATGTATCAGTTTTAATTTCCTTGGCATCGTAAACACGAGTGTGTGGATCAATCTCTTCCGTATAACCTAACATTGCTAAAAAAATTATTTTTTCTAAGATTTCATTTGGATTTTGCATACGATTTGGATCATTTTTGGCCATTGAATGAATTTTATCTAAATGTGTTTCCAAATCATGAATATCTAAGCTTAGAGAAGTAAAATGTTGGTTTAACTCGATTCGTTTTTTGAACTCCCAATCTTTTGTTTCATTCTTATAAGTTGGATTTCTTTTGATGAGAACTAGGGTCGTGTCCTCTGTGGGGAGAACGGTACCTTGCGGGATGATATCGGGATTTTTTAGATTCAATTCATAAAAACTTTTGGGAATAAAATCAATAGAAACGAATTCGTAAGCCTTTCGGATGGCTCCTGCTATTGAGGCATTGGTTTTTATTTTATCATTTGTTAGGTGCAGTATGGCGATATCATTTTTTAATTTGATGAAATGTTCTAGATTTATTTTTCCCGTATAGAGGTAGGGGTATTTAGTTTCCTTTTTGTATGTTTCAATGGAATCAATTTTGGGACTAGATGGGTTTGTGGTTTTTGTTTGACCAGGTTTGCAACTAAAAAGAGAAAAAATAAGGAGTATAAGGAAAACAGGAAAATGAAACAAAATCTTCATGGATAATGGTTTAGCAGTTCCTAGGTGAATGGAAAATCAATTGAATTTCTTTGGAAATTCTACTTTTTTTCCATTTGCAAAAATTTCACAGAGAAATGGATTGAATTCTTTCCGATCAAATTGCAAATCTTGTAAATAGATTGGTAAAAATGGAAACGCATTCCTCCTTTTACCATTGAATTCAACACTACAGATTTCGAGGTTTTTGTGAGATTTTTTGTTTCATCCCTTTTGTTTTTCTCTTTATTTTTTAGTTTGGTTGCTCAGTCAACCAAAGGAAAGGAAACAGAATTAGCCTCTAAATCTGTCACCTTACATTACAAAGTCGAAAAGAATTTACTCAAAAAACTTTTGGTCGAATTAGGTTATAAAATTTTGAGTGATGAAGACAAACTTTTGATTGTATCCTACCAAGATTATAAAGTAGGACTTGTTTCAGGCAATGACTCATCCATTCAATTTTATTCATCGTTCAACACAGATAAAAAAAATAAAATTGAATTAGCCAATAAATGGAATCAGAAAATGCGGTATTCAAGAAGTTATATGGATGCTGATGGCCGACTCATTTTAGAGAGTGATTTTGATTATTCGGGTGGAGTGAGTGAAGAAGGGATCAAAGAGTTTTTACAAAAATTCCAAATCTTAAACTCTCAGTTTAGTACGTTACTGATTTTAGCGGAATAATTAGTTATTCTAAAACAATTATAAAATGGGAAAAGTTTTTCCCATTTTGATTTCTCTCGCTATCTATTAAACTTTGTGGATTTAGTTATTGAAACAGAACACCGCTGAATAAAATACATTGGTAATTGAATTACTGTCTTCTCCCATAATCCATTATAACAATGTGATATTGGATTGGTGCGATTTACTCCTGACGGATCGAAATGGAAGCATTTCCAGAGATCATTTTTAAATAAAATGCATTCTGAAGGACTCTGACGTCATTCATTTCCAATCTATAGCGTAATTCAGTCGGTGTAGAGGATTCAGGCGAGGTAAGGGATGGACCCCTTCGATTTACATCACATAATCTATAAGTTGAGAATTCTATATTAGCTGATGCATCTTTCGTCACCACTAAGAAGTATTGTCTACTTTGGTTTGGTGGCGGTAAGTTGTTTGTGGAGGAAATATTAAAGATAACCGCGCTTGAGGTGGAGAGTGTTAATGGATAGTTGACACCTTTTTCTATGGTTAGATCGACAGCGGGGCAAATTCCCGGTGCAGAAAGTAGGTAGAGGTAATAACCAAATGCTAAATATGGTTCAGTATTGTTATCACTTGTATCAAGAAGTCTACTTAAACCTGTGCAGGAGAGAGTGTTGATGGTCAATAAAATCATTACTAAAATCCTTTTCATTTCGAAATCTCCTCTACTTTAAATTTATTAATAGATATCATTTCAAGTTATTAACCAACATTTGTTTGTTAGATTTTTGTTTTGATGGATTTGTAATTTGGTTACCATTGCTTATGGTATGAACAAAAGACATTATACAGAGTTTTACTACTGTCATTGGAATTTTTTTTTACGTTTAGATGAATT
>JACVCB010000049.1 GCA_016742255.1 Leptospira sp.
ATGGGCGCTGTCCGATGTACACTGTTACTGTGCTGAGTTGGTGAGTGCGGGGGGGGCGACTAGCGAGATCTGATGGGTGTAGTTCGTCGGAAGCGTGCGGTAATTTTGGGTCGCAGGTGTTAGGTTCTGGTGGGGAATTAGGGGATTTGTGCGGATTAGTATGGGGAGATTAGGGGGGAATCCCCGAATGATTTAATTCGATAGAAAATTTCATTTCTAATCAGAAACTATATTCGTATCATTCGGGGACCGGGCTCATTCGGGGTGCGCGAATCGCTCCCGTCTGACATTCGTCAGACCAAGCCCTACTGATCCCTTTCCCAAAAAAATTAACTCCTTGTACCACCATCAATTTTATACACAGATCCTGTGATAAAACTGGATTCATCCGATGCTAAAAAAACAATGAGATTTGCCACTTCACTCGGTTTGCCTAATCGTCCCATGGGAATGTTTTTTTCCATCGCCGATTTCCCCCGTTCGCCTGCGACATCAAGGATGGCAGTTTCTGTCCAACCAGGGCAAACTGCATTGATCCGAATTCCTGCCTTTGCTACTTCTAAAGCACCAGTTGTCGAAAGTTCAATCACACCTGCTTTTGCGACACAATACGGCCCAAGGGAAGGTGAGGCTCCAAGTCCTGCAATGGATGCCACATTGATGATGGAACCACCTTTCTTATCAGCTAACATCAGTTTAGTTGCATATTTTTGACACCAAAATACACTTGTTAGGTCAAGTAAAATCAATTGGTTCCAAACTTCCGTTGAAACTTTATGCATGAAGGTTGGTTTATTGGCGATACCAGCATTATTTACCATGATATCAATCCGTTTGTTTTGGTTCGGTAAGTAATTGGTTAACTGGATGATGTCTTCTTCACGACTGACATCACAATAAACAAACGAAGCCGTCCCACCAAAGTTTTGGATTTCGTTTACTAGACGATTCCCTTCTTCTTCTTTGATGTCTGAGACAATCACATTGGCACCTTTTCTCGCAAGTAGGAGAGAGGTTTCTTTTCCAATTCCAAGGGCTGCGCCAGTTACAATTGCATTTTTTCCAATTAAACTTTTATCCATTTATATAAGTTGTGAAAGAATCAGGAGAATGGCAACCCATTTTATTTCTATGTTAGCTGAATTGTGAACCGATCGGTATATCTATTTAGAGATAATTGTGATATGTAATGAGGTTTTACATTGGATGTGAGTTTTTGATTCAAGATGTCTTTATGCAGATAAGTACATTGGGAGGATTTGCAGTTGGAAAAATTTGATTTCTCCAGAATATTCGAAAGGCAATGGGTTTTCCTTTATTCGTTTATTGGTAAAGGTTTGGTCTTTATAGTGAATCTCATTACTTTTGATCCGTTTCCAATCAAATTTTTAGGAATAGTACGGATCGAAGCAAACTGAAATCTGATGATTCTAAATACTTCCTTTCCCTCTCCACCGAGAGTCAAAGAATGGGGAAGGAACATTCGTTTTTTCTAAAGCACTATTATTTTAGCTATGGATTTGTTGCAGGAATTTTTCATCATCTCACCAACCAATGTCTACTTTGTAGAAGGAACTTATAATCCTTGGTTTGTAATACTATCCATATTCATTTCCATTCTTGCTTCTTGGATTTCTTTATACTTATTACATCGATTCTCTGAAGTAAGGAATCAACTCTCTCGATTTGCGATTTTGTTTACCGCAAGTTTATCTCTTGGTGGTGCTGTTTGGTCCATGCATTTCATCGGAATGATCTCCTTTGAGTTATGCACTACAGTTACATACAATAAGTTGATCACAACATTGTCCATCCTTCCTAGTTTTATTGCTTCTTTTTTTGCTCTGCAAACCCTCAGTAAAAAACAAATTACGAAATTTGAATTGGTTTCCATTGGAATTCTCGTTGGAGTTGGCATTGGATTTATGCATTATATGGGAATGTCTGCAATGCAGATGAAACCAAAATTGATGTACGATCCGATTCTTTTTTTGATTTCACTTGTTGTAGCCATTGCCCTTTCGATTTTATCCATTTTCATCCAATTCCGATTAAAAAACTCAAACCTAAAGATTAGGAGTTTTTATTTAACGTTAGTTAGTGGAATAGTGATGGGTTCTGCGATATCGGGCATGCATTATACTGGAATGGCAGCAGCTCGATTTGTTGTGCCCATCGGAACCAGTGTAGACAATTCCACGAATGACCAAGTATTTTTAGCCTTTTTAGTAGGTTTTGGAAGTTTATTTGTGATTGGATCTGCCGTTGTAACAATTGCATTTATCAGTTATAAGGATTTATTCCAAAACTTAGTCAAAAGTGAATCTCGGCTTAGAGCAATCATTGAAACGGCAGCCGATGCAATCGTTATGATTGATACACGTGGTATTGTTCAGGAATTTAATGTAACAGCGGAACGAATGTTTGGTTGGTCTTCGAAAGAGATCATCGGTAAAAATGTAAAAATTTTGATGCCAAGTCCCTTTCGCGAGGAACATGATGGATACTTATCCAATTATCTGAACACAGGAGAAGCGAAGATCATTGGTATCGGTAGGGAAACCATTGCAGTTCGTAAAGATGGAACTACATTTCCAATCCGTCTTGCCATCGGTCACACCAAGCTTCCACAAGACGATATTTTTGTTGGGCTTATTAGTGATATCTCAGAGAGAATCATGATTGAAAATGCATTAAAGGAAAATGAAGAACAATTAAAATCATTCATACAAAACATCCCTGGTGTAGTTTACCGTTGTTTGGTTGATGAATATTGGTCTTCTGTTTTTCTAAGTGATGCAATTTTTACTTTATCAGGTTATCCTGCGAGTGATTTTTTAGAACCAAATCGTATTCGTAATTTTTCAGACATCATCCATCCTGATGATAGAGAACATGTTTCTAACACGATACAAAATGCGATATCTACCTCGGATACATTTGTATTAAATTATCGAATTTTGCACAAGGATGGAGACATTCGTTGGGTTTTGGAATATGGTGGTCTTGTTTATGATGAAAACAATGAAGTGAAGTTTTTGGATGGAGTGATACTCGATAACACAGACAGGCGAATGATTGAAGAGGCTCTTATTGAATCAAAAGAAAAGGCAGAGATGGCTTCTATCACAAAAACAACCTTCTTAGCAAATATGAGTCATGAAATTCGTACTCCTATGAATGCTATCATAGGTTTTACCGAAGTTTTGCTTGCAGACCCTCTACCCAATCCACAAAAAAAACATCTTGAAACCATACGAAATTCTGCAAAGTCATTATTACGATTGTTAAACGATATCTTGAACTCTGCGAAACTGGACCGAGGCTCAGTAGAGTTAGAAGTATTTGATTTCTCTTTACTCTCTCTCATAGACCAAGTATCCTCGACGTTTGCGATCGAAGCAAAGAAAAAGGGATTAACATTTACTACCTTTTATTCGGATTTATTGGAAGATTATTACAAAGGGGATAACCTTCGCATTCGGCAAATTTTAACGAATTTAATAGGCAATGCGATTAAATTTACAAAAGAAGGAAAAATTCACCTTTCTGTTACACCAAAGGAGAACCAGGTGATGTTTCATATCCATGATACAGGGATTGGCATTGCAGAAGACAGACTTGAAAAAATTTTTGAACCATTTACACAAGCAGATGTATCTATGAGTCGTCGATTTGGAGGAACAGGCCTTGGTACGACCATTTCCAAACAATTGGTGGAACTGATGGGTGGGAAAATTTGGGTAGAAAGTAAAATGGGAGAGGGGAGTGATTTTTATTTTTGTTTACCATTACAAAAAGGGAATTTAGAAACACTCATCCAAAACAAAGAACTTCATTCCCTTCCTAGTTTAAATGTCCTCATTGCCGATGACGTCAAACAGAATGTGGAACTCATTCAAATCTTAATGGAAACAAACGGACATAAGGTGCAAGTAACTCACAACGGATTGGAAGCATTAAAGGCATTTCAAACAAATAGTTTTGATTTGGTTCTTATGGACATCCAAATGCCTGAGATGGATGGATTAGAAGCTACAAAACAAATGCGTACTTTTGAATCTGCCAATTTGCGGAATCGAACTCCTATCATTGCCCTCTCTGCAAGTGTATTTGAAGAGGACAAGGAACAAGCAAGAATGGCAGGAATGGATGGATTTGTGTCCAAACCCATTGATGTAGAGGAACTTTACGAAGAAATTGCGAAATGGGTTTTGAAACGACCTAGTCAAAAGACAGAACAAATGACGGATGAATCCATTGAGAAACAGAATCGTTTGTTAAACCAAAGTACATTGGACCATTCATTCGATACTCCAATTGATTGGGATCGAGGGATTAAAATTTATGGTTCCGAACCAAAATACATTCGTGTGTTACAGGATTACTTACGTGACCAAGTGAATACCATTCCAAACTTCAAAAATCAAATGTTAACACAGAGCCAAATGACTGAAGTGATCCATAAATGGAAAGGGGTCACTTCGAATTTGGGTTTAAAATCAGTATTACAAATTCTAAAAGGATGGGAAAAAGAATCTCATAACGAATCAGACTTCCACTCTTTATGGAATTTGGTCCAGACGGAATTCCAAAAACTTCTTGGAATTTTATCCCAAGGCAATAGAGAAACAGTGCCAGTATCTGATGATAATGAGAACAAAACTTTGGATCCATTGGATGCCAAAAAAGCAATTCAATTGATTCAGAACCTTATCCTCTCGTATGAAAAAGGTAACCTCAATCCTACTGATTGGCAGGAACTTGAGAAAATACTATCATTACCTTCTTTTCTTGCAGAGATTCACACGATCACAAAATCCATTGAACAATTTGATTTTGAAACATCCATTCAAAGTTTGAAAAAACTGGAGAAACAATTAGGAGATATTTAGATGAAAGACAATCTAAAAGCAAAGGTCCTTATCATCGATGATGAACCTACAAATTTACAAATTTTAAACGAAATTCTTAAAAATGATTATATCCTTTTTTTTGCCAAAGATGCGGAAAAAGGTTGGGAACTTGCAAATCGAGAAACTCCCGATTTAATTCTTTTGGATGTGATGATGCCAGAAGTCACAGGTTATGAGCTCATCCAGAGATTCAAAGAAAACCAAAGTACCAAATACATTCCTGTGATTTTTGTTACGGCTCTCACTGATGTGGGAGATGAAGAAAAAGGATTTAAATTAGGTGCTGTTGATTATATTACAAAACCAGTAAGTCCCTCCATTGTCAAAGCACGAGTCAAAACTCATTTGTCTCTTGTGGATAGTGAAGAAGTGAAAATTACAAGATTACAAATCATCCAAAGATTGGGTATGGCTTCTGAATATAAAGACAATGAAACGGGGATGCACGTTATTCGTATGAGCCATTATTCAAAAACACTGGCTCTTGCCATTGGATACAGCGAAGAAGGTGCAGATGAAATTCTGAATGCAGCCCCTATGCATGATGTTGGAAAAATTGGGATCCCAGATTCCATCATCCAAAAACCAGGAAAACTTACGGAAGAAGAATGGCAGATCATGAAACGCCATCCACAAATTGGAGCAGAGATCATAGGAGACCACCATTCTAGTCTGTTAAAATTAGCAAAATCCATAGCACTCACTCATCATGAAAAATTTGATGGTACTGGATACCCTTACCAATTAAAAGGGGAAAATATTCCACTAGAAGGAAGGATCATTGCAATTGCAGATGTATTTGATGCTTTAACAACCGTAAGACCATACAAAAAAGCATGGGAAGTAGAGGATGCTTTATCGTTTTTACAAAAAGAATCGGGAACCCATTTTGATCCTCAATTGGTAAAAGAGTTTATGAAAGTATTACCAAAAGTGTTAGAAATCAAAGCAGAATGGCCTGAAGAAATGGAAAAAAAGAACCAGTCTTAAATCGACAAAACCGAATTCATTTCCAATCGAATGTTTCTGTTATTAGTAGGCCTTGAATCCCGTTGGCCTTTCTCCACGTTTGTAAAATTCCATCGCTTTTTTTTCGTCTTTTAATAACCGGCTTTTTGCAATGAAACGAACAAACCATGGAATTTGTTTTACCTTTCCCCCAGTGGCAATCGCTAACAAGTATGCTTTGGCACATTTTTCGATTAATTCACAATTATAAATTGCCTTCTCACGAGTCACACTTGTGATGATGACCTCTTCACCTAACAAAAATCCATTTGCACCAGAAGTAAGTGTTGGACTCGTAAGTAAATTCCCATTCAGATCAATTGGTAATTGGTAAACTGGTGCCCCTAATTGCCGGCATTGTTCGTCAAAAACTAAAGGAAGAGGGTGGTCAATCGAATGTAGATGAGAACTCCAAGGGGGGATGAATCTTACAATCGCACCAACATCAGGGCGAATTTTATAAAGGTCAACATGGAAACGGATTAAGGAAGGGAGAGTGGGTAACGAATCATCTCCACTTAACATCGTATTTGGATTCTCTAGATGATAAATTCCGACGTGAGGTTGTTTCTTTTTTCCATCTCCCTTCACCATAAGGATCATTTTCCCTTCACCAGGTACTAAAAAAGACAAACTTGCCGTTAGATTTTGGAAAAGTCCCTTGGATTCCAATCGGGTCCAGAGGTCTTGTAACTCCAATTCGTCGGGAGATAGTTTTTTTTTCACTCTATTTGTTTTTTTAGCTAATTGGATCATGATGATTCCTTTTGTAACTTAAGTATGCCTTGCACTTAAAAAGATCGTATTGATTTGTTTGAGTAGTCCTGAAGAAAGTCGGTTTGGATTTGGATGATTTTGAATGGATTGGCGTAAAAATTCAGATGCTTCTTTTTCGATCAAAGAAACAGAACGGATTGCAGATTTTAGATCCTTTGCTCCACAGACAATTCCATGGTTTTTGAGTAAGTATCCATTTGTATTGTCTGAAATTTTTGACTGAAAGGCACGTACTAAAAATGAAGTTCCGGAAGGAGCATAGGAAACCATTACCAATCGATCCCCTAATCGTTCCTTTGTTTCTTTCTCTGTTAAGACTAAATCCTTTCCTAGTAATGTGATGGCACTTGCTAAGGGTTGGTGCGTGTGTAAACTGACATTGATGTCAGGTCGTTTTATAAAAAAACTAGCATGGATTCCACTTTCCGTTGTGGGTTGTTTGGTACCTTCCACCATCTCTAGGGAATCAATTCGTAAGACACAAAGGTCTTCTGGTTTCATTGTATAATAATCACTTGCAGAAGGTGTGACCACCATATAAGTTTCATCCACACGTACAGCTAGATTACCACCGATCCCTGCTAAAAAACCAAGATCAGCTAACTGAATACAGGCGGTTATCATCTCTTTTTGGATGGATTTGGTTTTTTTTGTGTCGAGGGTCATCACAATTTCCTTCCTTTCCTAGGATGAATAATAGTCGACAATTGTCGACTAAAAAATATTCCCTTTTGTCGATTCGTTCTATTTCCAGAGTTCCTTCTAGTCATTTAATTTCTCGACAAATGTCGGTAAAATTACAAACTACACCAGGTTTTGAAGTGATGAAACATGCGAATTTCCCATTTTTCCTTTCTTTCTGCAAACGAACGTTGTCCGTTTGGATCGTGAATGTCCTTGGTCCTACTGACCAATTTGTGATGCGCCACCGAATTTTGAATGGCACATTGTTTGCGGGACTCATTGCCATGTTAGTTGGACTTGGATCAGAGTTTTTCCGAGAAGGCTTTGAAATGGGAGGATTACTCGCCTTATGGGCAGCATTTGGTTCTACCATTTTATTTTATTATTTGTCTCGGTTGAAACGTTACTTTCAAATTTTAATTGTCCCTACGTTTATCATCAGTTCACTCACTGCCTGTTTACAGATTAAATATAGTGGTGGGATTGTCAGTGCCAATGTGATGTTACTTGCTCCCATCCTTGTTCTGAATATGTTAATTCTCGGCAAAAAATGGGATAGTGTTGCGATCCTTTTTTTTGTTTCACTCTTATTTGTAATCAATGAAGTACAAAATGGATTCCCTCATTGGTTTTCTGATTATTCATCTTTAAAGGCAAGGAGTGAGGATTTTCTCATCACAGCTGTCTCGGTTTTACTATTATTAGGACTGATGTTACGAACACTCAATCGTTCTTATGAAGATGCAATTTTAGAGGTTAGTCGCTTGAAGTCACAACAAGATGGTGACTATTATCTCACTTCACTTCTCACTCGTCCGCTTTCTGGGATACGAAACCAATCAGAATCAGTATCATTTTTATCCTATGTCAAACAGAAGAAATCTTTCCAATTTAAGGAGAGAGAGTATGAATTGGGAGGGGATATTTGTGTTACTGACCAAATTGTTTTACGAGGGCGTAAGTATTGTGTATTTGCCAATGGTGATGCGATGGGGAAATCCATGCAAGGGGCAGGTGGAGTCCTAGTTTTTGGTACAGCATTTCGTGCTCTCATAGAACGAACGAATCGAGAAGGAATATTATCCGAATATTACCCCGAACGTTGGTTACACACTGCTTTAAATGATTTGAATAATGTTTTTGAAGGTTTTGATGGATCGATGTCAATGTCCTTACTTTTGGGACTTGTTGATGAAAAAAATGGATATATGTACTATATCAACGCAGAACATCCTTTTCCGATTCGGTACCGAGAGGGAAAAGCACAGTTCCTTTCCGAACAAGCCACTAATTATAAATTAGGGATGCAAAAGGAAAGAGCAAAAATTGAAACATGTTGGATTCGACCAGGAGACACCATTATTTTAGGAAGTGATGGTAGAGATGATTTGGATTTGGGGATGGATGAATCCAAAAATCGTGTCATCAATTTTGATCATACTTCCATCTTAAAACAAGTGGAAGAAACAAAAGCTGATGTAATTGCCTTAGGAATCAAATTACAATCAATCGGTGAGTTAACAGATGATCTGTCGTTTCTCAGCATCAAATTCCAACCATTTGAAACCCCAAAAAGGAATTTTGAATCCGGAACAATTGAAAGATGTATCCAATTGGTAAAGAATGACCAAAATTTAGAGGCATTACAAATTTTAGAGAAAGAGTTAGTGATTGAAAGTGAAAATCCCCTGTTTTGGAAAGTATTGTACCAATTGTATCGTAAACTAGGTAGGTATTCATTGGCGGGACAAGCTGCTGAATCCTTTTCGAATGTGCACCCTTCCGGTTTACAGATGATTTGGAATGGTGTCATACAATATGCGAAGGCTGGTATGATAGAAGAAGCCATCGATTTAGCAGAGAGACTTGATAGTCGAAAACCAGATGTTTTACCTGTATTAAAAGTCCTAATCAAATTGTACCAAAAATCAAAACGTCCTGAACGTGCGAAGGAAGTTGTGTCGACTTACCATAAATTGAAATCATCTACAAAGTGAGGGATCACTTCATGAATATGGTGAAATCGTATACAATTCTTTGTATCATCGTATGAGATTTCAGGATTGAATCGATTCTTAATTTAAATTGGAAAGAAATTAGGTCAGATCATCTTAAGAAAATAAAAATGAATTTACTTTTTAGAATCCAACCATTGTTATCGTTTCCAGACGGAAGATAGAACCAATCTTCATAAGGTTACATGTATGGAAGAAAACGAAACAATAGAAATGCCCGTAGTAATGGAAGAACCTGCTCCTGAAGTAACAGTTGTTGCTAAAAAAGCAGCTCCTAAAAAGAAGAAAGCAGCCAAAAAGAAAGCGGCAAAGAAAAAAAGAGCAAAAAAAGCAGCTCCTAAGAAGAAGGCAGCTAAAAAGAAAAAAGCAGCCAAGAAAAAAACTAAGAAAGTTGCTCCTAAAAAGAAAAAAGTAGCAAAGAAGAAAGTAGCTAAAAAAAGAGCGGCAAAGAAAAAACGACGTTAATCCCTTTGGGATAATAGATTCAAACTGAATACCTTATGGTATTCAGTTGTCTTGGGCCTATTATCCCTTATATCTCTCCTTCCATCTTTTCGTTCTGAATACAAATCAAACCATCATAGGATCGCTAATGATTCTTTTGTGTGGGATTTTGAATTCCCTTTCCTTTTAACCACCTTTCTTTACTTCGTTCTCCTATCATTTTGAGGAGTGGTGATAGTTTCCCCATAAGCCAAGGAAACACAGCGACCAAACGAGAAACTAGACCGTCGGAATATGGTACGTATATCTCTAAGGTCCCTTTTTTGATCCCTATTAGAACTGCATCTGCTACTTTTTTCGGGGTTTGCACTTTATTTAACCAATTGAGTGCAGTTCCGCCATTTAATGCTTCATGTAAAAGCATCGGTGTATCCACGGCAGCAGGGTAAATTCCTGAAACCTTAATGCCTGTATGTTTTAGTTCTTCGTATAAGGCAGTTAAAAAACCACGTAGTCCAAATTTCCCAGCAGAGTAGATCGAAGAGTCAGCTAAAGCAATGATCCCACCAATGGAAACGATCGAAACAATCGATCCTTTTCCACGTTTTAACATCAGTGGCAAAATCCCGTGGATCAGTTGGATTGGACTCATCAAATTGATCCATATCTGCCTTTCGATGTCGGTTATGGACTGTGAGATAAAAGGCCCTTCTTTGGTGTAACCTGCATTATTGATCAGCACATCAATATTTGGAACCTTCTCTTGGATCTTGGTGATTAAGGATTGAATCTCTTTCGGATTGGTTTGGTCACAGACAAAGTATTCAGGTTTCCCTTTTAATTTTGTCTGAAGGGAAGACATCTTTTCCAAATTGATATCAGAAAGTAAAAGTTGGTATCCTGCTTTGTCCAATTGAATGGCAATTTCTTCTGCGATTGCACCACCTCCACCTGTGATCAAAGCGGTTTTTTTCGGCTGTCCGTCGATTGAGTTTATCATTTGGATCCACCTGAAACAAAAGTTTGTAAGGAGGAGGAATCCAAAGTCTTAAGTGGATTGAATTGTCCGATTTTTAGTTCAGGCCATCCCATCTTTTTTTGAATTTTCGATCGGTATTGTTTGTAGGCGACCTGATTCACATATACTGAATGCCTTCCTGAATTTAGGTATTGGATGTTTCCATTCAACAATGGACGATCATTTTGGATCAATTTGGCAAATTGTAAGGCAGATGGATGGTGATTTTTTTTGGCTTCGATATAGGAAGCAATGAGGTTTGCCATTTCATCAAACATCTTGTAAGCACCTCCATCGGTTTCCATATAACCTAAGGCATATAAATTCTCGTAGTTCCGATTGAATAAAGTGAGGTAGAGGTCTGGCCTTCCATTTTTCCATTCAAAGTATTTCTCATCCATATAAGGGATGGACCAGTTATAACCTGTTGCTAAGATGATGAGGTCAATTTTCTCTTTTGTACCATCTTTAAAGACAACTGAATCTCCTTCTAAAAAATCGATGTCTGGTTTTGCAATGACATCACCATGCCTTAAGTTATGGATTAATTGGTCATTGATGATCGGATGAGTTTCGAATATTTTATGATCAGGTGCTGGTAACCCAAGTTTTGTAAGGTCTCCCACAAGGAATTTTAATAACTTCCCAAATACCATTTGAGAAATCCAATTGGGTATAAAGTGAGCACCATCACCAAATACATCAGCCGGTTTTCCAAGGATATGTTTGGGAATAAAATGATACCCTCGTCTTACACTGATGTAAGCTTGTTTTGCATTTGCGCCAGCATCACAGGCGATATCACATCCCGAATTACCGGCTCCAACGATTAAGACTCGTTTTCCCTGAAATAGGTTTGGTGATTTGTAATGGACACTGTGTAAAATTTGACCCGAAAATGTTTCTTCTCCCTTGAGTTTCGGTTGGTTGGGTGACCATGTGATACCAGTCGCACAAACAATCCCTTGGAAGAGATAAGTTTCGTTTGTCGTTGTTTTCACGATCCATTTTTCACCTGATTGTATAATTTCTTTGATACTTGTATGAAAATGAATGTATGGGTATAAATTAAAATCTTTCGCAAACTTTCGATGGTACATCAAAATTTGGCGGTTCGAAGGATAGTCAGGGTAATCACTTGGCATCGGGTAATCAAAATAATTCGAAAGATACTTTGAGGAAATAAAGTGAGCACTTTCATACATAGGAGAACCTGGATTTTGAATGTCCCAAATCCCTCCAACATCATTGTGTTTCTCAAATACAACAAATGGAATGCCTTTTGCAAATAAAGACCTCGCCATCGTTAATCCCGCAGGCCCTGCACCAATAATACAGATTGTGTCTGATTTATCGATAATACCCTTTGATTCTATTTCCTGTTTTGTTCTTTGTTCCATACTACATGATCCTAATATGATCAATGATCATATAAATGTGAGCATTGATCATAAATCAGAATGAGTCAAGATCAAAAATAACGTCCTTCTAAAAAAAGATGTGCAAATTTTGACTAGTGAATTCTCCTTTTCCTATGAGCTCTTCTATGAAAGTCCCTGTCCAAAACAGAAGTCGCGAAAGGGTAGAACAAATCCTAAAAACGGCAAAGGAACTCATCGGAGAAAAGGGAATTGATGCAGTGAGTATGAGGGAAATTGCACAAACTGCGGGCATTCAAATTGGTTCCTTATACCAATACTTTCCTGGAAAAAGTACCTTATTACTCTCGATTATGACTGAATATTACGATTTCATGTTTGAAGAAACCAAACGGATTTTGGATCCCGTTCGTACCATAGAAGAGTTGGAAATTGCCTCGGAGAAAGCCTTCAAACAGTTTGTTTCTGTTTTCCAAAAAGACCCAGCCCTAGCCAATCTATGGGCAGGTGCAAGGGCAATTCCCGAACTGGTACAAGAAGACAATCGAGATACATACCGAAACGCTGACCTGATGATAAGAACCATGATCCGATGCCTTCCAACACTCAAAGAATCAGAACTTCGTCCATTTGCCTTGTATTTCAGTCATACATTGGGTATGATTGTGCGTTTTGTTCGTGAAATTGATAGTGAACATGGAAAAGCAGTGTTGAGAGAAACTCTTGATATTTTAAAATTAAAACTAAGGGAATTTGATTCCTTAGCCAAGAAAAAAGCAAAAGTTAAAAAACGTATCTCATGATGCCAAATCAGATTTTCTAAAGATAAGATTGGGCAGCTTAGATCTTTTGGTATTTCTTTGCTTGTTTTTTGTTTTCTGGGTCTAGTTCGATTGCTTCAGGATGTAAGACAATATTCCAATACCGTACCACATAAGCAATCACACCTGCCGTGAGTACAAAAAGTAAAACATAAGCCGAAATCACAGGGTGCAAGAGAAACGGATAAGGGGCACCAAACTGGTGGAAGTAGGGAAGTGACATGTACCAAATTACAGAAACGGCAACAATTCCCACACCAAATTTCCCCCACCAATTAGGCCTACCTTGGAGACCACGTTTTAAATACAAAAACCCACCGAGCCAAACACCTAAAACCTCACGTATAAAATACACAATGAGGATCCAACTGGGAAATGCAAAATGAAGTGTCACAACTGAAAGTCCACCCAAAGTCACAAGTTTATCACAAACAGGATCTAAGTACCGACCGAGAGTGGTTTCTTGGTGTAAGAGTCTAGCAAAGAGGCCATCCAAATAATCAGTAAAAACGGCAACCAAAGCATAACCAATGGAAGCAAAGAATGCTTTTAGGTTAGATGGATCTTTGGCATAATCATATGTGCTATAGAAAAAAAACGGTAATAACAATACACGGAATATGGATAAAAAATTGGAAAGTGTGAAGATACGATCCTGGAAAAGGTCTTTGGCTTTTTTTTCTTCGATTTGCATAGAACCTATGCCAGTTTCTCAAAATTCTAACCGAAGGCAAGAAAACAAATGAAAACAATGTTGACGATTGGAGTCGAATCTATACCTTGGTTTTTATTCCGATGGAGTTGTAGGTCAGTTGATTTGAGTGCGTGGCTGTAAAGAAGGATGT
>JACVCB010000050.1 GCA_016742255.1 Leptospira sp.
CCTGAATGGTCATGGTCTTCTGCGGAAAGTGTTGATAAAATTCCAGAAACAGCTACTGCCATTCCTGCTTTTTGTAATAATTCTTTGCGATTCATATTTTAATCCTTCTAACGTTATTGTAATCATTCGAAATCGGTTCACCTCATTCCCAGGTGTGCCTTTCTCAAATCAGAAGGTGGATCGTTCGAATGGGAGTATGAGGAGGGAGTCTGTGTTGTGATCTGGCAATCCAAATCTCGGTTGGATTCGGTTTTAATAAGGATACAGACGATTTATGGGAATCTGACCAAACAACGAATGTGACAAAGGGTTTGCCGATGGAAAGATCCGAATCAGGAGAAGATTGGAGTGATTCTAAAACAATCGGACAATCACAATTGTCTTTTTTTTCCGATTCACCTGCTTGTGTTTGGTGGCAAGGAGGGAGTGATGATTTTTGAACGAAGGATTCAGGAGACAAACATACCCCAAATAGGGACGATTTGCACCCTAAATAGAGTAAAAACAGCAGTATGAACCCTAAACTCGCCTTCCGTTTCATTGTTGTTTCCCAGTTATTAGACGAAGAAGCCTTTCGATCAGATTACCAGTTCAAAATAAATTCTTCAAGCCTTTTCCTGCGACAATAAAGGTTCCAATTGTGGACCCAAATTGGGGGAGGAAAAAAACCAAAAAGATATGCAAAACTCGATTTTTCCAAAACCCTTGAAAGGTTTCTGAATCTTCTGCAATTCTTTCAAAGTCTTCTACAAGTGGTTTTCGTAAATAGGACTCGGATAAGGCACTCACCCAACCTGCTTTAAAAATAGGAACAAAGGTTCCGATAGGTGCCGTAATGAAAGCAAGCAAAATGGAAATGGGGTGTGCCCATGCGATGAGAGCTCCGAGGGCAGCAAGTCCCCCTTTGATGTAAATGAGTTTAGAAAACAAATCCAAACCCGCTTCCCCTCCTTGGCTCCAAGTGGTATATCCAATGAGACCAGCAAAAAACACAGGGTAGATGATTAGACTCAAACTATCCCAAAGATTTGGTTTGGGTACTTCGTCTAACACAGATAAGTCATTTTGTAAATCAATATTCCTCTCGATCCCAGCGAGGTGGCCTGCTCCCACAACAGCTACCACTTTTTTCACCTTTTTGTCTAAGGTAGAAACGCGGATTTTTTCCGCTAAGTATACATCCCTTTCATCAATGATAACATTTTTGATAGATTCATATTTTTTAGGAATTTGTGAGAACAAATCTTTTAGGATATCATCCGATTTCATCTCTTCAATCTTTTCGTCAGAAACATCTTCTTTGACAAGTAATGATGCAAGTAAGGCACTAAAGAGATACATCTTAGAAAAAAATCCAACATTGCCCCACGAACGTTTGAGAGTGGTTTGGATTTCTCGGTCAACAGGAAGGACGGGTTTTTTGAGTGATCTTCCAAGAGAGATCGCTTTCCGCATCTCATCTCCTGGTTTGATATCTTGGTTTCCCATTTTTTTCTGAAACGAGGAAAGGATGAGGCTCGAAAGTAATAACCACATCTTTCGTTCTTTGAACACTTTAAAAATATCTAATTTTTTAAGATAGTCTGGGTCTTCCACAGACTTCATTCGTGATTCACATAACTCAACACAAATGACATCTGGTTTGATACTTTGGATCAGTTTTTCAACTTCTTCCACACTTTGTTTTGATATGTGGGCAGTTCCTAAAATATGGACTTCTGTTTTGTCAATGGTTTTAAATAGGTAAGGTTCTTTTGTTTTGAAACCTTTTTTGGTAGATTTTCTTGGTGGAGTAGTTTTTTTGATTGAACGCATACTGAGAAGTGACTATCTATTATACCTAAATAACGGTTCCTCTCTCTAGAAACAAGTAGAATGTCTATAAAATCCAAAATCATCAATGTGGGAATTGCTGACATTAAGGTCGGAAAAGATACGGATGTACTCCGGACTACATTGGGTTCCTGCATTGGAATCGTCTTGTATGACCCCGACCAAAAAATTGGTGCCATTTCACACATCATGCTCGCAAAAGATCCAACAGGAAAAGACATGAGTAAGTTTCCTCACAAATATGGTGAAACAGCACTTCCAATTCTCATTGATATGATGAAAAAGGAAGGATCAAACATTGGGCAATATTCTTGCCGAATTTTTGGTGGAGCTTCCATGTTCAAAGGAATCAATTCCCAATTCTTACAAAATATTGGGGAACAGAACATTCTCATCGTCAGAAAGTTTATGGAAGAGAAAAAAATCCCAATCATTGTGGAAGATGTAGCTGGTAACGAGGGAAGAACCATCAGCCTCTACTGCGATGACGGTCGCGTTTTGCTAAAAAAAGCTGGTATGGAAAAATACCTTTATAAGGTGCGTTAGGCGATATGCTAAAATCAAAAGTTGATGAAGTATTACAAGACGTAAATAAATTACCGGCCATTTCATCGGTTGTATCCAAAGTATTGGAAAAATTACAAAAACCCGATGTCAACATTGCTGACTTAGCTCAAGAAATTTCTAAAGACCCAGCCATTACTGCCAATGTAATCAAACTTTCAAACTCGGCTTACTACCGAGCTTCCAAACCGATCCGCACTGTCCAAGAAGCTTTGATGACATTAGGGATCAAAACGGTAAAAGAAATTGTACTCCTTACTGCTGCAAAGGGAATCCTTGCACAAGACTTAAACAGTTACCAATTGGAAGCTGCACAATTATGGACGGCATCCTTACTTGTCGCAGAACTATCTAGTAAAATCGTCCAACACAAAAAACTAAAAATCGATAAAGACTTAGCCTTTACTTCAGGTCTTTTGTGTAGTGTTGGCAAAATTGTCCTCGCTCAGTTTTTTAGTTCTGTGATGATGCAAATCAAAACAGACCTCAAGGACAACCAAGAACCATTCCCTGCATTAGAAAAAAAATACTTCGGTTACACACACATGGAAGTTTCCGAAACACTTTTAAAACGTTGGAACTTCCCTGTTGACCTTACGGATGTTGTGGCAAACTACCTCACTCCTGAAAATTCAAAAGTAAACCCACTCCTCACTTCAGTTGTGCATATAGCAAGTATCCTCATTGTAGTATCAGGGATTGGGATCGATATCGGTGGAGAATCAGTTCCGATCTCACCTTTTGCTCTCAGCCAAACAGGTGTTACCGATGCAGATATCGAAACATATTTTGTCCATATTCCTGACTTACAAGCAGGTCTAGCCGATTTGTTAAATGTTTAGAACAAACTAAGGATTTACTCTTAGATGAACATCATACTCATTGGGGCAAGAGGAGCGGGGAAATCAAAAGTTTCACGTTCTTTATCAAAACAAACAGAAATTCCAGTGGTGTCAACAGATTCCATCGCAGTTTATGAAGCTGGTGGTATTCCTATTCCTAAGTTTGTCGAAGAAAACGGCTGGAAGGTATTTCGTGAATTAGAATATTCTATTTTGCAAAAACTACAAAATGCAAATGGTATCATTTTAGATTGTGGTGGTGGAATCTTATTTGATTTGGATGATTTGGGGAACGAAGTTGTTAGCCAAAGAAAGTTGGACCTATTGCGGAAAATTGGTAGGATTGTTTACCTAGAACGCGGCATTGAAGAACTAGTAGAAAAGGTAAAAGGGGATAAAACAAGGCCCGACCTTTCGAAAGTGACATCGTATCGCACCATTTTAGAAAAACGCCTACCTATTTACCAGGAAGCGGCACACTTCAAACTGAATTTATCCAAACTTTCGAAAGAGGAAGCAGTGGAACGGATCTTAGACTGGCTCGGACTCAAATCCAAATAAAGGAAAGAGGTGTTGTCGGTGATAAACATTGCGCTTATCAGGTTAAAAATTTTTAGTCGTCCGAATGACAGATAACTTTTGGTACGGTTCGGTAATCGCAAAAAAAAATTGATTCCAAGATTCAGGTAAGCCGAGCTTACTTTCATTACCAACTTCCACTTGATCCCCCACCTCCAAAACTTCCACCTCCTCCACTGAATCCACCACCCGAACCTCCTGATGACCCACTCCCACTACTTCCAGAAAATCCACCAGATGAAAAAAATACATTGTCTGTTACCTTCGATGCAATGTGTTTTACCCATTTCACTTTATCCCTTGTGAGTCGTACAAAAACAAAACCGAATCCATAAACCAAATTACAAAATAGCCAAGCAGAATAACCAAAGAACATAGTTGGAACCCATTGGAAGAATACCAATATGAAAAAGAACATACCAATTCCTTCCGCTTCATAATGAAAGGCCGAAATAAAAGCGAATAAAAACAAAACACCTATAAACAAACAACCTAGTGGGTATAAAAACCAATTTCCTTGGAAATCAAAACCTCGAAAGGATTTGAATTTTTGAAATAAGGATGGTTCTTCTGGAGTGACTCCAACTGTTGCGGTTTGTAACAACTGTTCCAATCCCAATCGTATCCCTGTTGGGTAATCTCCTTTTCTGAAATGAGGGATCATCGTATCATAGATGATTCGTTTGCAATATACATCAGTGAGAACACCTTCTAAACCATAACCAACTTCAATCCGTACTTTTCTGTCATCAGTCGCAAGTAAAACTAGGACTCCATTATCCAAACCTTCCCTACCAAGTTTCCAGTTTTCCGCCACTTTTAAGCTATACTCTTCTAAGATCTCACCTTCGAGAGAATGTACGACAAGGATCGCCACTTGGTTTGAAGTTTGTTTTTCGTGTTCGGCAAGGATTATTTCCCACTCCAAAGCCACATCTTTAGGGATTGTTCCTTCTTCAAAAGTAACTCTCGATTCTAATTTAGGAATCTCTTTTGCGAGTAATCTGGAATGATAAGGAAGGAGATACAAAGATCCGAGTACGATCCAGACGGATATAAATCTGATTTTCATTGGCATAAGGTTAGTTGACAAATTCAAAAAAATCAAAGAGATTTTTTCGCACGTGGAAACAACATTTTTACAAAACTCAATTCTCATCCAAGGGGCAAATGTACATCCTTACGTACTATTATTGGGAGCGATTGTTTGGGGGATTCTCTCTCTACTCGGGATCCTTTTTTGGAAACACCCCATGATCGGTAAAAAAGGGATTCTCTTTTCCCTTCTCACGTTTACCCCACTCAGTTTGGTTTGTGTGAAATCGTATCAGGAAACCAATTCGTTTTCCTACCATGTACAAGTGGACGGAGAATCGAAACAGGTTCGGTTTGGAGATACTCAAGGAATGAATGATTTGGAAATTCCTTTTTCCGATTGGGTTTCATACCAAATCCATTCTGATGCAGAATCCAAAAAAGATGGTTGGAAATACACGGATACTATTTATCTCAAACATAGGTTAGGTTTACTGATTCCGGTTTCGACCATTACAGTTAGAAAATACACGGACAAATCAAAAGAGTTTAGCCGTTACCTAGATTTAAACCGGGAACTAAAAAAATTCTTCCGATTTATACCACTCCCCATTGAAGATGAGTTAGGTGACTCATTTTCTGGGCTACCCATCCCCTTAGATCCACCAAAGGCATTGGATTCGAATACATCACCTAACTTAGAATTTCTCCGTCCAAATTCGCTTTTCCCAATCCAATGGGAACATTCCATTTCGAATGCGAATTGGTTTTTTTCGTTTTGTTTACTTGCCGTTGGACATTTGGGACTTCTCATTTTACTTGCCAATCTTACGAACAAAGAGATGAGCAATATAAAAATGGGAGTTGTGATCCTTCTTGTGGGGTATTTATCCTTCGGAATCCAGTTTTACTATTGGATTGGAAAAAAAATGGGAATGTCTTATCAAATTGAACGTTTGTCGGATGGTTATGCGTTATATGGAATCACAAAGAAGGGAAAAGAGAAATTACAAGAATGGAAACAAACCGAAGATTTGATGGTTCACCTAGAACTGCCCTCAAAATACATATGGGTCCAATCCCGAAAAAGTTACGAATCCACACGGTCGCTAGCAAAATCCCTTCTCGACCCGAATTCAGAACTAACTTCCACATTGAACCATACGAAGGATCTGTTCACCTCTTCACAAGCACAGCGCTGGGATTTAAGCGATCTTCCTATGGAAGTTGCAGTTCGCTTCTTTCTTGTACTATGCCAAAGATTAGACTCAATATAATATTGCTATTTATATAATCCGATTTAATATATAGTACACTAAACGATCAAACAATAAGCATTTTTATGCCTTTGCTTTTGCCTAAAAATAAATCATTTTGCTGAAAACAAATTAATTGGACAGTACACCCAAATTCTAAAACAAGGTACAGTAATTGCTTTAGAGTAGGGTACGTATGTCAAAATCCAACCAACCACCCATCCTTCCGCCACTCGGCCCACAGGCCCAAGGTATGTATGATCCTGCCATGGACAAAGACTCCTGTGGTGTTGGTTTTATCGCAAATTATAAGGGCAAACGTTCCCGTGACATCGTAGACAAAGGGATCCGCCTCATGTGTAACCTTGAACACCGAGGTGCCGAAGGTGCTGATCCGAAAACGGGAGACGGTGCAGGGATTATGATCAACCTGCCAGATGCTTTTTTCCGCAAAAACCTACCCTTCACCCTTCCCAAAGAAGGTGATTACGCCGTTGGATTTTTATTCTTACCTCAAAATGCGGAAGTGAGAGCGGCCGTTGAAAACGTAATCGAAAAAATCATCATAGATGAAGGGGAAGAGTTCCTTGGTTTCCGCGATGTCCCAGTAAACAAAGAGTATGCGGGGGTTGTGGCTTCAAAAACCATCCCAGTCTTCAAACAAGTGTTCATCGGGAAAAAATCCAAAAAAATCAAAACATCAGATGATTTTGAAAGAAAACTATTCCTTATCAGACGACTCATTGACAGACGAATTCGTGCAGAACTCAAACTTGATCGTTCCCAATACTACGTACCTAGTTTTTCTTCCAGAACCATCGTTTATAAAGGGATGTTACTTGGAGACCAAGTCAAAAAATTCTACGAAGACTTAAAATCACCTGACCTCACTTCGGCCTTCTGTTTGACACACACAAGGTTTTCCACAAACACCTTCCCTACTTGGGATTTAGCTCACCCTTACCGACAAATTGCTCATAATGGTGAGATCAATACGTTACGTGGGAATATGAACTGGATGGCAGCTCGCCAAATGGTCATGCAATCTCCGTTATACGGTGATGAACTCAAAAGAATGCTTCCTATCGTAATGGAAGGCCAATCAGATACTGCAACTTTTGATACTGTTCTTGAACTACTTGTGATGGGAGGAAGGTCATTACCACACTCAGTGATGATGATGATCCCTGAAGCTTGGTCAAAAAACAAAGCGATGGACGCCGACAGACGTGCGTTCTACGAATACCACGCTACGTTTATGGAACCATGGGATGGTCCTGCTGCCATTGCGTTCACTGATGGAAGGATCATTGGAGCCACACTTGACCGAAATGGATTAAGACCTGCTCGTTATATCGTGACCAAAGATGATGAAGTGATCATGTCTTCTGAAGCAGGTGTTCTCAATTTACCACCAGAAGAAGTCCTTGTCCAAGACAGACTTCGCCCAGGAAGGATGCTCCTCATCGATATGGAAAAAGGACAAATCCTTGACGATGAAGAAATCAAAAAACAAATTTCTACTCAAAAACCATACCGCAAATGGGTAGAAGACAATATGATTCGATTAGGTTCTTTACCAGAACCTGAGAACGTAAAACAACCACAACACGAAACCATTTTAGAAAGACAAAGAGCATTTGGTTACACACACGAAGATGTGTTTACTCTCATCAAACCGATGGGTGTTTCGGGAGAAGAACCAGTTGGTTCCATGGGAGTGGATTCCTCTCTTGCTGTCCTCAGTGAAAAACCACAACCCCTCTATCGTTATTTCAAACAAAACTTTGCTCAGGTGACAAACCCTCCAATTGATCCAATCCGTGAAGAATTGGTGATGGAACTCACAACATATATTGGTCCAGAAGGGAACCTTCTTTCAGAAGAACCAGAACATGCCCATAGGCTTGAGTTGGAACACCCGATCCTTACGAACGAAGATTTTGAAAAGATCAAACAAATCAGTGAAGGGCATTTTAAAGCAAAAACCTTTGATATCCTTTTTGATCCTTCCAAAAAACATGATATGCGTAACTCACTCGATAGAGTTTGTGCAGATGCAGCAAAAGCGATCAGGGAACAAGGAGTAAACCTCATCATCCTTACTGACCATGCAGTGGGAGAAAAAAAGGCCGCCATTCCTTCCCTACTCGCAGTTGCTGGACTCCACCACTACCTCATCCGTGAAGGCCTTCGCACAAAAGCAGGGATTGTTTTGGAATCTGGGGAACCAAGAGAAGTTGCCCACTTCGCATTGTTATGCGGATATGGTGCCAATGCCATTAACCCATACCTAGCATTCGAAACCATTGCTGATTTGTCTCTCCAAGGACTTTTACCAGAAGTTCCAAACTACAAAGATGCAAAGAAAAAATACATCAAATCCATTGGAAAAGGACTCTTTAAAGTATTCTCTAAAATGGGAATCTCCACATTACAATCGTATTGTGGTGCACAAATCTTTGAAGCAGTTGGACTTGATTCCGAACTTGTGAACACGTATTTTGCGGGAACACAATCAAGAATTGAAGGGCTTTCTCTTGAGATGTTGGAAGAAGAAACTGTCAGAAGGCACAAAGCTGCATATGACCCAACTTTTTTCCCTAACAACTTAGAACCAGGTGGAGTTCATTATTACCGTAAAAATGGAGATAGCCATCTTTACACTCCCATCACAGTTCATAAATTACAGAAAGCAACACAAGAAAACGATTACAAAACATTCAAAGAGTTTTCTGCTCTCATCGACAACCAAAACGAAAGAGCGATCACACTGAGAAGTTTGTTCCAATTGGACTTTGATGGATCAAAGGCAATTCCAATCGAAGAAGTGGAATCGGTAAAATCCATTCTTAAACGTTTCCAAACGGGAGCGATGAGTCATGGTTCCATTTCTTGGGAAGCACATACAACTCTTGCCATTGCCATGAACCGCATTGGCGCAAAATCCAATACGGGAGAAGGTGGAGAAGACCCAGTTCGTTTCAAAACCCTTCCGAATGGAGATAGCATGCGTTCGGCGATCAAACAGGTGGCATCTGCAAGATTTGGTGTGACTATGGAATACCTCACCAATGCTGACGACATCCAAATCAAGATGGCACAGGGCGCAAAACCAGGGGAAGGTGGACAGTTACCTGGACACAAGGTAGACAAATACATTGGATGGTTACGTTACTCCACACCTGGTGTAACACTCATCTCCCCTCCTCCTCACCATGATATTTATTCGATCGAAGATTTAAAACAGCTCATCTTCGATTTAAAAAACTCAAACCCAAGAGCTCGTATCTCTGTAAAACTGGTTTCGGAATCAGGTGTAGGAACTGTAGCGGCAGGGGTTGCAAAAGCCCATGCGGATCATATCCTCATCGCAGGTCACGAAGGAGGAACAGGAGCAAGTCCAATTTCTTCCATCCACCACGCAGGAACTCCTTGGGAACTTGGCCTTTCGGAAACCCACCAAACACTTGTTGCAAACGGATTACGTGATCGTGTGTATCTAGCAGTGGACGGAAAACTCCTCACTGGAAAAGACGTGGTTGTGGGAGCTCTCCTCGGTGCAGAAGAGTTTGGTTTCTCCACTTCTGCACTTGTCTCTGTTGGATGTATCATGATGCGTAAATGCCATCTCAATACATGCCCCGTTGGTGTTGCGACCCAAGATGAATTTTTAAGAAGTAAGTTCACAGGAAAACCTGAGTATGTTGTGAACTTTATGACCTTTGTTGCAGAAGAAGTTCGTGAGATCATGGCAAAACTTGGTTTCAGAACTTTCGAAGAAATGATTGGCCAAGTGGAAAAAATCAAATTCAAACGACCTCACCACCATTGGAAAGCTCGTGGACTTGACTTTAGCAAAGTGCTCCATAGACCAAACCCTGTATTCCCAACAGGTCTCTATCGTGCAAAAGAACAAAACCACCATTTGGATGAACAGATTGATAACGAACTCATTCGTAAATCCCTTGCAGCGATTGACCACAAACAACCTGTAAAAATCCAAACATCGATTGTGAACTTAAACCGTTCTGTGGGAACGATGCTCAGCCATGAAGTCACTAAAAAATACGGTGTGGATGGACTAGCAGAAGATACAATCGACATTGAGTTTACGGGAACCGCAGGACAGTCGTTTGGTGCCTTTGTTACAAAAGGTATGACACTTCGCCTGGTGGGTGAAGGAAACGACTATGTTGGGAAAGGACTTTGTGGTGGAAAACTTATCTTCCAAACTCCTAAAAATGCTCCTTACAAAGCAGAAGAAAACATCGTTATCGGTAACACATGTTTCATCGGTGCAACTAGTGGGCATGCTTATGTAAACGGTATGGCCGGTGAACGTTTCTGTGTGAGAAACTCAGGAGCTCATGTCATCGTGGAAGGAACGGGTGACCATGGTTGTGAATACATGACTGGGGGACGAGTGATCATCTTAGGTGAGATTGGTCGTAACTTTGCTGCGGGTATGTCAGGTGGAATTGCCTACCTCTGGGATCCAAAGAAAAACAAAGAAGCTCTCATCAACAAGGAAATGGTCGACTTAGATCCGTTAACTGAAGCGTCTGAAATTGCAGAAGTCAAAAAAATGGTGGAAGACCATAAAAAATACACTGGGTCCAAACGTGCAGAAGAAGTTCTAAACAATTGGAATGAAGTCGTAAAACAAATGATCAAAGTAATTCCGAGAGATTATAAAAAAGCCTTAGAAAAAATGGCTTCTGAAAATGGATCGGAAAAACAAAAAACAGAGGGGGTAACAACTCGTGGGTAAACCAACAGGATTTTTAGAATTTAAAAAAGAATACCTTCAAAAGATTGATCCGAAGGAAAGAGTTAAAAACTATAAAGAGTTTGAAAAACCTTTTCCTGAGGTTGTTGCCAAAGACCAAGGAGCTCGTTGTATGGACTGCGGGATTCCGTTTTGCCATGGCGACACGGGTTGCCCTGTGGATAACCTCATCCCTGAATTTAATGACTTTGTGTACCGAGGTCGCTGGAAAGAAGCTTGGGAAAATCTTTCGAAAACGAATAACTTTCCTGAGTTTACGGGAAGGTTATGCCCTGCTCCATGTGAGTCAGCTTGTACCCTTGGGATCATTGAGCCACCAGTATCCATCAAGTCCATTGAACGAACCATCATTGACCGTGCTTGGGAAGAAGGATGGGTCATCCCACAATCTCCTGTTTCTAAATCGGGAAAAAAAGTAGCAGTTGTTGGATCGGGACCAGCTGGTCTTGCCGCAGGACAACAGTTAGCTCGTGCAGGTCATACAGTGACAATCTTTGAAAAAAACGATCGCATTGGTGGCCTACTCCGTTACGGAATTCCAGATTTTAAAATGGAAAAAAGACACATCGACCGCCGAATGAAACAAATGGAAGCGGAAGGTGTTACTTTCAAAACCAATGTGAATGTTGGGGTTGATATTACCGCAAAACAATTATTAGCTGAATTTGATGCAGTTGTCCTTGCTTGTGGATCTGAAGTGCCGAGAGACCTGCCTGTAGAAGGTAGAAATCACAAAGGAATCCATTTTGCGATGGAGTTTTTGACAAAAAACAACAAACACGTCGCTGGTGATGCGATTGAAATCATCAATGCAAAAGACAAACATGTGATTGTGATTGGTGGTGGTGACACAGGTTCTGACTGTGTAGGAACATCCAACAGGCATGGTGCAAAGTCCGTCACTCAAATTGAATTATTCCCTGAACCTCCAAAAGATAGAGACAAATCCACTCCTTGGCCTTTGTATCCAAAGATGTACCGAACATCCACATCTCACGAGGAAGGTGTGAATCGTAAATGGGCAGTTTCGACAATGGGATTCAAAGCCAATGAAAAAGGTGAAGTCACTGCTATTTACGGATCGGAAGTCAAAGAAGAAAACGGAAAGTTCATCCCAGTTCCTGGAACCGAATTCGAATGGCCTGCCGACCTAGTCTTTTTAGCCATGGGATTTGTGAACCCTGTGAAAGAAGGTTTACTTGCTGATTTACAAAAAGAAGGATTAGAACTTGATAATAGAGGGAATGTCAAAGCAGAATTTGGCACAAAAGCCGGATCCTTTGCAACCTCAGTTCCAAAAGTCTATGCTTGTGGAGATGTCAGACGAGGACAATCCCTGATTGTATGGGCAATTTCGGAAGGAAGAAAGTGTGCAGACCAAGTGCACCATTTTTTGACTTCAGAAGTAGAAGCTTAAATTTTCAACAATCTAGCTTAAGGTCCACATTTGGAGCAAACTTTCTCGTAACAGGGATAATTTGTTTCCAATTGTGGATTCTGATTCATCTTCTCTTTTGCAAAAAAATTCTTGCCTAACTTCCAAATCGATAAAATCATAGGAGAGATTAATTGGAACGTAGCAAGTAACACTATAAAAATTGTTAAGTAATATTCCAACATTCGAGATTCCCTTGAAACTAATTGTAAAACAAATCGTAAAAATCGCAACACTTTTGGTACTCCTATCTACCAACGTCTCTGCAGAAAACATCCTCCTCAAAAAAGGAGGAACACTCAAAGGGAAAGTTGTAGAACAAGACCAATACAAGCTTAAAATCAGAAAAGAAGATGGAACCACTGTTGTTCTCAATAAAACTGAAATTTTAAAGGTCGTTTATAAAGACCAACTAACAGCTGCAGAGGAAGATAAACTCAGAAAAGCAGAAGAAGATAAAGAACGTATCAAACGAGAAAAAGAAGAAGCGGCAAGACTCAAAAAAGAGCAGGAAGAAGCAGCTCGTTTGGAAAAAGAAAACGCTAAAAACAATGCAGCTTTAGAAGCAGAAGCAAAACGTAAACAAGAAGAAGACGCAAGGCTTGCGGAAGCAGAAAGGAAAAATCTGACCCGAGCAGGAGCAACGTGGCGATCAGCAGTTCTCCCAGGATGGGGACAATGGAAACAAGGAAGAAAAGTGCAAGCGATTGTTTACCCTTCCATCATTGCCATTGGACTCTTTTTTACATATGACAAACACCGCATGTATCTCAATGCAAAAAGAGATTATAATAATTTAGATAATCCTTATACAACAAATGGACTCATCCGTGCTGCTTTCACACCACAAACGGCTGCTGTTTCTCCTGGAGAAGCTGTGGTTGCAAGCCAACTTGGGCCTTTTAAGGGCCAAAGGGAATCTGTAGAAAGGCACTACCAAGAAATGCAGTACATTGGGATTGCCACCTTACTTGCGTATGCTTGGAACATCTTTGATGCATATTACTTCCACCCTACAGGTTCTGGACTCAGTATGGAAG
>JACVCB010000051.1 GCA_016742255.1 Leptospira sp.
TTCGGTTTGGTGATCCAAAAGAACCTCGCTATAAATTCTTACTCACTCGTGCGGTCAAAGGGATTGGTGATTATGGGAACTCTCTCGGAATCGCTGTGGGTGGTGGTGAACTTTTTATCCACCCTACCTTTACTAAAAATCCACTTGTGAATGCAATGACTGTGGGAATCGCCAAACACGATGAAATGGCTTCTGCCTCAACCAAAGGCCAAGTCGGAAACAAAGTGTACATTGTTGGTGCGACGACTGGTCGTGACGGGATCCATGGTGCAAGTTTTGCTTCCAAAGACCTTACCAAAGAATCAGAAGAAAAACGTTCTGCCGTTCAGGTGGGAGATCCCTTTATGGAAAAACTTCTGATGGAAGCATCCCTCGAAGCCATCCAAAAGAAACTCCTTGTCGGAATCCAAGATATGGGTGCAGCAGGAATCTCTTGTGCCACATCTGAAATGAGTGCCAAAGGAAAAACGGGAATGGATGTGGATTTAGACAAAGTCCCACTCCGCGAAGGGGACATGAATGCCTATGAAATCATGTTATCCGAATCCCAAGAACGTATGCTTGTGATCCCAGAAGTGGGAAAAGAAGGAGAACTTGTTTCCATCTTCCACAAATGGGGGTTAAATGCTGTTGAGATCGGAACTGTCACTGGTGACGGAATTTTGCGCATTCGTAAAAACGGATCTCTCAAAGCGGAAATCCCAGCGGAATCCCTTGTCCTTGGTGGTGGTGCCCCAAGGTATGTGAGGGAAGAAAAAAGACCATCTTACTTAGATGAGGTGGTAAAATTTGATCCAAACAAAATCCCCGATCTAAAACCTGACACAGTCCCTCAATCTCTCAATAGTCTACTATCTTCCCTAAACATCAGTTCCAGAAGGCCACTTTACGAACAATACGACACAGAAGTGGGTCTTGTCAAAGTAGTAGAACCTGGTGAAGACGGTGGTCTTGTCCGAATCCCTGGAACCAAAAAAGGGATTGCTGTCGCCACAGACTGTAACTCACGTTATACCTATTTAAACCCATACGAAGGGGCACAAATTGCGGTTTGTGAATCGGCAAGAAACGTTGCAGCAACAGGTGCCGAACCTTATGGAGTGACAAACAACCTCAACTTTGGAAATCCCTACATCCCAGAAAACTATTATGTGTTCAGTGAATGTGTGAGAGGCCTTGGGGATGCATGTCGTTTCCTAGGACTCCCTGTTACGGGTGGAAACGTTTCCTTTTACAACGAATCCCCCGAAGGACCTGTGTTTCCAACACCTACCATTGGTATGGTGGGAGTGATCGACGATGTATCGAAAGGACTACGCACCTATCCCAAAACAGACGAAGGAGTGAAGTATGCACTTGTTGGTGATTTTTTACCCACAATTTCTGCCTCTGAGTATTTGTACAGGTCCCAAGGCCTTGATACAGGTGCCATTCCAAAAATATCGTTAGCAAAAGAAAAACAAACCATTGATGCCCTGATCCAATGCCGCAAACAAGGAATTTTGACCTCCGCCAAAGACTTGTCACTCGGTGGCCTCCTTGTAGCACTCGCAAAAATTGTGATTGTTGGGAAAAAAGGAATCGAAGCCAACCTAAGTGAATTACAAACAAAAATTCCAAGGTTAGATACTTTGTGTTTTGGTGAAACAGGTGCTAGTTTTATTGTGAGTTATCTACCAAAGGATGAAGCAAAAGTGAAAGAATCATTTGAAAAGAATGGTTTGTCATTTTATTTCTTAGGAACATCAAGTTCTAAAAACTCCCTTTCCGTCAAAGGAGAGGGTTTTCATTGGGAATGGACAACCAAATCACTTGAAGTGGAATTTGAAAGTGGATTAAAATCCTATTTCGAATAGACAAGTTTCAAATTACAGGGAGGATATGCCAGATGCGTGTTCTTCCTGTTTGGTTCCTTTTTCTCATTTTCACAATCCAATGTACAAGTCTTGCAAAACGCCAAGACTATGAAGATTCCCTTCGTTCTTACAAAAAAGCAGCGATTGACAATGCACTCACAACGTTACCTCGAAACGAACGAAAAGGTTTTATTGCTGTATTAGAAAAAGCTCATCTTTCCTTTCTTTCTGGAGGAAGAGAATTCCAAGACTTGGAATCTCTCGCAGAAGCAAGTAAAGAACGCCTACGATTTAGTGCTTCTAGAACTCTAAAATCATTTTTTTATATGGAATCAGAAGATGGATATTATGCATCAGAAGCAGAAATCATCTACTTACACATCTTACTAGGACTCTACTATTCACGAGTGGAACAATATGAAAAAGCAAAAATCCAAGCAAGGTATGCTGGTAATTTGTTAAGTGGAGAATGGAGCGCAGAAGGCCAGTTTGATGACCCCACCTTACGGTTATTACTTGCAACTCTATGGCTTTCAACTGGTGCCAGAGAAGAAGCGATGGTGGATTTTCGTAGAGCGACTCAAATGAAACCACAATCTTCAACAATTCGTTCGTTTGCAAACGAGATGGTTCCAATGGATGGTGAGTTTATCTTTGTGTTTGGGGGTCCAGGTGCCGAACCAGAAATGGATCCTTCTGCCAATCTCAATTTTATCCGTGGTCTAAGGAATCTGAAGTTTACAACTTCTGGAAAACAAAGTTCTCTCCTACTTGTCGACAAATCCAAATCCATCCAATTGAGTTTAGAAAAAGGAACATTGGGATGGTACGAACGCCATCTCATCCGAGACAATGAAATCGCAGAACTCGTCCAAGATTCTAAATACTTCCAATTGATGTCTGCAACAGCAATCAAGGAAGGAACAAAAGGGACTCTTAAGATCACAGGTTCCATCCTTGCTGGTGTGACTGTCATTGCACTCGGTGCTGGAATTGTGTATATAGGTGCAGAAATACGCTCAGGTGAAGTGATGGGACTTGGATTTGTTACCATGGTTGCTGGGTTTCAACTAGGTCGTGAATGGATTGGCAGGTCCATCCACCAAACCAAAACAAATATCAAAGAAGATTTGGATGTATCCAATGAATACAGATATGTCCGTTTTTTCCCTGAATATGTGTGGATTGGTAAATCAAAAACAAAATTAAACGAACCAACCTTGACTTCAAACCAAGGCCCTGTCACTTACCACCTTACGCCCGCTATGGGGAAAATCAAAGTTAGGTTTGGATTTGTTCCGGATGTTCAGAACCCGTAACCTTCTACTCGGCTTTTTTTAAGAAAGTTAGTTTGTTCACTCCAAACGATTTGATTCGTTTCCAAACTCACAAGAAAAAGAGTCACTGTGATGTATTGAATTTTTGTTCCTGATTCGAAATTAACTACTTCATTGATCTCACCTTTAATTTGATGGGATGGGGACTTAAACTTTCCAACTGCCAAACGAGAATCGGAAGAAACCATTCCTGTTTTTCCAAATGCCATTTCTTTGGTTGCATCTTCCCGAACAGAGGTATCAACAAAAGGAATCTTATCTTTTGTAAGTTGGTTTAGAATTTCATTGGTAATTAGTTTTGTATCAATATGTTCCGACGTACTATTCTGTAACTTTCTCCATTCTAAAAAACCAGTCTTCATTTCTGTTTTATAATATACTGATAAAGAATGGCTCATACTTTTTACAGTTTCTTTTACTTCCACAACCCCCCATTGTTTGGTGGCCTTGGCGTTTTCTGGTTTTTGGTAAGATGTCGCAGTCGAACAACTAACAAGAATAAACGATACGAAAAAAATTAAAAATTTCTGATGCATAGGTGTTAGTTTGGGATGGGAATTGGAGTTTGGCAAGAAGTTTGCGGTGGTATCCCCGCCCGATTTTGGGTGGGGAACTGGACCCGCCACCCAATGAGTCTCCTCTACCATGAAGTCTCATTTTTCACAAACGTTTCCCTTCAATTCCCTATTTTTTTGAAAACTTGTTCATCTTTTGGTTGGCGTATGGTTTTGGCGCCTCATTCGATCCAACACCAAACCATTCTCGTGACAGGACCAGGCTACTCCGGGGTGCGCGTTCGCTCCCGTCTGCCATAGGCAGACCAAGCCCTCCGTATCCTTGGCGCAAACTCAATCTATTAGGGTTTGTTTCCTAGATTCGAAGAAATATTGTCTTGAAAGTTTTGTTTCCGTTGGCATACTTCAGCATTAATATATGGGCAAATTCATCTTTCGTTTCAGTTTATTCCTCATCCTACTCGCGATTCTGTTTGCGGGTTATACTTGGCTTACCCTCACTTGGAGTTATTCGGAAGGAGACCGTGCCGGTTACATCCAAAAACTCTCCAAAAAAGGTTGGGTTTGTAAAACTTGGGAAGGTGAAATGGCACTTGTGACCATGCCAGGTACAATGACCGAAAAGTTTTATTTCAGCATCCGTGATGAATCGATAGCCGAACAATTAAACGGTTCTATTGGTAAACGTGTGGTATTAGAATACGAAGAACACATTGGTGTTCCCTTCAGTTGTTTTGCTGAAACCAGATATTTTGTAACGGGTGTAAAAACGGTTGGAGAAGTCCCTCCTCTCTAAAATTTCCTCACAAACAAACGACCACCAAACGTGTATTCATCGATGTTGGTCGTTTTTCCTTTTGCATCCAACGTTTATTTGAATGTTTCCATTCCTCCCTCTACTCGATTACTACCATTCCAACATTTGATTTTCATTGAGTAACCGTTGGATTCGCTATGGTTTTAGAACCGATCTTAAATATTTTTTCCGAATTATGTCTCTTTAAATCCTGTTCTTCGGATTTTACAGGGAGTGAAAAAAGATAACGAGGGAAATTTCACTTTACATATTTTTACTATACATATAAATAGTATTATGGATCTCGCGGAACAAACCCACTACTCTTCCACAAATATCTACGAACCAATACAAAATTGGAACCAAAAGGATTTGGGACTTCTGACGGGAGAAAGGGGGATGTACAAACTTGCCCACTATTGGCAATACGCACTGGTTTGTTCAGGTTTCCAGGTGTTTAACTTGGATTGTGCCATCCGCTTCAATCCCTTCACCATAACAGAAGAGACAAGGAAACAAAACTTAGCCCCAGAACCTTTTTTGGAACAAATTCAAATCCAAAGAGCTTTCACCCCTTACCAAATCCTGGATGCTCTCCAAAATATTCTGAAAGAAAAAAGAGAAAATACCATCTATTTCTTGTTAGCCCCTTGTAAACAATTTCTGGATGGGGATGTAAAAGATGACGAAGGAATTTATTTATTAAATTTGATGCTTGGTTTTATTGAAAAATTTCCAACAGAAAATGTCCCTCTTCTTGTCATTGAATCATGGACCTATTCTCATAAAAATTTTAAACTTTTTTTCCCAAAACTTTTACGGGCTTCTCAAACCCTATGGGAACTCAAAACAGAAAAAGGACTCTCAAGGATCCGCACAAGAAAAACATCTATCACTGGAGCATAAAATGGGACGAACCATTTCCCCTTATTCACGTCAAATGTTACAAATCGAAGAAAACTTATCTGATTTCAGAAGAGCACTCAGAAAAGTGGACCAAGAGATTTATGATGATCTCATTCGAATCGCCAAATTACAGGTGCAAGCTGGTGTAATGGCTTCACTCCCCTATCCAATTGATTCTATGCTTTTATCGATGATGATTGAATTAAAAAAAGAGTTAAATGAACTAAAAAGGAAATTTCCGGAAGAAACTAAACTTTAGCGAATATTAATTCCCAAAATGATAGTTCTGAAGTGAATTCAAGTCCAGCTCAAAATGGAAACTTACAATGGTTATCTATTTGATATCTACCACTCAGAACAAAAAATTTACATTTGGATCAAATCTGACTCAGGTGAATTAAAACTTTTTGTTGATGAATACTTTCCTGTTATTTATGCAAACGCTTCACCCACTATTTTAAAAAAACTAGTCAAACGATTTTATGAATTAGATGCCTTAGCAGAAATACCGAACTTCACAGAAAAAAGACTGTTTTACCAAAACAAAACAATACCCGTTTTAAAACTTGTCATCTCAAAACCACAACTCCTTCCTAAAATCACAAACAAACTTTTTAACCTGTATGGTAAATATGACATCTACCATTCCGACATTGAAATCACTACTGGATACATGGTAGATAAAAAAATTTATCCACTTTGTTATGTTACAATAGAATATGAAGTTACTAAAAATAGATTAAATCAAATTAAAACCATTAAATCCCTGACCGATTTAAATGAATTGGACTATGAAATACCGGAACTACGTGCAATTTCTCTTTACTTAGAAAAAAGCCATAGACATCCCTTCAGTGAAAATAACTTAATCATCGAAACTTCCAATGAAAACTACAATATCCCCACAGGCAATGGAATCACACTCATCAAAAAACTAAACGAAATCTTTCTGAAACACAATCCAGATATTGTTTTATCATCTTTTGGTGACCAAGTCATTTTTCCCTACTTATTCAAAACAGCTCAAGAAAACCACCTAACAACAGAATTCGATAGAGATAAAACAAGTTTGATTCGGCGTTCCATCCAAACGCAGGGAACAAGTTTCAATACTTACGGCACTATCGTGTACAGAGCACCTTCCTATCCATTGTTTGGCAGATGGCATATCGATTCCCGAAATAGTTTTGTATACAAAGAAGCAGAACTAATTGGTATCATTGAGCTTTCTCGTATTTCCAGATTACCTGTCCAAAAAATGGCAAGAGCTTCCACGGGAAAGGCGCTCACTTACATTGAAGTTGATGTTGCTCTTCGTATGAACTACCTTGTGCCTTGGCAAAAAAGTGCTCTTGAATCAGAAAAATCTGCCTTGCAGTTGTTAAATGCTGATAAAGGAGGACTTGTTTTCCAGGCTGATATATCAAATGGATTTGTTTTAGAAAACGTAGCACAACTTGATTTTTCCCAAATGTATCCGAGTATCATGGTAACTCACAACGTTTCACCTGAAACCATCAACTGTCTCTGTTGCGAAAACTCAACCGACATAGAAAGGGTTCCTTCACTTGGTTATCGAATTTGTTCGAAAAGGAAAGGCATCGTTTCGGAAGCATTGGCTCACATAGTCCAAAGACGAAATCACTATAAAGAACAAAAAAAAAACAATCATCCCAATGCCATTAATATCCAATCAAAACAATCAAGTTTAAAATGGATGTTAGTTACCTCCTTTGGTTATTTAGGTTATCGAAATGCAAAATTTGGGAAACTCGAAAGCCATGAAGCTGTTACCGCTTTTGGCCGAGAAAAACTGATCACCGCCAAAGAAGTATCGGAAGAATATCAATTCAAGGTTGTACATGGAATCACAGATAGTATCTTCATTCAGAAAAAGGATCATAGTCCCATTACAAAAGAAGACCTAACATTCCTTTGTTTAGAAATAGAAAAACGTACAAAAATACGGATGGAAGTAGAAGGGATTTATTCTTGGTTATGTTTTCCACCTTCTACACAAGATGAAAAACTACCAGTAGCAAATCGTTATATGGGAAGATTTACCAATGGCCAATTCAAAGGCAGGGGCATCATCACAAGAAGGAAAGACTTTCCAAAATTAATTCGTGAAGCTCAAAACCAAATGATCCAATGGATGTGCCAATTCAAAACAATTGCTGAAATGCAAAAAAAAGAATCTGAAATCATGAAAATCTTCTACCATTATGACAACAAACTTGTAAAAGGCGATCTTAATTGGAAAGATTTGGTTATCCAAAAATCGACTTCAAAAGAACCAGAAGATTATACCGTTGATGCACCTAGCACCATTGCCGTTAAAGACCTACTTGGCATGGGGGTTCGTGTGCAAGCTGGTGAAAAAATCAAATACATTGTAATCAATCAAAAATCTGAAAAAAAAGGAGAGAGGTACCTAACCCTAGAACGAATGGAAAATAAACTAAAGCAAAATGAAAAGATACATTCCAGCAGAAACCAAACCCGAATGGATCCTACCCCACAAAACTATTCAGAAAAATATAAATTCACAAACCAAATACAAAAGGAAAATGAGATTGTAACACATGCAACAACCCAAACAAGAGAAAAGAAAAATAGGATAAATGAAAATACTACAAACTTACATTCGAATGGAATTGATCAGTTTTTAGACAATTCACAAAACAACTACACAAATTTGAATCTGAACCCTAAAGGAATGAGCAACAAAACACCAAAATATGATGAAAAATACTACAGAAATCTATTGGTAAAATGTTTTAAAGAAATATGGATTGGAATCTCCACTTTCAAAAACTTTGATATACTAATCAGCGACGAAACATTCTTACCCTTCTCATTCGAAAAAGATCAAAATTACAATAAAACAATCAACAAAACGAATTCCATTTTTATTGCATAAATTACAAAAAAAATTCAACAAAAAGTTCTAAAGAGTCTCGTGTTAAACGATAAAAAAGACCACCAAACAAAAAAATATTTGAACTCAAAATGTTCGAAATAAGAATCAGATTCACTTTTTACTCAATGGGACTGAGGGGGCGAAGCTATGCCTATCCCTAAACCAAGAAAACGATGAACGATTTATTATGTCCCATAAAAAAAGAGGCGCATTTTTTATACGAAAATAGCATCAAAAATACAATACGAAAAAAACACCCACCAAGAGTGTTAAACGAAATACAGATACCAAACAAAGAAACGAAGATAACCACTAAAGCGATTACTAAACATTAAAATTTTTTAAACGCATTACAGAGATCATTCGTTAATTGCAATGTCCAAAAAGTGATTTAGAAATTTCTGTTCCAATTTTCGCTGTTTGTGAAATTTCATGTTTTTTGTCATGCTCTGAGAAAGCCGAGTTTGATTTTGAATGGTTATTTGAAGAGATTTTATTGAAGTCTTTATTTAGTTTTCGTCTTTCTCATTATTCTAGACTTTGTTAATTTTACTCACAGTTCTGTTTTAAAATGCTCTGTTTGGGATATTTCAGCGAAAATTAATCAAAGAGAAAGAGTCGACTTTATTTACATCTTACCAACATTTTTGGCCTTGATTCTTTCTTAATTTTATCTTTTCTATAACTTGGACACTGCAATTAACATACGCTAACCGCTGCGCTTCGGGACTTTCGCCCTCGCTTGGCCTTCGGCACATAGGCTTTCTGTCACTCGTTTGCATACGCAAACTACGTGCCAGTCCCTAACGCCTCTGCGAGGCTCAGGGTCAGCCTACGTCTGTTAGCTAGTTCGTTAATTGCAATTAGTTGATCTTCAGAAGAAAACGCGCAAATTTTTTTAAGAGAGTGTTGTCGATTAACGCTTTGGAAGAGAACAATTTAAGCTTTCCTCTCCATTAAAGTGCAATTAAAGATTTTTGCTTTTTAAGATTTAAGAGAAATTTGCGCTGTATTGTAGGACCCTTTCGACTTATATCTTATTCTATACTAACTAACTGCAATTAACAGCGCCTTAACGCTCACTCGGGCGCTTTTCCACTGCGCCTTTGATTTCTGATGAAATCAAGGCTTTGTGGGGCCCTCGCTCGGCCTGAAGGCACATTCCGTGTTACGCTAACGCCTCCTCTAGAGGCTCAGCTACACGGAACGTCGTTAAGGCTGATTCGTTAATTGCAATTAGTTGATCTTCAGAAGAAAACGCGCAAATTTTTTTAAGAGGGTGTTGTCGATTAACGCTTTGGAAGAGAACAATTAAAGATTTCCTCTCCATTAAAGTGCAGTTAAAGATTTTTGCTTTTTAAGATTTAAGAGAAATTTGCGCTGGATTGTAGGACCCTTTCGACTTTTATCTTATTCTATACTAACTAACTGCAATTAACAGCGCCTTAACGCTCACTCGGGCGCTTTTCCACTTCGCCTCAGATTTCTGATGAAATCTAGGCTTTGTGGGGCCCTCCCTCGGCCTAAAGGCACATTCCGTGTTTCGCTAACGCCTCTATGAGGCTCAGCTACACGGAACGTCGTTAAGGCTGATTCGTTATACGCAATGGTCATGATGTATATCTAAAGACATGGAAAAGACAAAAACTAGAAAATATAGAATTATAATACTAGGCGCCGGTTTCTCTAGACTAGCTGGCCTACCACTTGGCGATGAATTATGGACAATTTGCTTAAGAAGAGCAAAACTAACTATTCTATACGAAAACAAACTAAAATACGACATTAAAAATTTTATCGAATATAAATATTATAAAACAGGAATTAAAATAAATGAATCAAACATAAATTTGGAAGAATTTTTTGGATTTCTAGATATAGAGCATTTTTTAGGTTTAAAAGGCTCCGATACTATGACTTCTACAGGAAATGAAAGTCAACATCTATTAAAAAATATCATAGCGGAAGAAATTCATAATAAACAAAGTGTTATGAGTAAATTTCAATGGGACGCATACGAGCAATTCGCAAGTAATTTATTGCCGGGCGATACAGTCATAACTCTAAACTATGATACTATCCTTGAAAACGCCCTAGAAAGAATAAATAAAAAGTATAGGCTCTTTCCGCAGAGATATGAAAGTGTCCATCTAGGTGGTGCTTATGTAGACCAAAATAGCGAAGATGTTATTATCTTAAAACTACACGGGTCTATCGACTGGTTTGATTATACACCGATGATTGAATTTGAAGAGTATGTAAAAAAATCAAATTCAAATTATAAACCAACACATCCGATATTTTCAAATCCAAAATTATTCAATTCATCACAGATTATTGATGGACCAAGACATGAAGACGACATTTTAAAGAATATATATAGAGCAAAAAATCTGGAATTCTATTTCAACCAAACTCCAAGCGTGACTACCTCTCCTTTAATTCTTGCACCTTCATTCTCTAAAATCTTATATATCAACCCCCTGAAAAGTTTTCTGTTTGGCATGAATGGATATGGAAATTTAAATTTTGGTTTGAACATCATTGGATTCTCATTACCAAGCCATGATGAATATCTTTATCAAATATTATACAGAATTTGTACAAATTACCAAAAATATAATCAAAAAATATTTGAATTAAGAAAAACGAAAGTTAATTTTGTTAATTTTGCAAAAGACAATAAAAGCAAAGAAAGTCTTTATGAAAGATTTCGCTTTTTAAACTGGAAAAAGACAAATTGTTTTTGGAATGGCTTTGAAAAAGATATAATTAAAAAATTATTTAAATAAATGACCACAGCGTATAACAACGGGGAAACGCTTCACTTCGGCACTGCCGGCCTCGTTCGGGCTACGCCACATTCCCTTTCTGTCACTCGCTCGCATACGCAAGCTACGTGCCAGTCCCTAACGTCCCGTTAACGGGACTCAGGGTCAGGGAACGTCGTCTCCCCTAGTTCGTTATACGACATTTTCAAAAAGGATTAATTTAAGAGAAATAAATGAAAAAAAATAAATATAAAAAATCAATTCTGTTTATTTTCTCTTCCTTCTTATTCATTAATTGTATTTCAAATTCTAAATATGAAACTTTTCAACCAGAATCTAATAATAATGAAAATTCAAAACATAATCTCACCTTAGATTTTAAAAATTTCGATGAGTTTCCTTTATTGATTGATATTCAAATAAAAAATATTAAGTATTCTGATAGCAATACTATAGTTTGCGGGGAATTATCAAAGGAATATCAATTTAAATTTGGCAAAAATCCAATTAATTTGAATTTGGACAATGGTAAATACTGTGTAAGAGTTTTTGTACATTATAATACATTTAGGCCTTATCAGAAAAATTTTAAAGCCGGATTAGTACTAAACTTAAATTCTGATAAAAGTTGTCTCGAACAACCTAGGCAAGCTTATGACTATATAAACAACTTTAATTGTCCTTTTCTCGATCTCAGTAATTCTGCTAAAAGAATCATTTTTTCAAATAATAGTTCCGATAGAAATGACGAAGCAATTGCAATAGTTACTTGGGGACTGACATTTTCTTCTATTACTAGACCACCTCCAATTTTATACATTGCGCCTATTCCAATGTTTTTTTCCGGATATATAACAAAATTAAATAAAATTGAATTTGAAATCCGCTAATCTTAACTATTAAATTGAAAACGTCGTATAACAGCACCTTAACGCTTCGCTTCGGCACGAGGCCTCGCTCGGTCTGCGACACATAGGCTTTCTGTCACTCGTTTGCATCCGCAAACTACGTGCCAGTCCCTAACGTCCCGTTGGGACTCAGGGTCAGCCTACGTCGTTAAGGCTAGTTCGTTATGCGAAATGGCGGAAACTAAATTTAAAATGAAATTTATCAAAATATTTCTTATATTTACTATTCTCAATTCATTTGCCTGCGCATCATTAAAAAATGGATTATTCAATGATATAGAATATGGCAATGAATCATTGAATTTAGAAATAAATCTTACGTCTCCTGAATTGTTCGACTATTCTACTTCAATCATGAGTCTTTCTTATTACAAAAAAAGGGAAGAACAGAATCTAATAGTTTATATTGAAAAGAATAATCAAAATATCACTGTTCCTGAAAAAATCAAAATAAAATGTGAGAATACTAGTATAATTAAAAATATCACAAATCCTCAGTCTCATCTTTCGGATTATGGAAAAAATAAATTTGTATCTGAAAGACTTCGATTTTTGCTTAGTTTAAATGAATTAAAGACTTTTTCCGAGAACAATAAATGTAAAATATTTATATATGGGAAATTATCTAGTGATGATTTTGAAATCGATAAAAATGGTCAATTACTGATAAGAAAATTTTTAAAAGAAATAGATTCGAGTTTTTAAAGAAGAAGATTTCAATTAAAATGAACAAAATACACTTAAAGAATCTTGGAAATATTTTCCTTTAAACTATTCATTATATTCGTTTTCAAATAAAAATATTTTCACTCGCGAAATAATAAGAAAATTGGTTCCAATACGAAATTTCAAGCAACCGCCACATCGCATAACAGCGGCTTACCGCTTCGCTTCGGCACAAGGCCTCGCTCGGCCTACGGCAAATTCCCTTTCTGGCATTCGCCTTGCTTACGCAAGCTACATGCCAGTCCCTAACGTCC
>JACVCB010000052.1 GCA_016742255.1 Leptospira sp.
GAGCCCACTACACCCACTGTAGCAGACGTGGCCTTGGTGGAAGCATAGGTAACGACCTCAGTGGTGCCAGAGGCCCCTGCAACAGCTCCTCCTGCGACTGTACCCGTCACAGCAAGCCCTCCTCCTAAGACAGTTTGGCCTGCTGTCACACCCACATAACTCATAGGAGCAAGGATGTACTTTCCAGACGACTCAGTGACAAAGGCAGCAGACTTCACAGAATATGCAGATGATTTTCTAGACATAGCGGATGTGACTTTAGCACCCTTATCGAGCGACTGGACAGACTCATGTACCACAACTTCTGTACTATTGATGATGGAACCGAGAACGAGTTCAATGCTAGGTGCAGTCAAATACACAACACCTTTCCCTGTTAATGTGATTGTCTCCACTAACCCATACATGGTGGTGCCTGCTGCATTCGTACCCAAGGCAACAGGATAAATGAGTCCATTCCAAGTCACATACCCAACTGATAATAATGCAAACTTACTAATGGGTTTGATGATACTGTCATACAAAATTGCTTTGGTAGCTCTGGAAAAAGATTTTAGCAATGCAGTCGGTATCCCTTCATCTTTGTCTGCAATGGCTTCAATTTCTCCCTTGGCTTTCCCTAACTCTTCTTTTGTATCTTTTCCATATTGAAAAATAGTTTCTTTCCAACTTCCAAATATACTTTCAGAAACTGCAGATCGAATCTCATTGATTTCAGAATGTCGACTCAAGCATCCACCTTTGCGAAAGTCTTCGTAGGATTCATTCCAAGAATTTTTTAAAGCTTCATCTAAATCAATGTAACCATACACAGTGGATTCAAAATCTTTTTGAAAATTCTCTTGGTACTTTTGGAATCTTTTTTTGGCAGAGGGAGATGTATCCTTTGGCATCTCTCGGTTGAGTTGCATCTCCGCCCATTCATCCCACTCTTTACGAATCTCCGCTGATTTTGCGATGACTGCTTCGTGGCTTTGTTTCCCTCGATCAAACGATGATCCTATGAGGCCATAGGATTCCGCAACAGACGCATACATAATGAAGAGTCCAGGTTTGGTTGCGTTTTCACTTAAGTACTTCCGAACCTCTTCTCCCTTATCATTGAGATTGCCTGCTGTTTTCCAACTCATCTTGGTTCCTTCTTTGACAATCACAACCGATTCAGATGCTTTGAGGATTGATTTGGAAAATTGTTCCGCAGCAAAATCAAAGCGCATTCTGAGAACCGTAATTGATGCTTCTTCCATAGGAGGGATAAACTTAATGCTTGTACCTTTCACAGGCAATGCACCTTGGTAGTACAAAGAACTATGGCCTTCGATCACAAGTTTTTTGGTATTCTTTAATGGATCTTCTGCTTTCTTATCAGAGCTTGCACAATAAGAGATGGAAAGAACTAAAATGAGTCCAAGGATTGGTTTTTTAATTTGATTGAATTTCATTTCGCTTGCGCCTCTAATTTTTTGGAACGTTTCAATTGTTCTGACATCTCAGCATCTAATACTTTTTTGATGAGTTTAGGATCATCTGATAGGATTTTCACTTTCCCTTTCTTTTTGGCTTCTTCTAAGTTGATCACAGTACCAGTCGGGATATCCTCTTCGTCCAAATAATTTCCTTTCACATAGGCTATCACAACCCTTGGCCCATCATACATGATGAGGATTGGTCCATCCACTGCTGTGAGTAAAATTTGCGGAGGTAAGACCGTGAGTGCGGAGTAACCTAACACGATCCCGGAACTCATTGTATACATCCCTGCTTCTGCCACACCCGTTGTGAGATCGTATGTGAGCCCAGTGGCATAGGCAGTTGATTCATATCCCACTCCACCTGTCGCACCAATGGCACCACCAGCCGTAGTTGCCGCAACAGAGGTCACTTGGTTGAAGAGTGCAATCGATGTTCCTGAAGTGTAAGTAGGAACAGTTGCCGAGGCAGATAGTATGCCTATCGAACTAAACATCCCTGCTTCGAGGGTTGGAGAGAATACACGGTAACCAGCTTTTGTTCCATAATAAAAAACAAGTCCCGTGGAAACGAGAGCATTCGAAGAAAAATTCATCCCTTGTGAAAGGGGAACATAGACTCCATTGACGAGGAGGAGCTCACCTGTATTCACAGTTGTTTTGGCAATCGGTGAAACAACCACTTCCTTCAATGCAACGGTATAACCTTGGAAGATATCAATGAGTGCAAGGAGTGCATTGTCTCTCTCACCTGATTCTTCATAATTGCGAGTGAATTCGTCGGAAGCTTTTTTAAAGGAATCACCCCATGAGTTCATTACATTCTTCGAATTGTTTTTCAGAGTGGATGTAAACAATTGATTGAGTTGGCCTGATTTTTGATTGCGAGCATCCGCATACCGACTCAGTTCTTTATCTAATAGATCGATGTCCGATTTAACTCTTGGAACTAAATACACATAACCTAATACAAATCGACTGCCTGCCTCATTAAAACTGGATTTGGAGAGTTTCCACTCTTCTTTCGAAAGTTGGACACCTGCATCATAAATATCTTCTGTCCTTCTTGTTCCTTCCGAATAACCGTCTTTTGTCCAATTTTTGACGGCATTCATCGTGTTCCCAAGTTTGCCCGGGAAATCTTCACTTCGTTTTTTTAATTTCACAAGCACCATCGCCTTAGCAACGTTTGCACTCATTAGATTTTCTTTGGAAAGATCGATTGCCTTTTTCCCAGAAGGGATCACAGCCCAACCTTGCTCATACAGATTTTTTCTGGATCCGTAAGAATTGGCAGTTAATGGAGCAATTTTTTTAAACGTTTGGGGTTTGTTGGAAGTGAGGACAGATGTACCGAATACTTTCTCTGATTTTTCTTCACTCAAACAACTCACAAAATTTACGACAAACAGCAAAAGAACGAAACAATACAATTTCAAATGGGACTTCATAAGTTGGGAGAACGTTATAGAAGGAATTGAATCATGCAACTGAAAAATATATCCCTTTTGCTTAATCCATGTTTAGTGAAAGTATTTTACTACATACAAGAATTTGAATGACCTTTCGTGATCATTTCAAAGACTTCCTTATATGAAGAAATTAAACATATACTTTGCCATCATTGCCATTTTGTTATGTGTTGTTGTTATCTTCAAAAAAAATGATTTAACCTTTCATGCACTCATCTCTCTCTTAGCAATCACCCCCAATGCGGAAGTTTTTGACTTCAACGCAGCCGACCAAATTGCAAAGGAGAAATTGAAATCAAAATTTGTTCCAACCCCTGTGTATAAAATTCCGGGACTTGATGGAATCAGTTTTGAAGATTACAGACAAATTGAATACAAACCTGATGTTGCAATTTGGAAAAATTTAGCACTCCCCTACCAATTGCATTTTTTCCACCCAGGCCATATCTACAGTAATGGGATTAAAATTTATGAAGTGATCGAAGGAAAACCTGTGGAGATTCCTTATGATTCGTCTCGCTTTCACTTTGGGAACCTTCCCCTCACCGACGATTTTTTTGAGTTAAGTAAAAAACTCCAATACACTGGCTTTCGAGTTCACTATCCGATCAACCAAAAGGAAACCTTAGAAGAATTTTTGGTCTTCCAAGGTTCTTCCTATTTCCGTGCCTTATCCAAAAACCAAGTCTATGGTTTATCGGGAAGAGGCCTTGCGATTAACACTGGTCCCGAAGGTAAAGAAGAGTTCCCTATCTTTGAAAGTTTTTATATCAAACGCCCTGAGAAAAAAGATTCCTCCATTTTGATTTATGCGATTATGAATAGTGAATCCGTCGTGGGTGCCTATGAATTTTTTGTCACACCAGGTGAGATCACTACCATCGATGTCCGCGCTAAAATTTACCTACGTAAAAAAATCAAACGACTGGGACTTGCTCCCATCACATCCATGTTTCTCTATGGAGAATCCAATATCCCCATCCTTGGCAACATCCACCCAGAGATCCATGACTCTGATGGACTTCTCACTTATCTTGGAGAAGACAACTGGGAATGGAGACCTCTCATCAATCCCAAAAAAACCAAACTCACAAATATAGAACTCAACCATCCAAAGGGTTTTGGGCTCATCCAACGAGATCGAAAGTTCAAAAGTTACCAAGATGAAAAATTGCAGTACCACCGAAGACCAAGCCTTTGGGTAGAACCAAAAGGTGATTGGGGTGAAGGGGATCTTTATCTTTTAGAATTCACAACCAATCTTGATTCTGATGACAACGTGACTATTTTTTGGGAACCAAACTTACCTCCCAATTTGAATGAAGGGTACGAATACCAATACAAACTCAGTTATATTGAAAAATCACCGGACTCACATAACCTCGGAAAAACCACTTCCTATTACAAAGGAATTGATCCTCTCTTTCCAAAAGAAAAGATGCTAACTCTTTACTTTACTGGTGATTTTTTAAAAGCCTTGGATCCAAAAACAGAACTAAAGGCCATCATCAAAAATGACATGATCCCAAAAGATCAAATTCGTTATAAAATTGAAAAGATCCGTGAACTTGACCAATGGAGATTACAAATTTGGCATACATCGCCAATTGAAGTTTCCACTTGGAATGTTTATTTGGAGAAAGAAAATCAAAAAATCACAGAAACATGGATCTATAGAGATGGCATCTCCAAATAAAACTTTGTACGAAGCTGAGTTCAGTGAACGTTTGCGAACGTTTCTTTTGTTATCGGGAATTCAAAATGAATATAGTATTTCCAATACTCTTTCCCAATTTTTCCAAAACACTAACCTATCTTACATGTGGGATAAGGATTGGTCTCTTTGGATGGGTTATGTAAAGACAAACAAAATCAGTACGGAATCTCCACTTCCATTCCCTGACAGAGCTTGGCAATTTGGTTCCATGGTTCCGAAAGATTCCGAATGGAAAACAGGTCCCATCAAATCAAAAGAATCCATTATCAGTTCCTTTAAACCCATCTTCGTTTTAGTTTCCATTTTCCTTTGGAGTGCCCTCTATTACCTCATCATCTTTAGGTTATTATGATCCAAATACATCGAATTTTATTTTTTACTGTCTTCATGATTCCCATCATCATTGGGCTCACTACCTTTGCCCAAATCATCTCCTTCGGTGGAGTTGAGTTAACCGAGTACTACCAATTCATCACCTTACTTTTCCTTTTGCCCATGTTATCTTATGGAGCAACCACTTCCCTCTTTGGATTTTTGATCTCTCTTTTGAAAGAGGGTGACCCTTTACTCAAAGCAAAAAAAATCCCAGAGAAGGAATTGGATTTTGCAAGTATCGATCGTGTCCCGGTTGCCCTTGTCATGCCTGTCTATGAAGAAAATGAAGTTTCGATCTTTGCCCGGATCAAAGTGATTTATGAATCACTCGAGAAATACCATTCCCTTCCCAAATTAGATTTTTTTATCTTAAGTGATACAAGAACTCCTGAAAAATGGATCAAAGAAGAAGCTGCCTATCTTGAGTTATGTGAATCCACTGGGAATTACAAAAAATTCCATTACAGAAGGAGAAAGAGTAACCTAAACGGAAAGAGTGGAAACATCGCTGATTTTTGTCGTCGTTGGGGCAATCGGTATGAGCACATGATCATACTAGATGCTGATAGTTTGATGAGTGGAGAAATCATTGTCCAACTCATTGCATTGATGGAACAAAACCCGAAGGCTGGTATCATCCAAACCAATTCTAAATTATTCCGTGCCACCACTCTCTTCCAAAAATTAACTGAATTTTCCTCTTATCTCTTTAGTTCTTATTTCTTAAAAGGGGCTAGTTTTTGGCAGATCAATGCCAACAGTTACTGGGGCCATAATGCCATCTTACGCATCAAACCCTTTATGGAATATTGTGCCCTCCCCCACCTCCCCGAATATGGTGGGCTTGGTGGAAAAATTTTAAGCCATGATACAGTCGAAGCAAGCCTTATGCGAAAGGCTGGATATGAAGTCTTATGTGCGTACGAACTCGAAGGAAGTTACGAAGAGAATCCACCCAATATCATCGATGTACTGAAACGGGACCAAAGATGGTGCCAAGGGAATTTACAACATTTTTGGTTTTTATTTGGAAAGAAGATTCCCTTTATCAATCGTATCCACATCTTAAATGGAATTTTGTCTTACCTCAATTCACCCATTTGGCTTTGTTATATCCTACTTAGTTTGTGGAATTATATCGAAGAAAGTAAGTTCCTCAACTACTCCATGCTTCCGGAAGAGTTTGAATACTTCAAAGCACAGATTTACGATCCCTTGTATTTAAAACTTTTGTATCTTTCCTTACTCCTACTCTTTTTACCAAGGGTTCTCAGTTACTTAAGTTTACCGTTCAAACAAATTTTCTTAAAGTTTCCGGCCTTCCTTTTAGAGACTTTATTTTCCATTCTCATCGCACCCATCTACATGATCTATCATAGCATTTTTGTGGTGTCCATCTTCCTAAACAAAAAGATTTCCTGGGGTCCCCAGAATCGGGATGCAGAATCAAGTTACCCTTTCTCCTATGTGGTATCTTCCTTTTTTGGAATCACCATCCTTGGGCTCGTTTCTGCCTATATCAGTTACTCTTATTCTCTGATGCTTTTTTTCCTAACGATGCCCATTTGGATTGGCTGGACTCTTTCCATCCCACTTGTGATGTTCACAAGCCGCGAACAAAAATCCTTACATTCGTTTTTTGATCTCTCGTACTGGAAACCCAATCATGGTCTCACAAACAATTTAAAAGAAGAGCTCACTCGCAGTGAAGAAAAACGAATGGAAGGAAAAGAAATTTTTTATGCACTTGTGCATCCAATTTTCCACAAGAAACACAAACAATTACAAGGGAACAAATCCTATCGGTCCAAAGTTTCGGACTCCATTGCAAATGATTTCGATACTTTACTGGGACAAGGGCCAGAACAATTGGATCGTAAAAAATTACTCAACATCCTTTCCAATCGTGAATTATTAGATTTATTTTTTCAAAAATTTTGGACTTCAGAAAAATCCAAATGGGGACAGTATTGGAAAAACATTTGGGAAGAGATCAACCCATCTTCTTTTCCATAATCCGCCAATAATACGAAGATCGTTTCCAGTCTTCGATAAACCCGCAGTGACCACCTTTTGCTTCAATGACCACGTCAATGTAAGCTGATGATGGAATTTCAGTGAACTCTTTCCAAGGGATGACTGGATCATCCATGGAAGTCAAAATGGTGGTTGGAACTTTGATGGTTTTAAAGAAAAGATCATTCAAAGTATAAGACAAAAAATATTCATCTACCGAACGAAACTTAGAAAACTCTTTCACCATTTTTTCTGTTAAATCCATCACTGATTGGTATTTGTCCAAATCATCAAAGGAATACAGATGGGGGAAGAGTTGGCCTTTTTTCACAAGGGACGATTTCCATGAATTTAAAAAATATTTCCGTAGGAATGGATGGTCATCCATTTTGATGGTGGCACGTTTTGGATCAAGCGCTGGGCTAAAGGCAAAACAATGTTTGAGCCCTGGGATTTTCTCATCCGCTTTTGCTGTGCTATGCCTACCTGCCATTCGTAGTACAAAATTTCCACCCAGTGAAAACCCAGCCAAGTACACGGGAAGTTTGGACTTCACTGACTTTGCAAGTGTGAGTACTGCATCATATGTTTCTTCGAGTAAACTTCCATTAAAGATCCCTTCGTTTAAATGGTGGGTGTCTCCATGGTCTCTCAGATTCAACCGATATACAGAATAATCTTTCGCTAAAAAATGTTTGGTGGTCCGAATGATGTAACTGGAATGGATACTCCCTTCCCAACCATGCACCAATATCACAATGCCTTTGGGACTTGGAACTTCATGAATCCTGGCAAGGAGTGTGACTCCTTTTTTAGTTCTGACCGATCTCCACTCGCCTTCGAGATTTTTCCCATACGATTTGTCTGCCTTTGACTTAAAGGAAGCCATAAAGGACTGTACCATGGGACCTGAAAAAAGTGGGATTGGTTTGAATAAACTCATCTTGTATGCTTCCTAATCTGAAACGAAACTGTTATTTTTCAATAAATTAACAAAACCCCATCCTCATGGATGACTCTTTCCATTGACAAAGACTCCTCACTGGTTACAATTCCACCATGAGATACTTACCCATTCCCCTTCTCGTTTTTCTCTTCACTTGCCATACCTATACCCCTTGGAAATCCGGATGGAAACAAAAAGACGGATCCGAAGTATTCTATGCTGCAGTCTCTGCAAAAGCGAGTGAACAAGCGATCGAATCTGGAAGTTTAGCAATGCGAAGAACCACTTGCGTAAACGCAACGAACCTACTCTCTACTTCACCTAAACTAACAAGCATTTTGTTAGAGAATGAATCTGTAGAGCTCACTGAAACAGAAATCAAAGACTTGGGGCGCCTGATTGCCTCACACAAAATCAAACCCAAACAAGATTCTTGCCAATCGGAAGAAGGTGGTTTTTTCCTCACAAGCCCTGCATGGGAAAATTGCCAATGTTTGTACCTCATTGAATACCCAGGTGGCAGATCCCAATTCCGCCAAGACATCACACAAGTCAAATAACCACTAAGATTTCGGGGTGGCAAGCCAACGTTCCCAGTATCGTTGTTGGTTCCCCGTTAGTTCTTCCGGCCCTTTCAGTTTGACAAGGGACAATCTCGTTGACTCTGACATCGTCTCACCCATCCAGCCAAGGAACTGTTTCCACTTTTCTTCACCCGATGGTTCTGATCTCTTATGTATTTGATTTTGTTTTTGTACTGTATGATAAGAGCTAGCACGTCCAGCCAATTCTGCCTTGGATGCGTTTCCTACACTCTCCCCTACTCGTTTCACATTCTGATTTGATGGATCATACTTTGGAACATCCTCCGAACCTTTCTTTTCTTGGAGCACAGGTTTCAAAAATCGTTTTCTACCATCAAAGTGAGTTTGCACAAGGAGACCCTTCGCTTTTAACTGCGAGACCAAACGTGAAATTGTATCTTGTTTCAAACGTAAGATTTTTGCAAAATACTCATTGGATGCATAACACCCATCCTTTGCATCTAAAGATACAATCTCTGCATACAAACGAATCTGATTCGGATTTAAATCCAAATCATACATCCATTGTGCAACCCAAACTCCTGTCCTTTCTTTCCCTTTCATCCTTCCTCTCTTTTCCAACAGAGACCTTCGGTGCCCAAAAAACAAAATGTTCTTTGGTCTTTTCCGTTACGAAGAAAGCAAAGCTATCGCAACGGTTTTTTCATTTGGAAGTTTTTACAAACGTCCATGTTTGGAATTCATAGGAATCCCAGGTGATGTATGTTGCGGTATATTGTGGAAGACCGCATAAGAGTATGAGGGCGCTCTCCCCTACTCTCTAACTTCTAATCACCAGAATGGATTTTTTTGTCAAGTCTAATGTGACATAATATCTATATGCCAAATCTCTCAAATTAGCGATTGGTTTGGGCACGAGATTGATTTTGAATAGGGGAGGGAAGAGAGTCTTTCTGGACTGCTTCCACACAATCCAGAAAGTTTACATCACCCAGTGAAAGGGTTGAGATAATCTTAAAACTGATCCAAAATAGTACAAGAATTTTTCTATCCCTAACTTAGTTTTTTCTCTTCCTTTGGGCGCATCGAATCCTCCCATTCCAAAACTTCAATTTAATATTCGAGCAGGCTCTTCGCTCCAATCTTTCGCATTCGCAAAAGGATTTCCGCTACGATCCTTTGCGCAAGGCTTCCCTTCTATATCCTACATTCTAAATTGATAATCAAATCCCAAGGTACGCCGGCGTACTTTTCAAAATTTAGATCTAAAAATTTAATTTTATTGCATCAGTGACTAGGAACCAAAAAAATAAATCTGCAATGAAAATCATTACGGTTGCCAACATCAAAGGTGGAACTTCCAAATCCACCACTGCAATTCACCTCGCACTCGCTCTTTCCAAAAAAGGTTCGACTCTTGCCATTGACATGGACCCTCAAGCAGACCTTTCAGACTTCTTTTTCCCAGAAGAACCAGTTGAGTTTTTTGACTCAGGGAACACATTATCCGTTTTAAATGCAGAAACCACCCTCGCCGAATCGATCAAAAAATCTAATAACGTAGATGTACTTCCTTCCATCATCGAACTCTCCGATTTGAGTTACCTTGCCTCCAAAGATTATTCCATCATCCCAAGACTAAAGAATGTTCTTTCAAAAACAAAATACGACTACGTTGTCATAGACACACCCGGATCAGGTTCCTCCGAAAACATCACATCCTACTTACCAGCTTCCGTAATTCTTGTGCCGGTCACTCCCTCCAAATGGGCTATTCGGACAGTTGCACAAGTATTAAAAAAAGTAAGTGAAGCGGAAAGATTCGATGAACAAAGCAAAAAAAAGTCAGTGATGATCCTCCCCTCTCAGTGGGGGACATCCCAAAAACAAATGGACCTTTTGGATAAATTAAGAAATATCAAATCTCTAAAAATTCTAGAACCGATTCCAAAAAACGAAGGTATTCGGGACCGGACAGAGACTGGCAAACCTCTTCAAGAAGGAAGTGCTCCTTGGAAAGCTTTCGAAAATTTAGCGGAGATTCTGAAATAAGGTACGCCGGCGTACCTGAAACAAATATTATGAAAACTAAAACAAACTTTAACCCTGCAGATATTTTATCAAAAGCCTCAAACAGAACATCCTCACTCAATCCGTTCTTAAGTTCTGAAAACTCAAACCAACACCAGACCATTGATATCCCAATGGATCAAATCATCACAGAAAACAATCCGAGAAAAACGTTTAATGATGCTAGTATCCGAGAACTTGCTGACTCCATTTCCCAATACGGGTTATTACAACCAATTGTAGTTAGAAAAAAAGCAGGTAAATATGAACTCATCAATGGCGAAAGAAGATACCGCGCTCACAAACTACTTAAATCCAAAACGATTCCTGCGGTGGTCAAAAACGTAGAACAAATCGACATCACAAAATTACCAGAAATCAAACTGGTTGAAAATCTCCAAAGAGAAGACCTATCAGAATCTGACCTTGCCTTATCCCTCCAAGAGCTAAAAAATAGGCACAAAGAAACAAACGAACAATTAGCAAAAAGAATTCATAAATCAGCACAGTGGGTAAAATCTAAAATAGCACACGCAGAGATTTTAAAGGAAACGAGCCTTAACTCAAATGTAGATAAATCTCATCCGATTTACCAAATTCCAACAAGCCTATTCACTGAAATTGCACCTCTCGATGTATCAAATCGCAAAAAAGCCATTGATTACCTCATCAAAGGTCTTGAGAAAAAAGGTGACTTCCCTTCTCGGAATGACCTTCGGGAATACGTAAGACCTTTAAAACCAACCAAACCATCCAAAACAAAACCGAAACTCAAACAACTAGAGCTAAAAGATTTAAAATCAAAATTAGCAAAAATCAAAGAAAAGATTTCTGTTTTGCAAAATGAAAAGACAATCTTAGAAGAAACGATTCGTAAGTATAAGAAGTAGAGATGGCTCTAAAAATGGATTCAGTAGGTAACTTTTTTATGCTTTTCTTAGAAAAAAACTTGTACTGTTTTCCAACTTACGCTATCTTGTACTCAATCCTTAACTGGGTTGAACAAAAACCCTGGGAAGTGTGGTAGC
>JACVCB010000002.1:0-75000 GCA_016742255.1 Leptospira sp.
CTGTCCCCACATGTCACACCCGTAAAGTGCGTCGGCAGCGTCATGTGTGTAAAGGGGAAAGGCATTGTACATTGCATCCAATGCCATGACATGGCGTTTCCAGATTTTAGGAGAGTGATTTCCTTTTTTCCATTCCTTGTAGGCTTTGCCACCTTGCAAATCAAAGGGGATTCCAAATTCGCCTACAAGACTTGGAATTTTACCTGGAACGGAATCAGCAGTATTTTTAATTCTTGTTAGTTGCCGTACATACATGGCCTCAATCCCTGACTTTCCAAAAACAGGTCGTTTGGTAAGTGTATCAATTGCGATTGGATACAAAAACGTTTTGAATAAAAGTGTGAGAATATCATACCAATGTGCAGCGTTCACTGAAAGTTTAGGAACTTCTCCATTTAAGTGTGGATGAGTGAATGCATCGGAAGCTTCTCTTTCAATGAAGACCATCCAATCATTCCGAATGGCTTGAATCGTTTTCCCAACAGTTCGCATAAATGGAATCAGATAGTCTCTATCAAAATCAATTTCTTTACCATTCACCTTTTGGAAAAAATCATTTTTTTCGATGAAAGGGGTTCCATCTTTAGTGATGGTATAAGCTCCTTCTAATTGGAAAGGATCCCCTGGTGATTCTGGTAACCAAATCGAAATTTGGTTTTGGTTAACGGTAACTGTTTTTGTAGGTACAAAACCACCTTTCCAAACTTTAAGAGTCAGGTAAGGCAAATCAATGGAATGTCCATGAGATGAGAACAATGCATCAATAGGGGACCAAGCAAGTCCTGGTTTGGATGGGTCTTCTTCCTTATTGATTAACCCGCGATCATTCATGGCACGACCGATAAAACCCTTACCAGGTTCATTTAAAGAATCAAAACCCAAAACAAAATCAAACTGTTTCACTCGTTCTGCGATTTGTTTCATACATCCAAGATAGTGGTCTTGTAAGTAATCTTGGACATTTTTCCCATCGATGAGGAAATTGGGAGCAAAATCCCTTCCTCCAAAAAATAAAGTCCACAAAATACCATTTCCAGCATAACGGTAATTTTGCGACCAACACATGGTTGGATAATTATTTTCTTGTCGAATGCCTGGATTGGAATAATCATACGCGCGTTGCATTACAATTGCCGCATCCGCTTCCGATAGTTTTTTGTAATCGATTCCTAACTTTTCAAAAATCCAACCGGGAGCACCATCTCCACCAGTCATTCTTGACCATACATCTTGGTGAAAATCGATAAAAACATAAAATCCGTATTCACCCGCTAAACTAACAATTTCTGTAAAATAATCTAAGTAAGCTTCATCATATTGGTTTGGGCCTTTGTGTTCCACTGCTTCCCATGTGGTTAATAGCCGTAAGGTATTAAATCCCCATAATTTTAATCTAGTAAAATGGATATCTGCTTCTTCCAAAGGGAAAGGTCGACCTATAAAACTTACTTCTTTATGATTTGAAAAATCCGTTGGAAATTGAGTTCCACCATTTGGATAGGGAACTTTCGTATCACCACCTAAGTTAACACCACGAAGGATTACTTTACTTCCGAACTCATCAACAAACCATTCACCTTTTGGAGATAATTTTTTTAATGTCATGTATTGGTCCTACTTTCTTTTTTTCCTATCGATTGTAATAATTTCAAATTATCTTCTGCGTATAAGTTTAGATATCCAAGTAAAAAATAAAATACAATCAGAACTTCATCATCTTGGAAGTAACATTGTAATAAACCAGAAAAGAAAAAACCAACAAGTCCATAGGTCATAAATCGAATGTGTTTTGGTATATTTTGATTCAAAAGAGTGTATAAAATACAGCCAAATAAGACTAAATAGAAAACGGTTTGTGGAAATCCAAATACAGCTGTTAAATGGAAGTAATCGTTATGTGCATGGCCTCTTTGTGTTACTTCATAAAAAAAAGCGAGTTCTCGGTTTTCTTTTTCTTTCGTTTTCCTAGAAACTTCGATTTCTTTTTGGTAGTTTCCTGACCCAATCCCAAAAACAGGATTTGCCTCAATCAGTGGAAACGTTGAATCCCAAATAAATGTTCTACCTGAATCCGTATGTTTTTCTCCGCCAAACAATGGATCTACAACTCGTTTGACGGCATTCGTACTTAGGTATCCGATCAAGAGTAGAATCAAAAAAGCAAAAATAGCGAAACTGGTTCGTTTGATTACTTTTTTGGAAATGTCTTTGTCGACAAAAATAAGGATATAAATTCCAAACAGAACACTCACGAATGCTCCGAATAAAGATGATCTTGCATTATTAAATAAAAAGACAATGGAGACAAGAAGAAGTAATACAGCATCGATGGTGATTTTGGTTTTTGAGGATTTATTGTACCAAGAATCGTATAAACGAAATATAAAACCTGGGAAAATAAATGCGAGCAGTCCACCAAAAGTCAAATGCGTATTCATGAGCCCAATGGGAAGATAAATATTTAGTTTTCCAATGTTACCATAATGGTGTTGGTATGGCCAGGAACTAGATGTTTTGTACAAATCAGAGATAAGCCTAGATAAACGAGTCATCGAAAAGATAGATATAAATCCAGAGATTACAATTAGAGTCGAAAAGATAAAGAATGATTTATATAAATAAGTCTTATCTTCCTTTTTGATTCCTTGCACTGATACAAAAGCAGTTACTAAAAAGATATCTTTCATTTCATCGCGGAATGCATGTTTGATGGAAGTGACATCAAAGCCATCACCTGCGAAATGATACAAAACCGTTACAATTTGCCAGAGGTAAAAAATAAAAAGAATTTTGACAATTTGGCTTGAGAGTTTGGGTTTTTCGTCGAGGAAAAGGAAAAAAACAAAAGATAACAATAAGAAAAGTTGGCTTAGAGAAACAGAAAGGGCGCAGGAAATGATGGACAAGGCAAGAAACGAACGATAGAGTCGGTAAATCATAACTTTGGATGAGAGTAATCCTTTTCTCTCATTTGTAAAGAGGTAACAGTTGCGAGTTTTATATTTTTCCGATACTTTTTTGCCAAAAACCGATGGGGTTGCTGTTTCCATTAAGAATTTTTCAGAGCTTTTGGCACTCCGAGGCCACCAATTTTGTATTTGTGCCCCCAAGTATGGAAATGGGGACTTTGATCGGATGACTGACAATATCCAAGTGATTCGATTTCGATCGGGGTATTTGCCAAGTTACCCAGATATTAAGGTGGTTTTACCTTCTCCTGGAAAAATCAAAAGGATCATTGAAGATTTTAAACCCGATCTCATCCATATCCATACACCGGGACTTCTCGGTCTTTATGCGGTGAATGCTGCAGAACGATTTGGTGTTCCTACCATTGGAACTTATCACACATTAATGGCAGAGCAGGAGATGTATGTTTCCTTTTACCGACTCTTCAAACTTGACAAATTATTTTTTAAAGCCAACAAATTTAAAAAAAAGTTAAACGTTGAAGAGTTGGATAAAATTGTAAAATTTGATAATTTCAACATTCGAAAAAAAATCATTCTGAAAATTTGTAATGATATCTATAATCGATGTGATGTGGTCATTTCACCTAGTCATTTGATCAAAGAACAGTTGATTGAATATGGCATCACTCGCCCGATCACAGTTGTTTCCAATGGAATGGACTTAAAACGATTCCAAGGAAAACCAAAAGAATATTTGAGTGGTGAAGCACCGAAGTTTTTGCATGTAGGACGAATTTCGTATGAAAAAAATTGTGATATCGTCATCAATGCATTCAAACTCATTCATGAACAGTTTCCTAAGGCCACGTTAACTATCATTGGTGACGGACCAGCAATTCCATCTTTACAACGCCAAGCAGAACACCTCAGCATCGATCAATCTGTGGAATTCAAAGGATTTATTCCGAATGCAGTTTTGCATGAAGTATACCCTCAGTATGATGTGTTTTTAACTGCTTCCACTATGGAAACACAAGGTTTGGTTGTTTTGGAAGCGATTGCATGTGGTCTTCCTGCTGTTGGTGTTGATGCATTTGCTCTTCCTGAACTCATCCGTCACGGTGAAAATGGTTTCATCGCAAAATCATTTGATGCAAAAGGAATCGCTCAAGGTGCACTTGAGATCGTTCGCAATCCAAGTTTGTATTCTAAGTTTTCCAAACATTCCATTCACGTTGCTTCTGGGCATGAAATGGAAAAATGTGTGGATGCAATGGAAGAAGTGTATGGAAAAGTCATTGAAGCAATGAAAGGCAAAGTGAAAAAGACAACGATCTTCGATTTGTTTTTTGATTTTATGCAATGACAAATCCTTTGAGGATAGAATCTCGTCTTCCATTCTCTACCTTCATCATGATGACCTTAGTGGAATGGAATTTAATTACGAAAATGGAAACTAATCTTGGTTCGGGAGTGGGTAAAAAACGACGGAACGCACTTGTTTTCCTTCTTCCGTATCTTCGTAAATGACTTCAGCTTGTTTGGATCTTGCCGGGAAGTACATTTGAATGGTTTCTACGAGTTCGTAAGCACTTAATGTATAATCGATTGTTTTGATCGCGAGTTCCAGTGTGAGGAACCTGTCTTTTTTAACGGTTTTGGTTTCTGTTTTTTTGGAAATGATGAGCCATTTATAAAGCCTTGCGGATCGATTTGAATCTAATAAATTGCCAATATCAAGTTTTGCAGTTGGTAATACAGCTGGTGTTTGGCCAAATCTAATTTCAATATTCCTTTGTCTTGTTTCTTTTAAACGTAAAGAAAGTTGTTTGTCAAATAATTCGTCATCTATGTATTCAATGCGATCGCATGTGGAATATACAGTTTCACAAAGGTTTCCATAATTTTTATGAAAAAAGAAAACTTGTAATACTTTTCCGTTTGTTGGATGATACAATACTTTTGCGTTATAAGATTCCATCCTTCCGAATTTGACAAAAGATCGAATCCGTCTGTATATGTTATATGATAATCCAAATAAATCTTTTACGACGGGAATGTCTGTAAAACCGATCCCTCTTGTCGCAATATAAAAGGGTTCAAAACTGACATGACCATCTCGTTTTGCTATTTCACGAAGGTATTCAGCGATTGGTTCCATTCGTGATTCGCTGAATGACATGGGGAAATCTAAAAAATCTACGACAACTTTTCCTCCCCCTTTCCCCAGTTCATTCCAAACCTCATCTAAGTATTTCCCATCTTCTGTGAACTTGATTTGTTTACAAATTCCATCTTGGCATTTGATTTGTTCTTCGTAGTCTTTTTTGTTAGGCGAAGGAAGTTGGACTTGTTGGAATTGGGAATCAAATTCTTGGGAAAATAGAGGAGTAAAAAAAATAACATCAATAAGAAAAGGAAGGATAAAGGCCAAACTCAAACGGAATAACTTTTGATTCACAGTTTTTTCCCTTCCGATTCGTTCTTTCTGATAGAGGAAACCCAATTACCAGAGAGTGTTTACATTTTGGATGAGGCGAATCCTTCTCACAACGTCCAATGGATCGATGAGTTCCATACATGCGTGATCACCTCTCCAACATTTTGTATTCCCATAAATGGAACATGGTCTACATGGTAAGTCAACTTGCAAAACTCCAGAATCTTCTTGTGCAAATGGTCCAAATCCAGAAACGGGATGAGTGGTTCCGTAAATCCCAATGACTGGTTTTTTTAATAAGGCTGCTATGTGGACGTTAGAACTATCCATTCCAATCATGACATCCAGACGGTCCATAATCCCAAGTTCCCCTCGAATCCCTAAATGACCACCTTGTACGATATGAACTTGTGTTAGGTTGTTTTTTAAGATTTCCAATTCCTTGGCTTCATCGCGACCACCGAATAAGAATACATGACAATCAGGAAATTCAGAAACTAAAACTTCCACAAGGCGTTTGCATTTTTCAAAACTCCATTCCTTTAGTGCATGTCCAGCAAAAGGTGCAAAACCAAACCATAACCCATCTTTTTTGTCGATGCCAATGGATTTAAAATAATCTTTGGCGAACATTTTGGATTCACCATCTACATTTAACCATGGACCTTTTCGAATTGGTGCATCAAAACCGGATTTTCGAAAAACATTTAAGTAACGTTCCACAGTATGGGGGAGTTGGTTTAATTTTTTATTATAACGTCTAGTTTGAGCTAATTTTTCTCTTCGACCTTTGATGATCTTTGAATAAGGGACACCTTTTAATCGGAAAAAAAAGGCAATGAGCCTGGAACGTAAAGAACCATGAAGGTCGATTACATAACCAAATGGCCCAAGTTTATCAATGTCTCTGTACATCCTCCAAAGACCGAGGATTCCTTTGTATTTTTTTAGATTGATACCTAATACATTTAAGTTGGGGATATTATAAAAAAATGGTGCGAAGTTTCCTCTTGTAACTACTGTTAATTGGATATTGGAATATTTTGCTGCGATTGCAATGAGAGCTGGTGTCATTAAGGCAACATCTCCCATCGCTGAAAACCGAAGTACAAGAAGGTTTGTCATTTTTGATTCTTATATAAAGATGGATTTAGATTTTGGTCATTGTACATCTTCATTTGTCGGTATACTTTGACTCGTTTGATCCCTTTGGCATAATCATCAAACAATTCTTCTAAACATTGTTTTAAGTCTTCTCTTTGGTCGAGTAATATAGTTAACTTAGCTTGGCATTTATCAATATGTTCTTTGGTGGCAGATGAATCCTTCCGATTTACCTGTTCTTCCATATGGTAAATTTTTAATTCTAGGATACTCATTCGATCGAGTAACCAAGCAGGGGATTCGGAATTGAGTCTTGCATCTGGTTTTGGTGTCACTGTGCGAAACATCTCGATGACAAAATCATCCAACCTTTCTACCATATCAGTTCTGTCTTGGTTCAATTTGTCGATTTTCCGTTTGAGAGCCACAACTTCTTCTAACGCAATGTCTGGCCTACGGATTTCATCTTCGATGTGCCACTGGATGGTATCGATGTGGTTTTTTTGGTATAATGTGAATTCTAAAGTTCCCTCAGGATAGGGATTGGGATGGGGGGCTTCTTTTTTATGCCAATCCAAAACAGATTCTTGGAAAATAGCGACGGCTTTTATGGCTTCCAATGCTTTCATATCGTAATGCAATTCACGTTTTCATATGGTTTTTGGGGTTCAATCCAAATATTTCTTAGGTTTTTCGCTTTCTTTTACCAAAGCACAAGATCTTTTGAAAAAAGATGTGTTTAGTTGGTATTGCTTATGGCATCCACCCAGATTTTCCTTTGGTAGTCGCCTCCAACCGTGATGAATTTTTTGAACGTCCCACCGAGGGGTTACATGTTTGGGAAACAGAACCTTCCATCATCGCAGGCAAAGATCTAAAAGCGGGTGGGACTTGGCTTGGTGGGAACAAAGATGGGAAAGTTGCTTTCCTCACCAATGTTCGTAATTTCCGAAAACCCCACCATCCCAATCCAAAATCCAGAGGGGAACTTGTGATTCGTTTTTTAGAATCAAGTGACTCCGTATCCTCAGCCCTCTATGCAAACGAAGTAAAGGCCAACCAGAACCTTTATGAAGGATTCAATTTATTCCTCTTTGATGGGAAGGAGGCGTTCGCACTCGGTGGAGATCCATTTGCCACCCAAAAAGTGGAGTTTGGGTTTCATGCGGTGAGTAATGCCAGTTGGGATACCCATTGGCCAAAAACGGAAAAACTTTTGTCCCAAATGAAACCATTGGTAACAAATTGGCAGGAGAAAAATATCTCCAAATCCGAAATCGAATGGGAACTCTTTCGTTCGTTAAATGATGCGGAACTTGTCAGTGATGGGAAAAACTTACCAGACACAGGGATTGGGCTCGAACGGGAAAAGAGTCTTTCCTCGGTCCGCATCAAAACTCCTCAGTATGGTACAAGAGCTTCCACTTTAGTATTTTATGGAAAAGAATCTGTCGAGATTGTTGAGAGAACGTTCTCCGATCCGTTATCCGATGGATTTACGGAACGGAGAAATATTTTGGTTTGGTAGGTATTAGTCTTCCAATCGGAAATGTTTCATCGGGAAAGCATCAGTGATTTCTTTAACAGCTGCTTTTACCTTTGATTCCCAACTAACATCACCAAAATGATCTAAGTAATCACAAATCAAATTTCCAACGGCTTCGATTTCTTTTTCTTTGAGTCCTCTTGTGGTGAGAGCGGGAGTTCCGAGTCTGATCCCTGAAGCAACAGCCGGAGGGTTTTTATCAAATGGGATTGCGTTTTTGTTCACAGTCACACCGATATGATCAAGTCCATCCGCTGCATCTTTTCCAGTGAGACCTTTTACAGACACATCTAGTAAAACAATATGGTTGTCTGTTCCACCTGATACCACACGAAACCCTCGTTTTTGGAAAACTTCTGCAAGGACTTTCGCGTTTTTCACAACTTGTTTGATGTAGGTTTTGAATTCTGGTTGGAGTGCTTCTCCAAAGGCAACAGCTTTTGCAGCAATCACATGCATGAGAGGTCCACCTTGGATTCCTGGGAACACTCGTGAGTTTAGAACTTTTTCGTTTTCAGAAGAAGACAAAATGAGACCTCCACGAGGTCCACGTAATGTTTTATGAGTTGTGGTAGTCACAAAATCACATACACCAATAGGACTTGGGTGTTCTCCAGCGACCACCAAACCAGAGATATGCGCAATGTCTGCCATGATTTTGGCACCGATATCATTTGCAATTTCTCTAAATTTATTAAAGTCGATGATTCGAGGGTAAGCAGATGCACCCACAACGATGAGTTTTGGTTTGTGTTCTTTGGCTAGTTTTGCCACTTCATCGTAGTTGATAGTTTCTGTTTTTTCATCCACTCCATAAGGGATTGGTTTGAAATATTTACCACTGATATTGACTGCACTACCATGTGTTAAGTGACCACCATGTGCCAAATTCATTCCAAGGAAACTATCACCAGGTTCGAGAGTGGCAAGAAATACCGCCATATTCGCCTGAGCACCGCTATGTGGTTGTACGTTTGCATATTCGGCGCCAAACATTTTTTTGGCTCTTTCAATGGCGAGTTCTTCTACTTTATCAGCATTTTCACAGCCGTTGTAGTATCTTTTTCCAGGATAACCTTCCGCATATTTATTGGTCAGTGTAGAGTGGTAAGCTTCAAGAACAGGGCGAGAAACAAAGTTTTCACTCGCAATCATTTCGAGGGAATGTTCTTGTCTTTCGTCTTCTTTTTTTAGGGCAGCATAAACTTCAGGGTCTTGTTTTTGTAAATAACTCATGTCGGAATTTCTCTGTGGAGTGTGTATTCTGGATTTTGGTATTTCTTCTTGCGAATAAATTCAGATTCTCTGAGCACTTGTTTCCGAAAAGTAGAAAAGTCCCTTCCAAAGAAGGAAATGTTTGAAAAATCGGAGGGAAGTGGCTCTTCTAAATACAAAAAAACTTCCCTAACCAAATCGATGGCCCACTTTTCTTCGGAAAAAAAACCAGGAATGGAGGTTAAAAAATCCTTATGGCCTCTTTCCTTTCGGTAATCCGGTTCTTCTGGAGGGTGGTGTAATACTTCGGAAACACTTTCAATGAGACTTTCTTCTAAGATGAGAGTTCCATGTTGGACAATACAATTACGTTTTCGAAACTGTGCGTTTCCTGAGATTTTTTTAAATACACCCTCTTTTTCTAACACAAGGTCTGATTTCCCTTTGGCAAAAGAGTGGATGTTTTGATGGGAGAGGGATTTGGAAATGATTCCTAAAATACGGTCGTAACTTTCTTTGACAGGGAATAATTCCTTTCGTTCCTCTAAGTTAAAATAAAGCGAATAATTGATATTCCCCGAAAGGGAATGGAAAACTGTCCCTCCACCTGACGCACGCCTTGCAATATAACAGAAATTTGGTTTTGGTTTTTTCCCAAATCCATATTCCCTTACTTCTTTTTCATAAGCATTCACTACATTTTCTTTGATATTGCGGTATGGATTTTCAGAAAGCCCAAGGATGATGGAATCCGGGTTTTTCCACAACCTGATCCCCGCTGTGATCCCAGAACTTACCATTTGGATGGCAATGGATTCCTCGATCGCCAAATTGTAGTAAGGCGATCTTGGGGGAGTAGGGGGAAAGAAAAAAACTTTTTTTGTCACTCGTTGAAGTATTTTTGTGAGGCTTCGTTTAAAAACTTACGTTCTTTTCGGGATAAAGACTCCATTCCATTTTTAGAAATTTTTTCTAAGAGTTCATCCACTTTGGTTTTGGCATTTTCTCGTTTTGCCATTTCTTCTTGGTACCGCATAAACCTACGTTTTTGTAAGTAACGAGAGAGTGACCACGTGGGAAGGGAAGACTTTGTGCTTTTCCAACCCGTATACAATTTCATAAGGATGAGTCCACCAATCGCTCCACCCAAATGAGCAAAGTGTGCAACTCGTTCCCCTTGTGCAAACAGTACCATAAGCATCACAATCATCACAAAGTATTTGGCTCTCATGGGAAAAATGAGAAATACCAAAAGTTCACGATTCGGCCATGTCATACCATACGCAACAAGAAGCCCGTAGATACTGGCACTTGCTCCTACAACAACACCTTGTGGAATTCCCAAATATTGGGCGGTGATGGTTCCGATCCCACCGAGTAGGGCAGTGAAAAAATAAAATTTGAGAAAGGCACGTTCCCCCCAAATTTCAGCAAGTTCTGAACCAAACATCCAAAGGCTCAGCATATTGAATAGGATGTGCATAAAACTTCCGTGTAAAAATGCATAACTCACAAGTTGCCAAACCCATCCTCGGAACACAAGTTCGGGAGAGAGACCCAAATAGAGTTCCATAAGGGGAGTGTGAAAGCTGAGTTTTGTCAAAAGTTGCAGAATGAAAAAGATGACATTGACTAAAATCAGAGTTCGGACAACGGGAACCATAGGTGGTCCAAAACGGAGTTCATATCCTGGGGTACGAGAGGCCATAAATTCAAGGTCGTAAATCTTGAGTGACAAGGAAAGTCGATTTCCTAGCATCGAGGAAGTGATTGTGCAACTCTACGGAGTCCGCGGTTCCATTGCGAGCCCACTCCGAAACCAAGACTACCGCAAAAAGATAATCGAGATTCTAGACCTCTACAAACAATCAGGGGCCGAAGGATCTGTGGATGAGTTTTGGCAAAATCTTCCCTACCACTTAAAATTTGTCACAGGATCTGACACAACCTGTGTTTCGGTGACAGATGATGATGGCCAAACCTATGTTTTGGATATGGGGACGGGACTTAGGAATTTAGGTGACGAACTTGTTTCCGAATATTTCACAAACCAATTGAAAAAAACTGTCTCCTTCTTTATCACACATACCCACTGGGATCATATCCAGGGCCTTCCTTTTTTTAAGCCCATTTATTTCCCAGACTTCCATTTGCATTTTTATTCTCCTTATGCTGATTTAGAAAAACGATTACAAAGACAACAAGAACCAGAATTTTTTCCAGTGCCACTGGACGGAACAGGTTCTGCAAAAGAGTTTAAACTTTTTTTCCCAGGCGATGTGTTAGAATTTCCTTCGGGTCTCAAAGTAGAGTGTTACCCATTAAAACACCCAGGTGGTTCGTTTGCGTATAAATTCACGAACCGTGCCGGTAAAATTTTTATCTTTGCTACGGATGCAGAATTTACTGGGGCTGACATGGACCTCATCCATGAATGTTTGCCTTTTTTTGCGGATGCAGACTTACTCATTTTAGATACTCAATACACCTTGGATGAATCCTTTTCCAAATTTGATTGGGGGCACACAGCTTATACCATGTCAGTAAATTGTGCTTCCTCTTGGCGTGTGAAAAACTTAGTGCTCACCCACCATGAACCAAGTTACTCTGATGAAAAAATTTATGATATTTATGAAAACGCAAAACTCCACCAGCAGCAGTTAGGCGAGAAGAAATTAAAAATTCATTTAGCAAGAGAAGGACTTAGATTCCACTTATAATTACTATGAACAAAGAAAAAACACTTCGAATTACCATCACTACCTTCTTTAGTATTGCACTTCTGGGAGGACTCTTTTTTGGATACATTCTTTCCGAAGTGAACAAAGGGAAAGAATTACAAAAACTTGCATCTTACCAACCAACAACTCCTACTAAATTATATGATACCAATGGAGTTTTGTTTGCAGAGTTATACCGCCACAAACAAGAATTATTAAAGTATAGTGATATTCCTCCTCATGTGATCCATGCATTTTTATCAGTAGAAGATGATAATTTTTTCAATCACTTTGGTATTGATTTTTTAGCCATTGTAAGAGCTGCGATTAAAAACGTTTTTGCCGGCCGTATTGTCCAAGGTGGATCCACCTTAACCCAACAGTTAGCAAAAACTATCTTACAACAAAGGAAAAAAACCTTTGGACGTAAATTCCTCGAAGCACTTCTCACCTTACAAATCGAACAAGAATACACCAAAGAAGAAATCTTAGAAATTTATTTTAACTTAATTTATTTGGGCCATGGAACAACTGGTTTGTCGTCTGCAGCCAATGTATATTTCCAAAAAGATGTAAGAGACTTAAGTATTGCTGAAGCAGCACTTTTAGCAAGACTTCCTAAAGCACCTGTTACCTATTCCCCTTTCAAAAACCCGAAAGAAGCCAAACAAGCGCATATGGTGGTGCTTGGCCTCATGGCAAAAAATGGTTTTATTCCCAAAGACCAAGTAAAGAAAATTCACGATGATTTTTGGGAACGGTATTGGCCTGTTGTCATCACCCAATCTCCTTCACGTTCTACTTGGGGTGCTAAACTCAACCGTGCCCCTTATTTTACAGAGTGGGTTCGCCAAATCTTAGAGAAGGAATTGGGAGAGGAGGCTCTTTACACAGGTGGACTTCGTGTTTATACCACACTTGATGTGAGAAAACAAGAAATTGCAGAAGAAGAATTACGAAAAGGCCTAATCGAACAAGACAAATCTGCATTTGGTGCAAACTTCCGTTATGCGGGGCGTGCCGATCGTGGTCTTGTTTCTTTATACAATTTGTTTGGTTCCATTTTCCCAGTGGGTGTCCCATATGTAACAAGTTTGGATGACAGGCAAGTGTTTCGTCTGCATTTAGAAAAAGAAATGGCACCGGCTCTGGAATTGTTAACGGATTTTATCCCTTCCGAAAACGAAAGTGCAGCAGTCAAAGAATTCCAAAGATCCTCTCTTGTATTTTCTTCCAACTTACACGTAGAAGGTGCTATCATTACCATCGACCACCAAACCGGTTATATCCAAACCATGGTGGGTGGTTCAAGGTTCTCCCCCAAAAACCAATTTAACCGTGCAATGCAAGCGAGACGCCAAACAGGTTCTGCATTCAAACCATTTGTTTATGCAGCTGCTATCCAAAACCGTGCTGTTGGATCGGGAACAGGGATTATGGATGCACCCCTTACCACCATTACGGAAGAAGGGGAAGGGTATTCGCCTCAAGACATTTCTGGTGATTTCCGAGGTATGGTTCCTCTGTCTCGCGCACTCTCTTTATCCTTAAACATTGTGTCGGTGCAGGTTCTGATGCGAACAGGGACAGATTCCGTCATTGATTTTGCCTCCAAAGTTACAAAAACAAATAAAGCTAGGTTCCCAACAGGTCCAGCCCTGGCATTGGGAGTTGCAGAACTCACACCTTATGAAATGGCTCTTGGGTATTCTATCCTTGCAAACAAAGGAAAAGATGTAATTCCATTTAGTGTTCGTTATGTGCTAAACCAAAGTGGGACTGTTGTTTATAATAAAGAAAAGGAAGTCCAAGAAACTTTGGCTGAAGAAGCCAAAAATGGAACAATCCAAATCATTCCAGAAGCCACAGCATATATCATCAAACAAATGTTAATCGGTGTGGCAATGGGAGGAACACCAACCCAAGCCTTGCGTGCTGCAGACAAAGGAAATTATAAAGGGGAATCTGGCGGAAAAACAGGTTCTACATCTTCTTATACCAATGTTTGGTATGCCGGTTTTGATCCAAAATACACATCGATTGTTTGGATGGGTTTTGATAAATCCTCTCTTTCTCTAGGAAAGGGTGTCACTGCTGCTGGTGTTGCGGCACCGATTTGGGGGAAAATGTATTCTCGTTTTTACAACGAAGGGCCTTATCCAAGTTTTTACCCCAATGGCAAATCTGATGAAATACCTGCCGATGTGGTTAAGGGTGCCACTTGTGCATTTAATGGACTTTCGCCAGGACCAAATTGCCCTCTCACTGGAAATTTATTCTTAAAACCAATCACGATTGCAGGTCGTACCTTGTCTGTCCCTGGTGGACGGCAATGTGATGGGGACAGAGACCACTACAGATCGATGGATCTAAATGACTTCTTACAACGTGAATTGGAAATCTCTGACGACGAATTGAAGTAGGTCTCAGCTAAAAAATCAACCTACCAAGACCAGTCAAATGAGAACCAAATCCCTTCTTCCCAACCAAGGAAGGAGGGATTTTTTTTATAATCCCTGTTTTTTTAGGCAATTTCTTGCAAACCACTCAATCTGCGTAATTTTTCAGCAGATTGAAAGGTCCATTCCTTTCCGAATCTCCCGAAACGACAATTCTAAGCGGTTTTAGAGGGATCTCATGTTGGCACGATAGTTGCATCTATTCTCTTGAACAGCAGTTCGGAGGGAATATGAAAAAACTACTCTTAACCATCATTATTTTAGCGATCAACTTCTCAGTGAAAGCTGGAGAGTCCTCCTTTTTGAATGATGATGTAACTTCCCTCATTGGCCAATACGATAACGAAACCTTAGCTGCCATTTCCAATGAACTTGTGAAAATGGCGAACGAAGAAGAAGGAATGGGAGAGTTTGATTTAGCTTCTACTCATTATGACCGTGCGATTAAAATTCGTGAAGCAATTGGTATGAAATCCCATAAAAGTTTTGCTTCGATCCAATACTTAGCAAGCCAAGCGTATTCGAAAGCTGGTAACTTTTGTGAGGCTTCTACTTATGCAAAAAAAGCAAGTGATGCTTTCCGTGCACATGGAATTTCTAAATTCGAACACAAAGCTGAATTGGAGTCAAAAGAATTTGCAAAGGCTTGTGCGGTGGTGGCTGTTCGTTAAATAAAACTTGTTGTTATGATTCTTTCTAGAGATGGTTACCCTTTTTTGATTCTTCCTTCGAATCAATCCAACTTCACGTGATGATACACGTGGGGTTGGAATTCTTTTTTCCCATACTTACGTATCGCAATTTCAAATAATCTCGTTTTTTCATATGGAATGTCTGATTCCCAAGCAATCCCAAAATTGGCTTCTGTATAACCAGATTCATATTGAAGTGGGTATAAAGATTTTCCGTCATAATAATAGAGTAGTTTATGTTCGAAGTTTTTTGTGGAATCGACAACAAAGACCTCGCATGGAATCCGTTTTGTGAATTGTTTTGTGATTTGGAATTTAGTTTGTTCCAATCGACATTCTTTTACATTCAATTCTTTTGTTGTTAAAAGCACCCATTCCTTTGACTTCTCAATGGAACCTTTCCCAATGATTTGGCGAAATTGCAAGTGGTCTTTGTATACCTTCCATTCTCTCCAAATTTTTTTAAATTCGAAATTTGGTTCAATGTAAATGGATTCTGTCCATAAGAGTTGGAAATCTTTTGATCCCATCGCTGATTTTTTTTTTGTAGGTCTTTTGTATGAACCAAGGAGTAAATCTGAATCTTTTGGAAATTCTGTTGGTAAAGTCCGTATCCATCCAAGTTTTGGTGTACAAAAAAGTGGGAATAAAAACACCAAAAGAAGAAGGAATTTCTTCTTTTGGTGTAGAGCTGAAATCAAATTGGTATTACAATTTGATTTAGAATTGGAAGTAAATAAAATCTTGTCCACCATCTCCAAAAATTCCGAGTAAAAGTAAAATTACGACGGATAAAATGGGGAGTAAAATATTTTGGAAAGGTTTTAGTTTTTCATACACAAACGGTGAGTATTGGAACCAGTTGAACATAAGTCCTAAAGCAATGAAGGTGGGAAGTTCATCCACTCGGCTTAAGGTATCACCAGTATTTCGTAGAGTTAAAACACCTTTAAAAATTTCATAAGCAACATTTAAGGATTCTGCTCCTCTTGCTGCTGCACGGAAAAACACTCCCGAAAATGTAAATACAATGAAGATCACAATGGTTCGTATGATTCCTGCAAGAGGGAATGTGTCTGGTATGAATTTCTTTTTCCCACGATGGAGGTATAAAGACCTTTCAATCCAAATGAGAGCGCCTAAATACGCACCCCAAAGGACAAAGGCCCAATTGGCTCCATGCCACAACCCTCCAAGGCACATGGTGATAAAGGAATTCAAATTGGATCGGAAAATGCTCCCTTTACTTCCACCTAATGGAATGTAAATGTAGTCACGTAACCAAGAGGATAATGTGATGTGCCATCTGCTCCAAAGTTCTCGGAAAGACTGTGAAAAAAATGGACCTTGGAAGTTTTCTGGAATCTCATATCCCAGTAAATTAGCAGATCCTCTTGCCATATCCGTATACCCAGAAAAGTCACAATACACTTGGATCGCGAAGGCAAGGACACTAAAGAAAATCGAAAAACTATCGTATTTCGCGGGGTCTAGATACAAAGGAGAAATGATTGGTGCGATGTTTTCTGCAATGATGACCTTTTTAAACAAACCACCAATGATAAGGAAGATTCCCTTTTTCATTCTGTCTGAGTCTATCGTTGGGTGGTCGAGTTGAGGGAGGAAATCCTGTGACCTCATAATCGGACCAGCGATGAGTTGTGGGAAAAACAAAATGAACAAGAAGTAGTCCACAGTGGACATTCTTTTTTCAATGATACCACGGTGGATGTCCACTTGTACAGCAATGATCTGGAAGGTATAAAAACTAATCGCTAGTGGTAAAAAAATACTCCATGAACCAGCAATTTCTTTGAAACTAGGATACCCTGTTAAAGAGTATAATGAATCTGTAATGAAGTAAAAATACTTAAAGAACGCTAAATTAAGAACGTTTAAAATGACAATTGTGTATAAAACACTGTTGTGATTTTCTCCTTTTTCTTTTTTCCGAAACATCCATTCGCTAAACGCATAGTTAACAAGAATGACTAAAAGGAAGTGGAATAAAAAAGGAAAACTAAAATAGGCGTAAAAAATAAGAGAAGAAACCACAAGAAGGGGTTTTCTCCCCTTTTGTGGAATGTTCCAATAGATTAAATAGGTAAGCGCAAATAAAATTAAATACGGAATCGAATTGAATAACATGAATTAGGTAACCTTAAAATTTAGATATCCCATAGGTATAAAAACTTCGAGTTCGTATTTGTTCCAAGAAGTTTATCAGCGATACCAAATGAAATAGGATTTCCTTTCACGTCAGTTGCTTGGTAAATATTTTCCACAGGTACTTTTCCTCTTTGGTAAGTAACAATACGAGGTGATCCTTGTGGGTTGCCTTCATACTTAGGGTGTTTCATGAGTTCGATTACAAAATTATCAAAATAACCGATAAAATCAATCATCCCTTCTTTCTGTGCTTGTTCCGCTGTGAAGATCCTTCCATCACAAATTTCTTTGAGTCTGGTTTCAGAAACTTTAGGTCTGCCTTTTTTCACAACATCAAAAAAGCGAGCATACAAACTATCAATGATTGACTGTAAAATTTTTCTTTGTTCCGCAGTCATTTCTGTTGTAGGTGAACCAAGGGCTTTGTTTGGACCAGAGGTAAAGGATTGGTCTTTCACTCCAATTTTGTCTAAACCTTCTTTCACATTGATCCCCGACATGATCACACCCACAGAACCTGTAACAGTTGTTGGGTGGGCACCAATGGAATCTGTTGCCATTGCAATGTAATAAGCACCACTAGCAGCTGTATCCATAAATCCTGCAAAAACAGGGATCCCTTTACGTTCTTTGAATTTTTTCACTTCTTGGTAGATGATGTCACTTGCCGTAACAGTTCCACCAGGAGAGTTGATTTTTAAGATCACACCTTTGACATCAGGGTCTCTCTCTGCACGTTTGAGTGATTCTTTCACTCGGACGACCATCGAATCAGAAGAAGGTCCAAAAAAGGATTCTTTTCCTTCATCAGAAATCATCCCTTCGATGGAGATAATTACGATTTTTTCTTGATCCTTTCCAGCAATGAGTTTCTCTTCGAATTCAGACTTAGCTGTTGGAGGGAATAAATTCATACTATTCCCAATGACACATGATTCTGTAAAAAGAATCGAAAGAAGAACGACGGAACTAATTAGACCAAACTTTCTTAAAGGCATACAAACCTTTCTAAGATGGCAAACTCTGACTTCAATCATTTTTGGGAGATAAATCTTGCACCTACTGAAAACAAAATACTCTAGTTTTGGGACAGAACCCACTGGAGGTGGCCAATGGTTGCATTTGAATCTCCATTCTCCCGTAGATGGCTCCAAAGTTTCTGTGGTTGCAGGCCACAAAGCCCCAGATCCATTTTTTGCTTCAGGTTCGTTTTTGATGTTTCCCTGGGTCAATCGATTGGAACCAAACCCATGGGCGAGAGAGCCATTTTATCCGAGTATCCATTGGTTGACAGATGGGAACGGAATCCCTCTCCATGGGCTCTTCCACAACCTGCCAAGAACCATCCTTTCCGAAACACAAGGGGAGATGGAATCCATTGTCAAATTTTCCATGGACATCCCAAAAACTTGGGAAGGGACATTACTTTCCAAAATCCAAGTGACGGAAGTGTACCAACTTACTCCTTCGGAACTCAAAATCATCTATGAATTAAAGAACCAATCAGAAGAAGAATTTCCCTTTGCACTTGGAATCCATCCCTATTTCCGTTGGAACGAAGAAGAAAGTATCGATGATCTATTTCTCATCGGATCTGGATTCCACCAGATTAAACTCGGAGATTACCTTTTACCTGAACGTATATTAGGTGGTGAGTTGTTACTCAATGGTGAACTTCCACTCATGGGAAAAAGTTTGGATGATTTGTACGGAGCCGCCGGAAATGAAACTCCCTACATTGGTCTATTTTCGATGAACAAAAAGGAGAAGTTACTCATCTCTGGTGGGAATTTTTACCAAGTGTACACTCCGCAAGATAGAAGGTCAATTGCGATTGAACCGATGACAAGCACTGGCAATTTTTTACATTTCCCTGGTGCAAATCCTAGTCTTATCAAAGCACATTCCGAAAAAAAAATTGAATTTTCGATTCGTTTGGATCAATTCTAAAAAAAAATATTCTCTTTATCGAACAAACTGTCTAACAAAAAAAAAGAGGATAGTTCCCCAATGTCAGATGCCCTAGTGAATACTTGTAAACAAATTAGTAAAAACCTTTTGGAAATCAAATATTTCGCAGAGAAAAAAAACACTAGCCGAACTTCTGTTTACCGCGCTTTACAAGACCAAAAGATCAATGAAGTCGTGATCGGAAAAAATTCACGTTTCATTATTTTAGATGATGCTGCAAAGAAATGGAAACCTGGTAGACAGGCCTAAATTCATATTCTTCTCCGTTTAAGTTGGTTTCAACCCAATCCGTTGTTTCTCCTTCGTTCCATTGGTTCCAAATTTCATTTGGGATCAAGGATCGAATGGAAGTTGGAACCAATGGTTTTAATCCAAAATAAGGTAATAAGTACTCGTCAGATTGGTTTTCGAATAGATAACCTAAGAAACTAAAATATACCTTACCTAAACTTTTGTCCAAATGAGTGTCTCTTGTTTTGATGTAACACTCACCAAATTTTGGGTAAGGTGTTTTAAATGTTTTATGATGGAATTTGTATTGGATTCCCTTTAGATACCCAATCCTGAGTATCAGTTTGGATGCCCCTGAAACCATTTGTAAATGGCGATGTTCGATTGGGCTTTTGAATCCATCCATATCCAGACTGGCGTTTACAATTTTTACATTTCCTAATTCTAACTGAGATGGTTCCTTCCACCACTGTTCTATGAATTTCCAATCTGTTGTTTTCTTTTTAGGTGTTGTTTGATTTTCGATGTTTGATCGTAATATGTCTGTTAAGTGAGACTTCTTCTTTTTTCCAAATGACTTGGGAAATAAAAAAAAGGTAATCGTTTCCAAATTCGAGAACTCATACAAAAAATCGAAGGAAACGCTCGAATGAGACAATGCTTCCGGTTTGGTTTTCCAGGCGGTGACTTGGAAGGGATGGAAGTTGTGAAATCCCGATTCTTCCCAATCTAGGATCCTTTTTTGTAATTTGGTTTCTACAATAGGGAGATGTTCTAAGGAAATTGAGAGTTCAAATGTTTTTGGGAATTTCCACATCTTTTATACCAATCGGTCGATCTATGATAACAAGATGAATGATTTAGCCTTTGAGAATCAAAGTTTTTTATGGGGGAATGAAGCAGGGCCCATACGGATCCTTTCGGAATACCTACATCCCAAGGCGGAGTTCAATGAACATGGAATTACTGATACCATTGTTGTTTTTGGATCGGCGAGGATCCCATCTCAGGAAAAAATCCAACCCGGAAAACCTTCACCCTTAGAAGGCTTAAGCCAATACTACGAGGAAGCCAGAGAGTTTTCCCGATTGATTTCGGAATGGGCAGAAGTTTTAAAACTAGATGCCCCAAATCGTAATTTGCTCATTTGCACAGGAGGTGGACCTGGGATCATGGAAGCAGGGAACCGAGGTGCCAAAGAAGCAGGGGCAAAATCGGTTGCGTTAAACATCGTCCTTCCTCACGAACAACACCCGAATCCGTATGTGAACAAAGAACTTACATTTGAGTTTCATTACTTTTTTATGCGTAAACTTTGGTTTATGAAAACATGCAGAGGGATGATTGCATTTCCTGGAGGATTTGGAACCTTTGATGAATTATTTGAAACCCTTACCCTAGTCCAGACTGGAAAAAAAAGTAGGATTCCCATCCTTCTCTATGGAACAAAATTTTGGACGGAAGTGATCAATTTCAAAAAATTAGCGGAGATGAAGCTGATTTCGGAAGAAGACCTCCATTTATTTGGATTTGCTGACAGTCCAGTGGAAGCACTTCGATTCTTTCAGGAAAAGATTCGTTTCGAATTGACCCATTCTGAGGGTACAAAAACATAGCGAAACAAGGTAATAATTATGGCTAGAACATGTGTAGTAACCGGAAAAGGAACAACGGCAGGGAACAACGTATCCCATTCTCATAAAAAGAATCGCCGTATCTGGAAGGTGAATGTGATCACAAAAAAGATCTTCTTGGAAGACGAGAACCGTTGGGTTCGCGTTAAGATTTCTACACGTGCTTTGAGAACCCTTCGTAAAAAAGGTTTGAAAGTGGCAATCAAAGACCACGGCGGTGATATCTCCGCAATCACTCCTAAAAAATACGTAGGAATCACTCCAAAAGCACAACCAGCAACTTAAATCTTAGATTTCGTTGTTCTGGATTGAAACGATCCAAAAAAACTCCCAATATCACCGAAGTATACCGTCTCCTTGAGGCGGAATTCGGTGTCGTAGAAACTCCTCTCACCTTTACAAAACCATACGAACTTGCCATTGCTGTCATCCTCAGTGCACAGTGTACGGACGAACGTGTGAACCAAGTCACACCAGAACTCTTTCGTACCTTTCCGACTCTTGAGTCTTTTGCGAAAGCACCTTTATCCGCGATTGAGAAAAAAATCTTTTCCACTGGGTTTTATAAAAACAAAGCCAAAAGTATCCAAGGTTTTGCGAAAATGGTGTTAGCAGAATTTAGTGGTGAGATTCCTAAAACAATGGAGGAGGCAATCAAACTCCCTGGGTTTGGAAGGAAAACAGCCAATGTGGTGCTTGCTGAAATTTATGGTGTGGTGGAAGGGTTTGTGGTGGATACCCACGTAAAACGATTAACCAAACGACTTGGATTTACAAAAAAAACAGATCCCGTACAAATTGAACGGGAGATGATGAAAATCACGCCTAAGGAAATTTGCCGAAACCTATCTCTTTACCTAATATTTCTCGGTCGTAAGTACTGCCAGGCGCGCCGGACGTTTTGTTCGGATTGTCCTCTTTCTTCCCTATGTCCTTCTTATTCGGAGTCGGTTTCATAAGACCTTCTTCTGTTTCCGATTCCATTCTTTGTTTCCAAGAACGATTGCGGTCTGTTAAATTGATGGATTCTACTTTGTAATCCAAACGAATCAAGTTTCGTTTGCGATAGTATAAATTTAAAGTACCAAGTCTTCCGTAGTCTTTAGGGCATTCCACTTGGTGGACATTGGAAAGGTAACGAAACCTTGCCTGTGGTTTCCCTTCGACGAGTAAAAATACTGGGAGTTCGGGATTGTTTTGAGCTGGGATGAGAGGGATTTTGATTTCGTCTTCTGGACTGACATAGACGATCCAACCATCAAATTCATCAGTATTTTTAGCATTTAAGAGCCCATCAATGGAACCTAAACCGAGTTTGACGGGGCCATGGTCCATTTCGATGGTTTTTGTCAGGTTAAATCCATCGAAGGGGAATTCTAATGGTTTGTCTTTTTGGGAAAAAGGGTACAACATGTACCCTTTCCCTCGTTTCAGATCTAAATCCATTTTTTCCCGTTCCACAAAACCAAGGAGGGCACTGAGACCACCACGCCCTTCCTCATCCATTTTTGTGAAAAGTTCCTTGCCACAGTGAAAAAACATACGTAAAGGTCGGTCTTCCAGGCTTTCATGCGCGAAACTGGAAGAAAGTGAAAGAAAGTACCCAATTGTCAAAATAGACCAAAGGTTTCTTCCAAGAAAGGAAAGACGGATATTCATATTTTGTGACCTTGGTTCTAAGAACGGAAGAATTCGAAACAGAATGAACCAAAAAACCTGATCTCTGTCTAAACTAAGGGCAGAAAGGATGCCATGAACTTCTTCAAAAATCTATTTCTCTACGCTAAAATGGTTAAATTTTCCCATACACTTTTTGCTTTGCCTTTTGCTGGGATCAGCTTCGTCCTCGCTTACCTTGAATCGAGTCTCGATACAGGTGATCTGCTTCGAATCGGTGCCCTGATCCTTGTTTGTATGGTCAGTGCTCGTAGTGCTGCCATGGGTTTCAACAGGTATGTGGATTCAGAAATTGATGAAAAAAATCCCCGCACTCAAAATCGAGAAATCCCTGCCGGGAAAATTTCTAAGGTATCGGCGTTACTCTTCATAGGGCTTTCTGCCTTCATTTTTATCTTTGCTAGTTTTTTTGTGAACAAACTGGCTTTCTTACTTTCCTTCCCCGCACTTTTCATTTTATTTCTGTATTCTCTCACCAAACGGTTTACTTTGTTTTGCCATTTGGTTCTCGGTTTTGCGATCTCTCTGGCGCCACTCGGTGCTTGGATTGCCATAACAGAAACTGTGAATTTAGTTCCCATTTTATTTTCACTAGGACTTTTATTCCATATTTCCGCATTTGATGTGTTATATGCCATTCAGGATATGGATTTTGATGCCAAAGAAAAACTCCATAGCATTCCTTCCAAATTAGGGGAAACTAAATCCCGTATCATCGCTGTTATCTTGCATACTCTTTCGTTTGTATTTTTTATCCTCGCAGGGATTAGTGCCGAACTTGGGTTTATGTATTTTTTAATCCTCTCTGTGATTGGGATTTTGGTGTTGTATGAACACAAAATCTCTTACCAATACAAACAAAAGGACCTCCCACTTATTTTTTACCAAATCAATTCCTGGATCAGTGTAGTTTTGTTTTTGGCCATCCTATTTGATAAATGGAATGAGTTTTTACTGAAGATTTCCTCTGGAATTAGTTTTCGATGAAACTTGTTGTGGGTCTCGCAGGTGCTAGTGGTAGCATTTATGCTGCTCGATTTTTAAAAGCATTGTATGAGATCGAAGGGGAAACCTACATCACATCAAGTCCCGCATCCTTACGTATCTTTTCAGAAGAATACGAAACGACAGTGAAAACCACTGAAGACATTTTGTCTTTTGTGGAAGAGAAGTGGAAGGTAAAACCCAAACACAAATTCCATGTTCGTAATTTTTTTGATATTGGATCGGATATAGCCAGTGGTTCCAATGTTTGGGACGCGATGGTTGTGATCCCTTGTAGTATGAAAACTGTTGCTTCTATGTCTGCAGGTCTCACAGAAAACTTAATCGAACGAGCCGCCGATGTGACCTTAAAAGAAAGAAGGCGTCTCATTGTAGTCCCGAGAGAAACTCCTTACAACCGCATCCACCTCAGGAACATGTTAGCGTTAGATGAAGCAGGGGCCATACTCTTACCTGCATCCCCTGGTTTTTACCAAATGCCAAAATCTTTGGATGACCTTGGCGATTTTATCACGGGGAGGATTTTTAATCTAATCGGTCTCCCCCAAACTCTGTTCCCTAAGTGGGAGGGGTAAAGTTTCTAAAATACGCAGTTGGTTTCCCATTTTCACCTAAGCATACGTAGGTGATGTCACTTTCGATGACGGCGGCCATTTTCCCTGTTTGGGGGTGGTTAGTAATGGCAAGGGTTCTGGAAGTGATGGAAGATTTTCCATATTTTACAATCTTTCCATAAATTTGGATGATGTCACCTGCCCTTGCTGGGGAACGAAACACCACATTGTCCATACTCATCGTGACGATATTGGTGTACCGGATTTTATTCATGACATACATCGCCATTCCCTCATCAATCCAGGAGAGCATTTTCCCACCAAAAAGATTGTTATGGTAGTTTAAATCGTCTGGTTGGACCAAGTGTTGGGTGACTAGTTCCATATCCCGCAGTTTGTTCTGAATTGTCTCGACCATAAATACCAAAAAATATGTTTTCGATTTATTCGATACCAAAAACCCTAGAGAAAAGATTTCTGCCCTATGTATGAATACTCCCACAAAAACATTTTAGACACCTTACAATTTTCCAAAGAAGACCTCAATTTCCTAATCGAAAAAACAAATCGAATGAGTGCCCTACATGAATCGGGAAAGGCGTTTGGGATCCTTCACGGGAAACTCCTGGCTTCCTTGTTTTTTGAGGCAAGTACCCGCACTCGGATGAGTTTTGAAGCTGCCATGGAACGATTAGGTGGAAGGCTCATCTCCACGGTAGGGTTTCAGTTTTCTTCCATTTCGAAAGGGGAAACTTTGTATGATACCATGAAGATGATTGAAGCCTATTGTGATATTGCTGTGATCCGCCACCCCGTCGAAGGTTCTTCTCGGATTGCCGCAGGTGCAGTCAACATCCCTGTGATCAATGCAGGAGATGGGGCAGGGCAACACCCGACACAAGCACTTCTCGATTTATATACCATCTTTTCGGAAAAGAAGAAAATAGATGGGTTAAACATTGCTTTCATCGGGGACCTAAAGTATGGACGGACCATCCATTCGCTCATCAACCTCTTACGCCATTATCCAGTGCATTTGTATCTCATCAGTCCCGAAGAATTAAAACTCCCTGAAAAGTACAAAAAGAACTTAGAAGGTTTTCCCATGACTTGGGAAGAAACAACAGACATCAAAGCCATCTGGGATGCAGATGTTGCGTATGTGACACGAATCCAAGAAGAAAGGTTTCCTGATCATAGAGAGTATGAAAAACTAAAAGATATCTATAAAGTGAATAAGGAACTTGTCCTTGCGTCCAAAAAAGACACAACTATCCTCCATCCACTCCCTCGTGTGAATGAACTATCCACTGATGTGGATGATTTGCCAAATGCAGCTTACTTTCGTCAGGCGAAGTATGGAGTTGTTGTCAGAATGGTTTTACTCTGCTTAAGTCTTGGGGTCAATTTTGACTAAAAAAATTTGGACTTTGGAAGAAGCAAGGGAGATCTTACCCCTTGTCAGAGATATCACAAAAGAATACTATGTTAAGGCAAGTGTTCTCGCAGATGATGTACGAAACAAAATGTTACCTGAAAATGTTTTGGAATCGAAAGAGGAAGAAATAGCGGACATCATCAAACATTGGACAAACGAAATCTTAAATTTGAAAATTGATGTTAAGGGATTGTGGCTCGTAGACTTCGATCATGGCAACGGATTTTACTGTTGGACATGGGGCGAAGAAGATGTGTTATACGAACATGGTTATCATGAAGGATTTAGATCGAGAAAACTCATAGAGGAAAATAAAGAAGAAAATGACTCAGATAAATGAAAACTATTTAAAATTAAAAGCGGGATATTTATTCCCTGAGATTGGAAGAAGAGTAAAAGCTTATTCAGAAGCCAACCAAAATGCAAAAATCATCCGACTTGGAATCGGAGACGTAACACTTCCACTTGCACCAACCATTGTCAATGCCATGGTTGATGCAGCCAAAGAAATGGGAAGTGCAGGTGGATTCCATGGGTATGGACCAGAACAAGGGTATTCTTTCCTCATCCAAAAGATCATCGCTCATGATTATATAGCACGTGGTGTACAAATCGCAGAAGACGAAGTATTTGTTTCTGATGGATCCAAATGTGATTGTGGAAACATCCAAGAGATTTTTTCCCTCGATAGTAAAATTGCCGTCGTAGACCCTGTATATCCAGTATATGTAGATACAAATGTGATGGCAGGAAGAACTGGAGAAGTAGGACCTGATGGACGTTATGCGAACATCATTTATATGCCTGCGACTGAAGAAAATAATTTTGAACCTGATTTTCCAAAAGAAAAACCAGATATCATTTATCTTTGTTATCCGAATAACCCGACAGGAATGGTTGCAACCAAAGCCCGTCTCACAGAATGGGTGAACTATGCCAAAAAAATGGGAAGTATCATCCTTTACGATTCCGCGTATGAGTCTTTTATCCAAGACAAAGAGATTCCAAAATCCATTTATGAAATCCCAGGAGCCAAAGAAGTGGCAATGGAATTTCGTTCCTTCTCCAAAACTGCAGGGTTTACGGGAACTCGTTGTGCCTACCTTGTGATCCCGAAAGACCTAAAAGGAAAAACAAAATCAGGAGAAGAGGTGAGTTTTAACTCTCTTTGGAACAGACGCCATACAACCAAATTCAATGGTGTATCGTATGTCACACAGAAAGGGGCGGAAGCTGTGTTTTCCACCCAAGGACAAGTGGAGATCAAAGAACAAATTTCCTACTATATGGAGAATGCAAAACTCATTCGCGAAGGTCTTGCTAAGGCAGGTTACAAAGTGTTTGGTGGAACGAATGCTCCTTACATTTGGCTAAAAACCCCACGAGGACTCAAATCTTGGGAATTTTTTGACGAACTCCTAGGAAACGCACAAGTGGTTGGAACTCCTGGATCTGGGTTTGGACCGGCTGGAGAAGGGTATTTCCGACTTTCTGCGTTTGGAAAACGAGAAGATGTCATTTCTGCCATCGAACGCATCCAAAAAATGTAAAATTTAGTCCTGGTTTTTTCCATAGCTCCGATATATAAAACAAGGTAGAGCTATGGGAAAATGGAAATTCATCCTCTTTTTTGCAATGGTTGTGGGACATATCTCCCACATCAATGCAGTATCTCCAGAACAAACGAATTTGGGGATTTTGATCTTTGAAAACAAAGAAAACTTAAATTTTATCAATGTGGCACTCAGTAATTTGGCTCCTTCACAAGAAGAAGCACAAAGCACTGCCCAACCAGGAACAACCCAAACCCCAGATCCTTCCAAAAAGAATTTGGATTTTGATTATTTCAAACTCCTAAAAGCAGCAAACCAATCTGACTTTAGTGGAAACATGTGGTACTTACAAAGTAATTATGTGTATGGATTCCGCCAACTCAGACAAGCCCAAGGGGAACTCAAAAATATCTTTGAAATCGTATTACAAAAATACATCGAAGATGCAAGAGCACTTTTGGAAGCAGCAGCTCCTGCCATCATCAGATCAAATGATAGCAACGCAAAAGCTTTGTTACGTTTAGGTTTTCGTGACCTTCGTTCCTCGGAAGATCTTTACACAACTGGTCTCAATTCAAGCCCTCACCAATACCGTTATAAACTTACGCTCTACAAAGAAGGGATTTTAACACTTCGTCGTGCAAAACGTTTTGCCATCCTTGCGATGATTTATAGCAAAACTCCAGATGAGGATAAACCTGAATACCAATACCGTTCCAATGAAGACCTAAAAGAAGCTCGTAACGAAGAAAAACAACGTAACTACGAAAAGGTGAGAGATACCCTCATCAACTTCATTGAAAACAAACGTATGGAAAGAACTGTTGTCCCTCCAGGAAACCCAGATGCAAAACCATTGGATTTACTAGAACAACATGATGATAACTACGGTTTCATCACTTCTAAAAAATTAGATCTACTGCTTGAAGCTAATGCACAAATCAAAGAGACGGAAGGGGCAAGACGTGAATCAGTTCCTCCAACTCCAAAATTTGATGAAAACGGCAAAGCGATTTATCCGGAAGAAAAGAAGAAATAAAATGAAGTTTTTTACAAGTGTGATTTTACTTTCTTTTTCGTTAGGACTCGTTGCCAAAAGTACGATGTCTTACCGGGAAAGGAAAAAACAATTGGATGGTAAAATTGCACTTGTATTAGAGCTGAAAGAACACCTTAAACTTGAACCTGAGGTAGGAAAATCTTCTGTTGAATCCATTCGTGACCAAGTAGAAGAAACCTACCGCGTAGGAAAACGTGCGGAAATCGAAAAAGTTTTAACCCTTGCGGAAGGTGAGATCCTCATCACACAACGAAAACTTTGTATCCCCATGGAAGAAGTCACAACTGGGCTCTACCAAAAAGCCATGGGGCATTGGATCCAAATGGAAAATGACGAAAAGTCTGGGTCGAGTCGATTGGAGTGGGATACAAAAGATAAAATCCAACGTTATTTAGTGATGGCAAAAAGTGAAAAAGACCATGCAAAAGAATACTTTTTGTCTGGAAATTACCAACTTTCCCTACATACCTACAAACGATCGCTAGTGTATAGTTTACTTACATTACGTACCCAAAAATCAGAAATTCCAGAAACCTACCAAAGTGCAGATACCGCATGGGTGCAACCCATTTGGATGAACCTCCACAAACAAAAGCAAAACTCCATCCAAGAAAACTAAAAAATTTTCATTTTCATTCACACTAATTTTCAAAGAATGACTGCTTAGTGAAGTTTGAATCACTTTATCGTCATTTTTTGCTCACAAGAGCCACTCACATTCCCGTTGTAAACGAGAAGGGGGAACTTGTTGGATTACTTTCCAAAGAGAGAGTCCATCGTGAGTTGTCTGACCTCGGGAAAGAAAGAGAAGATCTGGACAAAATTCCTTTAGAGATCTTGGAAACAGAACTGAACGAATCCATTCTATTATATTTTAAAGAAACTTCTCTCATTCCCGTGATTGGAATTGATGGTGATAAAAAAGACAATTGGGACAAACCAAGATTCCTTGCAGCTTTCACCAAACTAGAATCCAAACAAGTCCGAGATCCAAAACTGGATGGTATCGAATCCAAACTCGAGAAAAAAAAAGAAAACGTGGATTCTGTCCAGTGGTTTATGGAACTCATCCTTTCCCATTTTCCTGATGGCCTTTTTGCAACTGACGTAACAGGTGGAACTATTTTTTATAATGAAAGTTTTGAAAGGGATATTCTCACAAAATCATTGTTTGATGACTCGATAGAAACTGCCGAGAAGTATTTACACAATTTAAATAGAGAAGTCCTAGCATCTTACCTAAAAGAACATGATTTGAGTTTGGGAAAAGAAGCGGATACAAATGTCCTAACAACCATGTTACCAGACTTACAATCCCAAGTAAGGATCATTACTTTAAAAAAAGAGAAAAAGGTAGTGGGGTTTTTATACCATTTTGTTTCAAGTAGAGTTGGTTTTGGGGCTGGAAAAACAAAATCGGAATTCCCTGATTTGGACATGGCTTTTTTTTCGAAACTCCCTCTGGAAACTGTCCTTGCGGAAATGGAAGCCCACTATATCCACAAATCCTTACAAAGGAATTCGCAAAATATATCCCATGCTGCAAGTGAACTCGGTATTCCACGTACAACCTTACAAAATAGAATTCGATTTTTAAATTTATCGGAACGTTTCCAAAACAATAAAAAGGAACGAGTGGTCATCCCGAGAAAACGATCCGAAAAACAACTGGATTCGGAAAAACAGTCCTCTTCCCAACCCAAAACATCGCAAAAAAAACAAAGGCTCCCTAAGAAAAAACAAAATCCAAACTCAACCAAAAAAGGAAAATCAGAGAAACGAACCACTTCTCTTCCGAAAAAACAAGGAAATGGGAAACAAGGGACCAAAACGAAGGCAAAACCAACACAAAAGGCAAAAAAAAGACGTTGACGAAAATGGTGCAGAAACGATTTTTTCATTACCGTTTGAGAAAACACCTCCGCACTTCGCTGTTTCACTTGCATACATAACTTGCACAAATGGTTTCCCGAATTTTATCAAATACTCTAACAAATCAATGTAGAACAATCTATGGCATCACGCAAACAAGAAGAAATCCAAGTTAATCCCCCCGAAGAACCAACTGAATATACAAATGGCATCATGGACCAAGACGATGCTTCCGAACCACCGAAACAATTTAAGAAAAAAAAGAGCCGGTATGAAGGGCCTATTCCTCCTCCACTTGATTTAGTAGAACTCAAGAAAAAAAACATCAATGAACTTGCTGACCTTGCGAAAGGTTTGGGAGTGGAAAACACTCATGGTTTGAAAAAACAAAACTTGATGTTCGCTCTCCTACAAGCACAAACCGAAAAAGATGGACAAGTGCATGCTGCCGGGGTAATGGAAAGACTTCCTGATGGTTATGGTTTCTTACGATCACCTGACTACAATTATGTGCCAGGTCCAGATGATATTTATGTTTCTCCATCTCAAATTAAGTTATTTGGTCTTCGTACGGGAGATACTGTAACAGGTCTTATTCGGCCACCAAAAGAAGCAGAACGATTTTTTGCGATGTTACGAGTGGAATCCATCAATGGTTTCCCTGTTGAAGTTGCTCAAAAGAGAAATTTATTTGATAACTTAACACCTCTTTATCCTAACGAAAGGATCAATATGGAATTTGATCCAAGCCATTTGGATACACGTGTGATTGATCTTATGTGTCCAATTGGAAAGGGACAAAGAGCACTCATTGTGGCTCCTCCAAGAACTGGTAAAACAGTTCTCATGCAATCCATTGCCAATGCGATCACACGTAACCACCCAGAAATTTTTCTCATCGTTTTACTCATTGATGAACGTCCGGAAGAAGTAACCGACATGGCTCGCCATGTAAAGGGTGAAGTTGTGAGTTCTACGTTCGACGAACCAGCACAACGACACGTACAAGTGGCTGAGATGGTCATCGAAAAAGCGAAACGACTTGTGGAACACGGCAAGGATGTGGTCATCCTCCTCGACTCGATCACAAGGCTTGCCCGAGCTTACAACCAAGTGGTTCCCACATCTGGAAAAATCCTTTCCGGTGGTGTGGACTCCAATGCCCTCCACAAACCAAAACGTTTTTTTGGTGCCGCAAGGAATATTGAAGAAGGTGGGTCACTCACCATCATCGCGACCGCCCTCATTGACACGGGTTCCCGAATGGACGAAGTGATTTTTGAGGAATTTAAGGGAACGGGAAATATGGAAATCCATTTGGACCGAAAACTCGCTGACAAACGAATTTTCCCTGCCATCGACATCAACCGCTCAGGAACTAGGAAAGAAGAACTCCTCCTACCACAAGACACCCTCACTCGTGTCTTTATCCTTCGAAAAGTACTTTCTCCTATGAGTATCACCGAAAGTATGGAACTATTGATTGAAAAAATGCGTGGCGCGAAGACAAACGACCAATTCCTCGCCAGCATGAATACGAACTAAAAGGGCCACCATGAAAACTGACATCCATCCAAAATACGTTGCTGCCAAAATTAAATGTGCTTGTGGTACTGTGATTGAAACACGTTCCACTGCAGGGGACATCAGTGTGGAAATTTGTTCCAACTGCCACCCGTTCTTCACAGGAAAATCCAAACTTGTGGATACAACAGGCCGCGTAGACAAGTTCAAGAAAAAATACAAAATGAAGTAAGAGGTCTTTGCCTCACAACCGTCTAAACTATAACGGGGGAACAACTCATGGCAGTAATGGACTTTGCTCGCTACAAAGAAATCAACGACCAAAGGATGAATTACCGTGAGATGGAAGACGCAACTGTTGTCTCCTATTACCGCAACACAGGTTGCGGAGACGGTTACCGCATCTATCTTAAGTTAAACGAGAATCAAGTTGTGGAAGACGCAAGTTATACCACAACAGGTTGTGGGTTTGGGATTGTGGCACTTGCCATGGCAACTGAATATGCCAAAGGGAAATCCATTTCTGATTTAAAAACCCTTACCCCAGAAACTCTCGAAACATTATTTGAATTCCCAGAACGTAGGAAAAATTATCCAGAATCGGCTGTTGCTGCTCTCAAAAAAGCGGTAGAAGATTTTGAATCGGGCCAAGGTGTTCCGAAAGAAAATCGAATCACAAAAGCACAAACGATGGAACTCCTTCATAAACAAGGCCACCTAAGGGAAGCTAAGTTATCTAGTGTCATGTTAGAAAAAGAAAAATTGGACGGAGTCGATTTTTCAGGCGCTGACCTTCACAATGCCTTCTTACAAAACTCTAGTTTTGTAGGAGCGAACTTCCAGGGTGCGAATCTAAAGGCTTCTTTTTTTAACGGAGCAGATTTGCGTAACGCCAATTTTCGAGGTGCCGACCTACGATTTGCAAAACTAGCCTCTGCCAAAATCGAAGGTGCTGATTTTACTGACGCCATATATGATATTGGAACTCGGGTAGACCATAGCCAAATGTACATCTTTGATGTGATGAAAAAAGCTGGGAAAGATCTCTATTTAAAAACTGGGGAAGGGGAATGAAACCTGGCGATAAAGCTAAACTCACCAAACAAACCTTTCTCCATAAAGGGATTTTTATTTTTACGGGTTCCACCGTTGAAATCAAAGAGATCCAAAATGAGAAGGCAATTGTCGTTTACAATGACAAAGAAGGATACCCTCACGATTTAGAGATGAATCTCACTGATTTGGCACCAGTTTCCTAAGCCCGATTTTCTTGACACAAAAGAAGAGAATCGTAACGTATTGTTAATCCAAGTATGTTGATTCAAAGCCACCGTCAGGAAAACCACCTGTTACTCTCCATCCAAAGGGATGTCCTGATGGAAAATTCACGCGAGTTTTACCAAGAGTTTGAGAAAGCAATTGAAGGTTCCAATTTTGGGAAACTCACCATGGACTTTCATTTGGTGAAATTTTTGGATTCAAGTGGGATTGGAGCTGTGATCAAAGCATCGTCTGCCCTTCACAACCGTGGTGTGGAAATTTTTGTGACCAACCTCAATAAAAATTTAAACTCTGTTTTTCGTTTGTCTGGGCTGAATCATATCCTTTCGATTTTGACTTTGGATGAATACCTTTCCAAATTCCCAGAGTTCCAACAAACTCTAGAGGCTTAAACTTATATGAAATTCTTTTCACTCCTTCTACCATTTTTCCTTTTGATCGGTTTTTTACAATCCTGTGCCTCTGGAGTTAAATCGAGATCCTTACTCTTTCGAAGTAATGAGTTTGCGATTTATACAGTTGCAAGGGACAAAATTAATTTAAAACAAGAAACCTCAGTTGCCAAAACATTCGCTCACCCAGTAGAACTTACGGAAGATAAAATTTTAGACCTACTTGGTAATATTCGATTCCGAGAAGAGAGTTCCTATGGAGATGTGAACCAATACATCTTTGAAGAAAAAGAAATCAAAGAGTTTGCTCTCGATTTGGTGGATGGATTACAAAAATTAAAACCAGACCAACTATTACTTGTGATCTCAAAATACAACCCAGTGAAATCTGTGGTTTCTCATTACTCAAGAACTGCTTTTTATATATGGTCAACAGACACATCTATTGAGATTTTATTTGGAGAATTACAAAAGGAAATCTCTTATGATGAACAAGGGAATTATTTTGATTGGTCAAATATCCCTGATATTCCTTTTGAACATTTCCCACAATCCACTTATGTTTTACAAGGACAGGGTTTTAGTTTTAAAAAGGTAGGTGGATTTCGTAACCGCCACTGGCTTGTGTTTGATAAAACCGACTTGTCGAAATTGAAATTTGAAAAACGAAAAAAAAATTCGAATGAAATTTCTAACTCAGTGGATGCGGATATGAAAGCAGATAAAAAAATATCTCGAGATGAAGAGGATGGAGTGTTATTAGAGGAGTAAGTCATCCTCTTTACGAATCACATTTCGTTCTGTTTGAATAGAACCATCGGTTCCTAAATAAAATTTCGTTTTTCCGACAAGAGAACTCATTCCCATCCGGTAATTTTTCCCTGCACCAAAACTCAAGTCCACACCTGGGTATACTTCTCGTTCAACGTCTACGAAGGCATCTGGATTTGGTTCATAGGATCCAAGTGCAGTTTCAAACTGTTTGATTTGAGTTTCTAAAACTTTTGTAAATTTATCATTGGCATCTTTTAATTTGGTGATGGTATCTTTTTCTTCTTGGCTCAGTTCTTTTTTTTGGCTTTTTTCCACAAGTTTTGTGAGTGTGAGTTGGACTTTATGAAGGGTGATTTCTTTTTCTGAAATTTCTTTTTTCATTCGGTTGAGTTCATCTAAAAGTTCTGGTGGTGTTCCGATGGCTACCTTGGTTTTCGTTTCGACGACAGCACCGAGTTTCGCACAAGTGAGTGAATTTCCTGCAATGATGGTTCCTCCAATCACTTCTCCACGACCACCGATCACACGGATAAAATCCTTTGCTGAAATTTCCGAGTGCATCACAGCTTCTTCGACAAAAATAGAACCTTGGGCTGTGAGTTTTCCTTGTTCTACAAATTTGGCGTAAATATTTCCTTCTGATTCGATGTAACCTTCTCCTCGGCCCATAAAACCACCAGAAAGGACAATGTCACCTTTGGCTTTGAGAAAGGCTTTTCCAACAGAGTTACGAATGATGATACTGCCACTGGTTGTAAGACTAAATCCGTCTCCAATTTTTTCTTCCACAATGATGGTACCAGGAAAATCAATATTCCCAGTGGAATAATCCACAGCTTCTAATTGGATCACTTCATCTACTTTGATTTCCCATGCTGCTGATAGAACAGGACGACCTGCAATTTTAGCGTACAGTTTGTCCTCTTTCAGTTCTACATTTGGTCCAAGGATCCATTCGACAATTTTTTCTTCTTGGTAGGGTAGGATGGTGCCTGTAACTGTTTTGCCAAACTCACCTTTTTTCGGTGGGATTTTTTCAGCGATTAAGTCACCCGGTTTAACGGATTGGATGACACCAATGTTTTTATAATTGATTCTTCCATGTTCATCTTCTTCTAACTGTGGTTTGTTGTCAGATCGGAAGTAAATTTTAATTTCACCATCTTTGCCAGGGATCGGTTGGACACCTCTTGCAATGATATACGGTACAAAAAATTCAGGATTTTTGATTTGGTTTTGGATGACAGAATCGATGATCCCAACTGAAATTCCGACGGCTGCGATTTGTTCCCTTAATTGGTATTCGGTAAGGAGTGGCCCACCATGTTTCGGAGGGTGGAGTACCATTTTTGCTTCCATACCATCATCGGAAACACTGATGTCTGCATAAGACGGAACTGGATCCCCTTTGGACCATGTTCCAATTTCTACTGGTTTTCCATCGGCAAGCACTACGATTTTTTTTAATTGTTCGGTTTGGTAACCTTCAACTCCGAAGAGTTGCACACGTGCAAGGACATCTTTGTATTCTACTTTTTTGCCTTTTGCACCAGGTTTGGTGATTTTTAATATGGCTTTTCCATTGGAATTTTCGATTTGGAAATAACCATTTTCGGATGCTTCCAAGTCTTGTAAGATTCGATCGGTATAAGAGTCAGGGCCTGGCATTTATGTATATTCTAACAAATGACGAACCACATCTTCTTCACCATTTGTCTTTAGTTCCGATTTGGGAGTCATTCCATCCACTGTTCTCATGTATGCCAGGGCTTCTTCAAATTCACAAGAAATAATTTTTTCTAACGGCAAATAGGCCGATTGAAAATACAAATCAAGAGCACCAACGAGATAAAGATACTCGCTGAAGTCTCCACGATCTGTATAAAGAATTGGAGTTTTTGCATAATAACATTCCGCTAAAATTCCATACCCAGGTTTTGTACAAACAAAATCAGAAGCTGCCACCAAATCCGGGTAATGTGAGACTTCAGGTACCAAAATTCCATCAGATTGAATGCCAGGAACTCCGAACGCAACAAGTTGGATATGATTAGGCAATAAATCTGTATGTAACCTATGTCTTTCTAAACCGTAAGCTCCAAAGGAAAGCAGGATATAAGTGATTTCATCTCGGAACCCAAATTGTTTACGAGCCATCTCCTTCGATAGAGTTGGTTTTCTCCCAACAAGACCGATACTCGATCGTTCTAAAAAATTGGGCATAGGGCATTGAAAAGGTAAAACCAGAGCCTCTGTAACAAACCCATATTCCACTTCCAAATGGTCGCTCAAATTTCCGAAGTAAGAATCGGATTTTGCATAATTACGATAAATAAAATCCCAAGTAAAATTTCCAATGAAGACACTGGGAATCCCTGTTTCCAATGCAATTGTAATCGGGAAGGAAGAACTATCGGTAAGGATCAGAGAGATTTTGTGATCCTTACAGTATTTGGTTTCTTCCTTTAATAAAATGGATTTGGATTTTTCAAATTGGATCAGTTCCTCTTTTGTGGTTTCAATGTCTATGGAAAGTGAATCTTTTTGTGAGATACCTACATCTAATTTGAGAGAACGCAGTTTTAATTTGGGATGTTCATAGTCGATAAAACCGATACGGGTGCTTATTAAATGGATTTCTTCAATGAAATCTTCGTTTAATAGCCGTTTAATGATGCTCCCCGAGCGACTAATATGTCCGAACCCATGGCCTGATATATAATAATAGAGTTTCATTTGGATCTTTGGCGGATGGATTCGTACAAAACAATTCCACAGGACATAGCTAAATTGAGAGAATCCGCTTCACCGAGCATGGGAAGGTATAATGTTGTATCTGCGAGTTCTTTTGCAATCGGACTCAGACCATACTGTTCACTGCCAAACAAAAAAACAGATTTTTCTTTCATGTCCACTGAACTGTATAAGGTTTTCCCTTCTGGTGTGACCGCGTACCGTTTGTATCCTTTGTTATGAAATTCAGACAATACTTCCTGTAAGTCTCCAATGTATACGGGGAGTGTGAAAATAGTTCCAGTGCTTGCCCGGACCACATTGGGATTAAATAAATCAATCCTTGGGTCTGTTACAATCACAAGTCCAACACCAGCACCTTCAGCAGTCCGAAGGATGGTGCCAAGATTCCCTGGTTTTTCGACACCTTCGATGATGAGGATGGGATTGGTTTGGATGGAACTAAATTGTTCCCATGGAATATTTGCATTTGGTGTGTCTGCAACAGCAATGAGACCATCAGGCCGATCTCGATAGGATATCTTTTCAAATATTTTTCTTGGTAATTCGTAAATCGGACAACGAAGGGACGAAATGAGTTCTTCTTCATTTTCTCCTAAAAAACATTCGGGAGAAACGAATACACTCGTAATCTTTACCGGCAAACAAGGGATAGGTGAATTTTGATTCCCTGTGATGGCTTTTTTGATTTCTCTATAACCTTCGATGAAAAATTTTTTTTCTTCATCTCTGTTCCTTTTTTCTTTGAGGCTGCTGACCCATTTGACCTTTGGGTTTGAGAAACTTGTGATGTTGAATCGTTGTTGTTTCATAGAAGGCAAAGTGGAACTTATGATTTTTTAAAAAATGTACAAAAACCTGCAGGGTATTTTTTTCCTGAAGTTTCTGGGATATAAAGTTCAGTGGTTTCGTAATTCCCTTTGGTTTTGATCCTTGAAGAAAGTATTCGTTCTAAGGTGAGTGGGCTAAAACCTTGGCTATGGCAACTGAGTATGACAAATTCTGGTTTGGAGTCAGAGAGTTCCATCAGTGCATCCATAAGCTCTGATAAGTTTTCTTCAATTTTCCAAACTTCTCCTTTGGAACCACGACCAAAACTGGGTGGGTCTAGGATGAGGCCTTGGTATTTTTTTCCACGTTTGATTTCACGACGGATGAACTTCATCACATCATCTACGATCCAACGGACTGGTTTGGAATCGAGTCCTGAAAGTTTTGCATTTTCCCTTGCCCAGTCCACCATACCTTTCGATGCATCCACATGGCAAACACTCATGCCTGCATCAAGGCAAGCCAGTGTGGATCCACCAGAATAGGCGAATAAATTTAATACTTCGAGGCCTTGTTTTTTTTTGCCAATCTCTCGGATCCGGTTCCAATTGGTTTCCTGTTCTGGGAAAAGACCAATATGACCAAAGGGAGTGAGTTTGATTTTGAAAGTTAAATTCGAAAATTCAATTGTGAAACTTTCTGGAACTTTTTTTTGGAAATTCCAATGTCCTGAGCCAGAATCATTTTTAATATAAGTGGCATGTAAGTCTTTCCAGATCCCAGGAGTTTCTTTGCCATAGGCGGAAGTAGGGGAGGATCGTTGCAGTTTGTAACCGCCCACAATTTCTAATTTGGATAGGTCACCGGAATCCAATAATTCGTAACTTTTTGTCATACCAATTCCAGAAAAATAAATGTTAGGTCGTCCTCCCAGTCTTTTATTTCTCGATTTGAAAATGACTCCAACTCTTGGATGAGTTTTCCCTTAAACAAATGGTTGGGAAGTTCACGGTTTGTTTTTAAAAAATCGATAAGGCCTGCATCACCGAACATATTTCCTTTGGGATCAAAACATTCCAGGACCCCATCACTCAAAAGTAAAATGCGGTCTTTCGGGAAAACGGGATATGTGATTTCATCAATTTGGATTTCAGGGAACACACCTATAATTTTCCCTTTGGGATGGACTTTGATGATTTCTCCACTTGCCCTTTGTAAAAATGCACTCGGGTGACCTGCACGTCCAAACCTCCATACATTTGTAGAACTATTTAAATACAAATAGGAAGCAGTCACATATTGAGGAGAACAGTTTCCGTATAAAACTCGATTCATTCCTTCTAACACCTGTTTTGGGGATGAAATCGAATCTTTTTGCGTTGTAAAAGCAACTTTACCCATCGCTGAAATGAGAGAAGCAGGAATTCCATGACCAGATACATCACATAAAACAATTCCTAGTTCGTATGGATTGGGAGAGTGGTATTCATAAAAATCCCCACCTACATCTTTCATCGGTTGGATGTAAATTTGGATTTGTAATCCTTTGACATCTGGATTTGTTTTGGGAAGGGATTGCATGAGAATGTCACGAGAAATTTTCCGTTCCCTTCTAAGGCTTGTGACTTGGGCAAGAGCCAAATCTTTCTCTTGGCGGAGTAATTGGATTCGATCTGCCAAAGCAAATGCAAATAATGTGATATCAGCAAGGGATGCGATGGGAAATAACATCTCTTCTAAAAATGAATTACTTGGTAAAATTCCAAACTTGAGTAAACCATATACGATACATGTTAAGAGTAATAAAAAAAATGCGATTGAGATATAATAAAAAGACCTGATACGTTTTTTTAATCCCCAAACCAACATACCAAATAAAGTAATACAAATACTAACTGATAACCAACTCACACCGATTGATGCTTCAGCGATTCCACCAAACAAAGCGATACAAACATTAAATAAAGAGAAGGCACCTAAAAGTTGATACAACCTAGTTGTCCTAGGTAAGCGTGCTTTGATTTTTAAAAAATTAGCTGTGAATAATACGAAGAAAAAAAGGCAAATGCTAAAAAAGACAGGGATACCGACTCGTTTCCAATAATACGAATTTGGAACAAAAAAGTATCCCCAAAATCCAAGGAGGGATAATTGGCCGAGTCCAAAAAAGAAAACATATCCTATATAGAAAAAATAACTTTTGTCTCTGACAAAAAATGCGATTGCTAAATTGTATAAAATGATGATTCCTAAACTTCCAAAAAATAATCCATAAACCCATTGGTTTAAATAATCTTCTCTTTGAAGGTTCCTTTGGTTTGTGAAAACAATTGAAAACTGTAAGGAGATATCGGATTTGATTGCTATTAGTATGGTATCTTTTTGGTGTCCCAAACGAAACACAAAATTCCTATGTGGGATTTCTCTTTGGAACATAGGTTGTAAATGCCCAGATTTAGAAACAATGAAACTGTCTCCATCATGTTTATGATAAAATTCCACCAAATCAATATTATGTGCCTGGATTAAGAGTAGTGGAAATTTTGTTGGATTTGGAAATTTTTCTGGATCAAGTCGTAACCATAATGTTCCTTTTAAGAAACCAAAATTGACAAATTCATCTTGGACTTGTTGAAACTTTCCCTCTTTTAATACGGAGTCGACTCCCGTATTCGATTTTGTATCGATCCAATAACTAAATTCCTTTGTTGCAATATATTTTTCTCCAATATCTTCCTTATCCATGGAATAAACAGGAAAGTTGAGAAAGAAAAAAACTTGGAATAGGAAAGTGATTTTGAAAAAGGATGGCTTCAATGGTAGGTAGGGACAAGGGAAAACTCCCTTGTCCATTTTTGTTAGTATCGTCTTACGCTTGTTTTTTTGCTGTTTCGTAAGAAATTTCTTTTGGACCAGTGTAAATTTGTCTTGGACGACCAATTTTTAAATTCGGGTCTTCAATCATTTCTTTCCATTGTGCAATCCAACCAGGTAATCTTCCCATAGCAAACATCACAGTGAACATGTTTGTAGGAATTCCGAGTGCCCTATAAATGATACCGGAATAGAAGTCTACGTTCGGATAGAGTTTTCTTTCGACAAAGTATGGATCATTGAGAGCTGCTTCTTCCAATTCTTTTGCGATGTCAAGGAGTGGGTCTTTGATTCCAAGTTTGTTTAACACTTTGTCACAAGCAACTTTGATGATTTTGGCACGTGGGTCAAAGTTTTTGTAAACACGGTGACCAAATCCATTCAATCGGAAACTGGAGTTTTTGTCCTTGGCTTGTTCTACGATTTTTTTCACAGACAAACCACTTTTTTTAATCCCTTCTAACATCTCCAAAACTTCTTGGTTGGCTCCACCATGGCGAGGCCCCCACAGAGCAAGGATCCCTGCAGAAATGGCACCATACAAGTTTGCAAGTGATGACCCTACAAGACGCACAGTAGAAGTAGAACAGTTTTGTTCATGGTCTGCGTGAAGGATGAGGAGTAAGTTGAGTGCAGAAACAATCTCCGGATCGATGTGATAGTCTTCTGCAGGAACAGCAAACATCATATTGAGAAAGTTTGATGCATAATCCAATTCGTTTAACGGATGGATGATGGGCTGACCAATCGACTTTTTATACGCGTATGCTGCGATGGTTGGGAATTTTGCAAGTAGGCGAATGATGGAAATTTCTCTATGTTCCTCATTCATTGGATCATAACTATCTTGGTAGTAAGTAGACAAACAACCCATCATACAAGACATGATCGCCATCGGGTGTCCATCTTTTGGAAATCCATTGAAGAGACGTTTGAGGTCTTCATGGATCATTGTATGTTTCGTGATTGAACTATTCCATTCTTTGAGTCTGGCATCATTTGGAAGTTTTCCATAAATGAGTAAGTGAGCAACTTCGGTAAAGGTTGACTTTGCTGCTAAATCTTCAATGGGAATTCCGCGGTATCTTAAAATTCCTTTTTCCCCATCCAAAAAGGTGATTTCACTTGTACATGCACCTGTATTTAAATAACCGGAATCAATCGTAACATAACCTGACAATTGGCGGAGTTTTGTAATATCAATTGCCTTCTCGTCTTCACTTCCCGCTACAATCGGAAGTTCATACTCTTTTCCATCCACTTTCAGAATAGCCTTTTCGGACATATCTTCTCCTGTATATCTCTGTCTATTTCAAAGAATAGACAGGGGAAAGGGAGGGGAAAAGCCATTTTTTACAACTTGTGGTATTTTTTCATGATATCGTATGCGTAGTAATTCGAAACCACAATGCGACAATAGTCCCTTGATTCTTTGTAAGGTAAGTCTTCCAGAAAATGATTAAAATCACCGGAGTAGACAGATTTTTTCCATTTTCGTAAATTCCCAGGTCCACCGTTGTAAGCAATGGATGCCCATTTCAATTCATTCCCATTCGATTTGAGTAAATAGGCTAAAAATTTTGTTCCCAACCGAATGGAAGTATCTGGTTCGTAGAGTGAGTAAGACGAAATTCCCATCCTTTGGGCAAGTTCTCTTCCTGTGGCCGGCATGATTTGCATAAGACCACGAGCGTTCGACCTCGATGTTGCTGTTTCCTTAAAAAAGGATTCTTGGCGCATCAGTGCATATACATTGTCTTCTGAGATTCCGTTTTCATTCGCGTACTTGGAGACTAAATTTTGGTGAGGCCTTGGATACATCCGAACAGAAAGGGAAGTGGGAAGTAAAATCGGATCGTCTGGGATGAGGTAACGTTTGAGTAAAGACCTTGTATGAAATGCCGAATAATATGTGTTACGCGTAAGGTCTCCAATTCCAACTAAAATTTCATCTTTTTCATCTTCGGATAAATTTTCTCTTTTGACATGGAAGTTGACTAGATGGAGACCCAGGCTATCTTCTCCCACGCGGAAGTATTCTTTGGCTAGGTTCAAAAGTTTATGGCCTTGGATCCTTGAACTCATTCCTCCCAATTTGTTTCCGAGTTCATAAGAGTCCTTTGGATACACAAAACCTAAATTACGGCCAATGAGGGCACTTGATTCTTCCGGAATACCAGCTGTGTAGGACAGATACTCAAATAAATATTCTTTGTTGTAAGTTGGATTTTCTGGTTTATTGGATTCTTTGATGGTCGATAAAAACTCTTCTCTGATCACACGAGTGTAATAGGAACCTGGGCAAAGTGCATAGTATCGTTTTAATTCTTTTTTAAATCGTTCCGTTTCTCCGTTTTCTTTTAAGGAACGTAAATACCAATACACAAGCCTTCCTTTGACAGGCAAGTTTGGAATTTCAGCGAGAGCTCTTTCAAATTTGGCAAGAGGTGCATATTGTGATTTTTCACCTTTACGATCGACTAAGTATTCGATCAGTCGGTCTTGGTAAAATAAGTTAAAAGGGTATTTGCCTAAGTATAAAATAAGATTTTCAAAATAGAGTTCTTTCTCACCTAACCTGTCGTAGGAAGCAGCGAGCACACGGTAATACCCAGCATCTTTTCCTGGAAAGGTTTTTAAAAGTTCGATGGCTTGTTGGAATTTGTTTTGTTGGTATAAAGTGTCAGCAAGTGCGACAATCCAAGACGAGTCCATATCTACGAAGGCTTTATTGGCGCGTAAAACTCGAAATAGTTCATTTGTTTTTCCTACTTTGGTCAGGACAGAAGTTAGGTGTTTAAAACCTTCGTAATAATTCAGACGACTAGAAAAAAGTTCAGGTCTTGAGCGAAACAAAGCTTCTTTGTCATTTGAATTGATGGCAGGTAAAAATAATGTGAGCTCTGATGGACTTAATTGTAAAATACTACCACTCCCTTTGTATTTACCCCAATCGGATGCGATCATTTGCACGGTTTGGTCTTGGAGTCCTTCTTTTTGTAAACAACCAAGCCATTCTTCTGTAGCACCTTTTTCGTCACCTAAAATCAGTTTTGCTTTTCCATATCGATACAAACTATCACCCGTTAAAAGGTAACGTTTGTGAGAATCTTGGATGGATTGGACTTTATCTAAAATTTCCTTCCATTGGTTGTTCGAGGCAAGTAATCGGATTTGTTCATCCAATACTTTTCGACAAATCGGATCTTCTTCCATATTGAGCCGATTCAAAAACTGAATCCGTTCCATTGGAGTTAAAAAGTTTTTTGCTGTGATCTCGTTGTATAATTTCCAATAACTCAATTTGAAAAGAGTGGTTTGGAAAGGCATGATTTGCGTGAGAATCTTCCTTACTTCTTCTTCATTTGCATCAGTGACAAATACACCTCGGATGAGAGATAACAAATACCGAAATCGTTTCTCCTTGTCTCCGTTAGGTGATTTTTCATGGAATTCAATGAGAGTGTATACTTCACTTTCCCTGGATGGAGATGTATTTCTGAAATGAGATTCAATTTCTCCCCATTGGTGGGATTTGATTAGATACTGAAGGTCTGTTTCGGCAAGTAATGATGTTGTGAAAAAGAGAAGAATTCTACTTGCTAACCAAAAATGCCTCATGCATACTTCCTATGATTACGAATTTAGAGAGGGAAGGTTCCCCTCCTTATGAGCTTACAAACAGAATACAAACTGCGCTGGCCAGAATACAGAATCGAATTCCATCCAACGGAAGAAATCCCTAAAAAAGTTTCTCTCCAGGAGTTATGGCCAGACCTACGTGCCTTTTTTTCAGGTTACCAGTCTCGTTTTGCAAACTATCTCTTCTATTTATCGACCGATTTCTCTGGGGGGTTCAGCCTTTGTTCGGTTCTTTCCGAAAATGATGCGAGCTTTCGTTTCCACGATCCTGTTTTACAATCACCTACGGCTTTCCCCAAAACAAGTTTGGAACGGATTTGGAAACTCTGCCAAAACCGTGAATTTGAGGAAATGGAACGAGAGGATTGGGAACTCATTGGTTATGGACTTTTGTATGAAGGAAATGTTCCTGAATTCCGGAAATGGGTTCTCACCACAAAAGAGTTTTTTGGGCAAACCGATGACAACCGTCGTTTTTTAACCCTACTTGGTTGGGAATATTCTGAGGTTCCATTTGAGAACTCCATCTTGCATATGTTAGTTGAATATGCAAAAGGCAAATTCGAAAAAATCCATTTTCCAACATTGGTGGATGCTGCGTTACAAGAGTCACATTGGCAACTTATAGGTGTATTGTTCCATGCTATTGAACTTGGTTTGTTACCTGAAAAGGAAGCATTTCGTGTTTGGAAGTTTATGATTGGATTTTATGAAGAATGGGAAACTTGGGAAAAGGAAAAGTTCCAGTGGGTATCTTTTGGAAAAATTCCTCCTTTTTCTGCACTTCGGTATGCAAAACGTTATTTGCCTCATTCTGTTTTTTTGAAATACCAAACGGACTTAGAGACTGAACTTCGTGGGGATTGGATGAGTGGTAATGAGTTTGGGTATGAACTCACACATACAATGAACCCGTGTATTGATACCGTGGTAAGGTTTAAGAATGAAGGAGAAGAGTTTGAAAGGGAACTAACATCTGAATATAATTTAAAACCGTATTCTTATCTGATCCCGTTACAACTCGCTTGTATCCAGTTTGTGAAAAAAGAATATGATCAGTTTTTAAAACTCTATCAAAAATCAGGTAGGCTTAAACACTTACCATTGGCTCTCAATCTGTATTGGAGAGTTTTATTAGAAAAAGGGGATAATACTTTAAGTTCCGCCATCAAACGTTCGTTAGAGAATGGTCATGAGTCCATTACATTACCGGAAGGTTGGGAATAAATGCCTCTTACGCAAGAACAGATCATGGAACTCTCCAAATTGCAGAAAATGCTAAGGAATTTGGAAAAAATTGAACGTAATGCTAAAAACGATCTTCAAAAAGAACGTGTAGCCTTTGACATCGAACGTTACAGACGTCGTATGCAAGAAGTTTCTCCGGATGGAATTCCAGATAACTTGGAACAAACCATGCGGAATGCAAAAACGAGAGAAGAAAATCCAGAAAACCTCAAACACAAAATCATTTCACAATACCCTGTGATGAAAATCACTCCCAATTCCAATGATAGTGAAATCAACCAAATTGGAACTCTCATCAATATTATGGATTTGGAATACATTCCAATCCTTGGGGATGCTCATATCAAATTTGACTATTCCCATGCAACAGAACGTGACTCTGTATTAAAATACATGGAGAACCTTCGTAGGAATATGAAGATCCTTGTGGAAACAATTGAGGAGTATGCGGCCGCAGACAAACAAGAGTTTCGCGAACAGCTCTCTCGGATGAAAAACAAACAATCTAGGATTTTCATTGCTGAGTCTTTTGAGACCTTGGGTAAGTTCCGCGACTTCCTTGTTGCCGTAAACAATGACATAAAAGATGGAAACAATGTCATTATGAACATGGAAGAACCAATCAAATTTAATCCACGTTTTGAAAAGGCAACGGTTTTAGAAGGTCGTTCCATTATGGAAGGACTCCGCGAATTTGAGGAATTTGCCGAGGAAGCATGTGATTTGATTCGTCTCCCGTCGTTTCGAAAGTAAAAAAACCTTTTCATTCCTAGGGGGAAAGAGGACACTGTGAAAAATCACATACACGGACTCGCAAACGCATGGCATTAGTCAAAAATCAGACCGAAGTTACCAATTCAACTATTGGTGAGAATTCTTACTTCAACGGAAAATTCTTCATCAATGGATCTCTCAAAATTGACGGTAAATTCGAGGGAAAATCCCTCCAAGCCGAACACCTCTACATCGGGGTAACTGGAAAGGTCAAAACCAATATTACAGCTGCGAGTGTGATCGTAGAAGGGATTGTGGTAGGGAACGTAACGGCTAGAAACCGCGTGATGCTCCTTCCTACTTCTAAAATCCTTGGGGACATCAAAACTCCCGAACTCATCATCCAAAACGGGGTGATCTTAGAAGGTCGTTGTATGATTTCGAATGACCTCAAACACAGTGCAAAAGACCTCATCGAATTGGAATACTCCAAAGACTCACTCAGTGTAGAAAAGATTTTTGGGAAACAACCAAACGCCAAAGAATAATTGAAAACCATCTTCATTTCGGAAGGGGACCCGACGAGTATCAATTACGAACTTTTGGGTTCTTCCTTCCCACTCTTAACATCTTTAGGAAAACACCACCGCATTTACCTCATCCGAGGGCCTCACAACCAAACCCTTTCCAAGGCCAAACAGCTCACAAAACCCGTAGACGATCCTGGATTTTATTCGATTTCCTGGGGGAATGGAAAACCCAAATCCTTTGTCCTTGGGAAACCATCAAAAACCTCAGGGAGAATGGCTTACGACTCGCTCCTTGCGGCCATCGACTTCCAAAAACAATTTGGAGGTGACCTCATCACTCTCCCTCTCTCCAAAGAGTGGGTTCAAAAAGCTGGGGTGAGGGGATTTCGTGGTCATACGGAAACTTTGGCAGAGGCTTACAAACGACCTACCTTTATGATGATGTCTGGGGAGAGGCTGAATGTGATTCCCTTAACCACTCACGTCCCCTTGAAGGATGTTGTGAAAGAACTAAAATCATTCGATTGGAAAGAACTAAAGAATGCAATCCTTCGATCTCCTTACCTAAACCAACCTAGCATCGGTTACCTTGGCTTAAACCCACATGCAGGAGAAGGGGGAAAAATTGGCACCGAAGAAACCACAATTCTAAAAACGGGAGTTGGTGTTCTCAGAAAGGCAAAATTGACAGTGGAAGGTCCGCTTTCTGCAGATTCTGCATTTTTACCAGGAGCCAAACTGTACGATTTGTATTTGGCAGGTTACCATGACCAAGGCCTCATCCCATTTAAATTGCTTGAAGGAAAGAAGGGTGTGAATATAACCTTAGGTCTGGATTTCACACGAGTGTCCCCTGACCATGGAACTGCCTTTGGCATTGCCGGAAAAGGATGTGCTGATCCCACGGGACTCATCTCCTGTTTAGAACGACTTGTGGAGACAAAATAAAACCAATATGACTCTTTTGGAAACCTTAGCTTTTCCCGTTTTATTCATTTGGTTTGTGGGACTTCTTCTCACTTTTTTTCGAAAGGACCTTGAACCACATTGGAAGTTCTTTTTCTTTCTTGTGTTCTGTTTTTACCTCGTTCAATTTTTCCCTGAGTTTTGGCTCGGGGTCACTCGTTGGAAGGAAAACCCCAAAGGAGAAGTGCTCCAGTGGATTTCTGCCATGGTGAATTCCATTTATGTGTTTTTGTTTTTTTTATGGCCCCTTGTCCTCATACGAATTTATTATTCTGCATCCAATAATTTAAGTAAAACCTTGATTCCAACACTTGCCTATGGGACGGTTCTGTATTGGGCATTATTTTTTCTTTGGACCTTGTATTCAAAAGAGTTCAATGAATGGCTTCATCAAATATTTGCAAATAAGTAAAGAAAAGGGCGAACAATGGCAGTTCCATTTATAGATATCAAACGATTTGAACCAGGATTTTTGGACACCTGGAATGAAAAAGTAAAGTCCATGTCAGAAAACGCACAATTCATTGGCGGAAATGAAGTGACTGATTTAGAAACAAACCTTGCCACTTGGGCAGAGACCAAATATGCGATTGGTTGTGCGAATGGAACCGATGCCTTACAACTTGCGTTACGCGCTGTTGGAGTTGGTCGTGGTGATAAAGTATTATTACCAGACTCTACTTTTTGGGCAACCTTCGAAGCGGTTGTAAATGTGGGAGGAGATCCTTACACTGTGGATACAAACCCAGTGGATTTACAAATGGATTTCCAAGTGTTCCAAGAAGCGGTCGAAAAAGTAAAACCAAAGGCTGCTCTTGTTGTTCATTTATACGGATGGGGAACTGCAAAGATTGAAGAACTCCGTAAGTTCTGCAAAGAAAAAAATGTAGCCCTCATTGAAGACGGTGCACAGTGTTTTGGTGTCAAACACAATGGAAAATCTCTCTACAAAGAGGCTCTGATTTCAACAACTTCCTTTTACCCTGCGAAGGTGTTAGGTGCTGCCGGTGATGGTGGTGCTGTATTCACAAATGATGAAGAATTATCTGTTGTCACAAGACGACTTGTGAACCACGGAAGAACTTCACATTACGAACACGGACTTGTAGGTTGGAACTCAAGACTTGATTCGTTACAAGCAGCATTTCTCAATCTCTCACTAAAACACTTACAAAAAAGAATCGAATCACGAAAGTCTTCACAAAACATCTATTATAAGGAATTACCAGGACTTGGGATTGGAGTGATCCAACCACCAAAAGGGTATGATGAAAATGGATACTGTAACGTCACTTTGGTGGATCCAGAAGTTCGTCCCAAAATAGAAGCCGTCTTAAAAGAAAAAGGAATTGGTTTTGGAAATATCTATCCAGGTGCAATGTCAGACCAACCTGGGGCTAAACCATACCTCATTGAACGATTTGGAAACGAAGGAAATGCTCGCCGGATTTCAAAATCAGTTCTCAACTTTCCACTCTTTGCTTATATGACAAGTTCGGAAATGGATGAAGTGTTGAGTGCGATCAAGGCGTATAACGCTAGTAAATAATGGAAAAACTTCGGGTAGGAGTCTTTTTATTCTTTTTACTCATCCTTGCGGTGTTAACTTTTAGTTTGTCTAAAAGTTGGCGCCTCTATGATGGTGGTTATGAAGTGACTGTGGAGAACCCAGAGTCAAAAGAAAAAGACACCTCACCTGAACCTACTGACAGTTTAGATTTAGAAGATGGGAATGGTAAAATTTATTGGAAACAATACTTTATCTACCCACATGGACTTGTGACCGAATCAGGTGGATTTGGACCCGATGGCATATTAACACATGCGCGTAATTTATATTCGATTAGTTTGAAGGATGGGAAAATCCAAAAACTTTTCCCTCATGATGTTTACATTTGGGATTTTTTTGTGGGAGAGTTTTCTAAAAAATCAGTGGCTAACACCATTGATGATCCAAAGGAAGATGTCCTACAAATTGAGAAAAAACTTTTGATCTTCGCTGTGACAGAAGATAGCAATTTGGATGGAGTTCTCAATTACAAAGACCACAAATTTGTGTATCTCTTTGATCCAGAAACAAATAAATTAGATTCCGTATTACCGCAAGGGTATCATTTCAGAAAACTTTTATTTAATTCTTTGAGAAATCACCTAACTTTGATTTTGGGAAATAATCCAGAACCTCAACCAAAAAATGTTAGGAAAAAACTCCCTGAACCAAACATCAAACTTCATGTATATGATTATGATGTAATCACGACAAAAGGAATCTTAAGTGGTTCATTAGAATCCCTGACAACTTCTGAACAAAACCAGTAAACGAATCATTCCCCCCAAACTTGGACACAATCTTCATTAAAGATTCCCATGATGGTTTTGTTTGCAAATTCTACCGCTGAGATTTTTTTAATCCCTGCTTTTTCAGCGGCATCCCGAATATTGCCACCACGTTTGAAATAATACATATTTACATATAAGTATGAGTTTGTACAGGAACGTCCTACCTTTAGTATTTTACCTTCAGCGAGACTTGCCGCAATGCCTGGATTCCCGGTTTGCGAACCATCCCGAGAACTATGAGTTTCGTTGATCACAAGAGAAACAAAAGGCACTCGATACTCAGGGATACATTGGTATGTGAGGCAGAATAAACAAAAGATGCTGAACTTATAAATTTTTTTGGCCATGCACATAAGTACAATACTTCCCATAGATAAATAAAAATTCCACCAAGTGGTGATCGATATACGAAATTTTGATGATCCCATTCTCTTTTGCAATACTTCCAGCCCCAGCATTACCCCACGAATACAACCGAAGGAAATGTTGGACACAACCTGTTGCGATCGTATCTTCTTTTACATTATTTTCAGGATCAAAGTCTCCATCAAAATGGATGTTGGTGTAAAGTAGGCCAGGTAAAGGTTTGTACACTTCACCATAAAAACAAGAAACAGTAAAAAAAGGAAGCAGAAGTAAACCAAGATAAAGTTTCATCGTTCAATTTCTCCAGTCAAAATAAGACAATGCCTGACGATCACAAAGGTTAGGATGGAATGAACTTGGATATCAATAGATCGGATTTTTGTGATATTGGAAATTCGTTTGGCTTCTTCAATACTTGCATCTCCTGTAGAGATCAAATAAAGATACGAAAATGCACATGCTTTGCCTTCAACCGATCCTTCCGCTTTGCCTAATTTTCCTGGGTAATTGTCCTCTCTATATAGAGAACCCAAGCGACAGTTTTGTGAGGTGATAATTAATAAAACTAGTAGGAGAATCCATTTTACAAATTTAGATCCTTTCATCTTTGGTCTTTACTCACATTATCTAAGTTAAAGATAACACCAAATTGAAAACCCACTTGTTCAAATGATTCGCTGGAAAAAGAATTTGATTTTAACATTCGTTTCATGCCATGTAATTCAAAGGAAAATCCAAATTCGGGAGTAAGGTAATAATTGATCCCTAAAGCAGCTCTCCCACTAACACCCATACCACTTGCCATTAAACTTTGTAGGTATAGGTTTGTGTAACCCATTGACCGATAAGAAGCATTGAAGTTAACAAGTCCTAATTCTAAACCAACATAAGGATCAAATTTATTTTTTGTTAAGAAATGATAATTGAGTCCAAGACCATACACTCGATCTTTATAGAGTGTATATTTGTTTTGAGAATATTCTAAAAAAGGAGAAAATCCTGTTGGGTTACTTCTATCGATAGAGATAAATTGATCAGATCTTTCTCCTTTTACGGAATTTGTGGCATAGGATAGAAAAATTCCCAAATGATCAGTGAGTCCATATTCGAAAAACACTCGCCCAGTTTTACCGGGCTGTACCTTTCCTTCAGGTAATGGGATGACAGATGGAACGGTTTGTGTAGCTAACAATCGTACGGGTAATAACCCATATTGGGTTTGAGTTTTCATTGCGTTTTGTAAGGATGTTTCTCTTTTTTGAAGGCTACCTCCCGTATAAACAGTTTCTCCACCTTGTAAATTTAAGTAAAATCCACCTTGGTAAAAACCAATGGGATACTCTGCTCGTGGTGTAGGTGTTTGCGAGAAAATGGGTAAAAATCCATTCAAAATCACTAAAATAGATAAAAATAACCATTTAGAGAGAAAGTTTTGATTCATTCGTAAATTCTAACGGGTGCTTGTTGGTGTGTCAATGGAAAAGATGTATCATTTGGAAAAGAATTTCCAAAGAAAAAATAAAAACCCCAACTTCCATTGGGGTTTTTAAGGTTTTGTTGCGGAACAAATCAGGAGTGGAAATGAAAACTCTTCAGAGTTAATACTTCCGTGCCTTAACTGTTTGGTGTTTGTTTAGGACAAAGCATCCTTAACTAAATCGTCTTGTTCCTTTAAGTGAGTGACTACGTGTCCACAAGCTGGGCTTGGGAATTCCGAACGACCTGCATAATGCAGACGTTTGTTTTCCGGCATCACTGCTTCGATACGATCTCTCACAAAGAACCAAGCACCTTGGTTTTTTGGTTCTTCCTGCACCCATACAAATTTTTTCAGTTTTCCGTAACTGGTGATCATTTGTTTGATATGGTTTTCAGGGAAAGGATAGAGTTGTTCGATACGAACGACTGCTACATTTTCTAATTTTTGAGCATCAATCGCCTTACGTAAGTCATAGTAAACTTTACCTGAACAGAAGAGAAGTTTTTCTACTTTTTCTGGTTTTGCCACTGGATCTGGAAGGATCTTTTTAAACGCACCCGTTGTGATGTCTTCCAAACTGGAAGCTGCATCTTTCAACCGAAGGAGTGACTTCGGTGTCATGATGATGAGTGGCTTTCTAAAACTTTGTAAGATTTGGCGGCGAAGGATATGGAAATACTGCGCTGGAGTGGTGAGGTTTGCCACTTGGATGTTGTCGAGTGCACAAAGTTGTAAGAACCTTTCAAGCCTTGCGGATGAGTGTTCTGGACCTTGGCCTTCGTAACCGTGTGGTAATAAACAAACAAGACCCGACATCCTTTGCCACTTGATTTCAGAACTAGAAATGAACTGGTCAAAGATCACCTGTGCATTGTTAGCAAAGTCACCAAACTGTGCTTCCCACATCACAAGGCTACTTGGATCCGCAAGGGAATAACCATATTCAAAACCAAGGCAGGAGTATTCCGAAAGAGATGAGTTTACAATTTCGATCTTTGCTTGTTTGTCGCTGATATGATTGAGAAGTGTGAGTTTTTTACCATTCACAATATCCGAAAGTGTTGCGTGCCTATGAGAGAAGGTTCCCCTTTGCGCATCTTGTCCCCCAAGTCGGATTGGAAATCCATTTTCCAAAATCGAACCAAAGGAAAGTGATTCCGCAAATCCCCAATCAATCGGAAGTTCACCAGCCCCCATTTTTTTACGGTCTTCCAACACTTTGATGTGTTTTGGATTGGCTGTAAATCCTTCTGGAAGGGTCGTTACAGCTTTCACAATTCCACCTAATTGTTGTTGGAGGAGTTCCGTATGGACATCCGAATCTAAAGGTTCTTTGGTGTATCTTGACCAAACCCCGCCTAGTGTATCCACTGTAATGCGGGTGTCTTTTTCCTTTGCTTGTTGGAAGGAAGTTTCGAGTCCTTGTTGGATCCCGTCTTTGATGAATTGGATTTCTTCTTTTGTAATGTCCCCACGTTGTAATAATTTTTCTTCGTAAAGAGAAATTGTTTTTGGGTGTTTTTTGATGATGTCATACATCTGAGGTTGTGTGAAAGTTGGTTCGTCAGTCTCGTTATGACCAAGCCTTCTATAACAAATCAAATCGATGATCACATCTTTTTTGAACTTTTGACGGTATTCTAACGCAAGTTTTGTGACGCGGTATGCTGCTTCTGGGTCGTCTCCATTCACGTGGAAAATAGGAACTTGGAACCCTTTGGCAAGGTCTGTTGCATACAATGTAGATCGTGATTCACTTGGGAGAGTGGTGAATCCAATTTGGTTATTGATCACAATGTGGAACGTTCCACCCACAGTATACCCTTCTAGGTTCATCATGTTGAGTGTTTCTGCAACCACCCCTTGGCCGGCAAATGCAGCATCCCCATGGATGGCAACTGGCATAAATTTCGAACGGTCCATGTCCTTGGCCATTTCTTGTCTTGCTCGGACAGATCCAAAAATCACTGGGTCTACAGCCTCTAAATGAGATGGGTTAAAGGCAAGGGATAGTTTGACTTCTTTTCCATAATGGGTCATCACATGGTTGGAATAACCTAAGTGGTATTTTACATCTGCATAACCAAGTTGGCCTGGGTTTAGTTTTTCTTCAAACTCAGCAAAGATAAGGCCTGCAGGTTTACGGATGATGTTTACAAGAACATTGAGTCGTCCTCTATGGGCCATACCAATGACAAGGGCATCCATTTTATGACCACCCGCTTCTTCCACAAGGGTATCAAGCATCGGGATCATGGTTTCCCCACCTTCGAGAGAAAAACGTTTTTTCCCTACGAATTTTTTGGCGAGGAAGTTTTCAAAACTATCTGCTTGGTACAATTTTTCAAACAAACGTAAGGCGGTCTTTTTGCTGATTGGTTCGTTGTTGGCAAGTGGTTCCATTCGGTTTTGTAACCACTCACGTTCCTCATCATTGACAAGGTAGTAGTGTTCACAACCTATCGAACCACAGTAAGTTTTTTCAAACCAATCAATGACATTCTTCAGTTTTGTTTTTCCAAGATTGTTGATCCCTGAATCCACCTCTGTATCGAGATCGGATTGTTTGAGGGCTTTGATTTTGAGATCAATGAATTCGCGGTTAGGTTTGTTGATTCCGAGTGGATCTAGGTTTGCAGCTAAGTGACCTTGTCTCCTGTAAGCATTGAGAAGGTTGATGATACCAAAATCACTGAGGGATGAATCTTTACGGTGTTCGGTGGATGTGTAATTTACATATCCATTCCCATTGAACCCACCTCCATTCGAACCATTGTTCGAAACTGAGGATCTTTCTAATTCCCCAAAAAAATCGATCCAATCCTTAGATAAAGAAGACGGGTCTTCCTTAAATTGTTTGTAATACTCTTCCAATAATACAACGTTATCGCCGTATAAACTCATCATCTGATCGGTTGTCATATAATCTCCCTAAAACAACAAAACAACTGTTTCATTACGAATGGATGGACCATTTTGCGTCAGCATCCATCGCCGCTTCTCTGAGGACTTCGGAAAGAGTGGGGTGAGCATGTGTAGAACGAGCAATGTCTTCTGCACTCGCACCAAACTCAAACGCCACTGCAGCCTCTGCAATCATGTCAGAAGCCCTTGGTCCTACGATGTAAACCCCAAGGAGTTTGTCCGTTTTTTTGTCAGCGAGGACTTTCACTTGTCCATCCGTTTCGTTCATGGCTTTGGCACGAGCATTGGGTTTGAACATGTACTTACCCACTTTGTATTCAATGCCTTTGGCTTTTAGTTCTTCTTCTCCAAGACCTACCCATGCCACTTCTGGCCAAGTGTAAACGATCCAAGGAATGGCTTTGTAATTCACATGACCATACTTTCCACAAATGAGTTCGGCAACGGCAATGCCTTCGTCTTCTGCTTTGTGTGCAAGCATAGGTCCATCAATCACGTCACCAATTGCATAAATATTAGGAATGTTCGTTTGGAATTTGTTAGGTTCTACTTTGATGCGACCACGGTCTGTCATTTCGATTCCAATTTCTTTGGCACCAAGTCCATCTGTGTTCGGACGACGGCCAATGGAAACAAGCACCTTGTCTCCTTCGAGGATGGTTTTTTTCCCATCTTTGCCTTCGATTTCCACTTCAACTTTTTTCCCTTTTACCTTAGCACCGTGCACTTTGGTTTCGAATAGAAAATTGATCCCTTGCCCAGTGAGAAGTCTTTCGGCAAGACTTGCCATCGCTTGGTCAGCAGTTCCAAAGAGGCGTGGCATGAGTTCCACCACAGTGACCTTCGCACCAAGTCGTAACCAAACAGAACCAAGTTCGAGTCCAATCACTCCTGCACCTACAATGATGAGGTGTTCTGGAACTGCATCGAGAGCAATCGCGTGATCCGAGGTAATAATGTTTTTTCCATCCACAGGGAGTGGTGGGATTTCAATTGGAGAGGAACCAGATGCGATGATGATGTTCGTTCCAGAGATAGATTCTTTTTTTCCATCTTCTGCAGTGATTGCAATTTCGTTTTTGGAAATGAAACTTGCATGACCCAAATAACGAGTGATCTTATTTTTTTTCATCAGGTAATCAACACCCGATGTCACTTCAGTTACCACTTTGTCTTTACGAGCCATCATCTTCGCGATGTCGATTTTGACATCTTTCACGGAGATCCCGTGGTCGCTTAGTTTATGTTTGGTTTTGTGATACTCTTCTGAAGAATCGAGAAGGGCTTTGGAAGGAATACAACCTACGTTGAGACAAGTCCCCCCGAGAGTTTTTCTTTTTTCGATAATGGCTACTTTTTTCCCGAGTTGGGCTGCGCGAACCGCAGCCACATACCCACCAGGACCTGCACCAATGACAACGATATCATATTGTTCCATATTGGTAACTATACCTCAAAGAGGAGTCTTGTTGGATCCTCTACCATTTCTTTGATCTTCACAAGGAACTGCACTGCTTCCTTACCATCCACAATTCTGTGGTCATAAGAAAGAGCCAGATACATCATCGGACGGATGACAATTTGGTCATTCACAACTACCGCACGTTTGACGATGTTATGCATTCCAAGAATTCCAGATTGTGGAGGGTTGAGGATTGGAGTCGACATCATGGATCCATACACACCACCATTGGAGATGGAGAAAGTTCCCCCTTCCATATCTTCGAGTGAAATTTTTCCGTCTTTGACTTTGCCCGCAAGCCTTGCGATCTCTTGTTCGATTTGTGCAAAACTGAGAAGGTCAGCGTTACGAACAATCGGAACCACAAGTCCTTTTGGTCCACCTACTGCGACTCCGATGTCATAAAAGTTTTTGTAAACTATGTCTGTTCCACGGATCTCTGCGTTGATCGCAGGGTAAGCTTTTAATGCTGCCACTGCTGCTTTGGTAAAAAGGGACATGAACCCAAGACCCACACCGTGAGTTTCTTTGAACTTGTCTTTGTATTTATTGCGAAGTTCCATAATCGGAGCCATATCCACTTCGTTAAACGTCGTGAGGATCGCTGCCGTGTGTTGTGCACTCACTAGGCGATTAGCAATCGTTTGGCGAAGTTTAGTCATTGGCACAACTGTTTCTCTAGGACCTGCGTTTGCCGATACTACTACCGCTTTTGGAATTTCTGGACTTGGTGATGCGGCCTTAGAAGGACCAGCGGAATTTGCACCACCTTTTTCCATATAAAGGATCACATCTTCTTTTGTGATTTGTCCGTTGCGACCAGTGCCTGTGATTTTTGAGGCATCTAATTTATTTTCTTCAATGAGTTTACGCGCAGCAGGAGGGAGTTCCTCATTCACTTTGCCCGTGTTAGGTTGCGCACTTGGCGTTTCTGCTTTGGGAGCAGGGGCACTGGAACTAGCAGGAGTAGATGCTACGGCACCTTCTTCGATGGCACCGATGATGTCTCTCACATGTACCACATCCCCCACCTTTTTGGAGATGGATTTTAATACCCCTGAGGTAGGAGCAGGAATTTCTAATGAGACTTTGTCTGTTTCTAAAATTGCGAGCACTTCGTCTACTTTTACGGCATCGCCTTCTTTTTTGGTCCAAGCACTGATAGTCGCTTCGGTTACGGATTCCCCCATCTCGGGGACTTTGATGTCTATTGCCATGAAATATTCCTTAGCAGGTTTTTAGAGAAAAATAGCGTTGTTGAGGAGTGAGATCCCATTTGAATCTAAGACTACCGTAACTTACTTAAAGGTAAAAACGCAAGCGGAAAAAACGAAAAGACCTTGAGTTTCAGTTTGGACACCGATGTGTAGCAAGTATGATCCGTTCTTTCCAAGGCCATACACCTTCTATCCACCCCACTGCCTGGGTGGCACCTTCCGCTGATGTACTTGGGAAAGTCAGCATTGGGGAAGAGTCCTCGATTTGGTTCCAATGTGTGTTACGAGGTGACGTCAATACCATCACCATTGGCAAACATGTGAACATCCAAGACATGACACTCGTACATGTGGCAAGAGATTTGTATCCTGTCACGATTGGGGATTATGTATCCATCGGCCACCACGCTACCATTCACGGTTGTGTGCTGAAGGATCATAGTTTTGTGGGGATGGGAGCCATGCTTATGGATGATGTGGAGATCGGAGAGTGGTCCTTTGTGGGTGCCGGATCCCTTGTCCCACCGGGGAAAAAAATCCCACCAGGAGTTCTCGTGATGGGAAGTCCCGCCAAAATCATCCGAGACATCACAGACAAAGACCGCGAGATCATCACCCGCACGGCAAACAATTATACCAAGTATAAAGAAAACTATCGCAACGAAGGGATTGGGGGCACATCCCTTTCCTAACGGAAAGGGACCGGGTGATCCGCTGCAATCTTCCGCTTACGCGAAAGGATTTCCGCTACTCCCCCTTGCGCGGAAATCCGCTTGCAGTTGGGATGGTAATATGGCAGAATAACGGGACGTATGAAATTCGTGATTCGTTGTTTTTTCGCATTTGTTTTCCTTACTTTAATTTCTTGTAATTTTCATTATTTTGCATTGGCAAATGAATCGAATCAAACACCAGTTGATCCAGATAAAATCACTGGGGATAAAATCAGATTCCATCTCATTCGTGTGGAAGAATCTCCAAAAGCCAATTTATACAATTCGCCAGCTCTTGAATTCCAACTTGCAAAATCCAAACTTTTCAAACTCAGCCGGACTTCCAAATTAAACCTAACGTATACAACCAAAACGGGAACAGATTCGGCAGGTATTTCTGCGATTATGTTTTTACTCACACTTGGGATTTTTCCCTCGTTTGTCGAAACCCATTCCAATGTAACCTTCACACTGATGGACCGCGAAGACAAAAAAATCATTCGTGATTACACATACCCAATCCAAGGTCGTAGGATTATTTCTTGGTTGACCATTCCGTTTTATATTGTCCTTCCGATTTTCTCTGATTCGGTGGATGGGGGTTCAAATTTTGAAACTTCCAATGTATCCTTACGGATGTTAGTGGAGGCATTTGAATCTGATTTAGCGAAAGACTGTTTGGAAAATCCAGAGTTACTCGAAACCTTACGAAACAAAGGAAACGAATCCATCGATCTTTGAAATCCTTGGTTCTTTGGTCAGAATGTTCTAGTTTAACGGAATGTGTTTATAACCAATAAGACTAACATCAAAGTAGATTTTAATAGTTTAAGATTTACTTTCGATCGACAATGAGAATTGTCACATCATCTGCAAATTCAACCGAACCTACATAATCCTTTGCTTCTTGGATGAGTAGGTTTGCGCATTCTTGTGCTACGTTTGATTTCCCTTTTGTGATAGCCATTTGGAATAATTCGTCATCATAACGTTTGTTATGGTCTTTTGACATATGTTCCGTAATTCCATCTGTATACAGTACAAGCCTATCCCCTTTACCAAAAGAAAATGTTTTTTCTTCATAATAAAGATCTGGAATGAGCCCAAGGATTTTCCCTTTTACATCCAATGGTTTGGCTTTTGATTCTCCCGTTTTGAGAAGGAAAGGTGCATGATGGCCTGCATTGGCGCAGAGAATGGAATTTTCTTTGATATTGATGATTCCATAGAATGCTGTGAGAAAATTTCCAGCCAATTTGCCAAACAACATATGGTTGAGTGTGGTTAAAAATAAAGAAGGGCTTTGTTTGATTTCTGGTTCAAAGTTTTTTAATACCATATGGGACATGGCCGCTAGAACCGCTGCGGAAAGTCCATGCCCAGAAATATCAGCAATCAAAATGGAATAATGGTTCTCATCAATTTGTGTTACATCATAAAAATCACCACCAACTTGTTCGAGTGGGATGTGTGAAACTCCATAACTCAATTCTTTTGTCTCTGGTAAAACAGATGGCATGATTTTTTGCATAATGTTTTTCGCACGACTGAGTTCTTTTCCTGTGTCTACAATTTGGTGGAAGAGTTGCGCATTTTTAATCGTATTACTGAGTCTTGCCGCAATGTTTGTAAGTAGGTCTAAATCGGAATGTTGGAAAGCATAACCCGAAAGTTTGTTATTGATGCTAATCACACCCAATAGTTCGTTTTGGTAAATGAGTGGTGCCGATATCAAAGATTTGGATTCAAACTTATAAGGTGAAAGTTTATTATAACGAGGGTCCATATCTAAATTATGAATGAGTAGGCTTTCTTTTTTTTCTGCGACCCAACCTGAAACACCTTTCCCATATGGAACTTTGATTTGATCATAAGCATCTTCCGGAATTCCTTTGGCAGCAAGGATCCCTAATTCTTGTTTGGTGTTATTTGCTAAGTAAATAGTTCCAGAACTTGCACCTAAGTATTCTAATACTCGGTTTAACATCCATTTCCCAAGTTCGTTTAAGCTCTTTTCCGAAACTGAAAGTTTTTCAAATTCATACAAAAGAGAAAGTTCTAAGATCCGTTTGTCTAAACTATCTTTTACGTTGGCATTTTGTATGGCAGTAGCAGCAACCTCTGAGAGAGAAATCAAATATTCTAAATCAGAATCATTAAAAATACGATCATTTGTTTTATTGATCACTTCCAGAGTTCCAATTAACCTTTCTTCAACAAAGAGTGGGACACAAATAAGCGATTTTGTTTTGAATCCAGTACGTTTGTCCATACTAGGATTGAATCTTGGATCTTTGTAGGCATCTACTAACGCGATCGGTTTTTTTTCTTTTGCTACCATCCCCACGATGCCTTCTCCTAGTTCCAATCTAGCATATTCTTGGATGATCTCTCCTTTTTCACCCAGTGCAACCTCACAGTATAAAAATTCATCATTTTCCAAGAGGAAAAGGGAACTTGCTTCTGCTTCCAATAAATCCTTGGAGTATAACATGATGAGAGGAAGTAATTGGTGCAAATCCAGGTTTGCATTGAGAATGGAAGAAATATGAAGAAGACTTCTGAATTTGCTCAGGCTAGTTTGTGGGTCTGTCATAGAGGCAACATACCAATTTTTCCAATTGATTCCGATCCGTCGATTTAGAATTTTAAGTGTTTTCATTTTGGATGAGGGAAAAGGTAAACTTCCGAAAAATCACCTTCTTAGTGTTTTTTGATCTCAATGAATCAATCTTCTTGACTTACATCAATGTTAGAATACAAAAAACTGCTTACACTTCAAAACATAGGAAATCGTAAATCATATGAATTTCATAAAATCAAAACAAACCATCTTTTATCTGTTCCTTTTATTCCTATTTACCTTTCTTTTTCAATGTGGAAAAGAAACAATTGAGGAAGCAAAACTAACATATGCACCACAAGTGCCTCCCCACATTGATCGCACTTACGAAGCAAAAGTCATCGTCAATATAGAAACGATCGAGGTTGTAGGTCGACTCGCTGACGGAGTCGAATATACATTCTGGACTTTTGGTGGATCTGTGCCTGGGCCTATGATCCGTGTCAGGGAAGGGGACCAAGTGGAGTTCCATTTAAAAAACCATCCTTCTAGCAAAATGCCACATAACATCGATTTGCATGCTGTCACTGGGCAAGGTGGTGGTGCAGCGGCTTCTCTCACAATCCCAGGACATGCTTCTAAATTTTCGTTCAAAGCTCTCAATCCTGGACTTTATATTTACCACTGTGCTACCTCTCCTGTGGGAATGCACATTGCAAATGGAATGTATGGACTCATCTTTGTACAACCAAAGGATGATCTACCAAAAGTGGACAAGGAATACTATGTAGTCCAAAGTGAGTTTTATACAAAAGGGAAAAATGGAGAACCAGGTTTACAATCATTTAGCATGGAGAAGGCGATAACTGAAATTCCAGACTACGTAGTGTTTAATGGTTCTGTCGGTTCATTGGTGGAAGATAGGGCGATTACAGCAAAAGTAGGGGAAAAAGTTAGATTGTTTGTTGGGAATGGTGGTCCAAATTTAGTTTCTTCCTTCCATGTGATTGGAGAGATTTTTGATCATGTGTATACAGAAGGTGGAATATTGCCAAACCAAAAAAATGTACAAACCACTCTCATCCCTGCCGGGGGATCTGCTATTGTTGATTTTACGGTTGATGTGCCAGGGACTTTGATACTCGTAGACCATTCCATTTTTAGAACATTTAACAAAGGTTCACTTGGGATGCTGAAAGTAGAAGGTGAACCCAATCCAAATGTTTATTCTGGAAAACAAGAAGATACTGTTTATTTACCGGAAGGACCAGCCATCCAAAGGATGGTAACTGAGGTAAAACCAAAAGTTTCTGCCAAAACCAAAGAGGAAGTTTTGGCGAATGGAGAAAGAGTTTATAAGTCAGTTTGTTCCGCATGTCATATGAAAGAAGGCCAAGGTGTTGCGGGAGTTTTCCCACCACTAGCAAAATCAGATTTTTTAAACGCTGATAAACAAAGAGCCATCCAAGTGTTAAAAAAGGGTTTGAGTGGGCAAATCACAGTGAATGGTCAAAAATACAATAACGTAATGCCTCACCTAGAACTTTCCAATGAAGAAATTGCAAGTGTATTGAGTTATGTTTACAGCAAATGGGATAATAAAGGATATATGGTAACTGAACAAGAAGTGAGGTAACCATATTTGGAAAGGGAAAGAAATCAAATGGAAAAACGAAAGAATTGGACAAAATTGAAACATCAAACAATCCTTTTGCTGGTCCTAGTTTCGTTTGTTTCCTTTGGTTCCCTGCAATCGGAAATGATCAAGATCCCTTCGGGGAAATGGAAACCCTTTCTGAAAGACGGATCTTCTTTGCCGAATGCCCAAGTGAAAGTGAACAGTTTTGAGATGGACGAGTATCCTGTCACCAAGCAAGAGTTTTACGAATTTACTTTGTTGCATCCAGATTGGAAAAAAGGAAAACCATCTTCTTTATTTGTAGATGCTGGTTACCTGGCAGATTGGAAAAACGGGAAACCTAAGGAATCTGATATGTTGACACCTGTGACATATGTGTCTTGGTTTTCTGCAGAAGCTTTTTGTGAATCAAAAGGCAAACGATTACCCACTGAATCTGAATGGGAATATGTTGGAAGTATTCCTCCGCAAGGTAAAAACCAAAAAGCGATTGAAGCAGTGATACTCAAGTGGTATGGGGAACCTAGGCCAGAAGTTTTGCCTAAGGTTGGTTTGTACAAAAACAAACTCGGAGTATATGACCAACATGGAATGATTTGGGAATGGGTGTATGACTTTAATAATACTTCTGTAACGGGTGATTCTAGGCAAGATTCAGATATTGAAAGTAGTCTCTTCTGTGGTGGAGGTTCACTGAAAGCAAATGATTTTTCGAATTATGCATCCTATATGCGATTTGGGTACCGCGCTGGCTTAAAAGGTTGGTATACGGCCAAATATTTAGGATTTCGATGTGTGACAGACCAGAATAAAAAGGAAGGTTCAAAATGAATCAAACGATTTCAAAATATTTTTCTTATCTTATGTTATTATCAATAGGAATTTCATTTTCTCAGTGTGACGAACATAATGCAAATCATCACCATGAACATGAACCTCTGTTAGTTGCAGGTGAACCTGCACAAGGGAGTTTATTGGAGCTAAAAAGCCAATGGCAAAATGAAGATAATAAATCGGTAAGTTTTGTTGATTGGAAAGGAAAACCGTTTCTCATCAGTATGTTTTATGCTTCTTGTATTTCCATTTGCCCACGGTTAGTTTCTGATTTGGAACAAGTGGCAAAAAAAATCGAATCAGAATCAGGCAAAGTACCAAATGTCATCCTTGTGAGTTTTGATTCTGAAAATGATAAACCCCAAGTGTTAAAAGATTATAAAAAGAAGATGGGCCTTGGTCAAAATTGGACACTTCTCACGGGAAAGGAAGAAGACGTTCGGATGTTGTCAGTGGTTCTTGGTATCAATTTTAAAAAAATGGCAAGAGGAGAATTCAATCATTCTGCAGTGATCAGTTTATTTGACCGGGAAGGTTTGAATGTAACAAGAATCGAAGGGATTGGATCCAATGTCGACACGATGATTCTTAAGTTTAAAGAACTGAAGTGAGTTATAATCGACACCAATCCTTGTTTTTGATTGGTGTTGTGTGTTTGAGAATTGAATTGCCAAACTAACAAAAGCTTTTATTTTGATCTGAATCGAGAGAAGAGTAACCAATTTGAAAATTCTATCCTTATCAAAAAACATAAATACTTTGTTTTTTTTCGTTGTTATATTCTCTCTTTCTCATTTGTTTCTCTTTTGTAAAAAAGAGTCTGAAACCAATCAAGATTTGCTGAAAATTATTTCCTTAAACTTGTATGCGCGTTCTTGTGCAGGCCAGAACGCATTTCCTTCCAATGGAGCTGTTGGTTCTCTTATTCGTTATCAAATTGCCCCATCCCTAACCAATTCTCAAATCACAACGTTTAACGCACCTCACCAAGTATTCCCACCACAAACAGGTATAACCCAAAAAAACAAATTATCTGTTTTTTACCCTGGTACTGATTCTACTCCTTGTGAAATCAATGCGATTTTACAACAAGGTGCTACAAGAGGATACCATGTCATTGGGCTTAGTTATCCAAATGGTGAGGCAGTGAATACCATTTGTAACCAGGGTTCTGCAAGGAATGATGCCAGTTGTTTTGAAATGGTTAGGCGTGAAATCGTAACAGGTGAATCTGTCTCTCCTTATGTCGCAGTGGACTCTGGCAATGCAATCGAAGGTAGACTTTTATCTTTATTACTTTACTTAAATCAAAATTATCCAGGGCAAGGTTGGGACCAATATGTATCAGGTGGTTCGATTCTCTGGTCGAGTGTTTATGTCGGTGGGCATTCCCAAGGCAGTGGACATGCTGCTTACCAAGGAAAAATTCGAACTGTTGGCAGAGTTTCCATCTACAGTGGAGTTTCAGATTATAGTTTGCAAACAGCTTCCACCCCTTCTTGGTTTGGGCTCTCACAACAAGCACCTGCAGGTTCTTATTATGGATTGATCCATGAAAACGATTCAATTGCTAACCTCAGTGGTAATATGAATCAGGTAACTGATGTTTGGTTGAGTCCACTAGGAATGGTAGGGGCTTTGACTAATGTGAATGTCGGGAGTCCATATGGAAATAGCAAACGTTTGGTGACTACTTCTTGTAATGGAATGGGAACACTTGCAATGCACTCATGCCCTATGTTCAATGGATTCCAAAATGTTTGGAATTATGTAAGTTACCCTTAATCTTTTAGAAAGTAGGGAATCTTATTTTCTAAAATGCTGGAAGACGTTTGAATATCCATTCAGGAATGACTTGGATGATGAACATAATGAAACGCCAAGGCCAACGAATATAAACTTCATTCTTTTTGTTCAATCCAGCAGTGACTATTTTTTCGCCGGCTTCTTCTGGTGTTAACGTTAACCAAGGAATTAAATTGTGTCCCATTGACATCTTCGTATAGACTGGTCCAAGTAATATGGTACCGATGTGCACACCATTTGGAAAAACAAGTGCACGTAAACCAGAAAGATAAGTTGTTAAACCAGCCTTTGCGCTGCCATAAATGTAGTTTAATTTTCTGCCTCTGATCCCTGCAACAGAGCTAACGACTGTAATGATTCCCGATTTTCTTTTTTCCATACTTATCGAAATGGCATTCACAAGTGCAACAACTCCAGTAAAATTGATTTGAATGGTTTTTTCTAATTCTCTCCAATTTTCTCTGGCAAATGTTTGGTCCTCATAATAACCAACGAGGATATAAACATGATTTGGTTCTACATTCAGTCCGGAATAGAAGGAATCAAAAGATTGCATATTTGCGATGTCTAATTCATGGGTTTGAATTAAAATATTATATTTGGAAAGTATTTTTGTTTTTAAATCAGATAACTTTTGTTTGTCTCTACCTGTAATTGAAATAGAATGGCCTCTTTTGGCTAAAGATTCAACTACCCAAACGCCAATATCAGAAGTGCCTCCAATCACTAAAGAATGGTCCTTACTCACTATTTATTCCTTTGACCATTTTTTGATCATAAATACTAATTCTTGCATTAAAAGAGGTTTTGTCATAAAATCATTCATTCCAGCGGAAAGGCATTTTTCTTTTTCTTCTTCCATAACATTCGCAGTGAGTGCAATGATGATAGGTTGTTTTGTTAAAATTTGATTTTGCCTAATTAGTTTGGTTACTTGGATTCCATCCAGATCTGGCATTTGAACATCTAAAAATATAAAATCTGGTTTTTCTCTTTCGACTAATGCAAGTGTATCATTGCCATTTTCTGCAATTAGGGCTGAATATCCAAGTTTTTTCAAAAACATTTTTGAAACTTTCAGATTGATTGAATCATCATCAGCGATTAAAATTTTTGCAGGGTATTGTTCTGCTAAATGTTTTTCCCACTCTACAACTTTTAGAATACTTTGGTTTGTTGTTTCCGTGTTTGTTTTGATTGAGTCATAAGTGAGTTCGACTGGGATTTTAACTTGAAAGACAGATCCTTTGCCTAATTCAGATTGAACAGAGATTGTTCCTGATAATTCTTCTACAATTTTTTTTGTGATCGTAAGACCAAGTCCAGTTCCATTTGTTTTTCCAGACAAGTGAGAATGGATTTGCATAAATGGTTCGAAGAGTTCTCCAATTTTTTCATATGGGATTCCGATTCCAGTATCCTTCACTTGCAAGACCAATAAACTTTTTTTATCATCGATTGTTTCGGATGATACAATGAGTGAGATCCATCCATTTTCGGTAAACTTGACTGCATTGCCCAAAAGATTAGAGAGGATTTGAGTGAAACGCCTCTGGTCCGTGATGATTGTATCAGGAATTTCACCGTCGATCACTAAGTTTATTTTCACAGATTCGGTGTTCAGTTTCGATTTGAATAATTGCACCATATCATTTAAAAGTTTTTTTAAAACAATTGGTTCTAATCTTAATTCTAACTTACCTGACTCCAATTTTGTTAAATCTAGAATATCGTTGATTAATAATAAAAGATTTTCACCGCTAAATTGAATTAAACTTAGATATTCCTTTTGTTCATCAGTTAAGTTGGTTTGTCCAAACATTTGGGTCATCCCCAAAATTCCATTCATAGGTGTTCGGATTTCATGGCTCATGGTGGATAAAAAAGCAGATTTAAATTTTACTTCTGCAAGAGCTAACTCTTTCTCTTGTTTGAGTTTTTCTCGATTCTTAAAATTTTGGATCATACGATCTGCTATGAATATAGCTTGTGATAACCCAAATACTAAAAATCCATATTGTGCGAGGTAAGCAGTGCCTTTTTTTGCAAATTCGGTTAAGATATCTAATGAAAAAAGTAACATTGTTGAAACGAGGGAAAATAGAAAAAATTTTGCACCAGGTTTTTTGATCAAAACTCCGTGAACAATTGGATACATTAATGAGAATAATCCAAGTAACGCTAATATTAAATGAAAGGATTGTATTTGTGAATAAATGGGAATTGGAAAAGGAATTCCAAACAACAAAAGTATTGCACAGAAATAATTCGACAAATAGATAAATGAGTATTTTTTATCAGGATAAACTTCTTTCACATATCTTACAAAGGAAAGGTACAATAAAGTAAATGAAAAGCCATTTAGTCTAACCATGATTTCATAAACACCCATGGGAAGATAATTGTAAATAAGCCGAGTTTCACCAATACTAAGTAACCTAACAGATGCAAGAAAACATACAAACGAAAAATAGAGATGAGTTTTTTCGTCTCTCCAAAATAGAAATAAAACAAAGTGAAAAAAGGCAAGTGTGCCAAGTGATGCCATAACTAAAATATCACGGCTAGTGGCTTCAAAAAATGATTTGGTGATTCCTTCGTGTGTTCCAATTAGATATGGTGTCGCAATTCCGCAAACATGATATTGAAAACAAGAAACTTGGATGTTTAAGTTGATTTCACTATTAATTCGAGAAGGAAGCGCAATGGTTTGTATATTGATACTGGAAATCTCTGACTCGCTATCAATACCTAACTTTCCAGATTCATAAATTTTTTCTTCACCTACGAGGATTTTAAATGCATTCCTTGTGACACCGTTTTGTAAGTAAAATGTTTTTGCATCTGGATTCACTAAGATTTTTAACTGTAGGGTGGCATACCCCTCTTTATAGGGAACACCCATTTGATTTGTCCAGTTGCCAGGAATTTTTGTAAAATTGGAATGATCATTTTGAGTGGTTAACAATTGTTTCCACTCAATCTTCCATTCTCCATTTAAGGGAACATTCCCATATAGATCAAAATTCCAATTTCTTAAATCTAAGACTCCAGCTTTAGCTGTAGGTGGATTCGGTTTGTCATAAGAGTAACATCCTGCTAAAGTAAAGATTAAAAACGAAATCGTGACTTTCAGAATGAATCGAAGGAACATCTTTACCAATATGACGATAGGATGTAAGGTGATCCTTCAATCTATTTTCCAAAATTCTGGATTTTATTTTTGATCCATAAGTAGACCAAATGGAAATAGTTAGGTTTTCGTATATATCCTAATTTTCTTAATTGGTCCATGTTTTGAAACCCTTTCAATTTGTCTGGATTGGCAATGGTTAAAATTTCACTGATTTGGTTTCCTTCAATCATAATGAATTGAACAAAATTGGGGAATCCATCCTTCCCATAACCGATGGTGACGGGACTCCCATTCGCATAACCAAAGTAAACCGTTGATGAATTAATTGCCTTTTTTGTAGTTTGTTTTAAGAATGTTATCACACGAATGATTCCAGGAATCGGAATCCTTGCTGCATGTACTTTTCCACCACCATCGGAATAAGCAACGACGTCATCTTTTAATAATTGGGAAAGTGCTTTCGTATCCTGTTGGAAACATGCCAAACTAAATTCCATTAATAATTTCTCTTGGTGTTTGGGATCTGGATCAAATTTTTTTCTTCTTTCTTTTAATGCCTGCTTGGCTCTACTTAGAATTTTCCTCGTGTATCCTGGGGTTTTCCCAATAATTTTTGAGATTAATTCAAAATCAAAATCAAACGACTCACGCAATATAAAAACTGCGCGTTCAAATGGATTTAATGTTTCCAGTAGAACTAAAAATGCAAAATTAAGTTTATCATCATCGATGCTGGAAGTATACTCGGGAATTGGTTCTGGCAAATAAGGACCAATATAGGTTTCTCTTTTCCTCGACGCTTTTTTCAATAAATCAAAAGCAAGTCTTGCCACGATACTTCCTAAGTATGATTTAGGATTTTCTACCTTCGAATGATTTATAGAGAGCCACCTTAGGTAACTCTCTTGTAGAATGTCTTCTGAGTCTGCATAACTACCAGTGATTCGATAAGCAATGGAAAACAAATAAGGTTTCCATTCTAAAAAGGATTGTAATTTTTCCAATTTATGATTCTCCTCGTTGGATCATTGGTTTCTGAAACGCATTTGTATTGCTAAGTCCATTCCCTTTGGGCCAGAAATAAAATCGAAACGGTAGATGTTTTTCCATCCGTAAAGCAATCAGTGTAAATCGGTTTACACTTTCTTTGATCAATGCTCCTAACTTTCCTTTGATAATTTTTTCTTTTGGAGAATCATCAAAATTTGTCCATTGGATGAGTCCATCGTTTCTTCCCAGTGAGACACAACGTCCAAAAAAATGGAATTCAAATGGTGAAAGATTTCGGTTGTGTAGTACATCGGACATTGTATCGGCAACATAGGCTCCCATAGGTAAGGCTGTAACACAACCCATCCGCAAATGGGAAGGTTCCAACTTCGCCGCATCTCCAGCAACATATACATTTTGGTATTGTTTGGATCGTAAAAAAGGATCAACATAGATTTGGTTCGATTCATTTGTGATAAAACCGGATTTTTTAAGTATATCATTTACTTGAAAGCCTGTACAGTTCAAAAGAATGTCGTAATCTATCTCGGTTTTATCCTGGAAATGAATTTTGTTCTTCTCTATATTCTTGATTACCTTCGATTCGATCACTCTGATCCCTAGAGATTCAAACTTATTTTTGATATACACCTTTCCAACATTGGAAAATGATTTCGCAAAATAATTTTGATCCACAATGGTAACTTTTGTTTTTGGATATTTTTCTTTCCATTCCGAGGCAAATTCAATTCCTGTTAGCCCGCCACCTAATATACATAGATGATCGATATTTTCTGGAACTGTTGATTTTAAAAATGTTTCCAATGACTCATTTGATTGGATTGAATTTTCATTATCGATTTTGGTTTTCGAATTTTGGCTTCCAAGGCAGATCACCAAATAATCGTAATGGTATACAATCGGGCCGATGTTTGATTGGACTTTCACTTCATTCGAATTGGGTGATATCTTCGTAACTTGGCCAATGGTAAACTGGATCTTTTTCCTGATGAGATCTTGTACCTTTATTTTTTTTTCCTTTCTCCGAGTCGCCAGTTCGTGGAATCTTATCCTTTCCTGGAAATACTCAGAATTGGAAATGAGTACTACTTCTAAATTCTTATTTTGTTTTTGCAAACGATTGGCACAGAGTATACCCGCATAACCTGCACCTAAAATCAAAACCTTTGTTTTCATAGGAAACCTCCCTAACAAGACGAAGGATGGAGGTGGATTTGTGACAATTTTAGATAAAAAATGAACTTGCATTAACAAACGATATTGGAACAAGATCACCCATGCAGAAATGGAAGCAAAACCTTGTTTTTTGGGCAATTTTGATTTTTCCCTTTTATCCAGGTTCTTTCGTTTGGGGACAAGGTTTTGATAAGGGAAATTTTATCCTTTATGGCATGGGGATGGGTGGTGTCGGAAATAATTCAGGCAGCATTCAAAAGGCAGTTTTTAATCGCAACTTTCCAAATTATTTGGTGATTAATTCACCTTTCACAGACACGACATCCCGGTATCTATTATATGAATTTTATTCGAATATCACCGAAGATCGGGCAAGATTATCAAGTCGCGGTGGAGAAGTTGGATTTGAATACGGATTGTTCCGATATTTTGGTTTAGGCCTTTCGGTTTCGAACCAAGTCATTACATCTTCTTACTTTCAAACTGTTGATAACCGAGTTGTTTTATTGTATTCATTACTCGCTGATACTGCAGCCAATCAGTTGGCACGTTTAGTGTCAGGAGATTTATACAGTTATGGAGCGCAAAGGAAAAGAGATGTATTTAATGCTTTGTCTGCGGATCTAAACTTTTTCATTCACTTTATGCCTAACCAACAATTTGATCCTTATTTTAGATTTGGTGGTGGTACCGGCGCAGAACGGTTGTATGGTGGGAATACAAATCGAGTTTTTTGTTCATTGGGAATTCGTTATCATTTTAATCATCGTTTTTTCATTAGCTCGGAAGTGGAACACGCAAATGTTTATATGGTGAACTATGAAGCACCATCGGCTGGTTATAGAAATAAAGGCAACTATGAGGAAACGGCTATCAAGTTTGGACTTGGGCTTAGTTTTGGCTCAAATCCAGAACCAGTCATCAGAGAAGAAACTCCAAAACGAGTGATTGATTCCATCCCTAATGATGACCAATTGAAAACAGCAAGTATACCGAATGAATCGAAACTCGAACGTTTTGTGTTCTTTGCAAGTGAGATTTTCGATTTACCATCCAGTCGCATCCATTTAGAAGGACGAGCAAGGTTAGATGCGATTGCGAGAAGTTTAGAAAATGAATTTAAAGAATATGATATTCTCATTATTACTTATACTTCTCCTTACAAGGAAGACTTACCGGGGAACTTCGAAAATTATGATTTGGGATTTGAAAGAGCCCAAGCTATTTCTCGTGTACTGAGAGAAAAAGGTGTGAGCCCTCGTAGGATCATCGACTCCACACAAGGATCAGCCTTATACACTGTGGAGTCGAAGGAAAAAGTTGTTATCGAACTTAGAAAAAAAGTTAAGTAACCAAGGTTTTTAATCCTAACAATTCCTCTGTTCTTTTTCGACTCAAAGAGCAGAGGTCTGGATGATCTTTCATTGATTCACCAAAACTTGGAATCATGTTTTTTAACTTATCTCTCCATTCTTTGGATTTCATTTCATTTGGGAAACAGTCAGATAGAACTTCCAACATAATGGAAACAGAAGTTGATGCGCCGGGGCTTGCACCGAGTAGGGCCGCAAGCGATCCGTCTTGTGCTGAAACAACTTCAGTTCCAAATTCTAAGACACCACCTTCGTCCTCATCTTTTTTGATGACCTGTACTCTTTGGCCAGCGACAACCAGTTCCCAGTCTTCAGAATTCACTTCAGGGAAATATTCTCTTAATGCTTCAATTCGATCTTCATGAGATTGTATGGCTTGGCTAATTAGATACTTTGTCAAAGGAAGGTTGTGCATACCTGCTGATAACATTGGAAAAATATTATCAAATTCCAAAGATTTTACTAAATCCAAATAAGAACCTTTTTTGAGAAATTTTGTCGTAAAACCAGCGTAAGGTCCAAATAATAATTCTTTTTTCCCTTCAATGATACGTGTATCTAAATGAGGAACAGACATAGGAGGAGAACCAACATTCGCCTTTCCATAAACCTTTGCAAAATGTTCTTTGATGATGTTTTTATTTTTACAACGTAACCATTGGCCGCTCACTGGAAATCCTCCAAATCCAGAAGCCTCTGGAATATCAGATTTTTCTAAAAGAGGTAAACTTCCTCCACCTGCACCAATAAATACAAATTTTGCTTCATGGTGTTCTTTTTCATGAGTTTGTAAATTATGAGAAGTTAGGTGCCAATTCCCATTTTCGCTTCTTTCTAAATCTTTGACATCTTCAAAATAATGGACATGAACATCGGAGAAAGTTTCTAAATATCGAAACATAGCGCGCGTTAAAGTCCCAAAATTGACATCAGTTCCTAAATCCATTCGAGTTGCCGCAACCTTTTCATTCGGATCACGACCCTTCATGACTAGGGGGAGCCACTCTGAAATTGTTTTTGTGTCTTCCGTGTAGATCAGTCCATTAAATAGTTCATATTGTTTTAAAGCGGCAAATCTTTTCTCTAAAAAACGAACGTTTTCATCTCCCCAAACAAAACTAAAATGAGGAACTGAATGGATAAAATCTTCGGGATCGATGATTTGTTTGATACCTGCAAGGTAGGCCCAAAATTCTTTCGATATTTCAAAGGACTCCGCGATTTGAAGGGCTTTTTTAGTTTGTATGGACCCATCTTCATTTTCAACGGTATAATTTAATTCACAAAAAGCAGAGTGTCCTGTGCCTGCATTGTTCCAAGCGTTGGAACTTTCTCTTGCGGCTGCATCGAGTCTCTCTAAAACTGTGATCGTTAGGTGGGGGTTCAATTCTTTTAATAGAACTCCCAATGTAGCGCTCATGATTCCTGCACCGATGAGGATCACATCTGACTTGGTTCGAATTGTATCTTTTTCTTTCATCCTATCCTTCTTGTATGAATAAAGGTCACTTTCTCAAACAAAAAACTGTCCAATATGTAGGGTAATCTCATTGAAAGCGTTCTTTGTATTTTTGTCAGTATTAACATCCTTACTTGGATTTATCTATTATTATTCTACCTTTCGTTTAATCTCAGGACTTTCACTGAATGGTCCCATCGTCACCATGATCCTTGTCGGAATTGGAGCTTTGGTAATCCTTGTTCCCTTAACTTATGCCTTTAGCCGACTGTCGAAACGGGAAAAAACCCAGACATTTTTTGCCTATGTCACTTTCACCAATTTTGGATTTTTTTCGATCCTTTTCACTTTGGTTCTCCTCATGGACCTACTACGACTTTTTGATATTGGGTTTGTTTCTGATTATTCAAGGTTTTTGTTTTCGACCTTACTTCATTTTGGGTTTCCGATTGATGGAGTGACAGAGGTAAAAAACTTCAGTTTGGCATTTTCAACCATTGTTGTTGCCACAGCTCTGAGTTCTCTTGGGTTTTACAATGCACATGTTCGACTAACCACCAAACATGTCAAAATTCCAGTTAAGAATTTACATCCTGACCTCCATCAATTTAAAATCGTACAAATTTCAGATGTTCATATAGGTCCCACAATCAAGGAAAAATTCCTACGAAGAGTGGTTGGAAAAATCAATGCTCAAACTCCGGATGTTGTCGTGATCACTGGAGATTTAGTAGATGGACCGGCGGTTACACTCAAACACCACTTAAAACCTTTAGCGGATATCCAATCTAAATTTGGAACCTACTATGTAACAGGAAATCACGAATATTATTCCGGAGTTTTATCCTGGTTGCCTGAGATTGAAGCGTTAGGGATTCGAGTTTTACTCAATGAGAACCAAACAATCCAAGTAGGGAATGCTAAATTATTAATGGCAGGTGTTACCGATTTAACTGCGGGAGCTATTATTAAATCCCACCAAACAAATCCTAAACGAGCCATGGCTGGTGGGGAAAATTCTGACTATAAAATTCTTTTAGCTCACCAACCGAATAGTGTGTATGAAGCAAACAAAGTTGGCTTTCATTTACAAATTTCTGGCCATACTCATGGTGGACAATTTTTCCCTGGTAACATACTCATATACTTTGCACAAAAATTTGTGGCTGGACTACATCGTTACAAGGATACACAAATTTATGTCAGTCGAGGTACAGGGTATTGGGGGCCTCCATTTCGTTTGGGAGCTCCTTCTGAGATCTCTGTATTGGAATTAGAATCTAACCTTTGATTGGAACCATTTTCGAATTTTAAATGTGCCAGGGAACGGTCATCCTGTTCTGTTCACTGGTAAAAAAAATATGAAAATAGATGCTTTCACTTTGCTTTTCTGAAAACTTTGACAAATCGCAAGGTAGGTTAGTGGAGAATGACAGAGAACCGTTTGATTAGGAAATTATCTATTGCCATTGAAGCTCCTTTATACCTTTTAATCTTCCCATATTTTATCAATTTTTGTTTATTCGCCTCTGGTTTTGACACAAATACTCTCATCCAACTTGCCGTACTCGGTACATTATTATCGCTTGTTCCTTTAGTTGTGGGAATCACATTACGCACTCGTCGTTTAAAACACTTACTGAGTTATACCCACTTAACTGATGTAGAAATGATTTCCAAATTGAAAAAAGGATTATTGGAACACCCACGTTGGGAAGGCAGGGTAATCCTTATCCGTTGGACAATTTCTATATTTGGATTTTCGTTTATGGCGGTCA
>JACVCB010000002.1:82500-215000 GCA_016742255.1 Leptospira sp.
GGTAAACTCCCGTTAGTCCAATGGAAAGGTATTTGAAAAAAGCATATTGGACTCCAACTTCTCCCAAATTACTATTCAAACGGACCTGGTCAGCATTGAAGTCATAGAGAATATAGTAGGAAACTGTCTTAGCTTCTGCACTCACGCCATCTCGAAAATAAAGATATGATGGGAAATTATATGTTTCTGCAAAACGTTCTAAACTTCCGGAAGACATTCCCAGACCGTAAGATCCAGAACCAAATAACATGAGATTGCCTTTTTGAAACCCTTCTGCAAATAAAAATTGGGGGATCAAACATAATAAAAGCCACTTACATTTCCACATGCGGTTATCCTTCGGAAATCCATAACTTTCCACAACTTATTTTTTTAATGATGAGAAAAATAGAACATAACAGCAGATACGTCATGTAAACGTATGGTAAGGTAGTAAACAGTCACCACGAATGTCTTCTGAAACCCTAAAGTCCTCGATTCAAAATATTTGTGAAATGAATGTCTGAGTTTGTATTACTTGCAAGGTTTGGAAAAAAATACTTTTGTAATGAATAATACTTTTCAATCCATTCTTTCGAAACTAAATTCGTTTTGAAATCAAAGGGGGAGAGAATGGATCAACATACATCGGACCACATATCGTATCTCAATATTCGAATTACAAAATTGAAAGAGAACCCTCGGCTCAACCAAGAGCAAGTCAAAGCGTATGAAAGAGTGTTGAAAATCGCAATTGGTTCTTCCAGTTATGAAGACTATACCAAACAATTGGGTACTGACTCAGACCTTTTTTCCATTGCCAAAAGTGAGCAGATTGATCGTTACCGATCGATGAAACAATTATATGAAAAATTTGGATTGGAAGAGAATGCAAATGTCTATTCAAAACGGGAAGAAGTAGCACTTGCTTGTCAAAATTATGCAGAACTCGCAACCAAACTTCCCCAAACCTTATCACCTGTCACTGAAAGTGAAGCAAATGAGAAAATCAATCAATCAGCAGTTGTATTACAATTACTCTTTCAGATCAATACACTTGCGAATGTTTCCCATCAAAAAGAAAAAGCAAAACAAACAAAACAAGAATACTTAAGACTACAAGAGTTAGATCCAAAATTTAAAATTGATTCTTATTTCCAGAATCCTTATCGACTACTAAATCCATTTACAAAATCACAATTGAATCGATTGGTTCAAAGAATAGAATTCATATTAGGTGAGAAATTATAATGGAACCAGCACTAAAAGATTTACTTGATTCCTATCGAACTGGCCTCAAAACTTATTTTGATTCGTTACCTGAAGATAACAAAGAAGTTCTGAGTGCAAAAAAATTATTATCTGAAATGGAATCGCTCGCTGAATCTAGTGCAGATTATTCTGCATTCATGGCCGAGGCGCAAAATAGAAACTATTTCACAGAAATCATCGGATACTACTCAAAATTAGGAAATGAAGTTTACCAATCAAAACCTAAATCGAATCGTATCCCTTCTCCACAAGAGATTGCAAAAGGATATCACTTATCATTTGAGTCATTCGGAGAGGCAAAAAAAGATCCAAATGTTGCTAAGATTTACAATCGAGTATTCCAGTTAGAGAATGAATCCACTTCCGGACCAAATTTCATTTTCAGAATGGAGGAAGAAGATCTTTTTTTGGGAATGTCTAAGCATCATATGGTATATATTATGCGAGATGGACTCGAAAAACTTCTTAATTCTGGAAATCCTGAAATTGCAACTGCAGAAAAATTTCTAGGAATTGTTTCGAGTCCTCAAATGGAACATTATTTCGAATCGATGCAAATCAAAATGAATGAGGCTAAAACAATTATTGAGATGGAAGTTTTGGCTTGTGAGGCAGCTGAAAATTCACGATTTTCGAATCTATGGGATTCCGGTTTTCTCTTTGCGGTATTTCAGTCGTTTTTATCTCCATTGATATCATTTCGTATGACAGGCTCTAAAGAACACAAAGAGGATACAAAACAAGCATATGAATTTGTATGTGATTTTTATGGAACGAATTGGAACGAGATCTTTGAAAATCCTCGAATCTGGGATTACTTTGAGAGAACCATTTTTGGAGGTGGGAAGGAAATTTTTAAAGAACAAGGTATCACATCAGCGAAAGAATTAAAGAACCATCTGAGAGGGTATTTGGAACAATGTGTACAAGATATTGATCTAGCTACTGATCCATCGAAGCAAATTGTTTGGTTTCGTGATTCTGAAATTGAACTGTCACAGGTCTATGAATCATTGAAGAAAGCTTAGAATTGTAAATATTCTTCTTGATTTAATCTCTAGCGAAATTAAAGTTTTCGATGCTTATGAAAACCAGGAAACCTTATCTAATTCTAATTTTCTTATCTTTATCTGTAGTGTTTGCAGATACGATTCCAGATCCAGTCCCAACGGAACAAGCAGAACGAGATTTAAGATCGACTTGGTCAAAAAAATACCCGAGCGAAACAATCATATCTGTCACTTCAGCTGGAGACCCAGGAACACTAGAGAAAGTGGATAAAAAAGGAAAACTCTTAGAACGAAAACTTAAAGTTCCGTTTCAAGTTGTAGCAGAGAAGGCAGGAACACAGAGAGAATTTGAAGCAGGTGCAAACTATATCCAAAAGGGAAACCAATGGAAATTTTCAGAAATTGGAATTGGTGATGTGAAGGCGATTGCTTCTGAAAATGAGAAGGCACCTAAAAAACCTGAGGTGAAGGAACTCGTTGTAAAAGCTTTTTCTGAAAAATACCCAGACTACACTTGGTCGAAGGTTCTCATTGATGATGGGACGTTTAACAAAGGTTCGAATGGTGGATTTTACCGCTATGAAGGGGATATCAATCGGACTGATTCGGAAGGTCAAACGATTCAATGTAAGGATATTGATTTTATGTTAGCAAAAGACAGTTCCGGAGCTTGGGCTGTGGACATTACTTCTCAAGGGAAGTGTTATTAAATCAGATCAGATCTAACATTTAGAGTGAAAGGAAAGTTTTTGATTGGAATCATAAAACTTCTTTTCACTCAATCGGTGAAACAAACAACTTCATACACGGAAATTGGTTTTGATTTGCCTTTCACAATGACTTTATCAATTTCTCTGATGACAAAACCATCCGATCCACTATACTTCCCTTCAATTTGTTGGTATGTTACTTCTGAAATCAGAATTGAGCACTGGTAATGTTTGGTTAATCCCTCAATCCTGGAGGCTAAGTTTACATTGTCACCAATAACAGTATAATCTAACCGACGATCGGAACCAATATTTCCAACAATAACTTCTCCAGTGTGGATACCGATTCCCACCTGAATTTGTTCATCTGGCAAATTCTTTTTTTGATTGAATCGATGTATTTCTTTTATCATTTCGACAGCAGATTTGACTGCCCGGAGTGCATCATCATCTCGCTTAAAAGGAGCACCAAAGATTGTCATGATGGCATCACCAATAAACTTATCGATGGTTCCATTGAATCTAAATATAATGTCTGTCATACGAGATAGATAGTCATTTAAAAATAGAACTACTTCTTCGGCTGACCTTTGTTCAGAATATTTTGTAAAGGATCGTATATCAGAAAAAAGGATTGTTACCTCTTTCATTTCCCCGCCTGGTTCTAATTGAGCATTATTTTTATAAAACTCACTAACTAATTGTGTGGGAAGGTATCGTTCCATCATTTGTTTAGCATTTGCTTCTTTTACCATTTCAATGTTGGAAACGGTTGTTACATATCCAATTGCAAGTATCATCCCTAATCCAAATAACATTGGGATTAAATCGATAGGGTATCCTCCACCCAATCCGATAGAAATTACAAACAAGAAAACAAATGATAAAAAAGCTCCATAGATTGTCCCTATTTTGGAATGCCTAAGTAAGTTAAATTGATAGATGAAAATGGCCCCAATCATCGCGATAAAATAAATAACACCATCACCTCTTTGTACCGTAGGATCAAAAAAAATCATTAATCCAACAATGGTATAATCCAAAGTGATGGTAAAAAATTTAAGATAAGGTTGAAACGAAAAATGAGTTACAAAAAAAAGTACAAAACCTGCAAAGACTAAGAATGTTGTGTCTAACAAAAGTGTGATGATTGTGGGAGGAACAATTGTATAATTAATCACATGGAAGTAGGACAAATAATCCATGAGTGATGCGAAGGAAAATATGGCAAACCGAACAACAGCGACTGTTTTCTCATTTTTGATCTCTCTTGAGATTAAAATTTCATCGACTATCGTTTTTTTCATTCCACCACTCCCACTCGAACCATGATTTGGTTTTCTTTTTTTGTGATCAACGAGGAATCAATGGATTGTTTAACTTACGTAGGTAAGGTTTGGGATTTATTAGATCCTTTTATGGAACAAGTGGAATTGATATTCGGCAAATTACTTTTGTCTTTGGTTGGGATTTAGCATATAGATGATCGATAATATTTTTAATTTCAATTTTGCCATCAAATCTTTTGATGATTGCTTCCACCTTTGTCAATCCTAGACCGAAATCTAGAGTTTTGTAGTCATCGAAAACAAATTTAGTGAGTCGAAAAAATGGTTCAAAGATAATATTTTCGAATTCCAGCGGAATTCCTTCTGTCCTATCCGAATTCATGACGGGTGAGTTATAAATCGATATGACAAGTGATTTTGCTTCAATGTACATAACGATATGAATACTACTTTCTGGGATCGAAAATTTACATGCATTCGTTAACATTTCTTTCAATGCTATTATGAAATAATTTATGTGAATATTAATTTTGTTTTGATCAAATGATGATTTTTTCTCACTCAAGTATAAATGATTCTTTTGAATGTCTAATAGGTTACTCATTTCAATTGTGACATTCTTTATTTCATTATATAAATAACTTAAAGAGATTGTCTCCAATTCAATTTTCCCGTTTAAGATTTCATCTATTTCGGAAAAAGTATATAAAGCTTTTTCAGCCATCTCTGCATTTGTTTTGATGAGACTCATAATCTCTCTATCAATCTTGTAAAAATCTCCTTCAATTTCTGCGGAATCCGAAACGATTTTTAGTAAGGATACGAGTGCTCCAAATCCCGTTCCTTGGTTAAAACTAGTTTTTAAACTCTCAAATAAATTTTTGTTCAAATTTTTGGATTTACCGGATCCTCCCATTTTTTCTTTCCATTTGATCCAATCCAAATGACTTTCGAGGCGCATTTCACGTTCTCGCTTAGCCACCTTTTCTAGTTTTTTTATATTGTGAATTTCAAATGCATGCTGAAGTTTTAGGGAGAGTTCTTCTGCTTCAATGGGTTTTACGATATAATCGTAGATTCCTCTTCTCATGATATCAATGATGATGGAAGTTTCGGAATGGTTTGTTAAGACTATAATGATTGGCTCAACCTCTTCTTCTTTTAGAAAATCAATGAGTTCTATTCCATTTACATCAGGCATATCATAGTCTGTTATGACAATGGGGAATTGGTTTTCTAAGAATAGCTCTTTAGCTTTTCGTCCATCTTCAGCGAGTGTTACCTGATATCCGAGTGAGGCTAAAGACTCTTGGAGTACAGTAGCAGATATTAAATCATCTTCAGCGAGGAGTATTCGTTTTTCATTCATTGAATAAAATCCTAGATTTTGATCTCAATTTTATATTTAGTTCCATTAGAATTTTCTATATGAACAATTCCCTTTAATTGTTTCACTAGCATGTTAATTAGGTTTAAACCAAAACTATTTGTTGATTGGAGTAAAATCGTCGGGTCGATTGGAATTCCATCATCTTCATAATCGATGATTAAAAATTGATTCTGAATTTTTGCGTGAAACGTAATTTTCCCTACTTGACCTTCACCGAAGGAATATTTCATTGAGTTGGTAACAAGCTCGTTAATGATGATTCCGATGGAGGATAAGATTTTTGTGCTAATCGCAACAGGTTCTACTTGTATATCAGTCGAAATGTTGTCTTGATTTGGAAATATATTTAATATTTCAGAAATCAAAGTCGGAAAGTAATCTTTAATGGAAATGATATCTGTGTTTTCTGATCGGTATAATTTGTCATATAACAACATCATACTTCGAACTCGATTTGACGCATCGATCAAGATTGTTTTATGCAGAATATCTTTTTGTGAGTTTGCTTCCATTTTTAACAGACTATAAATCGTATTCATATTATTTTTGATACGATGGTGCACTTCGATTAAGATCAGCGCTTTTTCATTTAGGAGTGATTTGATTTTTTCATCCGCTTCCTTGATTTCGGTTATATCTGTTCTGATGGATAGATATTTTTCAATATCACCACGTGCATTTTTAATTGGCGCAATGGTTGTCGCAACCCAGTAAAAACTTCCATCTTTTGCTCTATTTTTGATTTCACCATGCCAGGTATTTCCTGATTTAATTGTTTGGTATAATTTTTTAAAAAACTCAAGTGGATGGTGTCCAGAATTGATGATGCGATGGTTTTCGCCGATTAATTCATCCCTTGTATACTTACTTATTTCGCAAAACTTTTTATTAACGTAAATAATATCAGCATTTAGATTGGTGATTGCAACAATCGCATGTTGGTCGATTGCAAATTGTCTTTGCCCTAATTCAAAATATGTTTCTTCTAGTTTTAGATCCAAAGTACGTTTGAATGTGATGTCGTTTGCGGTACCTTGTGAACCTACAAATTCTCCAAATTCGTTGAAAAGGGGAGTAGGATAAATATTTAAATATTTTATTTCTCCGAATTTAGACAAAAATACAGATTCGTAATTGTTTTTCGAAGATTCGAAACCTAACTTAAGTTTTTCGAAAACTTTTTGATCTCGAATGGATATATCAGGAGGTTGAAAATCGGAGAAAGGTCGATTTAACATTTCTTCCTTTGTATATCCAAGTAATTTTTCCCAAGCTGGATTGAGGTAAGAAAAATGTCCGTTTGCATTTGTACTCCAGACTAAACTCGCTGTATTTTCGACCAAGTTTGAATATTTTTTTTCACTCTCCTTTAAGTGTATTTCCAATTCCTTTTGTCTAGTGATGTCTTGGCAAGTTCCGATGGATATCTCTGGGTTTCCATTTGAATCAAATATTGAATAACAGGTTTCCCTAACCCATTTGATACGACCATCTAACAGAATGAGTCGGTGTTCAATTTCATACTTTTGTTTATGGATAAGAGATTGAGAGTATGCATGGTTCACTTTTTCGCGATCTTCTGGATGGATGACGGATAAAAAAGTTTCGTAACTAGGTTTGAATTGGTTTGGATCCAATTCAAAGATTTCATAGATTTTTTTTGACCACTCTAAGGACCCAGTGATTAAATTTAACTCCCATCGGCCAACGTGGGAAACATTGGAAATGTCTTCAAATTCCTTTTTAAAGGAAATTTCGATTTCGTTTTTTGCTTCTACTGCAACTAGCTGGATCCACTCACTGTCTATCGAGAGATTTCCAAAGAGTGAAACTTTTTTTGTTAAATTATTTTCTTTGGTGATTTCAACTAGGCAAGTATGTTTGTTTTTTTCTAAACAAATTGTGTTGATGAATGATTGGAAAATGTTTTTTGATTTCTCAGTTAAAACTGTACTAAATGAACTTTTGTAAAAATCAATTTGTGTAATGCCAAATAATTCCTGTGCTTCGAAATTGATAAAATTGATCATTCCTTGTTTTGAAATTTGAAAGATTGCAATAGGTAACGAATTGTAACATTCGTTTGCCATTCCATCTTCCTTATTTTCTTGAAACATACTCGGATTCATACGAATGAAATTTTTTGTATAGAAGCGAATTGAAATTTGCTACCAATTGATATAGGTCATTGAAAAAAATGCCAGCATATTTTTATTTAGGTAACTCCGTACAATACAAAATGCAAAAAAAATTTCCTGAAATGAGAGTGAAGTAAATTGAAACGTTATTTTATTTGATTATTAAGAAACGCGCAATTAGTTGTACCTACTAGCAGTTCGCTGTAAATACATTTGGAAAACTTTCTATTGGGTAGTAGAATGATTCTTATTCTTAATTGATGAGGGGTATACGAGCCAACTTTTGTCGGTCGTACATTCTGTACTTATCTGATTAGGTGGTTAGTTGTTAGAAAATTTGAATTTTATGATACAGACTTTAGTTCTGATAGCAAAGTCTGTAAAGTATTGATGCCCCAGTGTTCGATGTACTTGCCGTCTTGCAAGCGAACAATATCAATGACATCGATCCGAATTTGTTTTTGTGTTGGTACAATTCCCATAAGTGGGCCTAAATGTGTGCCAAGAATCGCCTTACGAGTGGTTACCTTATCACCTTCTGCAACTTGGTCATAAATCTCCACTTTCAAATCAGGAAATGCTGGTTTTAATATAGAATGGAAGGTATTCCACATTCCTTTCGCATCGTTTGTATGAGCCGGAGCTGTGCGATTGATAAAATCTTTATGCATAAGTTCCTCGAAGGTTTCCGCATTGCAGTTTTGGATTACTTCTAAATTGAACCTTCTTACAATTTCTTTGTTTTTTTCTAAATGAGTCATAGGTTCTTATACCATTTGGTAGGTTCGACCTTTTGCATATTCAATTTATGAAAATCTTTTTATCTCTTATTTTGAGGCAAATTGTCCACCCAATTCGGATTCAAACTCCCTTCAAAAATAATGATTTGGGAAGGAATTCCTTTGTTGTTTAATCTCGTTTCCTTACAACACGGTCCCCGTGCATGTTGGAACTTGTTGTTCAGATCCTTCGTAATACTTCTTTTTTTCTTCGAAATTGTCCAGATTGGGAATCCTCGTTTGCTATAGAGAGAGGAGGGCATTGAAAATGTTCAAAACGATACAATCCAAGTGGAAAGGGAAACGAGGTAGGATTGGGATACCAATCATCTTCTTTGTGTCTTGTTTTTCTATATTTATCTTACTCATGATTTTTGGAATTTGGACAGCAAGTAACCAAATCCTTTTCCCAAAATGGAAAGGAATCACCAAGGATTTGAGTGATTGCAATCGGGAAGTGGAAGGTTTATGGGGAAAACATTGTGGAAACATTCGCCTAACAAAAGAATTCCCTTTTAGCGAAATATCAATACCATCTATCAATGGTTATCGATTGCCTGGTTGGATGGTTTCGACAAAAGAGAATGAAAAAAACTTTGATAATCAAAAATCGAAAGTAATCATTCTCGTCCATGGTGGTGGCTCAGACAGAAGAGAAGTCACTCGGTACATACCCTTTTATCTGAGTTTAGGAATGGATGTGATCAGTTTTGACTTATCTTGTCATGGGGAAGCACCTTGTCATTTTCCGGGTTTGAGTTTTGGAATTAGAGAATCACGAGATGTTCTCTCTGTTTTGGTTTATGTGAAACAACACTACAAAGAGATTTACATGTTTGGATCTTCCGTTGGAGGTTCTTCAGTTCTGATCAATCTTCCCATTATAAGCGAAGTAAAAGCGATTATAGTTGAAAACCCAATGATCAGCTTTGAACGATTGATTTCTGATTCGAAAGAATCAAAAAGTCTTCCGAAACAAATGATAAATTTGTTAGTAAAATTAGTGTTGTTAAGAGGAAATTTTGATACTATGCTAAGTCCTGAAAATTCTATGAAGTTAACGAAAGGAATTCCTATCCTTTTAATCCATAGCAAACAAGATCAAATTGTATCGTATCTTCATTCAAAATATTTGTCAGAACTTTATTTGGGGCCGTCTGAATTATGGTGTCCCAGCTATGGTGCACATGGTCTTATTTGGAATTCCAATCCAAGTGAGTATGAATCTAAGATTAGGGAATTTATAGATCATTATAAAAATAAACGAGGTGAATGATAATGGAAGAATATTTAATTTTAATGCGATTGGATCTTTTAACAAAAGGTGAAAAACCTTCACAAGAACAATTAGAGATTTATATGAAACAATACCATGAATGGATAAATGAAATCATTTCAAAAAAGAAATTCATTTCTGGAATTGGACTTTCAGAAGAAGGTAAAGTAATTCGATCCAAACAAATCATAACCGATGGTCCATTTGTTGAAACTAAGGAATCATTAGCAGGTTTTATCATCATCTATGCAGAAAACTGGGATGATGCAGTACAGATTGCGAAAAAATGCCCGATATTGGGAGGAGAAGGGAATAGTGTGGAAGTCAGAATGGTAAAAGGGACACATCAGGATTCAATGTAAAACGTTCTGTTGCTAATGGATACAGCGGATATTTCCAATCGGATTTCTAATTTGTACAAGACGGAAGCTTCCAAAATGATTTCCGTTTTATGCAAATATTATGGAATTCAGTTTATGGATAATGCGGAAGAAATTGTCAGTGAAACTTTTTTAACGGCATCAGAAGATTGGTTAAACAAAGGAATTCCAAATAATCCAATCCCTTGGTTGTACTCAGTTGCAAAAAACAAAGCAATCAATAGATATAAACGAGAGAAGATTCATGACCAAAAAATAATCGATCATTATCGACAAGAATCTAACTCATCCAAGATCGATTTCGATTTTGTGATGGAAGAGGTGATTGACAGTCAATTGATGATGATGTTTGTACTTTCACATCCTTCCATCCCAATCGAATCACAAATCGGTTTGGCTCTTCGGATTTTATGCGGATTTACCATTGATGAAATCGCCAAAACATTTTTAACCAATAAAGAAACCATCTCAAAACGTCTTTACCGTGCAAAAGAAGTCCTGAGGGAAAATGGTATTAGCCTGAAATATCCGACTCCAGATGAATTTCAAAATCGTCTCCAATCAGTATTGAGAACTATATACCTCATTTTTAATAAAGGTTATTCGATGGAAGGATTGGAGAAAGAGATTCGAAAATCATTATGTTTGGAATCAATCCATCTCTGTAGTTTACTTTTAGAAACTAAAATTTCAATTCATTCCGATGTGTATGCTCTACTTTCTCTATTTTGTTTTCAGTACTCTCGTTTTGATTCACGGTTTGGCCATGAAGGGGAAATCGTACTTTATGAAGACCAAAACCGAGAGTTTTGGAATTTGGAATTCATTCAAAAAGGAAAATACTTTTATCACTTGCTGATTCAAAACCCAATGTTTTCCAAATTCCATTTGGAGGCAAATATTGCTTTTTGGCATAGTCTCCCAGAAGGTACGAATGGGAAATGGCAAAGTATCTCTGAATTGTATTCAGCACTTCTTTTGATAGAATCTTCTTCTTTGATACAACTCAATCGTATTTATGCTATCTACAAAGCATTTGGAAACAAAGAAGCGATCAGAGAATTGGGAAAGTTGGATTTACCAAAAAGTTCTTATTACTTTTCGTTATTAGGTGAGTTGTATTCTGGTTTGGATCCTTTAAAATCAAAAGAATATTTTATGGAAGCAATATCTTATGTAACGTCTCCAAAAGAAATCAATTCCATACAGAATCGAATGAAAAAACTTCTGTAAAACGATGTAGATTCATAGTTGATGGATTTGCTAAAGTGGAGGAATCAAGGAAGTCACTATGATTTTGATTTGATCAAGGGAAGGGAATCAATCGAAACATGAGGATTGTCATCACCAATCCTCATTCAGTCTTATCTTAGTTGCCAGAAAATTTTTGTGCTTCTTCACATTCTGGAATGGAAACTTTTCCTTTTGCACCTTTAAATGTATCGCATGTTAGTTTATCAAATGCTAAGATACACTTTTCAAATGCTTGTACTTGTTCTTCTGTCACTTCCTTCTTCTCTTCGATTCTCTTTTTCTCAGCCTCTTTCATTTTTTGGTCAAAGAATGTGATACAGTTTTCTTCTGACTGCATAAAAGGTGGGATCATATTCCGATAAGCAGGTGGAATTTTTGCGAATTCATCTTTCGTACACTCAATTGTTTTTGAACACATTGTCTTTTGGAATTTTGGAACCAATTCTTTTAGTTTTGCTTCTGGTGATTGTGAAAGTTTGTTACAAGCCAGTAGTGCCAAAAGGGTGAGAAGAGTAAGGTTGGTTTTTGAAAGAAAATTCATAGAAACTTCCAATTGATAAAATTTGACCAAATTTATCATTTTCCAAATGATTCGAAAAGGAAAATTTATAAATTTGGTTTTCTCAAATGAAATATATTTACTTGTTTTTACGTTTCTCGATCAAATATCGTAAAGCGCCTGTTGACCATAATGCCCAAAGGATGAGGACAGGTTGAAAAAATAGACGGATCAGTCTTTTCTCATCAGTATCGAGACCAAAAGCACTGATCCCATTAGTGTATTGAGAAATATTTCCTGGGAAAATTAAAACAAAAAAGATAGCAAGTAGTATCCCCACTTTTATCCTTTCCTTCGCCCAAAAAAGTAAGGACAGTCCAAATGTGATTTCAACCACTCCTGAAGACAATACAACAAAATCCATAAACATTGGATCTTGAGGTAACCATCGTGGAACTTGGGCTAAAAATTCTTGCCGTTGGAACGTAAGGTGACCTACACCTGCAACTGTCATAAAAAGTCCGAGTACAGTTCGTAAGATATTTTGTAATAGATTTGTTTGCATCATTTTCCTCGGTGTTTTAGACGTAAATTCGATGTTAAATGAATGTAATTTTATTAAAAATTGTTACCTTAAGAATTGGATGGATAGTAAAGTTACATCGTCTTCAAAGTGTTCTGAGTTTTGATGGGAAATTGCTGATTGTAATAAAGAACTGAGTGTATTGTCCTTTTTCCAAATTGACTGGTCCTTTAACCAAGTAACGAATCCCTTTTCTCGGAACATAGAATTGTCTTTTGAACGAACGTCAAAAATTCCATCAGAAAATAAAAAGAGTTTATCTCCTACCTCATATGGTACTTCGAAATTAGTTCCCTCCCATTCAGGAAGAATGGAAAGAGGTTTCCCTTTTCCTATGAGGGCAGTGATTTTGTTTTGATTGCCGAAATAAATGTCTTCGTGACCCGCTTTTGACCAAATGAATTTTTTTTCATGGGAATCAATGACAACGGCAACTGCTGTGATGAATAATCCTGCTGTATTTCCATATAGATTTGAATTTAGTTGAGACAAACATTGGGCAGGGTTTTCTTTGTTGCTGTTTGGAAGTTGTAAGCTAAAATGTAATAAGGTGGAGATCATTCCTGCAGAGAAACCATGCCCTGATACATCTGCTAATAGAACAAAAGTTTTTCCATTTTCCAATGTTTGGATGCAATAATAATCACCTGCAATTCCATCACTTGGCAAAAATTCTAATTTAACATCGATTTTGTTTTTATCATAATCTGGTTCAGGTAATAGTCTTTTTTGGATTTTGACTCCACGAGCCAATTCATCTTGTAAGTAAAATTCTTTTTGTTTTAATCGTAAGGCATTTCGAATTACACTCAATAATTCTGATTCCAAAAAAGGTTTCGAAAGGTATAAGTCAGCACCTTCACTGTGTAATTCTTTTCTTGTTGTTACATCTGCTTTGGCTGTTAACAAAATGACTGGTAATGAATGGAACTGTTCTTTTTTTCGAATTTCTTTAATCAAATCAAGTCCACTTAGTTTTGGCATCATAAGGTCAGTGATCATTAAGTCTGGATTTTCTGATAAACTTGTTGTTAAACCTTCCTCTCCATCTTTTGCTACGAGGACATGGTAACCGGCCCTCGTGAGGATTGAACCTAAATAGGATCGTAAATCAGGATTGTCTTCAACAACCAGTAGTTTAACAAAACGTTTGTGAGGTAGGTATTCTTGTTCGACAATATGTGTTTTCGATTCTTCAGGAATGTATTCATGTTGGAAAAGGTGGTATTGTTTTTCTTTCCAACTTGAAATCTCTTCTGTTTTTACATTCTTTAAAATGGGTAATGTAAAATAAAAATGAGAACCTTTTCCGATTTCACTTTCAACTCCTACTTTGCCTCCATGTAGTTCCACTAATTCTTTCACAAGTGCTAAGCCAATTCCTGTACCTTTTTGTTCTCTCGTGAGGGATGCCTCACTGATTCCAAAACGGGAAAATAGACGTTTCATTTGATTTTCATTCATGCCAATTCCAGTGTCGTAAACTGAGACAATCACCTCCCCATCTTTTTCCTTTGTTTGTAATTTGATTGTTCCACCTGATTCCGTAAATTTGATCGCATTCGACAGATAATTAAAAATACATTTGTCCAATTGTTCAGGATCAGCTGCAACGAAAGGATCATTCTCTTCTAAAACGAGTTCAAAATGAATGTTTTTTCTTTTGACATAGGCATTAAAATTTTCTGATACCAAAGATAAAAATTCACCAAGTAGTATGGGTGATGTTTTGATTTCCATTTTCCCTGAAGTAATTTTTTGGAGATCGAGTAGTTGGTTCACTAGTCGAGTTAATCTTCTCCCTTGGTTGGCTATGATTTTGACCTCTTGTGGATTCAATCCTTCCTCTCGGGTTAATGCAGATTCAGAGGGTCCAGAAATTAAAGTGAGTGGTGTTCTTAACTCATGTGAGATGTTTTGGAAAAACGCAGTTTGAGCTTTGTTTTCTCTCTCTAACGAGTCTTCGGCGATATTAGCCGCTAACGTAAAGTAATAAGCAAAACCAGCATGGAATAAAGTGGAAAAGACTATGTTTGATACATTGATAAGTGTGAGGAAATTTGTATTCCAAACATATATGGGGGGATAATTCATCGAATAATAATACGTGGATGCAAATAAGAGACATCCAATCACTATACTACCAAATTTTAGAAAATTTTTACCTGGAGGTAAAAGGAAAATACCTGTTGCAAATAACATCATGTAGTATTGATATCCAGCTCCCCATCCAAAAAAGTAAGTGGCTGTGAGTGCATGTAAAAACACTTCTGAAAAACATAAATACAAGGAAGTGAATAGGTATTTTTTGCGATTGATCCAAATTGTAAATGCAAACCAGAATACACTTCCAATATTGAAAACTGCCATCTCAAAGGCACCAACGATCCAGAAAAAAAAGACAAAGGTAAAATGGATAAGTCCCGCTAAAACATAAATTGAGTTTGTTGCTACGTAGTATCGCTGGTAACGCAATTCGACTCCAACTGGTGCTTGGAATAGTGAGCGAACAAATGTTAAAATCTGGATCATGTTGGAAAAAATGAATCAGATTGAGTGTGGGAAGTCAAGAATTCCGTCTGATGATTTACGGGAAATGAGTCAAGTAAAGGATTCTGAAATCCAGATCGAATGGGTGTGGCCACCAATTTCATGCCGATCCAATCTTTATAGTAACAGGGATAGGGAGAAACTGTATTCGCATTTCTCCTAAAGAATTCGATTCCTTCCCAATTATTTTTAGCTCAGAGTATAAATTATACTCGTTACGAGAGCACTGAAATTTTAGTCGTAGTATAGGATATGCAAACGAGACTCAAAATATACTTCCTCCTTAGTTTTTTAGCGTTCGGGATATTATGTTCCCTTGGGACTTTTTTATCACTGCATCTGATGCAGAATTTTGAGGATCAATTTTTAATCCAAATTGGATTTACTCTTGTAATTATAACTCCCGTTAGTTTTTTTATTGGGATTGTTTTTGGAAATTGGATCACTTCCATTTTTATGAAACTGGAATCTGCTTTTAAAGAAGTTGGTTTGGGGAATTTAGGAGTCCAGATTCAGTATAATAAAAATGATATCTTTAAAGATTTTTATCATAGTTTTCATCGTATGATTTTAGCTCAAAGTGAGCTGATTCAACACATTAAATCTTCAGCATCAACTCTATCGAATGAATCACTTGAGATGAAAAAAATTACGAGTGAGTTTGCATTAAATTTGCAATCTCAGTCAGCAGCAACAGAAGAGGTATCCGCATCGATTGAGGAAATATCTGGTGTGGCAACATCCATTTCCAATATTGCAAATGAAAACAAAGATAGTATGTCTGATCTAAAAGAAAAAGTAGAATCTCTGTCTACTGCCATTGATGAAACTGCTGACACAGTAAATGAAACTTTGACTTCTATCCAAGTGATCATTGAAAAAGCAGAATCTGGAAAAACTTCATTGAAACTCATGAATGATGCGATGGAAAATCTTACATCCAGCTCTACAGAAATTTCTCGTACAGTTGATATCATTAATAAAATTAGTGAACAAGTGAATATGTTAGCATTAAATGCTTCCATAGAAGCAGCAAGAGCAGGAGATGCTGGAAGGGGATTTGCTGTTGTTGCCGATGAAGTTTCTAAGTTAGCAGAAAGAACAGCTAACGCAGTAAAAAGTATCGATCTTCTAATTAAGAAAAACCAAAAGGATGTTGAGTTGGGAAGAGAAAGAATTGATTCTACAACTTCCGAAATCCAATCCATCATTGGCACCATTGATGTCATTTCAAGTCATATTGAAGAAGTTAAGAATGCAATTATATCTCAAAAGAATGTGGAAGGAAAACTTTTTAATTTAGCTCAATTTGTAAAAGAAAGATCTGATGAAATTAAAAATGCAGTTAATGAACACAAAACGGCAACAAACGAAGTAATGGTTTCTGTATCGTCCATCAGTGAGATCTCATTTAAAAATTCCGAACAAAGTGAATTTTTGGCAGATAACCTCAATCAATTTAGCAATGCGACAGAGAAATTGATTTCTATGGTGAATCTTTTTAAAACCAATGCAACTGTTTCCCATCAGAATGATTTTTTTAGGGATCCAAAAACTCATAGGATAGAATATTCATCTGAAATTGGAGACATTTATTATGTACCCAATCATCATTTAATTGAAGTTGTGTGGAAACCAATTTACTCAGACGAAGGATACAAATCTATTCTCTTAAAAGCTTTGGAAATCATTGAAAAGTGGAAAATATCAAAATGGTTGGCTGACACAAGACAAATTGGTTTGGTTTCAAAATCAGGCCAAGATTGGGTTAACCTTGAATGGTTTCCGAAAGCAAGTAATTCTACACTTCGTAAAATGGCAGTTGTATTACCAGAATCAGCTCTCTCTGCCATTTCCATTGAAGACACCACATTAAAAACTGGACTTGTTGAAATGAAGTCGGTTCCCAATATGGAATCAGCTTGGAAATGGTTGGCTTAATCTAAAAACGTAAACAATCTTTTCACGGGAAGTTGTCATAATTGACTTCCCATACGTCTACATTCTATGGATTCATTTTCACTCCTCATTCAGGTACAGCTTATATCCTGTTCCATGATGGTCGCTATCATTTGGACCATTCAAATCCTACACTATCCAACTTTTTTATACATAAACAAATCGGATTTTTCTGCATTTCACAAGTTTCATTCGCTTCGAATCACTTGGATTGTTGCTCCGTTGATGTTGGTTGAACTCGTTATCGCAATTTTGCTTTGGTATTCAGAAATGAATTCTATACTTATTAGCCTTAATTTGTTTCTCGTAGTATCCATTTGGATTGTTACTTTTTTTGTAAGTGTTCCAATTCATAATCAATTGTTGAATGGGAAAGATCAGAATCAAATTGAACGTTTGGTTTTCACAAATTGGATTCGTACATGGATATGGACCTTCCGATTAGGGTTGTGTGTTTTTTTATCTCAAGATGTATTTTACAATTTTTAGGATCGAGTTGAAATTGAGTCAAAAGAGGTAATCTTCTGATGAAACAAATCCAAACGGTCCTACGATTCTTTGCTTTCCTTTTTTTAACCTTATTTTTTTCACATTGCCATGTGAGTTCACATACTTACAAAAATTATACCATCATTTCCTCTAACCAACCATTTACACTTCCCATCAAACCAAAGACATATGTCGATTTCCAAACCATTAAGGCTGCTGATTGGGAAGTGCCACTTGCCGGTTTATTGGATTTAGAGGATCCAAAATCCAAACTTGCCAATCTAACAGACAAACTAGAACCAATTTCAATTTATTTTTATTTGGTCAAACACCCAAAATATGGAACCTTTATGATCGATTCTGGGATCGGGGAAAGTTTTACAAAAGGGAAAGACCAAGTTCCGGTCAATTCCATTGTTGCCTCTCAAATGAATTTTGATAAATTAAAGGTCTATGAAACAACAAAGAGTTATTTAGAAAAAAATAAAATCCAATTGAAGGGAATCTTTTTTACACACTTACACCTGGATCATGTTATGGGTGCCAGTGAGTTAGACCAAAACATTCCTTTTTATGTTGGTCCAGGTGAGATGGACCATTCACAATTCATCAATGTTTTTGTACAAGGCTCTACCAATCGTTTGTTAGGAGAAAATCCAAATTTATTACAACTTGATTTTGGTGATGTGAATTCTGGTACTTTTGTTTTTGATTTTTTTGGAGACCAAAGTTTTTTTATCATCTCTGTTCCGGGTCATACAAGGGGAAGTTTAGCATTCTTTATCCCTTCCAAAGATGGTGGTCATTTGGTTTTAGGTGATACTTGCCATACTCGTTTTGGTTGGTTAGAAAATATAATCCCAGGAACATTTACAACAGATCCAAAGTTGAATCGTCTGAGTTTGGATACTTTAAAGGGCATTGCAACCTATCAAAAAACCAAATACATTTATCCAGGCCACCAAGAAAGAATCGTATCCAAAGAACAAAAATAAACGATTGATTCTTTTTGAAAATAATAAAGACTCTATGTTTCGATTGCCCGAGGTGATTCGATGAACCAAAAGAAATATCTATGTTTGTTAATTTGTCTTTCCTTTTCTTCACTATTAGCAGTTGACCAAGTGACTTGGAACCAAGCAGACCAATTTTTAAAAAAACAAGATTACCTTTCTGCATTCAAACTATCGGAAAAGATTGTCCAATCGGATCTAAAAGATAGTTTTGGTTGGTGGCTTCGATTGGCTTCTTCTTCTCAATTGGCGAGTAAAAAAGGCAAATGGCCAGACGAATGTATTAAGAGTGCAAACCAACATGTTTTACTCGTTCCTGAAGAAGAACCATCTACTTTGACAACTGCAATCTGGTGTCTCAATCATGATGAGCGTTATTCTGAAATGGTTTCCCTCATCCCGAAGGTCATTCCGAAAGCTAGGGAAAAAATTGGAGATGGCAATTTTGGATTGTTGATAAATGTATTAACTATCGCCTATATGAAGTTAAATGAAAGGGTAAAGGCAAGGGAATTTTTATTTGAAGGTCTCTCCTCATTATCAGGAAAAGATGCGGCCATGAATACTGGTTATAATATCGGTGACCTGTTTATCGATTCTGAAATCACAATGGACGAAAGGGAAAAATGGCATGAACTATTTCAGAATAACCTGTTCAAAGATAAATTGTCCAATCCACTCATACCAGCAATCGCTTGGAATACTTCCTTACTCACTGATGAATATGTAAAAAAAGGGAAATACAATTACGCTTTTGATACCATATCAATGTTATACCCAGATATGGATGCCCAAGTAACCTCATATTGGAATTTTTTACGGGATCAACTTCTCATTAAATACAAGGCATTACAATTTCGAACAAAAAAATTGAAAGAAGAACCTCGTAGAAATTTAAAGATGATTTTTTTGGTAGTCCCTCGCACACGATTCAAAGATCCATTACCAAATCAATTGAGTTCCTATGGAAATATGGATACAGATTTGTCGGAAAAAGATTTATCTGATTTATTATTGAGTTTTATTTACTTTCGAGATTCATTTGAAGATGTATCGAAGGGAATCCATTGGGATTATGAAGTGATACGAACCAATTCAGAAATCACTTCTACAAATTTTCGAGATGAATCCTTTCGTTTTGTGATGCAACCTTCGATTGAATCCATCCAACCAGCCCTTTCAAAGGACATACTGGATCAAATCAAATCAAGTGATGGAGTGGTTGTTGTTTGGTCAGGTGTGAAACAACCTAATCGAGTACTCATTACGAATGGGGGAGGCACAGAATGGAACTATGGAACTGATACTGATCCAGAAGTGAGACTGACCATCCTTTCGGATTCCAATAAAAGTATCGCAAGTGGAAATCATGCCAACCATCCCATTTTTATTTACCATGAATTATTCCATGTTTTGGAATGGGCATACCACAAATCCAATTTCCCTAAAAAAGACCACCCTTACCAAAGGAGAAAAGAGTGGCCTCGGGATTACCAAGGAAATACAGAGTGGGATTTTTATTCAGAAACGTTTAACAAACGTATGATGGCAGAAGACCAAATGGATCGATTGTATTGGATAGGAAGAAAAGAAGGGTTTTACGGAATCAAAGTCAAAGAAGAAAAAAAATAATACAGTCGTTTCTAGTATTATTTGCTATTAAAATTGATTGATATGTAAAGTTAGATGGTTCCATCTAACTTTGCTTCTTTTAGGATGGAATGGATTTGGTGATTCAATAAATTTTGCATTTCTGGATTTTCGAGGAAAAAAGGCCAGAGTGGTAAAAATATCCATCCATTATATATTTTGAATTTTGATTCCCTTCTATAATTATTAGCTTTTCCCGTTTCTTGGTTACGAATGCTTACTTCTGTCGTGATCGTTTCATAAGTGATACTCGGTAAGATTCCAAATGATAGTCCCGTAATCCAAACACCAATGCCTTCTTCATGTTTTCTGGTTAGAAACACTAAAGCAAAAAATTCATCATCTTTATATCCAACTTTGACTGATTTGAAATAACCAGCTGTTTCAAATGCTTTTTGTAGTAGTTTTCCTTCATTGATGACAATTTTTGGATGGTCTATTGTAGATGGGTTGTAAATGGTAATGGATTTTTGGGATGGGTTTTGTTTTAAGGACAGGATGAATTTTGTGTCTACGTCTGATAAATTTTCAGCAAACGTCATGCAGTTGTTAATGCTTAATAAACAAAGTATGTAAAAATAGAATCTGACTCTAGAACGCATCGCCAAAGAATGTATTCTTCCCACCTAATGGCAAGTTATTTTTTCTTGACACCACTAATTTACAAAACATTGTATTCTACTATGGCATTTTACCGTATAACATCTGTCTTAATTCTATTTCTCGCGTATATGTTGATTTCTGCAGGGTGTAAAGCGACAACAGAACGACTATTTGATCCGAGTGATTCAAAATCAGAGTCAAAAAACACTCTAGTCGGTTTTTTATTATTAGATGAGACTGAACGAAATGATCTTGCGATTGCAGTTAGTTATGTTAGCTTACAACCGTTATCAGGGGAAAATGTAAAGATAGACGAGATTGTAGAACTGAATCCATCTCTAGACATCTACAGAGGTTCTTATATCAAAACTTCTTTTCATTATTTTGAAGAAGAAAAAGAATCTTATATTTCATTTTCCAATCATCCTAAAAAATCAATTTTTAATCCAAACAAGTTAGATGGTGACAAAGAATATTTAATTAGGGAATTGAATTGGACTCGGGCTTGCGGAGATAAATGTAGAATCAATATGAGTTCAATGCTAAACCCTTTCAAAAGTGCCAATACATTGAAAATCAAAGGGAAACCAGGAGAGATTGTTTTTCTAGGAATTTTTACGATCAAAACAAATCAAATTTCTGGCACTTCGAGTTTTACCATTGAATTCAATCGAATCTCGGACAATTCGGAGTTCTACCAGAGACGGATTGATCCCGTTCAGGAAAAAATAATTTTTGATCCTCAGTTTGGCAAAAATCAAAAATCAGCAGAAATTCAGTTTTTGAGATCCATTTTGGAAATGCAAAAATCTGGGTTTTGGTATGAAAAGGCTAAAGAAAATTTAAAAATTCTGACAAGATAAGTTTGAAATCATTTTTTCCGAATACAATATGTCTAATTGAAACAGCTGTGTTTGGAGAAACTTCTTTGCCAACAATTCTCATATCCTTATCAATCGTCGTTTTATTTTCAATTTCATTTTTCCAATGTAAGGCGTTTGGAAAAGACCCAGAAGGTTCCCATAAGGAATTGATTCAAAAATCAACTCATTACGATCATTCACGCGAACAGTTCGTCAATCGACGACCAGATGTACTGGAGAAAATGAGGGAAGGTCAAAACTTCTTTTCTCTTTTCGTTAAGTTTATGTTTGGTGGTGACAAATACCAGAAACCTTCCGTAAAATTACCTGAAGAAAAACCAAACTTTCAGGAATTTTTAAAACCTGACGAAAGTATCAAATTTATTTGGTTTGGGCATTCTACATTCCTTGTGAACATAGAAGGAACCATTTTACTTTTTGATCCAGTTTTTTCTGGGTCAGCAGCACCCTTTGCCATTATGGTCAAACGATTCCAGGATGCTGTTGTGAAATTAGAAGAATTGCCAAAAATCGATTATATCATTATCTCGCATGACCATTACGATCATTTGGATATGGAAACGATCGATTTTTTTAAATCCAAAGAAACTCGTTTTCTAACTCCACTCGGTGTTACATCCCACTTAAAAGAATGGGGGATACCTGAAGATCGGTTCACAGAACTTGATTGGTGGGAAAAGTTTTCCATAGGAAAAATTCAAATCGTTTGTACACCTGCCCAACATTTTTCTGGTAGGAGAGGGATGAATGGAAACCAAACCCTTTGGTCTTCTTGGACAGTGATTGGTGAAAAAGAACGATTTTATTTTAGTGGGGATTCTGGTTACGATATCCACTTCAAACAAATCGGAGATACATATGGTCCCTTTGATTTGACCTTTATTGAAAATGGACAATACAATCCTATGTGGGAAGCGGTTCATGTTTTACCAGAACAAACTGCAAAAGCACATTTGGATTTAAAGGGAAAACGATTGGTGCCTGTCCATTGGGGAATGTTTAATTTATCCCTTCATAGTTGGTATGAACCTGCTGAAAACATTGAAAGAGAATCAAAAAAGTATAACATTGATTTGATGACTCCAAAATTTGGACAGTTGGTAAAACTAAAAGAACCAAATCTTTTGGAACGGTGGTGGAAAAATTACATAGAAACCGATTGAGTTTCTTTGTCCAACAATCCAAAGGAGAATTGGATTGTTGGTTTTTGTCTTCAACTAATGGTAGTTAGTTGCAAATGAAACAGGAATCAATTTTTAATTTGTTTCAACATAGTGTTTGAAATTATTTAAGATTGATTGCCATCCATCTTTTTGCATTTCCACTGGATTTTCATTCTCTGCATCAAAAACAACAACCACTTCTGTATTGGGAGATTTTTCCAAAAATTGAACCTTCACCTTTCGTCCGTCAGGCATTGTGTATGACAATGATTGAAAATCTTTCACTTCATCGAATATGGCTTCAAAATCGAATCCAAAACTTCCATCTTTTGCTTCCATCCTTGCAAAATACTTTCCTCCCGATACTAAATCCACTTTTGCAGCTGGACAATGCCAAGAGGGATCTGCAAAATTCCAAGATGTAATGTGAGATGCGTTTGTATAATATTCCCAAACTTTTTTTCGATCGGAAGTGATGGACGTGCTTATTGTAATTTCTGTAGGCATAAGAGAAAATGGATTCAGTTTGTAACACCTGAGTCAATGAAATTTTCCCATCTTTTTTGAGACCAGTCGATAGAAAGATTTACCCCATTTTGATACAAGGTGGTTCAACAAATGGGGAAAAAAATCGATAACAATCGTTATGCAAAAATTCTAATGATGATTTCATTGGTTTTCGTTTTACTTAATTGTTCCGACAATTCGAGTTCAAATTTTGCTAATTGGGTGGAAGGAATCCTTCTTGTGGTCAAAGTGCCACAAGTTGATACATCGAATGAATCAAATGAGCCAACATTAGAGAATGAATTTGAGATCCACTCCATCACACCAGACGTACTTTTGGAAAATACTAACTTTGTGATCACTGGAAAAAATCTTCTCTCGTTATCTCCGAATGAATTGTGGGGAGAAGGTGGTGATAAGTATGTTTCCTTTACAAACACTTCTGATGATGAAATTCAGGCCCAAGTGAAAGTATGTCCCAATTCCATGATCGAAGTTCTAATTGTCAGTCCATCGAAAGGAAAAGAAAAACGACTTTTGCCATGTCTCGGATCGTTTCATTATTCGTTCCGTTCTTACTTTTTGGAAACCAACCAAGAGATCGAAAATTTTGAACCAAGGGCTTTGAATCCTTCCTTACAAGGGTTAGTGAATTTAGGTGAGATTGTGTTTGGAATTGAACCTAAGCTTCCGAGTGGAATTTCTTTCGATTCCAAAACAGGAATTGTAACGGGTGTCCCCACTAATTCTACCAATCAAATGTTTCAGTCATTTCAAGTGACAGCTTCTTTAAAAACGAATCCAGAACTCAAAATCCATTCTGAATTTAGACTCATTGTTCTAACCAATGAAGAAAAAAACAACAGAACCTGTCGTGAGATTTCTGCTACATCAACTTGTAATGGTCCATCACCTCATGTTTGTTCCAACAGTGGAAAATGTTTTATGAGTAAACTCGCGTGTATCTCAGACAGTGAATGTGGTCTTTAAAAAAAGGAAAACCTCTATTTACAAATCAAAACCAATCCGAAATGATGTGAAAGTCAGGTGGTCACCATTGAAATATTCACATCTATTTTTTTTTAGTTTTTTAACTCTTGTTTTCCCACTCCTTGCCATTGATGAAAGTAAAGAACCAAATGTTCAATATACACTCCAAATCAATGGAAAGGACTATGATCTCATAGCAGATGTTCCTAAAAAAGTAAATGGAAATTTCCAAAATTTAAATCTATTGCTGAAAGCAGGTAAATGGAAAGAGTTCTCCTATGGTGGAATTCAGTTTTCCTATTTAGCATCCTTTACTTGGGAAGCTGATATACAATCCGATAGTGATAAAAGTTGGGTTTTGTCTGGTAATGATTTCAAAATCATGTATTTTGTTTTATCCGAGGCGATCACAATCGAAGATTATACTAACGCATTTGCCGATCGTATGGGAAAAGAAAATACACAAATTTTTGATGTAGAAGATCGTTTTGGAAACCAAACTTACTCAGGAAAAAAATTATTTGTGAAAATATCTGGTGTGGACCTTGTATACGAAATTTATTTGATCCCTACTAGGGAGGGAACAAGGATTTTAACATTGCAGGATGCACCTGAAAGTACAGACAAATCGAGTCTGGAAAAAATCCAAATGATGGAACAAATTCGGAAACAGTTTACGATTCTCAAACAATAAAGGACCAACTTCGTATTTTTTTACCTATTCGTTTTGACAAGTAGGTAAAGTATGCGTAGGTTTTGTTTATTCCATTTCTGTTTATTTTTGTTTGTTTTCCAATGTTCCTCACAAGAAGACAAAGGACTCATTCCAGGAACCAAATTCACTGGTGATCCGCTCGGTGATGTTTTGGTATTTCTTGCATTATCCAATCCACCATGCCAATTTTTGACGAGTGAAAATGCAGGAATAACATTCGTTTTACGAGAAGGGCAAACATCTATTTGTAGTGCACAACTTGTCAATGGTTCCCTTCAAGTAGAAAAATCGGGAAAATACCAAGTCCAATCATTTGCAGGTAAACAGACTTTATCTTCCTCCAGGTGTAATTCCCTTTCGTTTGATTTTCATGTCAAATTGAAGGAAGGAAACACAGAATTATTTTCTTCACAGAATCCCACTCCAAGTGAAATCAGTTTCGAAGTGGGAAAACAATACCAAATTTTGGCTTCTGGTCTTGTTGATCCTGATTTGTACCAGTGCCAAGGGCGACCCGTTTCCTCAGCGGTTACCGCTTACAGAATCCAATTCCAAAAACTTTAATTTCATTAGTTTTCCTCACTTCAAAATCCATAACCAAAAAAGAAAGTCGAAGGACTGATTTAGGTAGTATCCGCAAATGCGGATAACTACCATCGCTTTTCTTCCGTTAGGAGGTTATACTTTCCCTATGAGGTGGCTCTTTTTGATTCTCCTAAGTTTCCTTACTTGTACCAGTTTTGACCGTATGGTTTTTTTAGGCATCGTTGATGATTCGGTAAGAGAAAAGAGAAACGACTACCTTCGCCGGCAAGTTGCCTTAGGTTACAATTCGGAATGTTTGGTCCTGCCAAGTGAATCGATTCCATTTTCTAGAATGGAACCTTGTCCTGTTGGGGATTTCAGAAGTGTTGATTATGATCGATTGATCAAAGTAGAAGGTCGCCTCCATGTCTGGTATGTTCCAAGTTATGTATTAGAAGGACATTCCAATTTAGAGTTTTACAAAGACGTCACACTTGGACGAGGTCCATTCCATAACCGGTCGTTAAAGGAAAATATCCTCCGACAATCTATGTCACAAAGTCAAAATCAAAATCGAAAGATACCTACCTTACAATATTCGAAATGAAAGGGGATTTGAACAAATGACTCAATATTGGATTCTATTTTTCACTTTTGCCTTTTGTATTGTTTGTTCGGGTCGGCAAACGAACCAAGAGTATACAACGTTGGATGAACCTGCTAACCCCATCAAAGTAAGTTCAGTAGGGTTTGCAAAAAGATATGGTTACAATTCCGAATGTTTGGTTTTGATGCAAGGGCCTGTGCCAAGCCGATTGGAACCATGTGTTGTAGGTGATATGCGGTCCGCATCCATGATGTATAAAGAAACGGAAGTGACCGTCACGGGTGAAACTGCACAATTTGAATGGCAAATGACAGGGATGGTGTATTCACCTTTTGTGAACGAAACCTACTACCAAAATGCAATTTTATACCGAGGATCCTTGTTTCGAAAATCAGACTTTCGAAATGAAATGCGATCTCCATATCCGACCATTGTTCCTTATTTGACAAAGCCTTCCTACCAATACCCAAGGCATGGGTATTACAGGTATGGCAGATAAGGATTTGCGATTGACGTTACCTAAACATCCATCCAAACTTCTATTAGGAGATAGGCCTCAACTCGTTCTATCATTTCACGAATGAAACATTTTTTCTTTATCCTTCTATGTCTTAGTTCACTTACCATTCCTCTGCTAGCAAAGGATTCAAAAACTCTTTCGATTGGATTTGGTTCTTGTTTGCACCAAGAAAAAGAAAGTCCGATTCTAAAAACCATCCAATCAGAAAAATTGAATTACTTTATCATGTTAGGTGATAATATTTATTCAGACCAATTGTCTGCAAATGATAAAATTCCAGCTTATGAAAAACAATTCAATCGACCAGAATGGAAAGCCATTCAGAAAGACACCAAACTACTGTTTACTTGGGACGACCATGATTACGGAGTCAATGATAGTGGTGCAGAATATGGTGACAAAATAAATTCCAGAAATATATTTTTAAAATACGTTTTGCCAATGATGCCAAAACAAATCTCTCTTGGCACAGAAAATAACGAAGGGATCTTCTATTCGTATTGGATACCATTTCAGGGAAAAAAGATCCATATTGTCATTCCCGATACACGTTACTTTCGTTCTCCATTAGAGAAGAGTTTTTATTCTTTTTTGACTGGCAAAAGCCAATATCGTCCTTCTTCCGATACAACTCGAACCATTTTGGGACAAGAGCAGTGGGAATGGCTTACAAAAGAACTATCAAAACCTTCCGATTTACTCATTTTTGTATCCAGCATCCAAGTATTACCAACGGAACAACCATTTGAAAAATGGAATAATTTTCCACATGAACGAGAAAGGTTATTATTAGCCTTACAAAATGCTAAGACAAAGGGATTGTTACTTGTATCAGGAGACAGGCATATTGCCGAAATCCATGAATACAAAATCCAAAACAAATCGTCTTTGATTGAGATTACATCCAGTTCCCTCAATTTGCCTCTTCCATTTTTACCTTTAGAATATGATTCCGAATTGAAAATTGGGACTGCTTACAAAAATGAAAACTATGGAACCATTCAAATTTCTTTGAAAGATGGGATGTTACATTGGTCGACATCCATCAAGGATGTAAAAGGGAATTCTGTTTTAGAGATTCAATCTAATTTGCCAGCGGACCAGTTAGAAAAAAAATAGAGAATGGAGTCATCATTTTGAAACCCAAAGATAAGATTTTAGAAAGTTCATTTGCTTTGTTCCGAGAGAAAGGATTCCAGGCAACTGGGATCGCAGAAATTTTAGAAAAGGCCGGTGCGTATAAAAAAACTCTATATGATCATTTTCGATCCAAGGATGACATTGGTTTTGAATACCTAAACTATTTGTCCGAACAACAACGGGTTGTGATGTTAAAAGTATTAGGGAAAGCAAACGACCTTTCTGACTTCATTGATAAATGGGTAAATTTTATTGTTAGAAACCAGAGGAATACCTCTAGAAAAGATTGTCCGATAGCATTGTTTTCCGGTGAAATTTCCCACCTGAACCAATTTGACTCGTATCGGAATCGTGCCATACAACACGTGTTAGAAACTGTTGAAATTTGTATCCTAAAATTCGAACCAAGTTTACGCCCCGATCTTGTAAAATCCCTGAGTTATGAACTTTATATGAGTTATTTGGGTGGATTACGTTTGTATGCACTCACAAAAGATCGCAAGGTCATTGAAAGGATGAAATCACAAATGATCCATTCAGCACAAAGATTGATCAAAGTTTAAAATTTTATGACCAACTTCCGCTTGCACCACCACCACCTGACCTTCCTCCTCCGCCCGAGTAGGAGCTACCAGAGGAACGATAACTGGATCCTGATCCAGAACTTGAGCTAGAACCGGAACTTGTAAAAAAGTCTCGAGTGTGGGAACTGACTGTGGTTGACCAACCGAGTTTCCGAAAGATAAAACTGAAGATCGTGGTTAAAATGGCTGAAACCAACATTGAAAACATTACATATATGTTAGGTGAATCAGGTAAAAGATACATCTTCGTTCGAATGATGACACCGATCACATAAAAGAGTCCATAAAAGAAGATAATTCCCTCACCCGAAGCCAACCCAATCCATAGGAAAAAAAACATCAGCATAAAGAATAATTGAAACACAAAATGTGGTTCCTTTATGTTGATGTTTGTAATTGAGTTAGACGATGTCGATTGAGATGAATTTTCGTAATTAAAATCTTTTTGGTAACGAAGTGAATTGAGGTAAGTGTCGATTCCTTCCGCACTTCGAATGCAGATCCAGTCTATGTCTGCAACTTTTAATTCAGATGTGATCGCATTTGTGATCGTTTGCTCCAGTTTTGAAGTTTCAATGAGGTAACTAGTGGATCCATTTGTTGACTCAACCATCGAGTTTTGATCGGTATAAACCAAGAATTTTTTATGATTTAAGGAAAAGAGTATGGTGATTCCGGGTGACTTTCCAAAAGCCAATTGGTGGTATTTTTTTCCTTCTTCCGTTAAATCACTTTTTGTATCTAAGAAAAGAATTTGAATTCCAATCTTGTATTCTGTTTCTAACTTTCGAATGGTTTCACCTGCCCTGTCATAAGAGAATCGTTCTAAGGAATCATAAGGATCGTATATACCTGTGCCTTTTTCGATTTCGATTTTGTTATTATGACGGATATGATCTAACATATCTAAATATGCGCGGTATGTATAATTTGTAAAATCTCCTGTTCGACTTTCCTGGTATCGATTACGGAAGATACTCCTGATTTTGTTTTGGCTGAGAGACCAGTAAAAATCTGGGCTTGTCACGATTGTGCCTTTGTACTCATTTTTAGGTGAAGTGACAAAAATCACTGAACTTACATTTTGCGAAGATTTCTGTTGTTGTAAGAGTAGGTGATTGGCTGCACCTTCTAAAGCAAATTGGGATTCTAATGGAAGCACACAGAATTTAAAATCAATCGATCGAATCGATTTTGTTTCCTTTATGAGGTATGGAATTGTATCGGAGTGTAATTCTGAATTGGTATCACTAAATGGTTTTGCGCAATTTTCATTCGTTAACTTCGGTGACTGAGTCCGGAGTTGTTCTAATATGGCAGTGACTCCAGAGATCATCGCCATAGAAGGATTTCCAGCTTTCATATTGGGGATGATGATTTCATCAATGATACGTTTTGCAATTAAATCAGTAAGGATTGATTCCAGTCCATAACCAACTTCAATCCTTACTTTCTTATCGTTTGGAGCAAGTAACAATAAAATTCCATTGTCTTTATCTTTTTGTCCGAGTTTCCATTGTTCAAAAACAGCAACTGCTTCTCTTTCAATCGTACTTTCTCTTAAACTTTCTGTAATATAAATCACAACTTGATTGGAAGTGATTTTTTCCTCTTCCAGTAAAATGGTTTCTAGTATTGATTTGGTATCTATTGGCAAATATCCACTTGAATCAACAACAGGTCCTGTGAGTTCCGGATAGGAGCCAAAGGGCATTTTACATGAAAAAATACTAACTAACGTTATGGCAAAAAATAGTCTTTTCATACAATAAAACTTATTTTTCTTTTGGAATTTCTTGGATGAATAACCAGATGAATCCATCTTTTACTTTGCCAAGTCCCAAATATAACCAATAGAAAGGATATCCAATTGGTCCAGGTTGGTATTCTTTTTGAACAACTGGTTCCCATTTTTGCCTTACATGAACGGTAACAGTCGAGAGTTGGACTGCTTGGGATAAATACTTTAGTTTTCCTTCCCATCGTTCTATGGATTCAGATACTTTATTCAGTTCTGCTTCAACTTTTAAAGTTTCTTCCAAAGTTTTTGCAGTCTTTAAAATTTCTAATAACCGAGTCCGCATCTTCTGTGCATTTTCTAAACGTATCTCTGTATCCAAATAATCTTCTGTAACATCTTTGGCAGAAACATCTTCTGAATAATTATGTGATTCCTTTTTCAAACTGCTGAGAAAATTTTTTAGATTTTCTTGTGGGATTTTTAATTGGATGGTTCCTTGGGAACTGTATTGGAGGGCATATCCTCCAAACGATTCTGCCAATTTGATGATTTCTAATACTTTTGGTTCAATTTCCTTTGATTGTAAATTCACAACAACAGTATAGATCATCATCCTTTTTTGGGATTTGTTTTCTTGTGGTTTGCCTTCAGGTTTTGGAGAGGAAGAAACACCTGGTGAAGCTTTGGATTCCTCGTATTCATCTCCCGTACTCCGCGAGGCATATTCTCGTTCGCTGCGACTCGCACTAGAACATTGGATGTGTAAGAGAAGTAAGGTGAGAAGGAAGGAAGAATATAAAATTGAAATCGAGTTTGGTTTCATGGTTTGGTTGGATACTGAATCTAATCGATCCAGAATCCAACTTCAAACCTTTTTTAAACGCCGATTTGTGATTCTAAAAAGCGACCATACCCTCGTTCTTTTCCTAGTCCTGCGACGGGTTTGCCACCATCCACTGCCAGTTTTCCATTGATGAATACTTTTTTGATGGTTTCATCATTACGACGAACCCATCGTTTAAAATCCTCCATAAACGGCATCGGAGCTTCGACGTCTTTCGCTAAAGAGTCGTCCAATTTGTTTGGATCAATGAGGACGAGGTCAGCACGTTTTCCTTCTTTGATATAACCTGCATCAATTCCAAACCAATCACCAATTTCACCAGTAAGTCTGTGAACAGCTCTTTCTATACTCATAAATGGTTTGTTTTCCAATTCAGCATCTCTAACTAGTTTTAACATACGAAGAGGAAAGTTATAATGTGCCATTCCACGAAGGTGAGCACCAGCATCTGAAAATCCGATGAGAATATCTGGATAGGAAACTATTTTTTGGAGTGGTTCCTTTCTATGGTTAGCCATTACGGTATACCACCTAACTTTGTTTCCATGCTCAGCCACTAAATCCAAAAATGCGGTTACGGAATGGACACCTCTTTCTTTCGCTACATCATCGATTGATTTACCAATGAGTGATTTGTCTGGTGCATCAACAATTTTTGTTTCTCGAAAGTTTCTATGAAACACTCGAGGTAAAAACCAATTTGTCCATTGTCTTTTAAACCAAGATCGATAGTTTGGATCCTTCATTAATGTTTTTCGTTCCAATTCATCTTCAATGTGGTTTGCTTTTGCACCAGCAGCAAACTCTTCAAACACAACCACATCCATCCCATCGGCATACAGATCAAATGGTTCAGGGAGAGCTTGGAATCGAAAGTCAGATCGGAAAAGTTTATTTGTAATCCTTCCAATCACACCTAATAATTTATACAAACCTGGATCAAATTTTACATCCATTAGAGAGATGATGGTTGTTTTTAATGGTTTTCTAAAAATACCGAATGCCTCTTTTAAAAACATCAAAACGTTGATTTTAGTGGAAACGTTTGGAACACCTTGGAAAATTTTTCCTCGTTTCCTAAGAGTTTTGTTTAAAAACTCATACTCACTCCAGTTGGCAAACGTTGAAGGTAGTGGTCGTGAACGAAACCGGGAACCATCCATTTTATCCCAAACAAGTGTATTAATCGATAAACCCATAAAACCAGCATCCAATGCTTCTTCTAGGTGTTGGTTCATTTTATCTAACTCTTGTTTGGTTGGTTTTTCTCCTTTTGTTAATGATCTCTCCAATCCCATGACATGAGCACGGATTGCTGAGTGACCTGCAAAGGAAGTTACATTGGGACCTAATGGAAGATCGTTTAAATGTTTTTTGTATTCAATGGCAGAGTTCCAATTTTTTTTACTCTCTAATATCGATAATACATTTTTTCTAGGGATTGCTTCGACACGGCTAAACATATCAGCAAGGTCTGTTGGATCTCCCACTGCCAAACTCAAAGAACAACTTCCAAGAGAAATCGTTGTAATTCCATGTCTTACTGATTCAGAAAGATCTGGAGCCATTTCAATTTCAGCATCATAATGAGTATGAAAATCGATAAAACCTGGAGTGAGCCATTGGCCTTTTGCATCAATGACTGTCTCTCCTGGTTTTGCACTCAATTCAGTTTTAGAAATCGTCTCCACAATTCCGTCTTTGATCCGCACATCTCCAATAAACGATGGGTTTGTGCTTCCATCAAAAATACGTGCTTGTTTGATAAGAGTTTCTGCCATGATACCTCCAGAAAAACCATTCGAAATTATGGCAGATTGACAAAGATTTGTCAACGATTCCTGATGATTTGCCTCAAGTTTCTCTGGACAAAACCCTTCACTGTTCACTGATAGGTGAGAATCGATCGGCTAAGTTCCACTAACTCTGTTTCGGTGATCTCTCGATTGTTCTCTTTGGAAGAAATTGATTTTGCTACTGAGAACAAACGGTGAATCTCTTCTTTTGAAACTTCGATCCCTTTTTGGCGTAACAAAAATTCAATGGCTTTGTGGCCAGATTGGTTAGTGAACGAGATCGTTTCTTTGTCAAATCTACCCACAAATTCTGGTGAAAAGGTTCGATAAGCACCTTTGGATTGGTTAAGTGTTTTGGTGACACCATCTTGATGGATACCTGATCTATGTGAGAAGATGTCTTCACCGATGATAGGAGTTTTTTCTCCAATCGGAATTCCCGTTAATTCTGAAATTCGTTTTGCAGTTGGATAAATCCTATCAAAATGAATGTTCAAAGATTCACCATTTTGGTGTAAGGCAATCACGGTTTCATACAAATTAGTGTTACCCGCTCTTTCACCAAGTCCATTCAATGCCACCTCTATTTGTTCTGCACCAACATACACAGACTCTACCGATGTAGCTGTTGCCATACCCAAATCGTTATGTGTATGAATGGAAATCATTGCTTTGTCTCCAATGGATTCCTTAATATCCTTTACCATATTCACAAAAACCATTGGGCGGTAACGTTCCACTGTATTTGGCAAGTTGATGATATTGGCACCTGCTTCGATGGCAGTCATAAATGCAAGTTTTGTGAATTCGAAGTTTTGGATAGCATCTCCAAAATGTTCCCCTGAAAATTGGATTTGGTGGTTGGGTCCAACAATCGAACGTGCAAAAGAAACAGAAGATTTAATTTTTTGAAGCACTTCTTTTTCTGAAATCTTTAAAACATGTTTAATGGAAAAGTCACTAACAGGATACACAATATGCATTCGAGGTGAGTCTGCATGTTGGATGGCTTCCCATGTAACAGCGATTTCTTTTTCATTGGCTCTCGACAAGGCAGCAATTGGTTTGCCCTTTGGTGCTCGTTTGGACAAAACTTGGCAGGTAAAAAATTCGGATTCATTGGAAGAAGGAAATCCCACTTCAATGCCATCGACGTTTAAACTTACAAGTAAGTCGAAAACTTCGATTTTTTCGTTAAGTGTCCAAGGTCTTTTTAAAGCTTGGTTTCCGTCCCTTAAGGTAACGTCTTGGATATGAATGGTTTTTGGTTTCATGGTTCCTCCGTCTTTCGCGATCTCACTACCGACCGGGGGAACAAATAAAAAAGCCCACTTCCCGGTTGGGAGTGGGCTTTGTCACATAGCACTCTCTCCCTCGAATTATAAGATTTCGAGGAGGAGGAGAAGCTGAATGTGTGCGAAAAATTTCATTGTTACCTTTTAGACGAACAAATCATGGATTATCTGTCAACTTTTTTTAGCATTTTTCCTATTGAAACAAAACTAAGTAAAGAGCCAAATCCGATCGGGACAAGAAGGGTAAAGGAAAGTTTCCAAACCAAACCAACACCTACTGTAGTGAAGATACTGCAGAGAAACAATAGAGAAAATAGAAAACCTGTGATGGGAAGTTCCTTTTTCCCTTTGGCTAAAAAGAATACAGCGATGGATGGGCCAAGTGTGTAAGAGAAGATGGTGAGTCCCATTTCCAAAATTCCTTTCTCCCAAGTGTCGACGAGTGTATAAGGAATGAGGCTTGCAAAAAAGAGAAGAACCCCAAAGAACAAAGACAAAATTCTAGGACTAAACCACTTGTCCATTTCCCAGTCCCGTGCCCAAGTGAGGGATAAAGAATTGATGGTGGAACTGAGAGTGGACATCGCACTGGCAAGGATGGCAGCTACAAGGATCCCAAGGAATGGAGATGGAACTTCCGTGATGATAAAATGACTAAATACTTTATCTGGCGGAATGGATTTTCCATTATAAAAAACAAACAAAAGTGATCCAATACACAAAAAGAGTAAAAATTGAAAGAAAACAACGATACCACTCCCAATCAAAATCTTTTGACCAGAGAGTAAATTTTTTGTCGCAATCACTCTTTGGACTAACATCAAATCAGTTCCATGAGAACCAATCGAGATAAAAGCGCCTCCGATGATGGCAAACAGAATGAAATAACTATTATCTCCTGTTTGGCTATAGTCAAAGACAAACACCTTCCATTTTCCGAGCGATTGTAAATGTTGGATTGCGTTTGAAAACTCGATACTTCCAAATTGCGAAAAAATCAATACGAGTGCAAATATCCCACCAACAATATAAATGATCCATTGTAAGACATCTGTAAAAACAATGGCTCTAAATCCACCAAACACAGAGTAAATGATGGTGACTATACTCAGAATTGTGAGAGCTAAAATTCCAAGTATCTCTGGTGATACAGAAAATCCCATTCGTTCCAAAAGAAATGCAATCGGTAAGGAACTTACATACAAACGGATTCCATCACCGAGTAATCGTGAAATCGTAAAAACAAAAGAGATCGTTTTTTGAGGGGATTTTCCGAATCGATTCCCTACATATTCATAAACTGAGATGGTATTGCCTGAAAAATAAGAAGGCAAAAGATACAAGGCCACAATAGTCCTTCCAAAAATATACCCAATTGCAATTTCTAAAAAACGAAAATCTGTTTTGTAAGATAAGGAAGGAATACTTAAAAATGTTAAACTAGAAGTTTCAGTTGCCACTAGCGATAACATCAAAAACACCCAATGGATTTCTTTTTTCGCTAAATAAAAGTCATCTTCTTTCTGAGTGTTCTTTGCAAAGTGAAAACCAAAATAGAACACGATGATAAAATAAATCAATATGACAAAAATGTCCCAAATCATAATTTTCCTTTTACAATGATTAAACCGTTAAACTCAAATTGGGATATTTCAAAAGAAGTCGAAGTAAATCTGATCTTGTGATGATTCCAATAGGTAAATTATCGTCATTTACGATCGGCAAACAACCAATTCTTTCTTCAAGTAAAACCTTTGTCACCTGCCTGATTTCTGCACCTGCAGTTCCAACTAATACTCGTTTGATCATAGCATCTGAAACAGGCATTCCCTTTTCATAGGATTTCATTTTGTCTAACAAATCCCTGTCAGAAACAAATCCCACTAGTTTTCCCGACTCGTTGGTAACAGGAAGGTGTCGGATTCCTTTCTCCATCATAAAGTCGAGGCAAGTTTCGATGGTTTCGTCTTGGGTTTTGGTCCAAACGGGATTTGTCATGATCTCGTGGAGGAAAAAAACAGGTTTTTCTGTCGGAAGGGAGGATTCTTTGTAAACATCCCCTGGAGTTCGGTGGAGAAAAGAGCCAGTGGGAGTTGTTCCTGGTTCTCCTTCCCCAATGGCTGGTGCTGAAGGTTTTCCGGATGGGTGGACCATGGGGACACGATTGGGTTGGATTTGCGGGGGATTGGGGGAAATTCGGCCGTCATGGATCCAAAAGAACATAATTATGCCCTACCTTTCTGAAAAGTTTGTCAAAAATAAGAAAAAACTTGCAAAAAACGAACAGTGATTTTTTATCCATCCTACATTTCCTGTAAAAAGAACGAACTGAAAAAGGCAAAACCTATGAACCAAAACTACCAAATCCTTTACCAAACATTGGAATCCGTCGCAAATACCTTCCCAACGAAAATTTCGTTCCGGAAACGGAAGTCGACCACTGAGTTTCCTGGGATCAGTTTTGGAGAATTGAAAGAGTTTGTCGACCACTTGACTTCGGGATTCATCGATCTTGGTGTTGAGGTAGGAGACCGAATCGGATTTTTTTGTGATGCATCCGTTAATTGGCTTCGGACCGATCTTTCGATTTTAACGGCAGGTGCGGTTGTAGTCCCAAGAGGGACAGATATCGTTCGTGAAGAAATTTTATACATCTTAAACCATTCTGAAGCAAAGTTTTTGGTGGTTCAAAAACCAAAAGACAAAAAGAGAATCGATGACTTGTTAGGTGAACTTCCTCATTTGAAACAAATTTTTGTTTTGGAAAATGAACAAGGTGAACTTATTTCTGGACCTAATTCTATTTTGTCTTTGGTGGAAAAGGGAAAAGAAATTTGGAAAACAAATGGAAAACAAAACTTAGAAAATCGAATCAAACAAATTGATCCAGATGCTTTGGCGACTTTAATTTATACTTCAGGGACTACAGGAAATCCTAAAGGTGTGATGTTGTCTCAAAAAGGATGGATCACAGCCATTCAAAATACGATTGCACGTTTGGATATGAATTCAAATGACAATGCTGTTAGTTTATTGCCACCTTGGCATGCCTTTGAAAGAGCCATTGAGTATGCAGGTATATTCCTTGGTTTAGATTTTTTGGTTTCCAATATGACAAGCCTAAAGGATGACCTTCGTGATTTTCGACCTACGATTTTTCCATCCGTTCCAAGGATATGGGAATCTGTTTATAATGGGATTATGGCAAAAGTTGCTAAAGAAGGTGGATTCAAAGAAAAGTTATTCCATTTCTTTTTAAGCGTCGGTGCTACATGGGCACGTTTCTATGCGATGTTTATGGGATTTGAGTTTGAAATCAAAAAACCAAACATTATTATTTCTTTATGCAAACGTAGTTATGCATTATTGATTTTAATTTTTCTCTCTCCTTTTAAGTTACTCAGTATAAAAATTTTTTCGACCATACACAAAGCATTGGGTGGAAGGATACGAATTTGTATTTCTGCTGGATCTGCTTTACCAAGTGTTGTGGATGGGTTTTTATCCGCCATTGGATTAAAAGTTTTAGAAGGTTATGGAATGACAGAAACTTCTGCTGTTGTTTCCATTCGATCCAATACAAAACCAACCAAAGGAACTGTTGGAATACCAATTGATGGTTATTCTATTCGTTTAAAAGATGAAACAGGTAAAATCCTAACAAAAACAGGAGATAAAGGGACTCTTTGGATTAAATCCAAACAGATATTAAAGGGTTATTATAAAAGACCTGAACTCAATCAGGTTGTTTTTGATTCAGATGGTTTTTTTGACACTGGTGATTTGATGATGATTTCACATCGAAATGAACTTGTGTTTGCTGGTAGATCGAAAGATACCATTGCTCTCATAGGTGGTGAAAACGTTGAGCCAATCCCAATTGAAGACAAACTGTTAACATCGTCTTATATTGATCAAGTGATGGTAGTTGGTCATGATAAAAAAACATTGGCTGCGCTGATTGTCCCGAATTTTGAGGCGGTTGAAGCAAAAATTCCGGGTTTATCAAAAGACAAAGCTGTTGAATGGAACTCGAATCCGAAAGTTCGTGAACTATTTCGATCGGAGATTTCTAAAATTATATCTAAGGATAATGGATTTAAGTCTTTTGAAATGATTCCAGCTAACAATTTCTATGTGGTGCCAAGGCCATTTGATCCAGATGTGGAAATGACAAGAACTCTTAAAATGAAGCGAAATATAATTTCGGAAGTATTTACAAAACAAATCGAAGGAATTTACCAATGATTAATCCCAAACTAAATCCTTATCTGGGTGATGAGGAAAGAAGTTTTTACAACACAGTCTTTCAATTTTCAGAAGACAAGGTATACCCATCATCTGAAGAAAGGGACGAAAAAGAAATTTGGTCTGACGAACTCTGGAAAGAGTTTTCGAAAGCAGGTTTAACTGGTCTAACAATACCAGCAGAATACGGTGGTGAAGGTGCAAGTTGTTTGCTTTGTTCAATCGCAACTGATGCATTTGCTTCTGGTTCATTAGATGGGGGTATTGGTTTATCATGGGTTGCCCATTTGGTTATTGGTACGATGCCAATTGTATTCCAAGGAACTGAAGCCCAAAAAGCCAAATACCTCACTAAATTAGCAACTGGTGAATGGATGGCAGGATTTGCTCTCACAGAACCAGCGTCAGGTTCCGATGCAGCTTCCCTTCTAACAAAAGCAGAAGAAGTGGAAGGTGGATGGAAATTAAATGGATCAAAAACATTTATCACAAATGGTCCTGTCGGTCAGGTGTTTATTGTCATGGCAAGAACTTCCGAAAAAGGAAGAGGACCCATGGGAATCTCTGCGTTTATCGTGGAAAGCAACACACCAGGATTTAAGGTGAGTAAGGTTTTAAAAAAATTAGGCCATCATACTTCTATGACTGCTGAACTGGTTTTCGAAGATATGATCATTCCAAAAGAAAACCTTCTTGGACCATTAAACACTGGTTTTATGAGGATAGGAAAGGAAACTTTGGAATGGGAAAGAACTGTTTTTGTTGCTGGATTAAGTGGAGCAATGGAGTTCTGTTTCCGCAAAGGAATGCGATATGCCAATGAAAGAGTCCAATTTGGGAAATCGATATCCAGTTTTTATGGAATGCGAGATATTCTTGTAAGAAACTGGGTTTATATCCAAGCAGCCAGAAGATTGATTTATTGGGTAGCAGAGAGAAAAGATAGGGGAATTCCTTCACCACTTGAAAGTAGTTTAGGTAAATTAATTTCATCTGAACTCGCTGAAGACGTAGCAAAAGACACTGTACAATTGTTTGGTGGATATGGTTACATGAAAGAGTATGCTGTTGAAAGATTTTATCGTGATGTCAAATTGGGAACGATTGGTGGTGGAACAAGTGAGATCCAAAGATCAATCATTTCTTCGTTATATCCTGGTAAGGAAAAATTTCAAAAAGAATTTAGTGCCATTGGAAATCCACAGAGTGTAACTGATTCCATTCAAAATTTACTTTTTGATATCATTCTAATAATGGATGGGGAACCAAACCGTAAAAAACAACAATCCATTGAATTTGCTTTTGCAGATGTGTTATCGGTTTTTGTGATCCTATGTTTATCTGAAATTGACACTCATAAAACGATAGATTCTTATCCAAAAGAAGAAAAAATGATAGATCGGAAGTTACTTTCGTATTATCTTGTGGGTAAGTATTTAATGTCCATGAGCCGACTCAATCAATTCGTAAAAAAAGAACTCAATGAAATTTGGAATCTCTATAGAGAGTTAGCAAATTCAATTGAGGAAACAGTTCATACAAGGTTTTCTTCTCTTCAGGAGTTAGCTTAAATTGTGAAAGCAGCTGCCCGGATTGCAATTTTTTATTTGTTCTTCGGGTATCTGTGGATTTATTACTCTGATTATGCAATTTCCTTATTTTCGCTTTCAGCAGAAGATATTAGGGAAATTCAAAGCTTAAAAGGGTGGGGATTTGTTACAATCTCAGCCTTTATCATCTATTTTCTGTTAGTTCGGGAATTAAAATACCAAAAAAAAGTTTTGTCCGAGAAGTTTGAATCGGATCAATTATTCCAAGTTATATTGGAACGAATTGAAGATGCAGTGATCGTCTTTAATTTGGATACTTGGAAAATTGATTTTTTGAGTGAACAAGTCTGCCGGTTATTTGATGCCAAAACTGGCGATATTTTATCGAATCCGCAAATATTGATAGATCGTGTTTATGAGGCTGACCGTGCGCGTATGACTCAAATATGGATGAATCAATTAAGAGAAAATCATACAGGTTTATTGTATCGGATTCAGATGAAGGATGGAAAAATCAAATGGGCATTGGAACACCGATTATTCATTCCCTCAATAGATGGAAGTCCAAACAAAGCAGTAGCTGTTATCTCGGATATGACCAGTTATATGGAGAATCAGACCAAACTGGAGCAATCTTTAAAAGAAAACGAAACTTTGCTAACGGAAGTCCACCATCGTGTTAAAAATAACCTCGCTGTTATCATTTCCTTTTTGCAATTACAAGTATATTCCTCTCCCCCTGAAACTGCAGATATTTTGGAACAAAGTATTGTTAGAATTAAAGCTATTGCACTTGTGCATGAAAAATTATACAGCGGTAAAAACTTATCAGGTTTGAGTTCTGTCGATTATATCACAAGTCTTGTTGAAAATATAAAACTCATGTATATGCGTACAGATATTCTCATCGAACTAGATATTCAAAAAATGGAGTTTAATATCATAGATGCAATTCCAATGGGACTTATGATAACAGAGATGTTAACTAATAGTTTTAGACACGCATTTAAAATTCCAAAAGAAGATGCACAAATCAAAATTGAATTTATTGTAAATGAAAATGGTCAATTCGAATTAAAATATCGTGATAATGGAAGTGGATTTCCAATTGGTTTTGATTATCGAAAAGCAGAAACCATTGGATTGTCAGTTATCTTTTCATTGAGTAGTCAACTAAATGGGCGAGAGATTGAATGTTCCTCAAGCCCTGGCCAAGGTGTCTTTTATCATTTTTCATTTTCGCCTAAAAGAATAAATTCAAAATAATATACATAGTTGTAGGTTTTATGTACAATCAAGGAAAACGTTTTTCAGAAATCCAAATTGGAGAAAAAGCATCGTTTACAAAAACAATTTCAGAAACAGATGTTTATCTTTTTGCTGGGATTAGTGGAGATTTTAATCCATTACATGTGGATGAGGAATATGCCAAAACAACTAGTTTTGGAACAAGAATCGCACATGGGGGCCTTGCTGCTTCCTTACTTGCTCCTGTATTGGGAATGAAGTTGCCTGGCCTAGGAACTGTTGCTTTAGAAACAACAACTAAGTTTCGAAAACCAGTTTATTTTGGAGATACAATCACCTGTTTGGTGGAAGTGGTTGAAAAAGTAGAAAGGATAAAAGCCGTTAAAATGAAAATTGTTTGGTCTAATCAGAAAGGAGAAGTGGTTAGTAAAGGTGAGACCTTGGTCATTCCTCCTGGTTGAGGAATTGGCCAACTAAACCAATTTCATCTTCTACGAATTCACGAACTTCTTCTAGTTCATCTTCATCCAAAATTTCTTCTAAAATTTCTTCCCCAGCCTCGTCTTGCCCAAGTCGCATGACTATGTATCCTGGCACTTCCGAATCTGGATCATCCATTTCTACATTCACAAATTGGTATTCTTGCTCTGTTGTGGGTATAAAAACGAGATAATCATTTCCGAGTAAAGAAAATGAATAAAAAACTTCCCATTGGTAACTATTTCCTTTTTCATCCACCAAATCAATTTCTTCGGAAGTTCGGTTGGGTAAAAAATCATCTGCTTGGAATCCAAATTCCTTATTTTCCATTAGTTAAAGAATTCCTTCTCAAAGGGTAGACTATGTTTTTTTTTGAAATTACATTCTTTACATGCTGGAACTAAATTAGCTTTGACTGACTTCCCACCTCGTATAAGTGGAATTAGATGGTCCATTGTTAGGTCTTCAACTTTGAATTTTTTACCACAATAATGGCAAATTCCAGAGGCACGTTTGTTTTTCCACCAAGCTGTATTTTTTAAGTCTTTGGCTTTTTTCCTTTCCCTTTTGATTTCTTCATCGCTGACATCAGAGAAAAATGGTTCTAGCGGAGGATCGGTCATACCTTAAAAAAATCTGTTATTTTCCCTTCGTCAAGAAAAAGATGGAGGAATGGGACGACTCATATACCTAGATAATTTACGTTCTTTTGCCTTATTACTTGGGATTGTTTTCCATTCTGCGATTGTTTACGCTTCAGATATCAAATATGCCATCCAAACAGAAGAACGAAGTGAAATTTTATCCTACTTTTGTTATTGGATCCATAGTTTTCGAATGCCAATGTTTTATATGATTTCTGGTTTTTTTTCAGCAATGGTCATTGAAAAAAAAGGAACTTCATTTTATTTAGATGGGAGATTAAAAAGAGTATTCATACCAACAATTTTTGGATTGTTGTTTCTAGCTCCGATTCAATATTTTTTGATGGAAAAACTGAATGCACCTAATGTAAGTTTAGTGGATTTTTTGAGTTCGTTTTTTACAAAAGATAAGTTTCAACATTCTCATATTTGGTTTTTAGTTGATTTGTTTTTGTTTAGTATGATTTATGTTCTGGTACAAAAACCTTTGAATCGATTTGCTAAGTGGAAACCATTTAGAAATTTATACGGAAAAGTATTTTATCTACTTTGTTTTTCTTTTATTCTAGTTCTCTTGGCCCATACACAATTTGGAAAAGGGGAATCTATTTACGGTATTTTTAAATTAACCTTTGTTTACCAGTTTGCTTTTTTTATTGTGGGTGTGTTTTGTTTTTTTTGGAAGGAGATACTTTTTGAAGTTTCCATGCCAAAATTAAAACCTTACGCGATTTTGGTTTGGGCTATCTTAGTTTCTCTTTTACTCATGGAGTTAGAAATTTCCGATCCTTTATGGATTTATTTTTCCTATGCAAATCCAATGTATCGTATTCTCCACATTTTTTTATGGGTTCTTTCGCCATTTTTATGGACTGTATTCTTTGTATTTGCCTTTGTTCAATTCGGAAATGATGAAGGTAAAATGGGAACATATATCATCGAAGCAAGTTTACCAATTTACTTATTACACCATCCAATTTCACTAACGTATGCTTATATGATGAAAGAAAGTCCTTACCCTATTTGGGGTAAGTTTCTCTTTCATAATCTTTTTGTTTTGGTGTTTAGTTTTCTACTCTATGAGATTTTAATCAAAAGATCGCGATCGTTACGTTTTATCTTTGGATTAAAAATAAATTAAGTTTTACTAATGGCTTGGATGGCAGAGGCAACTGCACTATCCATACTTCCCGTGTGTAAGGCAAGATGTTCTCCTGCAAAAAATACTCTTTCAAACGGTTCGTTCCAAACATCTTTGATTCCATAACTACCTGGTGGGAATAGGGATACAAACCCTGACCTACCGGTTGTTTTTTGAAAACTATGGAAATGGAAAGGGTTTTCTTGTAATAACTCAAAATTGCCCAATTCTTCCAGAGCAGACAACATCAGATTTTTTTTCTGACGATCACTTCCTTTTTCAAAGAGGGAAGCCTTATCTCCTGTTGAAATTGAAGTAAGGGCCGTTATATTTTGGCCAATCGCTTGGTCAGAAACATATAAAGTTTCAGCGGCCGTATTCGTGGACTGGAAAAAATTAGAATAAGTACTATTACTTTTTACAAAACAGATGTTCTTTGAAATTTTACCTGTTTGCATGCGCAGAGCAGAATAGATTAGATCCTTCGGTAAAGTTGGTGTCCACTTGATGTCTAACACAGCTGCAGAAGGCAATGTACAAACAATCAAATTTCCTTTGATGATACGTCCAGAGGATAACTCAACAGACACTTGGTTTTTCTGTTGGGAAACTTTTGTTGCTGATTCCCCAAGTAATAATTCTTGTCCCTTTAATTGTGATACAAGTGCTTGGATGATTTGTTCTGCTCCGCTACTAACCAAATACTTCGGTTTGAGTGCAGATTGCAGTGCTGAGAGGTCATCTAATACCGATTCACTGGAGATTTGGTTTAAGTCAGCACCCAAAATGATACGATAAAGATCATTCATTGACCTTATTTCTTCTTCTGTTAATCCTTGGTACCTTGCATAAGATGAAAAATTGATTTTATCCAATCCTTGTTTTTGGCCTGTGCCTAAAGATTTGTGTAAATCAATGACTTTATCTAATGTATCGATGGATGAACTAGAAATTTTATGTAGGTCGGAATTGTTTTTAGATAATGAAAATCGTTCTGTGACATTTGCATTCACTAACTCAAGCCCTAGTTGTTTGACAAGACTCTTAATGTCTGTTTGGTTCTCGCTAATCCATTCACCACCTAAGTCTTGTACAATTCCCAAACTAGGATTGGAATAGGTGGCAATTCTTCCTCCAAATTGGTCTCCTCTTTCGACGACTGTTACATCATAACCCGTTTGTTTTAATAAGTAGGCAGAATAAAGTCCCGACAAACCCCCACCGAGTACGATGGCTTTTTTTGCACCTGAGGTTCTTGTTTTTGTTTCTGCGTTTACCACACCTGTGGATTGTCCGTAGAATTTTTTAGGGGAGAGGAGGCTTAAGCCCGCTGCTGTGGCAGTCAAATTTTTAAGGAATGTTTTTCGATTCATAGAACTTTCCCCTATTTTACCACTGAAAACAAAAAAGGCTAGAAAAATTACAAAAATAGATTCTATTGACCTTGGCTTTTTTATGCGAAATACAAAGACAGTTTTTAATATTCCAATCCTCTCCTTCCTTCTTGCGTTTCTACTATTCCTTCCTGCCAATTTCTTAAGTTCGGCACCTAAAATTGATTTGGCTACCGAAATGAGTGGAGTGGCAATCTGGAACCAAGTTTTGGTTTTGGAAGACCCTACCCAATCGATTCCAGAATCAACGATTGTTTCGGGTGAAAAAGATGGAGAATTCAAACAACTCTCCTCACCTAATTTAGGTTTTTCTCAGTCTGTGTTTTGGGTCAAATTAGATGTTACCAATCCAAGTTCACAAATAGTGCGCTGGAATTTGTTATTTGATTTTCCTCTGATAGACGAAATCCAAATTTTAGGTGACCCAGTTCCCAAAAATTCCTTACGAAAACTTGGCGACACTTCTCCTTTTTCCGAACGAAACGTGGAATACAGAAATCCTGTTTTTCCCTTCGAAACACTTCCTAAAACAAACTCTGTCTATTATCTCAAAATTAGATCCGAATCAACTATCCCATTGGCATTGGAACTTTGGACGGAACGAGAATTTAATGAAAAGATAAACAAGGAACAGATAATCTTCGGGATCTTTTACGGAATATTGTTTGTGATGATTGCTTACAATTTTTTCATTTATATTTTTACGTATGAAAAAAGTTATCTACTGTATCTTTTTTTCATCAGTTCTATATTTTTCTTTCACCTAGTGAACAATGGATTTGCTTTTCAGTACATTTGGCCCAATTGGGTCTTTTGGGCAAATTATTCCTTGCCATTTTTTATCTGTTTGTCCTGCATCACGGGAATCATTTTTACTCATAATTATTTAAGTTTGAAAAAACACCTCCCAAAAGTTTCCAAATTGATGTGGGTTTGGGTAGGAATCCTTGTTTTGTTTTCTTTCATTACGTTTTTTTTACACTACCGAGTTGCGATGGTCACCTCTATATTGTTAACTGTTCCCACAGCTCTTTTACTTGTGTATAGTGGAACATATACATTTTTGGCAAATGTTCGAACTGCGCGGTATTATCTAATCTCTTGGTTGTTTTTTTTGTTAGGTGTTTTGTTATATTCTTTAAAAAGTTTAGGATTTTTATCAGACAATCATATCACAAGATGGACCATTCAAATTGGAACAGCCTTACAAACAATTTTATTATCATTAGGTTTGGCAGACAGAATCAATTTTTTAACCAGAAGTTTGAGGGAAAATCTAAGGGATCTGTCTCATGCTAAGATAAAAATTGAAGAATCTGAAAAACGTTTTAGAGAAATTTTCCAAGGTTCTGATGAAGTGATTTTAATGATGAATGAAGATTTCGAAATCATCAATGCGAATCGATCATTATCAAAACACCTTGGTTATCGATTAGATGATTTGAGAAACAAAAAAATTACAGAAATCCTTTATACAGGAAGAGACCAAAAATCAGATTATAACGTGATGTATGTAAATGACAAACTCACAGATTTAAAGATGACTGGATCTGCAATCAACTTTCGAACTGAGTTGTCACAAAAGTATGTAAAAGAACCAAAAGAAATGGTATGTCGTATCCAATACATTGATTTTGAAGAAACAAGAGAAGTGTTAATGACCTTATCTCCCGAATATGAAGATACCATTATCCAACTCATTGATTCTGAAAAAATTGAACTTTCTATGAATAATTATCTACGAAATGCAGAACTTGTTTCCCAAAAAATAACTTCGCAATTAGCAAAATATCTAACAAACATTGAACAAACGGAAGTTCGCTCTTCTGTTCGAGAGATCATCATCAATGCTGTTGAACATGGAAATTTGAATATCAGTTTTGATGAAAAATCAAAAGCACTGATGGAAGGAAATTACTTAGAGTTTTTGCAAAAACGACAAGAAGATCCAAGGTATCGTCACAAAAAAGTAAAAATAGAATATTCCTTTAGCAATGAATATGTAGCTTATCGAATCACCGATGAAGGTAGAGGATTTGATCATAAAAAACATATGGAAAAATCGTTAGATGCAATGAACGAGGCACATGTCCAACACGGAAGAGGGATCCTCATGACAAAATCGGTATTTGACCGAATTGAATACAACGACAAAGGGAATCAGGTCAGTTTGATCAAATTTCTCAATCGTGATTAATTTTTTTGCCAGTCGAGAACCCACCATTCATTCCATTCCTTGGAATAAAGGAGTTTTCCTGGCAAATGACTTTGTAATAAACTTAAAAATTCATCTTTTTTCTCGGTGATGATTCCTGAAAAAATAATTCTAGGTGCATTGATTTTTGCCAGATGACGGATGTTTTGTGATAGAACTGCAAACGTTATATTGGCAATTGCCAAATCATATCTTTCATTAGAAAGTTTAGGATTGTCGATCCCTGATTCTTCTACACTAAATTGAAATCCTTTTGGGTATTCGTTTTCAGTCCAGTTAGACCAAGCTGCTTTCACAGCATTTGGATCTATGTCCAAAGCAAAAATTTTACTCACTCCAAACTTAGCAAGACCAATCGATAAAATTCCAGAACCTGTCCCTACATCACATGCTGATTGGAATAAAAACTTACCTTCTGCAAATAATGAATCCAAATGTTCTAAAATGAGTTTGGTCGTTTCATGGTGACCTGTTCCGAATGCCACACCAGGGTTAATGAAAAGAGGAATGCCTCCCGTAGGTTTCCATAATGCGATTGTATTCGGTTCATTTTTTTCCCAAGTAGGGATCACCCAAATTTTATTTCCAATAGGGAAGGGTTTGTAATATTCTTTGTATGCTTCTTCGTAATCCCTGGTTTCAATGATACGCGATTCCGAATTAGAATTGTTAGGTGTATGAAGTTTTAGAAAGATTAGAATTTTTAATTCCTTTTCTACTTCATCAGGTTGTAAATAAATACGAATATTTGTATTGTCTCGGATGAGGCCCTGGTCTTTTTCTTTTGGTGCTTCACCGTCAAAAAGAATTTCATAATAACCAGCACATTGCAAAGAATCTAGAAGTTCATAAAATGGATCTGATAATTCTTTTGGTAAATTGACTTTTAATTCTCGGTATTCCAAACTTAACCTATTTCATCCGTGTAATCCATCACCAAGTACATAAGAGTTTCTTGGTCTGTAGGATTGGAATATTCATGAGAGACATCTGCCTTAAAAAACACAGAGTCTTTTGGCTCAAGTTCTACTACCTTTTCCCCTACACGCAATCGAAGTTTCCCAGAGACAACAACGAGGTTTTCTGTGGTCCCTGTTTTGTGTGGTTCAGCAACTTCATGTCCACCCGGCTTTAATATGAGTTCATAAAATTCTGTTTTGCGGTTTCCTAGGAATGGAAACAGGGCACGGCTTGCAAACACCTTTGAATTGGAATATAAAACCTTGGAGTTTTCTGCTTTTAAGATATGGATTCCGTCTTGGTTTTTTTCTTTCAGGAGTTCGGAAAAAGGAACATTGAGCCCGTTTGCAATTTTCCATAAAACAGAGATGGTCGGCACAGATTTCCCTTGTTCAATTTGAGACAACATCGCTCGGCTGACACCACATCGGTTTGCGAGTTTGTCCAAAGAAAATCCTTTGGTATGACGGATGAGTTTCAGGTTTTCTTTGACAACATCTGTTATATAGTCGCCCGATTCTGAAATTAAAGGATCTAATCCGTCACTTATTTGTTCTACTTTACTGACCATTGTCCAAGCGTCCAATATAACAGAGGTACTGTCAAGAAACTATCGTTTGTGTCTTTCTTTTTTCTCTTCGATGACAAACACAGGTGGGAGTTTCATCCCTTGTGGGAATTTTTTTTGGACTTCTTTGGCTGTCCCGCGGAAAGAAGTTTCGTGTGCGAACGAAATTCCCAGTGCCAAAAAGAGCATTCGATCATTAGGAAGGATTTTGGCGAGAGTTTCCAGGCAATGTTTAGCTCGGTATGGGGTTTCGTAAAAGGCGAGTGTGATCCCTAGTCCTAAGTATTGTTTTAAAGTCTTTTCCCTTTCTTTTTCCTCTCTCGGTAAAAATCCAAGGAATAAAAAAGGTGAGGTCGCAAAACCAGAACTGGTGAGAGCTGAAACAAGTGCAGTGGGACCTGGTGCCGATCTCACTTCCACTCCCATCTCCCAAGCGAGTGGGACAAGCCACTTACCTGGGTCTTCGAGGCCTGGACTTCCAGAATCAGAGATGAGACAAGTGCGTTTTGTCATGGCAAGTTTCATTCCAATTTCATCCATCTCGGTTCTCGAAGTATGTTCATTGAGAAGGTCAAATGGTTTTGAGATCCCTAGTTTTTTCAGTAGGGTAGAAGTGGTCCTTTGTTCTTCCCCTAAGATCCAATCTGCTTCCTCTAGCAATTGTTTTGTGCGTGGTGGAAGGTCTAAGTCGTTTCCAATGGAATTGGATACTAAATACAATCGATTCATTTGATTACAGTTTGGTAGGTAAAATATGGTTGGATGAGGATTCCTTTTGCACTGCAGGCCTTAACAAATTCAGGATCACCTTTATCAATGGCCACTCCGAATTCTTTGGCTTTGGTTAACATGGGATAGTCATTAAACGAATCACCAAAAACCAAATCAGGATACTGGCCAATTCTTTCTTCGATTGCTTTGACTTTCCCTTCGCCATATGTATATGGTTCAATGAGTTCGTGAGTATACCTTTCATTTCCATCTAAGGTTTGTCTCATACCAATGACGTTACTTTCTAACACAGGAAAGTGGTGAGCGATGGCAGCAATGCCTGGTTCAGGAGAAGCTGTTACAATGTAGACTTGCCATTTATGGTGGTGTAAGTATTGGATTAAATCTTTCATTTCCACTTGAGGAAAAACTCCAGACTCATCTTCAGGTAAGTTTACTCGTTTCCAAGCACGTCTTGCAATTTCGTAATAATCTTCTTTTGATAGACCTTGGAATAAAAAACAAGTCCAACGATACCCTCTTTCAACTCCAAATTCTTTTAATTGGAAAGAATACTCTTCCCATATCAAATGTTCTTTTTCAGCTAAACTGAGTTTTGTGTGGTCTTTCCAAAGTTTTTTATCACGGAAAAAAGAGGAGAGATCAGTCGGTAAAAATGTAAGATTTTCCCTGATGATTTGGTCCATGATTTTTTCGCCAAAATCATTACGGATCAGTGTATTATCAAAATCAAAACAGACAATGCCTGTTTTATTAGGTATCAGTGTTGTCAGACGGTCATAAATTTCATCTGTCCAACTATGCTTTGTAAGGTTTGTCACAAATACTTAGTCTGCAAATCCGACAAGGTTTGTGGCAACACCTTCTTCAAATGGAGTGAGAAAGTTTTCAGGATTCAAATACACATTATGAAATCGAACTTCGAAATGGACATGAGGTCCTGTTGACTTTCCCGTGTTACCAGAAAAAGCGATGATTTGTCCTTTTTTCACAATGTCACCAGGTTTTACGAGTAACTCTTGGTTATGCCCATACACTGTATGGAAATGGTTCATGTCATGGTGGTAAATTTTAACAGCCAGTCCATAGTCACCACCTCTCCCCGCTTCTTCTACCACTCCATCTGCTGCCGCAAGTACGATCGAGTTTTTCGGAATGGCGATGTCAAGGCCTGTATGCCAAGTGTTCCAACGCCTTCCAATCCGAGAAGAAATTCGAGATTTGTTATTGGGTAACACTGGCCAAATGAATTGGTCGATCGGAGAATCGATGGTTTCACGAAAGAGTTCTTTTTCTTGGAGGTTCCGCATGTATTCAGCGGAATAAGGGAAAAATACGGAGCGTTTCAAACGTTTGAGTTCGGTTTCCGTGAGGTGGTTGATTTCCATTACCTCTTGGGCAAGCACACCGAATTCAGATGCCTTTTCCAATACGGATTTTTTCTCTGCATTGAGATCCACCCAAAGGCCCCATTGGTCGTTATACCGTTGGAACACATGATTGTCTAAAAAAACAGGACCATTTTTTTGCTTTTGGTATGCCGCATAGGCCGAGTAGGTCACGACAAAGAGGATTAGGACCAGTATGATATAGTAACTGCGGTTTCGCTTCATCTCATTTCGCCTCAAAAACTATGGTGCAATGCCAAATTCTCACGGCCACCCACCTGGTCAAGGCGAAGAGGTCGGAAACTTGCGTCAATCATGGCTTTTATGTGACATAAGAAAGTGGGTCCAGTCTCTGTCATTTCCTTTTCTCGGAAGGAAATGAAAAATTAACGTTGTTAATTAGATTGGAATGGTTTTAGAAACAGGGGATAAGGGAAGGGAAAGGACCGATTGGGTTTCGATCCTTTCTTTCGGTTCCGATTAGGAGGCGGCTTGTGTTTTCTGTTGGCCAGTGCGGTAGAGATAAATACCGGCAATCACCAAACAAACAATGCCAATGGCATAATATGCCCAATTGACATCAAAGTATCCAAGCACTAAAAATCCAAAGAGGAGTCTTGTAATCTCCAAGGCCCCCGCCCAAGATTTGTTTTCAATCAGTGCATTGATGGAAACGAGGGAAAGTGTCACCCAAATCGTAACAAGGACTTGGGAGACAAAACTGAACTTCGGAACAAAGAGTAAAAACGCAAACGAGAGGAGTAAGACCAAAACAAACCAAGTGGTTGTATAGGTTTTTACTTCAGTAGCAGGTTTAGGGTCATACTTTTGGAATGAATTTGGGCTTACTTCTGGAATGGGTAAAAATCCTGCTGGTTGGTTTCCCTGTCTTGGGTACCAACCTGGTGGTTTTAAAAAGACACGGATTTTATCCATAAAGTATTCGGCGGCAAAGGCTTGTTTTAGAAGTTCCCAGTAGTAGTGGAAGTTTGCATACACTGGGTTAAAACTGCGAAGTGGTTTTACAGTTCCATACACACAAGGTTCTGTTTCTTCTTGGAAAGTCCCGAACATACGATCAAAGAGGATAAAAATCCCACCATGGTTTTTGTCGATGTAGATCGGGTTAATCGCGTGGTGCACTCGGTGGTGAGAAGGTGTCGAAAGGATGTACTCACCAATCTTTCCAATTTTACCTACTGCTTTTGTGTGTACCCAAAATTGGTAGATAAGATTGATTTGTCCGCTGGCAAGATACATCCATGGGTGAAACCCAATGAGAGCGAGTGGCACATAAAATACCCAAGTCACAAGGCCGCCAAGACCAGTTTGTCTGAGGGCAACCACAAGGTTGTATTCTTCACTGTGGTGGTGGATGACGTGTCCAGCCCAAAGGAAATTCACTTCATGTGCTAAGCGGTGTGACCAATAATAACAGAAATCTTGACCGACAATACAAAGCACCCATGCCCAAGGGTTTGTCATGGCAAATTCAAAAAATCGAAAGTGTTCATAGATATAAAAATAGGCATATAAACCCACACCTTTTTGGAAAAGGCCCCAAATTTGGGAGATGATTCCCGTACTCAAATCGGCAATCGAATCATTCAACCGGTACAGGTCTTTGTTCCTGCGGTAACCGATGTACACTTCAATGCCAATCAAAAGGAAAAAAACGGGGATGGCATACGTTACAATGGGAGGGGGTGTGAAATTCTCAAACATAGCGGACTATATTTGACATCATTTTGACAAAATGTCAAGTAAATGTTGACCAAGATTCAGAAATTGTTCACGGTTCAATTCTTCAGGTCGTTTGGTAGGAGGGATTTCTGAACGAACCAATGCTTCACCCAGTGCCTCACGGAAAATGGGATCATCTGAAAAGGGAGATTCCCTTAAACTCACTTGGATTTGTTTTCGTTTGCCCCAAAACACAGTTCGTAACATCCGAGACCAAATTTCCACTTCCACTTCTGATTGAGGAGACCAGTGCTGTTTGCCCTTTTCTTTTTTGGGAGAGAGTAAAATGAGAGCGGAATGGATTTTGGGAATGGGAAAAAAACAATTTTTATGGACTGTCTTTAGGTATTTCACTTCGCAGAAGGCAGATAAAAATACGGAGAGAGAAGAGGTTTCTTTCACAAGCCGTTCTGCAAACTCCTTTTGTACCATAAAAATTCCACCTTGGAAGTTTCGGCAATGAATGATCAGTGTGTTGATGATTTCTGTTGTGAGGTGGTAAGGTAAGTTTCCAAATACAAAAACTTTTTTAGGAAAAATATGGTGTAAATTTTCTAAGGCATCACCTGCAAATAAATTTGCTTTGGGAAATTTAGGTAAAATATCTTCTTTTGCCAATTGGATGTAAGCAAAATCAATTTCAAATAAATCAGTATGTTTTCCTAAACTCAAAATTGGATAAGTTAAAGTTCCAAGTCCAATTCCAATTTCTGCCAAAGATACATCATCTTCAGTAAACAATGGTTTTGCGGTATTGACGATATATTCCACAATGTTTTGATCGATTAGGAAATTTTGACCAAATTTTTTTTGGGCTCTGATTCCTTTTTGTTCAAAGAAGGTTTGGATTTGTGAGATAGTGGAATAAGGAGATTTCAAATTGATCCTCAACGATGATGATTTTCCATGCGTTAGAAATCCCAAGTAGTTTTTGGTAGGTGATCCATTCTTTTGCTTCCTTTTTTTTCCAAGGAGGGAAATCGAGAACCAAGATTCCCTTCCATTTTTGTAAGGAATTGAATGTTTCCGATTCTTTTAAGGCACGCAATAAGGAGTTCACTTCCTTCGGATTGCCATCAAATCGAAATAATGTTACATTCTTTGTGAGATCGTTTCCCATTCGGAGTGAAGATTGGATTTTGATACCTTGTTTTTCATATTGCCGAACGAAAGGGGAAGCCTGTGTTTCGAAAAAAATCACATCTTTAATTTTCTCTTTTTTTTGCAGTCTTAAAGCTGTTTGCAAACAAGATTCTGATTCAAATAAGATTTGTTTGATTGGATGGATTGTATTTGGGAGGCCGATCCGTTTATGAGGCGAACAAATTCCATAAAGATACATTTTGTTTTCGAGAGTGATTGTAAAATACCCTTTGCCCGATTGGGTGAGAATCGGTAGAGGCTTAACCTCTTCGTGCCAAAAACTAAATGGAAAAAATAGAAACAATACACTAAGGATCAATCGATTGGTGATTCTGTTTTGGTTTAGGTTGTAACGATGTAGTCCCCAAAGGATCAAAATAAGAAGGAGTGATAACATGAATAGAAGGGAAGATTCCGCTTTCCATTCCTTGTAAGCTCTTTCGAAATTTGATAAACATTGGAAGAGTTTTAGAAAAAAGGAAAGTAAGTAACTTGCCGGTATCCAAATCCAATGGGATAAAAGAAGTGAGAGTGAACCTGGTAAAAAACTTTGGAGGAGGAGTGTCATATACAAACTAGGAAGTAAGATTCCAGCAAGTGGAACCAAACAATAATTGATCCAAATCCCTCCAAATGAATAAGAGCGAAAATAATACAAAAGAACCGGGAACGAACATAAGGAACAAACGATTGTGAGTGTAAAATTTTCCTTTAAGAAGGATTTACTACCTTTATAAAATATTTGGTCCAGACTGGGTTTGAGATAAAAGATTCCAAAAACAGCACTAAAGGAGAGTAAAAATCCAATGCTTAAAAAGTCTGAGAAACAAAACAATGCAATGGTCGCAGAAGATATGATCAGTAAATCACTAACGGCAATTTTGCGGTAAAATAAAGATGAGACTAATGTCAAAAATGCAAAGAGGTAAGCTCTTACAAATGAGACAGGAAAGTTTAAAACATATAAGTACAAAAATCCAAATCCAAGTGAGAATAGGATGGATAACCAACGGTGTTTGGAAAAAATTAAGTTTCCTAAAAATTGAATGGATCCAATAAAAATTCCTAAATGAAGTCCTGAAGCAGCAAATAGGTGTAAGATGCCAGATTCCTTTGCTAGTTCTTTGAAGTCTTTTGGAATTTCTTTTGTGGAACCAGTCACAAGGCCCATTACAATTCGTGATTCAAATGGAGAAAGTGGTGCTATGCTCAGTTCTTGTTTTAAAAAGTCTCGGAAAAAACGTTTTGGTAACCTTTGAGACAATGATTGGTTGGTATCGGCAAAGAGTAAAAATAGAAACGATGCAACAATCACCCACGGGATACGACGATTGTAATGTTTTGTGAGCCTTGGAGGAAGGATTACGAATGGGAAAAAGAGAAGCAGTTGGAACAAAAAGAGAAATGCATAAATCCCAGGGATTTTGTTTCCGATTTTGATTGTTGTGGCTGTAACACAAATTCCTAAACAAAACCATCCAAAGTTAGAATTAGGAAGTAGTTTTGTGTTTACTCTCACACAAGGAGAGGTTCAAAAATGAAATACTTGGTCTCCTTTAAATTTAGAAAGGATAAATGCCGAGTGTGTTTCTCACTTCACTTAATTTTTGTTCCGCAACTTCTTGTGCTTTTTGTTTTCCAGTTTTTAATACAGAATGAACATAATCTAAGTTTTGTGAGAGTTCCTCTCGTTTGGATCGGAAAGGTGTAAAATGATTCAGTATGGATTCTAAGAGGTCTTTTTTTAAATCCCCATATCCAAATCCACCTTGTCTGTATTTTTGTTTTTGTACTTCTTTTTCGGAATTCGTTAAGAATAAAGAATGAATTTGGAAAATGATAGACTGGTCAGGATCTTTTGGTTCTTCGATGGCTTTTGAATCACTGACAATCGACATCACTTTCTTTTTGATCTCTTTTTCGGTACCAAAAAAATCAATCGTATTGTTATACGATTTAGACATCTTTGCACCATCTACACCAGGAACCGTTGCTGTGTTTTCATCAATGTCTGGTTCTGGGAGTGTCAAAACAGATCCAAATTGAGAGTTGAATTTTTCTGCAATGTCCCGAGCAAATTCCAAATGTTGTTTTTGGTCTTTTCCGACGGGAACTTTTTCTGCTGAAAACAGTAAGATGTCACTTGCCATAAGGATCGGATAGGTAAAAAGACCTGCCCCTGGAACAAATCCTTTGGCAACTTTGTCTTTAAAAGAATGGGCAAGTTGTAATTGCGAAACAGTAATCGATTGTGATAAATACCAAGTGAGTTCTGTGACTTGGGGGACATCACTTTGTACCCAAAAAACTGTTTTGTTTGGATCAACACCTAGTGCCAGTAAGTCGATTGCACAACCCAAGGTGTAGTCTTTTAGTTCTTCTTTGGAACGAAAGGTAGTTAAGGCATGAAGGTTCGCGATGAATAATAATAATTCTTCCTTTGATTGGTAATCTAAGATTTTTTTGATCGCTGAGAAGTAGTTACCTAAATGTAATTTTCCTGACGGTTGTAATCCTGTAAGAACTCTCAAGTATCTTCCTCTTCCCCTGTTGTTTCGCCTGTCTCATTCGATTCCGAACTATTTGCCTCTCCTGAAGTTGGTTCTGGATTCCCACTATCTTTGTGAAAAGTAGAGTAGGTAAGTCGTTCGTATTCTTTGTTGAGTTTGATCAGTTCTTGTTCGATTTTTCTGTGAGCTGTTAGTTTGGATGTAGTTGTTGGGTCTTTAAAGATAACAGCATAATTGTATAAATACTTTGTAAATTGAATGAAAACATCTTCCACTTTCATTCCATTGATTCTTTCTTTTGCAACAACTGCTTTGTCGTAGTGAGGTATAAACCTTTGGGCAATTTTTACTTCTTCGATGACTTTGTCTTTGGTGGAAATGATTTTGTCGTTTGTTTTTCCCTTTGATTCTGTCACCTTTGCCATCAAGTGGTTTTCCACGATGATATTGAGTTTTCCAGCAAAACTTCCAAAAAATTCAGAAGCATCTTGGAGTGCTTGGACAATGGTTCCCGCAATTTGATCACTTGCGGCATTCCCTGTGCTATAATCCATACCATACTGTTGGAAACTATATTGGAAACTTGGAAATTTTTTATTAAAATTATCAATGGTTCGAACAAGTGTATTCAGTTGGTCAATTTCGTTTCTAAAAAGACCTGGTTGGATGATGAGAAGTTCTTGATTTTGGTTTTTATCACCTAACCGAACATAACCTTCGATGAGATTGATGTAAACTGTTTGTAGGTCACGTAGTAATAAATAAACAAGTCGGTGTGGTTGTGATTTGTAACTATTTTTGACAGTTTGGCTTTTTGCCGACTCAGGCATATGATGAGCCATAAAATCATCTACAACTTGGTTCAAAAAATCAAAACTGATTTTTCCTTTGTCATCGATGGAAAAATACCTGGATCTAAGATTTTGTAATTCTTCCTTTTTGAAGGTTCTTGTGTTGATATCGTCAGAAATTTTGGCTACAGTAATCTCCACTTCTTTTTGGATTTCACGTGCTGCTTGGAATTTATGTTCTTGGATAGGTGGAACTCGTAAGTCGGTGACAATTTCCGGCCAAGTGAACATTTTTTTCTTTGCTACGATATAAAAAGCAGTGATCGCATCAGATAACTTTGGTTTGTTGTTTTCTAAATTGATCGCATAGTTCACACCTTCCATGATTTTGTTTAGTTTGGGTGTGAGTTTTTCATCCATCTTCACGATGTCTGGTAGGTTGGACAATATGATATCTTTTGCATCATCTCTTTGCAAAAAACGTACATAAAACATCTGCATTTTGAGAGAACGTTCCAAAAAAATATCAGCAGATATTTTATCTAAGATGAGTGCATCAAGTGATGCAAAGGCATTAAAAAACTTATTAAAATTATTGATGATATTATAAACGAGTGGAGTCCAAATCCTCCAACCTTGTTGTTCTGAAACACGTAGGGCTTGGATGGTTGGGATGAGGACATCTTCTTTGAGTCCACGAAAAATTCGTTCCACATTATTTGAGATCGCGGGATTTCTGCCGAATAAACCAATGTCGATGGTTCCCGTTTCTTTGGCAAATTTACCTATGGAACTGTTTGTATTGTTCCCACCACCAAAAAGTCCTGCAAGTAGACCTCCACCTTGTTTCTGTTCGGCGGCCTTTTTCCTTGTTGGATTTTGTTTTTGTTTGGCACTGTCTATCGTAACTAAATCACTTGATCGTTTTGGTTTTGGATCGGGAGTAGAGGTGCGAGAAATCACTTCTCTTTTTGGTTGATCTCTCTCTGGTAATCCTCGGTCACGACTGTCTTCTTTTTTGGGTTTGTTTTTATTTTCGTAGTCTTCGTCCACTTTTCGGATGAGGTCAATCCGTATGAAGACATCATTCGATTTTAAAATCGCTTCATCAATGAGTTGTTGGTGTTCAGGTGTCCTTGTTTTGCGGTACAAATCCGCAAAAACACGATGCGCTTCGGTACGAGATACTGGTGTCACAATTACTCCTTTTGGTTGAGAGGGTTCTCAACAATCTGTGAGCTTGTGGGAGGTTGGAAGTTAAAGAGTCCTGTTCCGAGACCAATATTGGTAGCAATGCCAGAAAAAGCAATTTCTGTGATTTCTTCGTCGGAACGTTTCATTTTGAGAACACGGGGAAGGTCATTCTCAGAGACGACTAAAATGATTTCATTATAACGTTTGGTTGTAGATGTAAGGCGAAATGTTCTGCCACTAACAGTCACATTTTCATATCCAGATAATAATCCTCCAAGACCACCTGAAACACCTTTTAGGTCTTGTTTCCCTGCAATTGAGGAATCAGGATTGTAGAACCATAATATTCTACCATTGGAAGAGATGATCCTACCATCACTGAACCTAACATGGAGTTGGTTCGGGCTTTTGTAAGACACAACGCCAGTGAGGCCACCATTTAGAGTGACAGAGGCGCGAAAACTTTCAAGGGAGTTCATTTTGCCGATGACGGCATTGAGACGATCTCGTCCATCCTCTGCCCAAAGGGAACCCCATTGGACAGAGAAAAAGAGAACGATCTGGATTTTGAGAAGGAAATTTCTCAAAGTTAGATGGTTCGTATTGGGAGTTAACCCAATACTTTTTTGAATTCAGAAGTCAGTGCAGGCACTACTTCAAACAAATCAGCGACAACACCATACGTTGCAACTTTGAAGATCGGAGCATCTCCGTCTTTGTTGATCGCAACGATGTATTTAGAAGATCCCATACCCGCTAAGTGTTGGATGGCTCCGGAAATTCCGCAAGCGATGTAACAGTTAGGGGAGACAGTTTTTCCTGTTTGTCCTACTTGGTGTGAGTGAGAAATCCATCCCGCATCCACAGTTGCACGAGAAGCACCAAGTGCTGCACCGAGTGTGTCTGCTAAGTCTTGGATGATAGGCCAGTTTTCTGGTCCTTTGATTCCGCGTCCGCCAGATACGATGATAGAAGCATCAGCTAACTGCACTTTGTTTCCACCAGAAAGGTCTTTGGAAAGTGATTTTGTTCTCACTTCACCAGCAGAAGCGCCAGATTTTTCAACTGTACCTGCTCCTTCTTTTGGAGTTACTTCTTGTGAGTTGGCACGTACGGTGAACATTTGGATGTCAGAAGACACTTTGAAGTTCGCATACGCTTTACCAGAGTAAATTGGTTTTTTTGCTACCACTTTACCACCGTCAACAGAAAGACCCACTGCATCCGCAACGATTCCCGCATTTGCTTTGATCGCTACTCTTGCAGAGTATTCTTTTCCTTGTGCAGAGTGTGGCATAAGAACCACTGCTGGTTTTTTCTCTTGGATCACGGCAAAAATACCGTTTGCATAACCTTCAGGTGAAAATTCACCAAGGTTTGCACCGATCACAGCATCAGCACCAACTGCTTTCAAATCACCAGCAAACGCGTCAACGTTGTCAGTGATGATGAGAGTGTGAACTTTACCACCAATTGCATCCGCAATTTTGCGAGCTGCAGAGGTAAGTTCTTTTGAGATTTTTTTAAGTTCGCCGTTTTTTAATTCACCAACTACTAAAACATCAGCCATGTTCGTCTCCTTAGATGACCTTCGCTTCTTCGCGAAGAGCTTTTACAAGTTGAGATGCAAAACCTTGTGCATCTGCTGCTTCCAGTTTTCGACCAGCGATACGTGGAGGAGGTGGTTCAAGAGAAACAACTTCGAGTTTGGAACCAGTAGCACCGAGTTCTTCTGGTTTTTTCACATCGACTGGTTTTTTCTTCGCAGACATGATTCCTTTTAAACTTGGGTATCTTGGTTCGTTCAAACCTTTTTGCGCAGTTACAGCAAGAGGAGCAGAAGTTTCAACCACTTCAGTTCCACCTTCGATTTCGCGAGTTGCAGTTACTTTTTTACCATCAAACTCGAGTTTGAGAGCCATTGCTACGTGAGGGACATTCAATCTCTCTGCAATTTGTACGACAACTTGTGAGCTGTCAGTATCGATGGATTGACGACCACCAATCACTACATCTGCATTTTCTGCTTTGATGAAATTGGCAAGAAGTTCGGAAGTGTATGTAGAGTCAAAAGTTACATAGTCATCCACTTTTACATGAACGGCTCTGTCCACACCCATAGCGTAGGCAGTGCGAAGTGCTTCTACGACACGGTCCGGGCCGAGGGACACTGCGATGACTTCTCCACCGCTTTTTTCACGAATTCTGATTCCCTCTTCGATTGCAAATTCATCATAAGGAGAGATGATCCATTTTACGCCAGCTTCGTTGATCGATTTGTCACCGACCTTGATATTGGTTTCCGTATCCGGAACCTGCTTTACTAGAACAACAATTTTCATTCCTTAACCCCGTTTTCGTGGATTACCTTAGACCAGAAAACGAGAGGGAAGTCATAAGGGAAGTAATTTATTCTCGGAAGAAGCTGTATTTGCTCCAATTATAAGCCCAAATGATCCAAACAATGACAACTAAGACGTTGGCATCGGACCTGAGGTAAAATTGAAAACCAATGACCAAGGGAAGCAGGAGGAAAAGGATAAAAGCGAGTACGAGTACTAGGTGGGGAGTCTCTTTCCAATGTTTCCCAGCGTTTTGGATTTCGATGAGAAGGTTTCCCTTGGGACCTTCTGCCTGGGAACGAAATCGGAACCAATAAAGTGAGCTCAGGAGAAAAAAGAGGAAAAGATGCAAAAAGAGAAATAACATAATCCCAATCTTATTTTTTAGCGGAGTCCAGAGAAGAAAAAAATGATCGCAGGCAAAAACATCGGCAAGTAGGAAAGTTCAGAAAATAACTTTTGGTAGGTTGGTTTTAGGAAAAAATACCACGTAACCCCAAGCCACAGGTAAGAAAGTCCCATCCCCAAAAAGAAAACAAATGGAATCGTTTGGGAACCAAAACCGAAACAAAGGAAGCTAAACCCAGAGAGGAAAACCAATATCGCCAACCCTTTTGCCAAACGTGGAGACAGCCAAAGGTTCAGTGTATTTGTTTTTTGGATTTTGTCCCTTTCTCTGTCGATTTGGTAGGTCTGTAAGACATTGGCGAGTACATGGAGGAAAAAAATGCCAACCAAAGGAGTCAGTCCTTTTGCACGTAAGAACGGAAGTTGGATCCCCCAAGTATAAAAAACAGAAACTAAAATTTCCTTAGGAATGGGAGAGCGTTGTTTCACAACAAGGACAAGCACAATTAGAAAAGAAAAAAGATAAATTTGGTTCTGAATTAAAAATTGCCATTCCCAAACAAAACCTAGTACGAGTGCCGATAAACATAAAATCCCGATGGCCCATTGGATTTTGGATTGGTTCTGCAAATAAAACTGGGAACGAAGAGAGAGTGGGGCAATTTCTTTTTTGGCATCCCATAGGTGGTCTGACAAATACAAGACCCAAACAGAAGTCAGATAAAACAAGACTAAGCTCAGGTGGAGTTTGGTTTGGAAGTAATGTCTGAAAAAAATTAAATTCGCAAATACGGAAATCACAATATCAAAAGACAAATAAGAAAAAGTGAATAAAAGTTGAGATGCCCGATTTATGTTTTGGTTTCGGAACATAGTTCATCTATTCCCAGAAGGAATCCAAAGGCAAAAAGAAAATTCCCTTGCCACAAAAACTTTCACAGTCTGAAATGTATGCCAATGTTCAGGTCCATTCGAAACGCCATTTATTCTGTTTACTGTATCCGTGACCAATTCCCCAAGTATATGTCGGAATTACTTTTAGAAGAAGAAGAGATGGGAGCATTGTTTGCGGTTCGATTTCGGTATGTCATTGGATTTGCCCTCATTGCTAGTGCTTTTGCCAACTTAAGTAATATAGATACGATATGGGGGTATTTGGTCAACTTCATTGCCATCAGTTTTTATTTTATGAATACATTTGTACATTTGCATATTCTGAAAAAAAAGGATAGCAAATGGAAAACAAAATATGACTACATTAGTTTGCTTGTAGATAATGTATTGATCACAATGACCATCCTAAACTGGTATTGGATCAAAGGAGATGGAAATCCAAATTATTTGGTGAAAACTCCCCTTCTCATATTTTATTTGTTACCATTATCTTTGTGTTTGTTCCAATACCGATTTTCTTTGGTTGTGTTTTCCTTTGTTTGTTTTCTCATTAGTTATTATTCCTTTATCACTGCGGCTTTGTTAGATCCTGATGCACAAATTAGTTTGGATTGGACAAGCTATGTGTTAGGTGATGATATTATCCTTCTGGATGCGCTTGTATCCAAACCTGTGATTTTTTTGATTTTGGTATTTGCCATATCATATGGAATTTTTCGTAGTCTCAGGATGTTGTTAAAGTTTGCTGCATCCGAAACTCAAAAAACAACTCTATCACGATACTTTTCTCCTGATTTGGTATCCGAGATCGTTTCCGACCCTGAGGTCATTGGCAAAGGAAAACGCCAAAAGGTGGCTGTTCTGTTTAGTGACATTCGAGGGTTTACTCAGTTTTCCGAACTTTTGGATCCTGAAGAATTATCTGTATTTCTTACCGAATTTCGTCGGCGAATGGTTCGTGTCATTTTTCAAAACAAAGGTAGTTTGGATAAATTCATTGGAGATGCAGTCATGGTTACCTTTGGAACCCCACTCCCTTCCGATATCCCAGGCGAAGATGTTAAAAATGCTGTAAATGCCGCATATGCAATGTTAAATGAGTTAAAACTTTGGAATGAAGAAAGAAAATCCCAAGGCCAAGTCGAGATAAAAATCGGGATCGGAATTCATTCTGGAGAAGTGTTTTGTGGGAGCATTGGGTCAGAAGAAAGAATGGAATACACAGTCATTGGTGATACTGTCAATACAGCATCAAGGATCGAGTCGGCGTGTAAAGAAATAGGTTCTCCACTTCTCATTTCTGAAGTAGTATGGGAAGAAATAGGAAAACCATCTGCATGGCATAAAAATGAAGGTGTTTTACTCCCTGGTAGGGAACAAAAAATCAATCTGTATGCTTACCAAAATGTGTGAGTTAAGTATTTAAATTTAATTTATAAACTGCTTCGTGTAAGGCGGGATTTAATTCTGGATCAATGATATAAATCACACGTGTGGTTCCAGCCTGTAGTGCTAAATCCATAATGGCTTTTCTACGATCAATTTTTATGCTCTTTAAATCAAAGTCTGCAATTTTAAATTTAATCCCTTTTTGGAACACAGGATTGATGCTACAAATCCTTTGGAGTTTGGGTCTTGTTTGGTATCTGCCTACATCCAAAACAAGGCAGATATCAAAGTGAGCACGTTTTTCTGAATCCACAGAAGCTGTGATCACAAAGTCACCAAAGTTAATGATATTTTCGTTATTGGTGAGAGAACTTCCTACATAATCAAGGAGGTGGCGAATGTTTTTGTTGCTATAGGAAAAAAACGAATCGTTTAGAATCATCTTGAGTGCAGTAGAAGATTTAAAAGCAGGTCTCCAAGGTTGGTTAGAAGTTAGGGATGCATATTCGCTTGCGAGTGACAAAATCGCAATGTCTTCTTCAAAACTGGAAGTTGTGACATTGTTTTCTTGCAAGTGTAATTGTAATTCGATATCTTGAGTGATCCTTTCTTTTCCCACTTCTCTGTTGTATTTATCTCGAACTGACATGAGTTTGGTGAAAAGTGATCTTGGGTCCGGGAAGTTATTGTTCACTCCATTACCCCGGTAAGGTCTGTGGTGGTTTAAAATCAGAGTTCGCACATTAGATTCTACTTCTGGGGCAGGCAGGGTCATTAAATAACTAATGATGGGGTGTTGTTGGACGACCGCATATTCTTCTTTCGTGAGTTTTGGAGTTTGTTTAACTTCTAACCTTGAATACCCGACATCCATTAAATAACTTGCCATCATAAGGCTTAAGTGGTCTTTTTTATTGGATTCTTCTTTCCCTTCGTTAACAATTTTTCGTGTACGAACTTTCATTCCCATGGCAACAACTGTACGTTTGGTCATAAGCTCTGACTCAACGGAAACACCTGCTACACTCAAGATCTCTAAGATATTAAAAATTCCCAATTCAAAATCGGGATTACTAGTAAAATCGGTGAGAAGTTCGTTTACAGAGTTTTGTACAAACACGGCTTGGTCAGAGGAAAAGGATGTTTTGCGTAAATCTTCAATTAACGCCTGCGATTGTTTGGCGAAGCGAGCTGTTTTTTCGATATCGAATAATTTTGTAGTTCGGCCTGGTTCTAAGAAAGGTTTATCGGCACCATTAGGTTTTGATTTTTTTAATTCGGAAATTAAGAAGTAAACTCCTTGCATTTCAAACTTTAAAAGTTTACCAAAGTCTGCTTCTGTTGGGTTTCTTTTTTTATGAATTAAAATTTGTCCGTCTTTATTGTATAAATCAAGTGGGATGTTTTGGTTTTTCCGAAAACTATTTAAAGATTCTTCGGTTAACTCAAATTTTGCGAGCTTTTCTCTAGGTACTATATTTGTATCATTTGTGCTCATTGGAAACTACAACCATTCGACTAGATTAACTTTATGAATGTTTAGGCGATGATGTATCTTCTTCCATAAATTGTAAATTCATTCCTTTGTTTTTATAATCATTTTTATTTTTAGGGAATTTCCGTAAGTAGTAATCCTAATCTGTAGTAGTGGATGTTCACTTTCTCGTAACAATTGTAGCCAATCAAAAAAAGATGTGTCAGGAAAGAAATATCTGTTAATATATGTTAGGTGATTTACGAACATTGTCGTTTTGATTTGTCAAATTTCAAAAATTCGATGTTCGTTTTTGGAATAAAATGCTGCAAATGACGACAATTGGCTCTGATTTTTTCGTTTACAGTTTCAGGAAAAGTACGGAAAAATCTTCTCTATGAGCATTCTTACGACCAAAAAATCTTCTTATGATTTATTCAATCCAACGGAAGACCATTTAGCCCTACGACAATCCGTTGCATCATTTGCAGAACGGGAACTAGACGAACAAGCGAAAGAGAATGATGAAACGGAATCGTTTAATGAGATGTTATTCAAACGACTTGGTTCCGAACTTGGAATTTTTGGAATCACTGTGCCAGAAGAAGACGGTGGGCATGGATTAGATCCACTCGCCTCTGTCATCATCCACGAAGAGATGAGTCGTTTTGATCCAGGATTTACTCTTTCTTATTTAGCTCATGAAGTTCTTTTTGTGAACAATTTCTTTTATAGTTCCAATGCCTCACAACGTAGCCGTTACCTCAGTAAAGTCATCACTGGAGAATGGATCGGTGGAATGGGTATGACAGAACCAGGTGCTGGAACTGATGTCCTCGGAATGGCAACCCATGCTGTCAAAAAGGGTGATCGTTACGTCATCAACGGTGTAAAACAATACATCACAAATGGTTCCGTTGGCCAAGTTTTTGTTCTGTACACAAAGTTAGATAAAAATGCAAAAAAAATGACTTCATTTGTGATTGAATCGTCTTACAAAGGTTTTTCGGTCGGTAAAAAAGAAGAAAAAATGGGAATGCGTTCTTCTCCTACAACTCAACTTGTTTTTGAAGATATGGAAGTACCAGAAGAAAATCTCCTTGGAGATGAGAATGGTGCCATCACACATATGATGCGTAATTTGGAAATCGAAAGGGTGACTCTCGCGGCACAATCGCTAGGGATTGCTCGTCGTTGTGTGGACATCATGTGTGATTATACAGTTCGACATCGAGAAGCTTTTGGAAAAAAACTCATGGAGTTTGGACAAATCCAAAGGTTAGTAGCAGAGTCTTATGCAGATTACCAAGCAGCGAGAGCTCTTGTTTACCAAGTGGCAAGTGAGCTTGGACCAGATGTTCGTAATTCTCTTGGTGCCGCGTCTGCAAAACTCGTTGCAACTCAAATGGCAGAACGAGTTTCAAGAAACGCCATACAAGTACTAGGTGGATATGGTTATTGCCGAGAATACCCAGTTGAAAGACTCCATAGGGATGCAATCCTTCTTAGTATTGGTGGTGGTACGAATGAAGCCATGCAAAAGAACATAGCAAGTGATCTCAAAAAACTTTGGTCGGAGTGATAAGACAAATCATCTAAGCTAAAACTTTTTCCCCATTCGTTTTTTATGCCAGTCTACTAGTTACATGGAAAATGAATGGGATGTGATTGTCATTGGCTCTGGACTTGGTGGGCTCACTGCTGCCTTATCGTTTGCAAACAAAGGCAAACGGGTTCTCGTGCTCGAGAAGAGTATCTCTCCTGGAGGTTCTGCCTCTAGTTTTTGGAAAAATGGATATTTGTTCGAATCTGGAGCCACAACTCTTGTTGGTTTTGAACCAGGACTTCCCATGGACCGACTCACAAAAGAATTTGGAATCCAATTCCCAATCCAACCCATAGAAAGGTCAATGGTAGTTCACCTTGGTGGAAAAACCATTGAAAGATATAAAGATAGAACTCTATGGATAAATGAGGCCAAGCGTGTGTTTGGTGGTGGATTTCGTATGGTTTTGTTTTGGAAGTTGTGTTTTTTTCTCTCGGATCAACTTTGGAGTTTGTCGGCAAGATATAAATGGTTTCCGTTTCAAAACCTTCGAGAGGTTTTTGTCAGTTTAAAAAACTTTCGCCCTTATGATGTGATTGTTTTTCTGTTTTCGCTTGTTTCAGTAAGTTTTGTACAAAAGTTATTTTGGTTACACAAAAATGAGGAGTGGAACCAGTTTTTGGATGAACAACTTCTCATCACAAACCAATCCGTTTCAAACAATGCACCTTTTGCCATGGCAGCAGCTGGACTCACGTATCCGAACTTACAAAATTATATAGTGACTGGTGGCATGTTGGAACTTTCCCAAACTGTCATCAAACGAATACGTGCATTAGGCGGAGAGTTTCTTCCAAAGCAGGAAGTGATTCATTTAACTAAAAAGGATTCTGACAAAAATTTATTAGGTGAATCTCCCTCCTTTCCATCGAATCCTAACACGATTTGGGAAGTGAAAACAAAAAATAGAGAAAATTCTATTTTTTCTGCACCTATCCTTGTATCAAACCTTCCGATATGGAACTTAGTCACAATCACTGAAAGTCTACCAAAATTGAAAACGAAGGCCAAACAAATGGAAAATGGGATATGGGGAGCCTTTACCATGGGAATTGCCATCCAAGTAGGTTCTCAGGAACATTCTCATCAAGAGGAATGCCTCCACCACCAAATTCATTTGGAAGTATCTCTTCCCCACGGAGGAGGGCGATCGGTATTCGTATCCATTTCACACCCAGAAGACAAACTCCGATCCAAAGAGGGAGTTCGGATCTTATCGGTTTCGACTCATCTAGAAAATCCTGAGAATTGGAAACGCGACAAAGACTACCAGATTCGGAAAAAAGAAATCGAATCCATGATTCTATCTGCTTTGGAAAAAAACTTTGATTGGTTCAAACTTCCGAATATCTTGTTTTTCCATTCTGCAACACCTGTTACGTGGCAAACTTGGACGGGACGCAAATGGGGACGTGTCGGAGGAATCCCTTCCTTTTATTTTTTTAATCCGTTTCGAATGGTATCCAATCGCTCAGAAGATCCAACACTTTTACTGACAGGTGACACAGTGTATCCAGGTCAGGGGATTCCAGCAGTTGTACTTGGTGGGCTCAATGCCGTGGAACAATTTGAATCCCGAAAGTTCGGTTGATTTCCGAACCGAATCCTAGAGCCTGGGCGAAACGATGGTTCGCCTTCCTAAGATACAGATCAAAGTGCCAGGGACTTCTGCCAATTTAGGTCCTGGGTTTGACCTCATGGGCCTTGCCCTTGACATCCATAATGAATTTGAATTCCAATTTTCAAAAGAAATTACAGAAACCAAAACAGAATTAAAAAATGGAAAAACCTTACCTTTCTCCAAAAAAGAAGATTTGGTTTTGTCTTCCTATTTGTCATATTTTTCGAAATTTGCAAAGGATCTCACACCTCCACCTTATCATTGTAAAATGACATTGGCTTTGCCTTTAAAAGGTGGGCTTGGGTCTAGTGCATCTGCGATTGTTGCTGGACTCTGTTTAGCAAAAGAAGTCCACAAAAGGTTAAGTCCCGAATCTTTGCCAACAGAACAAGAGTTCACTCAATACTTAGCAGAATTTGAAGGTCATCCTGATAATACACTCCCTGCTTACCTTGGTGGATTTGTTTTCGCTTACTCTACATTTGGTGAGACATTACGGTACTTTCGAAAAAAGTTTCCATCATCTGTTTCCATTTTTGTCCTTACTCCTGAGTATTCTGTTTCTACAGAAGAATCGAGAAAAACTCTGCCAAAGTCCTATGTGACTTCAGATGTGATATTTAACCTTTCGCGAATTGGGGCATGGATGCATTTCCTAGATAAACGTAAGTTTGGTGATCTGCTAGTTGGTTTGGAAGACAAAATGCACACTCCCTACCGAATTCCAAACTCATCTCCGCTTTTTCCTTTAGCCGATACTTTAAAACAAGAAGGGATCGGGTATTGTCTCTCTGGATCTGGTCCAAGTTTACTGATCTTTTTAGAACGAAAGGCCTTAAAATCAAAATTAAACGAATTGGAATCAAAAGTTTCAAAGATCATGAAAGATTCTGGAATCACGTATCAATTTCGTAAGGTAAAACCTGATGGAGTAGGCGTACGAATCAAAATGAAATGAGTTCACTCTCTAACCATTGATAAGTTAGGTGAACTTTGAATCGAAGTTTATTCTTCTTCGGCTCCTTCTTCTTTTCCGAATCCATAAACATCTCCTCGAAATCTAACTTTTCTGTTGATCCCAGGTTGGATTTTACCAACTTCAAATGTAAACTTCATCCTTTCTTTTCCTGATCGATTGAAATAAAAAGAAGATGTAAGTGAAATTTCGATAAAATTTACCATTCTGTCTTTTGTAATTTTATCGGAGATTCTAAATTCAGCGGGGTGACCAATGATCTCATAAGAATCAAAAGTTTCTTTTGATTCCATTTTTCCATAATGTTCCATTCTTGGTGGTTTATAAAAACTGGGTCCATTTTTTAGAACGGTAATCGTATAATCTTCGCTATCTCTACTTTTTTTGAATTGGAAAATCAAATGATCTTCTGTGATGGCATTACAACGTGTTGCCAATTGGCCTGTTTTACAACCAACATGGAAACTTGCAAATCGGGAAAGTTCATCCACGACTAAATCATATTTATCACCTGTTTGGACAGGGATAAATCGATCTGATTCTTTTCTCATAAAAATAGGATGGATGAATTGGTTGTACACAACAAACCCCAGTCCTAATATGGAGATTGTTAGCACACCACTGAGGACTAGGACAAAACTATCTAAAATGGCAATGCTTAAAAACAAAATTACCTTTTTGTATCAACCTTATGGCTTTTTGTTTCCGGGAGTGGAGTCCTTGTGACAAGGGAAAGAAGGTCCTTCACTTCTTCCGGAGAAATGATTTGGTTTAATTTTTCTTCCAGAGAAGCTGGTGTTGGTTTTAAAACCAGATCTTCCGGTTTTACTTTCGGTTCCGATTTTGTTTTGGCTTCTGTTACGGCCACTTCGTTGTTTGATTTTTTAGGGAAAGATTCCTTTCCTTCCTCCGACTGTTTTCCCGTTTGAGTGGGAAGGGTGGGGGGAATGGATAGGCCGGGATTCCCTTGGATATTGATTGTATTCATAGTTCCCAAACCTCCGTGTTCAGGATCGAAAATTGAAGAAAAAACTTTCCTTTTCCCTCCCTCAGATTTTCGGTCAAATTGAGGTTCGCTTTAGCGAAAATCGAAACATTTTTTAGGATTTTTCCGTTTGATTGCCCGCTTTATGGCCGGGAAGCTGGCAGAGATGGAAAATAATTTTAAATCGTGGATGGCTTCGCCCATCTCTAAAATCTTCATAGGGACCAATTTTGTCTTTGCCGTGCTTTTTTTAGTCAGTGTTCCTTCTTTTGTGAAAGAATACATCACCCAGGATGCAGTGAGCATCGGTGGAAAAAAATACGACCTGAGTGACGTGAAAGACTCTTCACCGATTGCTTATTCCAAATTCCAATCTGAATACAAGGCACTTCTCAAAAATACCTTTGGTGAATTTGCTCAGGACAAATTATTCGAATTAGTTGCAAAAGATAAAAACATCAAACCTTCTGAAGTTTTAAATGAAGGTCTGGTTTTGAGAGAACCTTCGGAAGAAGAAATCTTAAACGTTTATATGTCTAACAAAGCACAGTTAGGTGGAAAATCTCTCGCTGAAACAAAAGAGAAAATTGTTGGATTTTTAAAAAGCCAACAAGAACAAGAACATAGCAGAAACAAATACCGTGAGATCATCACAAAATACCCAGTTGATTTTTTGATCAAAGAACCGGAAGCAATCCGAGTGACTGTGGATGAAAAAAACAATCCAAGTATGGGACCAAAAGATGCAAAGATTACAGTTATTGAATTTTCTGACTTTGAATGCCCATTCTGTAAACGAAGCCAAGATGTAAACCGCCAACTCCGAGAAAAATATAAGGGGCAAATCCGTTGGGTATTCCGCGATTTCCCTCTCCCATTCCACCAAGACGCAATGTATGCGCATATGGCAGCAAACTGTTCCATCGAAGAAGGTAAGTATTGGGATGTTTTTAATGTCTTATTTGATAACAGTGGTAATTTGAGTAAGTCAAATGTAGATTCATTGGTATTAAAAACAGGTTTGTCTAAAGACAAATACCAAGCTTGTATGAATGACCAATCAAAGTTAAAAACTGAAATCGATGCTGATATCCAAGACGGACAAAAAGTAGGAGTCAGTGGAACACCTGCATTTTTTATCAATGGGATCTTTGTCTCGGGTGCCTTACCTTTTGAAAACTTCGATGAGATCATCCAAAAAGAACTGAAACAATAAAGGATTATAAACCAAAAAGGAAAAATTATATGAGCAAAAAAGTAAAAGTTGCTGTAACAGGTGCTGCCGGACAAATCGGATACGCACTCTTATTTCGTATCGCTTCAGGACAAATGTTTGGACCTGACACAGCTGTCGAACTCCAGTTATTAGAATTGGAACAAGCGCTCCCTGCAGCGAAAGGTGTCATCATGGAATTGGATGACTGTGCGTTCCCATTACTTGAAAAAGTATCAGTGACTTCTAACTTAGATGAAGCATTCCGTGATATCAATTGGGCACTTCTTGTAGGATCAGTTCCAAGAAAAGCTGGAATGGAACGTGGTGACCTTCTCAAAATCAATGGCGGTATTTTTACAACTCAAGGGAAAGCGATCGAAAAAAATGCAGCAAGTGATGTAAGAGTTCTTGTTGTAGGTAACCCTTGTAACACAAACGCACTCATTGCAATGAATAATGCAAAAGGTGTTCCGTCTGACAGATGGTTTGCGATGACAGGTCTTGATGAAAACCGTGCAAAAACTCAATTGGCACAAAAAGCAGGAGTTCTTGTAAAAGATGTTAGCAATGTTGCGATTTGGGGTAACCACTCTGCGACCCAATACCCAGACTTTTATAATGCAAAAATCAAAGGAAAACCAGCAACAGATCTGATCAGCGACGAAGCTTGGTTAAAGGGTGATTTTATCTCTACTGTGCAAAAACGTGGAGCTGCGATCATTGCTGCAAGAGGAGCTTCTTCCGCTGCTTCTGCTGCCAATGCAGTGGTCGACACAGTGCATAACATTGTGACTCCAACTAAACCTGGAGATTGGTTCAGTGCCGCTTGCCATTCCAATGGTGAGTATGGTGTAGACAAAGGTCTTATCTTTGGATACCCACTCAAATCTGATGGAAAAAAAGTAGAGATCGTAACAGGTCTTGAGATCAATGCTTTCGGTAAGGAAAAATTTGATATCACTCACAATGAATTAAAAGAAGAAAGAAACGAAGTAAAAGATATGTTAGGTTAATACCAAAAACAGATTTTTCCCTACAGAGTTGTTTTGTAGGGATTCTTTCTGACTTGGAAGCCCACTTGGTGAAATATTGCCAGTGGGCTTTTTTTATGATTGTTTGGTGTAAGAGTTTTGGTATACCCAAAAAACAGATTACCGTAGTTCCAATCCCTTCATTCCGAATCCATAACTTTCATAAATTGATTTGGGTCTTCGAAAAATGGCAAATGGCCACAGTGGTCGAGAACGGATCGTTTCACATCTGGAAATCTTTCGATGATTGTATCCCATGTATAATAAGGAGCCACTTGGAAATCATACTTTCCTAATATGAGTTTGGTTGGATGTTTTAAATTTGGTAAAATGGTTTCGACATTGATCTCGACAAAAACTTTTCCAAACAAATAATCAAACGCTAGTTTGTTGGTTTTTATCCCTTCCCATAGATGAGTGGAATCCATTTTTAAATCATAAAATCCTAATGCATCCTGGCTCACACAATACAAATTGAAAAAATTTGAAAGGCCTTCAGGGTGAGACTCAATTTGGTTTTGGAAATTGGTTTGGAGTTGTCTGTGTTTTTCTTTTCTTTCTTCACTTGCGAAAGTTGCAAAGTAAGTTTCTCGTTCCGAGAGGGGAGCTCCATGGTTAGGGCCCGTTGCTACCATGACGAGTTTAGAAACACAGTCTGGGTATTTTTTTGCATAAGTCAGCGCCATGTAACCATGGCCTGAGTGGCCAAGAATCGTACAGGCTGGGATTTGGAGATGTTTTTGGAAAAAGTAAAAATCGTCCAACACGACATCCAAATTATACATGGATTCATTTTCGGGAGTCACTCCAATTCGCTTCGCAAATCCTCTTTGGTCCACGACAGTGATTTGATATTTGGATGCCATCTCCTCTGGGATCACCCTTGGGTAGTACAAAGCACTCCCGAGCCAATAAAGGTTTGGTCCTTTTGTACTGTTTTGTGCGATTAAAAAATCAAATCCATCTCTTTGGATTGTCTGATAGTTCCATTCCATAACATTCCCTCCCACCAAATGTAGTGAGTATTCATTTTTTTATATAGTTGCAATATACAACCATATAGTTGCCTTATGCAACTAAAAAACTTGTCAAAAACGATAATTAATTTAAATTAGGGGAATGAATGAAATTTTTTCCTATTTAGGCATTCACTTAAGTGAAACTTTACTCCAGATGCGAAAGTTTCTCTCAAATGAGTTTGAAACGAATCGAGTAGGGATGCGATTTGAAGAATGGATCCAACTGATTCCCCTAATGGAAAAGGAAAGTTTGAACCAAAAAACCTTAAGTGATCGATTGGCCAAAGATAAAACCACAATCTCTAGGTTAGTTGATGGTTGGGTAAAAAAAGGTTGGGTCAAACGAATCCAATCATCTGAAGACAAACGAAGTTTTAGTTTAAAATTAACAACAAAAGGGAAATCCGTTTGGGAGAAGGGAATTCCTGTTGTCAAAGAAGCAGATTTAGTATTTAAAAAAAATCTGAGTGAGGAAAATGAAAAAGAATTATTTGTAACTCTTTTTAAGATTCAAACTTCGATTCAGTTTTCAGAAACAAAAAACGTTCCTTTTGAGAACTATCCAAAACCTTCTTAGGGGAAACAAAACCCAAACTGATTGCCAAGTTTTCTAATTCTTGGATATAAGTCGGATGGGTTTCCATCAAAAACCAACCACCTGGATTTAATCGTCTTTTGACGGATTCAAATAAGTCTCGATGGAAAGAGAGGATATCGGAAACAAACAATGCTAGATGGGGTTCATATTCCAAAACATCAGGCATAATGTCTTTTTTTTCCGATTCTGGGATATAAGGAGGGTTTGAAACAATGATATCAAAACGGAATTCATTCGGAAGCGAATTGTCTAGATTCGAAACATAGAACTGAATATCTGTTAGTTTGTATTTTTCAGCATTTGATTTACTGGTTTCGATTGCTTTTTCTGAAATATCAGATAACACAACAAGGTTTGGTTTTAGAAGTTGTGATAAACTAAGGCCAATACATCCACTTCCCGAACACAAATCCCATATTTGTATTCCATCAGGAAATTCATTGGTCAGTGTTTCTTTTTGTTTAAAAAGATAATCTACAAGTTCTTCCGTTTCTGGCCTTGGGATGAGAACATCTTCTGAAACTAAGTATTCAAATTGGTGGAACCCTTTTTTCCCTGTGATGTAGGCTACTGGTTTTCGTTTGCTTCGTTCTACAATTCGCTCTCTATACAAATCAATTTCTTTTTGAGATAGAGGCATTTCGAATTGGGAATAGAGTTTGATCCTAGTTAAACCAAGTAGGTCCGAGAGAAGCCATTCAGCATCGACACGAGGGTTTGGAATTTCCTTTTTCTCCAGAAATTCAGTGGAACGTTTGAGATAATAAAGTAAGGTTCCTGGTTGTTCCGCCATAATGTTTGCCCCCAACAGGATTCGAACCTGTGTCCCCAGTTTAGGAAACTAGTGCTCTATCCACCTGAGCTATGGGAGCTTTTACGTAGGTTTACGTTTCTGATTCACTATCCTTTGGAAATCGGAGATATTGTGAATAACAATTTTATCTGGGTAGAGGTCAAGTTTCCCAGTTTTTACATATTGCATGAGGACTTTTTGGACTTCTCCGACAGGTTGGGCACACCAATTGGCAATGTCATCTACTGTCGCAGATAGGATGATTTCGTTATAAACATCATTATTGTATTGTTTCTCGTATAACATCACAAAGACGTCACAAACTTTTCCCACGATGTCATCCATAAGAAGGATCATCAGTCGTCTTTTTTGGTCATAAATACGGAAGGAAAAAATATGTAATAATTTCATCGCAAGAGCAGGGTTTTTGGTCATGAGCATCTCAAAGTTTGCACGATTAAAATTGAGTGCTTTTACTTCCGTCACAGCAATGGCAGTAGCAGACCTTGGTTGTTCTTCCAAAATCGCCATCTCTCCCAAAATATCACCTGCTTCCAAGACATCCAAAGTTTTGATACTTGTACCTATGGTTTTTGTGATTTTGACTTTTCCTTCTTTGATGAGGTAAAAATCGTTACCAGGTTCGTATTCACAAAATAAAACTTCGTTTGGTTGGAACACCTTTCCAAATTTACCAAACATAGCTTCTAACATTTGGTCGTTCACTATCTACCTCCTTTGAGTTTGGATTTGGCATCTTCGGAGATACTGTCATCCATAGGAGGCATTTGTGTTACCTTTTGGAATAATTGTTTGGCTTTTTCTTTGTCCCCTGAGGCTTCTGTTGCGAGAGCCAAATGGTAAAGGTTTTCTTTGAGCAGTAGTCCTTTTGGGTAACGTTTGATGAAATTGGAGAAATGAGAAATGGCACTTGGGTAATCTTTTGCTTTAAAACTAGATTTTCCCATATAAAAAAGAGAATTTTCAACAAATTGTTCTTCTTCTTGGGTCACGGAATCTGTTCTGTCAGAAACTGTTTTAAACATATCAATGGCTTCTGCATACTTTCCTGCATTCATGAGAGTTGATGCTTTGTCATATTGAGAAAGGATAGAATTTGGATCCACACTGGATGTTGTGTTTGAAGCGGGTACTGCCATCGTTTTTAACATCTCTTGGAGTTTTCCTGTTTGCGATCCAGGTTCGGGTTTGTAAACTAACTCTTGTATGGTGAGAGGGAATGGTGTTTTTTTGCGAGCTAAGTCTAAAAGTTGTTTGGCTCGGTCTAAGTACATTCCGTCCGGATAATGTTGGATGTATTTCTCAAATGCATACGCTGCATGGTCAAAGTTGCCATTTTTATAAAAAACTTCTGCAACGTTCATGAGTTCAAACGCAGGGTTCTTTGCTTCCCCTTGTCCGAGGATTTCCCTAACCTGTCTGTGTACTTGTCTCAATTGGCTTGAAAACACTTTGAGCATTTTGATGATGAGATGAGTTTTGTCTGAGACAAATTTTTCGAATTCAGGCACTTTGAAGACAAGAACCGTTGCAGCTCCAATCACTTGTGCTGTTTCTTCCCTAGGGTAACGACCAATGGCACTCTTCACTCCAAAAAACTCACCGAGTTTTACATCCTCTTTGAGTTCCACTCCATTGATATTCGTGTAAGTTAGTACAACTCGGCCTTTTTGTAGTACAAAGATATCCTCTGCCTTGTCTTTTTCAAAATAGACAATGGAACCACCTTTATAATTTCGTACGATAGGACCTGACACTCATGCCTCGCTTGCGCTTCATTTTTAAAAATTAGGTAAAAAAGCCAAACTCTTTTTGTAACCGACACTGTCAGAAACTTGTTTCATGAGTTTTTTTGGTGAACCCGCAACCAACTTGTTTTTTCCTTCGATCGAAATTTCTTCTGTACCCAATCCAAACTCTTGGAAGAGTGACAAAAATTCAAGTGATCCATAAATAGGATAACCATCGATGACAACCAAATCAATGTGTTTCCAATGAAGTTCCGATAGATTTAACTCAGAAGTTTTTTTCTCATCACTGATCACTACAAAATCACAATTTAAACCAGGCATAAGCGCATTTGGATTTCCCATCCGAAAGGCTTTTCTTGGATTTTCTGTTACCATTTTTAATAAAGTTTCTTCTGGCAGTTCCTCGCCGTATAATCCAAAATAAATGGATTTTGCAGTTTTTAACTCTTCCAATAAATGATTGGATCCACTGGGGGAAGAATCTGTCCCCAAACAAACGTTAACTCCTCTTTCTAAAAAGAGTTTGATGTTTGTAGTTTTTCCGAAGATGTGAAGGTTTGAAGTAGGGCACCAAACTATGGATGCTCCTTTTTCTGCAATTTTATCAGCTTCTTTTGCTCCAAATGGCAAACAATGAACCAGGACTGAATGTGGACCTAGTGCATCCATTTTTTCTAACATACGAAGTGATTGTTTTGAATCATCATCTAATCCTTCTGCTAAATGAGTCACAAAAGGAAGGTTAGCGTGTTCTGCCATTCGGTATTCTAATGCAGGGCCTTCTCCCCAATCCAAACTATAGTTCCCAACCGAATGTGCTAAGGTATAGTCCGATATCAATTTGACAGGTAAAATTCCTCGAAAGGGATTTTGCACAAAATGAGGAATGTGATCAAATACAGATGTCACACCTGCAAATAAGTTTTTGTAAGCACCAAGGTAATATAAAATTTCCGGATCAATTTGTTGGCGTTCAGCAAACACACCTGAACTTTTATACAAATTATCATAAGATAACCAGGAAAGGTGTTTTTCTGTTCCACCTACTTTTGGTAGGTAACTCGCTAGTAAATGGTCATGAGAATTGATAAATCCAGGATACAGTTTTTTGCCATGTAAGGAAAGAGTAAACATATCCTTGTTAGGTGTGATGGAGTCTTCGATACTTGTGATTTTTTCACCCGTAAATAAAAGATCTTTTGATTCCATTTTTCCATTTCGGAATAGGGATGCAGATTGTAATAAAATAGGTCGGGTCATTCAAATCCCCTTTGTAAGATAAGTTCAGGATTCAAATTGGTTTTGTTTTGGTTGAGTTGGAAATACAATCCTTTGTCTTTTGATAAGATTCCCAATCGATCTTTTGCATTCACTTGTTGGCCTTCTGTGACTTGGATCCTTTCTAAATTTCCGTAAACGGAATAAAGTCCGTTTTCATGTTCTAATATCACAAAGTTTTCATACCCATCCATATAATCTACATGTACGACTTTCCCTGAAAAACTGGCACGGACAAGTGAAGAACCCCCTCTTTGGAATTGAATTCCTTTATAAGGGTCATATGTAAGTTCAGAAAACTTCTTTTGTATTTTTTCTTTTTGTACAAGAGGGAAGGTGATTTTTTCTTTTATCTTTGTTTCAGACGAAATGGATTTGGTTTCCTTATCTCTTGGAATTCGTAATTTTTCATTTTCGAACAAATTTTCGGCAGTGGTCCTTCCATTTAACTTTGCCAAGGTTTCGGCAGGAACATTCATTTTACGAGCGATTCCATACCAAGAATCACCTTTGACAACTCGGTATGTCATTTGGTTTGTTTGGTTGGGAGTTTGTTTTTGGGTTTGTTTGGAAAGGATGGGGAAGGTGATCAGTACCAAACTAAAACTGAATATGATGCCTTGTTTTCGCATAATTCCCTAAGGCAAGTATCGACATGAAAAAGCGGGAGGGCAATAAAAAAGGCGGGAAAAACCCGCCTTTTCCAAAACCAAACAGAACCAAAAACGAGGTTTTATTCTTCGTCTTTGTTGTTGACTTTGTATTTTTTCATTAACTCTTCTGCTACGTTTCTTGGAACAGGAGCATACTTGGAGAATTCCATAGCGAACTCAGCTTTTCCTTGGGTAGAGGAGCGAAGCACTGTGGAGTATCCAAACATATCAGCAAGAGGAACTTCTGCTTCAATTTTAGCATAACCGTTCTCTTCTGTTGTGTTTAAGATCATACCACGTCTTTGGTTCACGGAAGCAAGGATCGCTCCTTGGAATTCTGTTGGTCCTTCTACTTCCACACGCATGATTGGCTCGAGGATGATGGGTGCTGCTTTTGAGAAACCTTGGCGGAATCCGTAACGAGCTCCAATTTGGAATGCCATATCAGATGAATCCACATCATGGTAAGCACCATCATTGATCACACAACGAACTCCGATGATAGGGAATCCAATGAGAGATCCTCTTTCTAAACAAGAACGGAAACCTTTATCACAAGATCCGATGTATTCGCGAGGGATGGAACCACCCACGATTTTATCTACGAATTCGTAGTCCTTTCCTTCTTCTTGTGGGATTGGTTCGATGTAACCAGCCACACGAGAGAACTGACCTTGACCACCCGTTTGTTTTTTATGAGTGTAATCAAATTCTGCCGATTTAGTGATGGTTTCACGATACGCCACCTGAGGAGCACCAGTCACAAGGTCCACACCATACTCACGTTTCATACGTTCGATGTATACTTCGAGGTGGAGTTCTCCCATCCCTTTGATGATGGTTTGACCAGACTCTTTATCAATTTCAGTTTGGAAGGTTGGGTCTTCTTTTGTGAAACGGTTAAGAGCTTTTGCAAGGTTTGGAAGTTGTTTTGACTCTTTACATTCAATTGTAAGTGAGATCACTGGATTTGGAACAAACATAGACTCCATAGTGAGTTTTGTTTTTCCATCAGTGAATGTATCCCCTGATGCACAATCGATACCAAATAGAGCAACGATATCACCTGCTTCCGCTTTGGAAATATCTTCCATTTCATTGGAGTGCATACGAACAAGACGACCAATGTTATGGCGTTTGTTGTTAGATGAGTTATAGATCGTCATCCCTTTTTCGAGTCTACCTTGGTAAACACGAACGTATGTTAACTGACCGTAACGACCGTCTTCCAATTTGAAGGCAAGGCAAACGAGTGGTTTTTCTGGATCAGAATCCAAAATAAGTTCGTTTTCTTCGTTTCCAATTTCTTTTGCTGTGTTTTCCACATCATAAGGTGATGCGAGGTAGTCTGCTACTCCATCCAGAAGTCTTTGAACCCCTTTGTTTTTGAAGGCAGAACCCATAAATACAGGAACAAATTTAAGTGCAAGGACACCACGTCGAATCGCTTCTTTGACACGAGCTTCAGACGGAGTTCCTTCTAACATCTCTTCTGTGAGTTCATCACTAAAAAGAGAAACTGCATCGAGAAGGGCTTCGCGTTTTTCGTTCGCTTGGTCCTTTAAATCATCGGGAATGTCAGTGATTTTGATATCTTGCCCGTTTGGACCTTCAAAATAATAAGCCTTCATTTCCACGAGGTCTACAATCCCTTTTAAGTCGTTTTCGAGTCCGATCGGAAGTTGTACTGCATGGGCATTGAGGTGGAGTTTTTCACGGAGTTGATCGATCACTCTCCATGGGTTTGCACCTGTTCTGTCGAGTTTGTTGATAAAGGCAACACGAGGAACGTTGTAACGTTTCATCTGGCGGTCAACTGTGATGGACTGAGATTGAACTCCCGCAACACCACAAAGAACCATAATCGCAGAGTCAAGGACACGAAGGGAACGTTCTACTTCAATTGTGAAGTCAACGTGGCCCGGAGTATCGATGATGTTGATTGTAATGTCTTTCCAAGTCGCATAGGTAGCTGCTGACTGGATCGTGATCCCTCTTTCTCGTTCGAGGTCCATACTGTCCATAGTAGCACCCACACCGTCTTTTCCACGTACTTCGTGGATGGCATGAATTTTGTTCGTATAAAATAAGATACGTTCTGTTAGGGTTGTTTTCCCTGAGTCAATGTGTGCGGAAATCCCGATATTACGGATTCTTTCCAATTTTGGATCACGTTTGGTTGCTTGCGTCGCAGAGGTCATATTTTCCTCAAAAATAAGGTTAAAGTTGAATTGATTCTACCAAAATCTGAAATGGACTGCGTTTGTAAAGTACTTGGGATTTTTGGTTAGCGGGAAAATCCTGGAGAAAGTAGAGAATAGGGAAATATGCCACTTGCTCGTTTCAAACGATTTTTTCGTACTTTGTCTTTTGCCCGAGTGGTGTGCCTTGGTTTTTTTGCCGCCATCTTACTTGGGTCGTTTGGCTTGTACATTTCGGAAGAAGGTGAGTTGTCATTTGTCGATAGTCTCTATCTCTCCGCCTCGTCTATTTGTGTGACCGGTTTGTCACCCATCCCGCTTTCGGGTCTGAACCCTTCCACTCATTGGATCATGTTATTCCTCATCCAATTGGGGGGACTTGGGATCATCAGTTTTACTGTGATTGTTGGGTTTCTCATCACCAAAGGGATTTCTAGGAATGCTCGTTTTAATGCCTTTGTTGGTGCTGCCATTGACACCCAAACGGAAACAGAGTCACTTGCCACCAATGAAGTGAACCGGATTTTACTTTCCATTATCAATATTTCATTTTCCATCGAAATCCTGGGAGCCATTGGTTTGTACCTCCATATGCCAGAAGGGGTGGAAGGGGAGAACACTCGTTGGTTTTTTTCCCTGTTTACGGCAGTCTCTTCTTTCAATAACGCTGGTTTTTCGATCACAGATGACCTTAGTGCCTTACGTTTGGATCCTTTTTCCCTGTACATCGTTTCGGGACTTGTGATTTTTGGAGGGATTGGATTCCCTGTCATCATCCTACTCGAGAAGGTGTTACTCACTATCTTTGTGAGAATCGTATACCGCATTGAAGTGGTAGCAGAAACCCTCATGATGGAAAAAGCTTTAAAAACAGGGAATGTCCCACGTTTTTTGTTATTACCTGCACAGTTTTCCGCAATCTTAGAAAATCGAATTGAAGAGTACAACAAACACTTACGGGGAGAAACCACTCGGATCCAATCAAAACTTTTGGTGTATGGGTCTTTTGCTCTGTTATTATTTGGATTTCTGGGAATTTATTTCTTAGAAAGGAGTAACCCTCATACCTTTCACGGCATGGAACTAGTTGATAAAATTTCCAATGCATTTTTTATGTCTGTTTGTTCCAGAACGGCTGGTTTTTCGACAATGGACCTTGGTCATTTGAATGATGCTACTGTGATCATCATCACCGTACTCATGTTTATTGGTGGGGGTCCACAAGGAACTGCTGGTGGTATCAAAATCACAACTTTTGTTCTGTTACTTGCCTATTTAAAAAATGTCATCCAACCTTCCAAGCCTGTGATGTTATTTGGTGAAACTGTTTCTAAAAATTCAGTAGCAGTGGCAATTCGGGTTTATTTTTTAGCAACAGTATCCTTGGCATTTGTATTCATATTGCTTGGGATTTTAGACCAAAACCAACACTCTCTCCATGTTATCTTTTTTGAATTGATTTCTTCGTTTTCCACAGTGGGTTATAGTTTGAACCTGACTTCCCAATTAGGGGATATCGAGAAATTATTTTATGCTGCCGTAATGTATGTGGGTAGGGTGGGAATTTTTACGGTTCTCATCGCAGCGACAGGCCATTCGGGAGTCCCCAAAATGGGTACCATCGACGACGGTGTAAAAATCCAAGTCGGGTAAAATGGATAGAAAAATCAGTTTTAGTAAATTTAGGCACAATCAGGATTGGTAGTTGTGAAAATGTCAGTGAAAGAGTTATTCCTCTCCTATTGGAAATCTCCCGTTCTTAGTTCAGAAGAAGAGAAACAAGAAGTTCTTAAAAAAGAAAAAAAACAAAAACTGGGACAAATCGAATCTCGGTTGGAGTCACTTGAGATATTGATATCGAATGATAAACTCGCAGATGCAAATATTTTATTAAAATACGTAGTGTACGATTTGGTAAACTATTACCAAAGTTTAAATGGCAAAAAAGAAATTCCAAAAGACAGTGACTTGTCTTCTTTTCAATTGCCAGAAACAAAATCAAAAGCATTTCAGTTTTTAAAAAACTTCAACCACCAAGTAGATATTACTGAAGCTAAGATAAACGAAATGTTTGATGGCTGTTTATTGACTTATAACTTTTTAATTGATGAATCAAAATCATTATTCCGTTCCAAAATGGAAACGAATCTTGATCGATTCAAACAGATTCGAAAAATTCGTATCATTTCTGTAACATCAATTTTGCTTTTATCACTCATTTCTGTTTTATATTACCAATATAAATTTCCAGTTTTGAAAGACCAAACCATCAAAATGTATACATTTGTGGATAAAGAACACCCACAAACTTCGGAATCAATGATGGTTTCTTTACCTGTTTCGAAAACTGGGGTTGGTGTTTGGAATGAGTATGTATTTACACTTCCTGAAACAATGAATCAATTTGGTGGACTCAGGATTGATCCTTTGGAACAAAGAGGAATTCGTTTTGTTTTGGATGATCTACAGATACTGGATACAAACGGCAAAGTTTTGTATTCTAAAAAAATCACTGTAAGCCAAAGTTTATTGCCAGAAGATTACCAAGACTTCTTAGAAATTAGTGATATCAAAACCGCTGGGAAACAATTGCCAGGTGAGTTAGTCGAAATGATTTCCACTGGTAGAGATCCAAAAATTCTTTTAGTGTTTCCTACATTAGAGAATGCTAAAACAATCAAAGTCAAAATGAAATACATTGAAGCCCATAAAGTGAAGAAAAAATGATCTATTTATACATTAAACTCATGAGGATCCCTCAGTGGATCAAAAATATCATCCTGTTTGCTGGATTAATTTTTTCGAAACGAATTTTTGATGTACCTTCTTTTACAAAGGTATGTTTGGCATTTTTGTTTTTTTCACTTGTTGCAAGTTGCCAATATGTCTTTAACGATTTTTTAGACCAAAAGGAAGATGCAAAACACCCTGAAAAAAAACACCGTCCACTTGCTAGTGGGGATTTGGATTCTGGAATTGCTCTTGCCATAACAGGAGTTATTTTGCCTATCGCTTTGATAGGTTCTTATAAACTTTCACCTGTCTTCTTTTATTTAACTATTTTTTATCTATTATTCAATATGTTGTATAGTAAGGTATTAAAACACATTGTAATTTTAGATGTAATGAGTATCTCAATTGGGTTTGTACTTCGGGCCATCGCTGGTGCCATTGTCATCGGTGTTGAATTTTCTCATTGGTTATTACTCTGTACTTTTATGCTCGCTCTCTTTTGGGGATTTTCCAAACGGAGAGGGGAAATTAATATTCTGAAAACCGATGCTGGTAAACACCGAAAAATTTTGGAAGAATACTCAATTGAATTTTTAGATTTGATGATGGCTGTTGTAGCAACCTTAACACTTGTGAGTTATGTTATGTATACGGTGAGTCCCGATACCGCTAAAAGTTTAGGAACTCCTTATATGGTGTATACAGTCCCCATTGTTGTGTATGCGATCTTTCGTTCCCTTTATATCATTTACATCAAGAATATGGGGCATAACCCCACAAGAGCCATTCTCACCGATGTGAGTGTGCTCGTCTCTGGTGTCATTTGGCTTGTCCTCATCTTATTTTTGATGTTTGGGAACATATCGAGCCATCTGCCAGTCTACCAATAGAGATGAAAATTTGGAAACAGTTGCCTTATGGCTGGAAAGTGGTGTTTGCCTTTGTTTTCTTTTTTTCCGCAACCTTAGGATTTGCTTATTTTAAGGCTAGGGACACAAATCCATCCATTCCCATTGAGGCTCTAGCAACAACCCCAACGGAAGCAAGTTCCTGGAAAGGCCACCCCAAGGTGGTGTATTTCTGGGCAACTTGGTGTACTGTATGCAAAGCCTACACACCAATCCTTGAAGCCAATTTAAAATTTTTACCAAAAGAAACCATGTTTTTGTCTGTTTTGGAATCGGAAGATTCTGAAGAGACCAAAGAAATCCTCTCCCACCTTTCTTCAGAATCAACTTACCCGATTTACACTGCAGATTACCGAATGTTAAAAGAATGGAGGATTTCTGCTTACCCAACTACAATCTTTGTCAATGCCAATGGAAAAGTTGTTTTTGCAGACTCAGGAATTTTGAGTCCCATTGGATTTTGGATCCGTTCTTTTCTTTTGCGCTTTTTTTAAACTGTCGATGATCTAGTATGGACTCGAGCTTCAAACCCAAGCCACTTTTGAATAAGTCGGAACTCCGGCAAATCAAACGAAGTAAAACGAGGGTTGAAGGAAAAAAAGTCATCACCGATGACGTCAAAAAACTCAAATCACTTAAAGTCACACCGGAACTTAGTTTCCAAGAGTCGATTGATTACTACAAAGAACCCATTTGGATCGAATATTACATTCCAAAAGAATCTAGGTTTGCTTTTGAAACCAAATATCTATTTATCTTGTTAGTTGATCCTAAGACCACTGATGAAGAATGTGATTTAGCTAGAAAAGAAGCCCAAGAGAAAAATGAAATCGTAGATGTTTTTGGGTATATGGAATCCCATCCCGATTCTATACGTCTCATTGAAGATTCTTACCATTCCACCATGTCGATGCATGAAACCATCCACCATATTTATCGCAATTATAAAGAAACTGGTGCCACTGAAGATTTAAAAACTGCCTGTTACCTGACAGAGGCATTACTCAAATACGAACCAACCATTGCAGGGCTCACGTATTTTCGTGATTATAGTATCTATAATTTAAACTATTGGATACGAACGTTAAATCGATTGAAAATTGACTTTGCATTAGAAGATGCAACCGTATCCCTTCTCATCAAACGAAGGAACGAACTTTGGGAAATGGAAAATCGGGAAGAAGATGAAGACTTTGATTTGTTAGCTGCATTGTTTTTTGAGCAGGCTTTTCCAAACCGAGGAGCGGGTGAACTTTCGAGTGATGACATGTTATTATTTGAATGAATCACATCGTCATTTATTTTTTATACACTTAACTCACAAACCAACGAAATAAATCGATATGGTCTTTTGTGGATTGGAAAGTTTGATCTGCAGATAAAGTGGTGACTTCGTTTAGTTTCATGGAAACGGGGATTCGTTTTTCTTGGAAGGTAAACGTTAATTTGGATACGGATTTTACTGATTCTTTCCAATGTTTTTCTGTTACTTGTTCTTCTGTGAGTGGAAAACTATCCAAAAATACCTTCCAAAAATCCTTTCCATCGATGAGCACCTCTGAGATCCCACTGATCCCCATTTTTAAATCACGAAATAGATTTTCTCGGTTAAAATCTTTGATGCCGATCGACAAAAATGGTTTTTCTCTTTTGATTTTTTCTAAATTTGGGATCAACAACTTTGTATCTATTTTATCCCAATCCAATACTAAAAAATGACATGGACCAACTAACAATCTTTTGAGTAAAAATTCAGGATTGGATTCCGTAAAAACAGAATATCCAAGAGATTTTAAAACCCTCGAAATGTTTTGGTCGAGGATTTGATCTTTCGTACAAACAATCCAAGTTAATTTTTTTTCTGGCTCTGGGTGGAGAGGTAGAGTATGAATTTTCTGAAAAGGTTTATCCCATAAGAAGGAAACACCTGCGGATTTGTATTCCTTTTTTTCTTCCTTTGAAAATTGTCCGCATAAGATTGGTTCGATGCTCCAATCCAAAAGTTCTTTTGCTAAATCTGGACTTGGTTTGGAAAAAACTCTAACACAATCAGGGAAATCTTTCCAATTTTTACTTGTACATTCTTTCACTACGGACCCATTTACTTGTAACCAAGCAATCATGAGTTCTTTTTCCCGCTCTGGGAGTTGTGTCAAAACGGCTCCGAATAGTGAGTCCATACGATTGTATTTTAGTTGACCCCCTAGGCTTGAAAGTCATTTTAAAAAGCATCTCCGATGAAGCTCCTCAAGCGATACGCAAACCGTAGGCTCTATGATCCAGAAACAAGTTCCACCATCACCTTAGAAGATGTGGCAAAGATGATCATCGGTGGGGAAGAAATCAAAGTCCAAGACAACCTTTCTGGCGAAGACATTACACCCAAGATCCTTGGACAAACTTTTTTAAAGGTAAGCCTTGGCCAAAGGAACGAAGATTTTTCTAATTTTATGTTAACTTCTCTCATCCGAGAGACCGGCCGTGATATTTCTGGTCTGTTTGAACGTTTGGTTTTAGGTGGAATTGGAGCCAATTACCTTACCCGCGAACGGTTGGAAAGGATTGTCAATTCGATGGTGGAACTCGGGGAATTGAAGGAAGTGGACTTTAGCCTTTATAGAGAAGATTTACTCCGAAAGATGGCATCCCGCGCGAGTGAAAAAAAGGAACAAATCCAAAAGGATTTGGAAAAATTCAGCCAATCCATTTTGGAAGAAGACAAAGCAACCCTTGGCGACTTATCTGAAAAATTAAAAGAAGTCGCAGAAAAATTAAAAGAAAATTAGCCAAAATGAGTTAGAATGTCCTCCAATTTTAGGGGGAAGGAATGAAATTCCAAAATGTTCTACTATTCGTCTTTTTATGGAATGTAAGTGTATTTTCAGAACAAGATGAGGTCTTTTTTGAAACCCAAAGGAAACGACTTTCCTCTTCCGATATCTTCGAAATTCGTGATGCCATTGACCGATTAACATTTATTAAATCAAATCGAGGTTATAGGGATATACTTTCTGCCTTAGAGGGGACACCCAATTTCCCAACGAGTGAGAACAATGCCCCCGCGGTGAAATTTTATGCGGCAAAAGCTCTTGCGAAAAAAGGGGACAAAATTGCGATTCCTGTTCTCACCAAAACGTTTCAAAAAGAGTCGGCTTCCATCATCGAATACAACCCTCCAAAGGTAAGAAAAATCAGTGACGGTGTTGCCGATCGTCATTCTACATCGAGCCCGTACTTTTATGAAGATGGTGAAATTTCCATGGTATTGGCTTGTGGAGAGATGTTACGAGCGTTAGGTTCGCTCCCATCCACGGAATCCTCCGAACAAGCGATAAAACAAGCATTGTCTCATCCTAATTTTTATATTCGAAGTTCTGCAGCCGATGCGATGTATGAATCCCATCGTAAGGAGTGGATCACTACTCTTGCGGATGGACTTGGGAAGGAACAGGTTCCCTATGCAAAAATCTCCATTTTATCGGCCATTGTGGGTTTAGAACGATTACCCAACCAAAATTTTAAAGCGGTGACAGAGATGTTATCCCATGAGGATCCAGAAGTAAGAAAAAAAGCCTCTCTAGCTTTACGCCGATTAGACCTTAGGATTGCAGCACCTTACCTAGAAAAGGCGATTCTTGTTGAAAATCACCCAAATGTTTTATCTCAAATGAAAGAAGATCATTCCTATCTACTTTCATTTCGTAGCCCCTAGACTTATTTCATTTCATTGTGGACAAATCTAGATTTTCTTTAAAAATGTGACTTAAACGGAGAAATTATGAAATTTAATAGTATTTTAGATGCCATTGGCAATACACCACATATCCGATTGTCTCGTTTGTTTGGAACTGATCACGAAGTCTATATGAAACTAGAAAGACAGAACCCAGGTGGATCGATTAAAGATCGAATCGCTCTTGCTATGATTGAAGATGCCGAAAAATCAGGAAAACTTAAAAAAGATTCCATTATTGTTGAGCCAACATCTGGAAATACTGGGATTGGTCTTGCTATGGTTGCAGCTGTGAAAGGTTATGCGATTACTCTAGTAATGCCAGAACATATGTCAGTTGAAAGACGCCGGATTATGGCAGCATACGGCGCTAAGTTTGAACTCACTCCAAGAGAAAAAGGAATGCCAGGTGCAATTGCAAAAGCACAAGAGATGGTAGCAGCCAATCCTAATGCTTGGATGCCGCAACAGTTTGAAAACGAAGCCAATATCCAAGTTCATAGAGAAAAAACAGCAGAAGAGATTGCAAAAGATTTTCCAGATGGTTTGGACTATATCATCACTGGAGTGGGCACAGGTGGGCATATTTCTGGTTGTGCAGAAAACTTAAAAAAACGTTTTCCTAAACTAAAGGTATTTGCGGTAGAACCAGAAGGTTCTCCTGTTCTCAGTGGTGGTAAACCAGGTCCACACCCTCTCCAAGGGATTGGTGCTGGTTTCATTCCTAAAAACTGTAAAACAGAATTACTCGATGGGATCATCACTGTTGGAAAAGAAGAGTCGTTCACAATGGCTGTTCTTGCTGCGAAAAAAGAAGGTATTTTTATTGGAACCTCTTCAGGTGCAAGCCTTGCTGCAGTTTCCAAAAAGCTAAAAGAAATTCCTGCAGGCTCCAAAGTGCTTACATTCTGCTATGATACAGGTGAAAGATATTTATCTGTGGAAGGACTGTTCGTTTAATTTTTGTTTGATGAGAATTTAAAATCACCAATTTAATTATTGTCGAATCTCCTACAAAAGCAACAACCATCAATTCTTATTTAGGTAAGGATTGGTTAGTTGTTGCAACAAAAGGGCACATCAAAGACCTTCCGCCCAAATCGTATGGGGTGGACATCTCCAATTCTTTTGAACCTGAGTATGAATGGCTCAAAGGGAAAAAAAACCTCTTTGCCTCCATCGTTACACAAGCCAAAAAATGTTCCAAAATTTATATAGCAAGTGATCCAGACAGGGAAGGTGAGATTATCGCCAAACATTGTTTTGATGAATTGGCAAAATTAAAAAAACCAATCTACCGATTGCGTTTAAAAGAAATCACAAAAGTTGAATTAAACATCCAATTAGAGAAACAAACTGGACTCGACCAAGGAGAAATTGAATCTCAAATTGCAAGAAGAGTGATCGACCGAATTTTTGGTTTTGAAGTTTCTCCTGATTTATGGAAACAATTAAAAATACCAACATTATCAGCAGGAAGAGTTCAATCTACCGTTTTGCATTGGATATGCGATAGAGAAAAAGAAATACAAAACTTCTCAAAACAAACTTACTTTTTACTCAAACTTCAAGGAACTCTGAACAAACAAAGTTCCGAACTCAAATACCAGACAAAAGAAAAACTGAATCAAGAAGATGTAAATGCGATCGTAAAGGAACTCGGGATGATTCCCGAACCTTCTAAGTTGAAGGAACTTATTTTATCGAATATCAAAGTAAAACAATTCATTCGGAAACCTCCAAAAGCTTTCTCTACTGCTAGTTTACTTGAAGCGAGTTTTCGTTCTTTAAAATTTGATTCAAAAAAAACAATGAGAATTGCACAAAGTTTATTTGAAGGTAAAAAATTACAATCGGGAGAAACGGTTGGTCTGATTACCTACATGAGATCTGATAGCACTCGTGTTTCAGATTCAAAACGTCAGTTAGGTGAAAATTATCTAAAAAAACACTTCCCAAAACTTCTGTTAGAAGGAAGTGGAAAACAGTCCAAACAAAAAAAATTCTCACAAGACGCTCATGAGGCAGTCATCCCCATTAATCCCAATCTAACACCCCAGCAAATTCGAAATTATTTAACAATAGATGAATGGAAACTTTACCAATTGATTTGGGAACGATTTTTGGTCTCTCTCATGAAACCAGAATCAGGTGAAGAAGTTGTGTATGAATTCCCAATCGGAAAACATCTATTCACTCATTCATTTGAAAGAATTTTTGATGGTGGTTTCAAAAACTTTCCGGATCCAATGATGGATAAAAAGAAAAGTACATTGGATGCAAAAATAGGAGATATTTTTTTCTACGAATCGTTTACGACTTTAGAAAAGGAAACAGAACCACCGGAACGATATACCCAAGGTAAATTGATCCAAAAAATGGAAGATACGGGAGTGGGTCGTCCCTCCACTTACGCAAACATTCTTGAAACATTAAAACTGAGAAAGTACATTGTTGAGTACCAAAAAAACATAGGTCCTTCTGCTCTGGGAATGAAAGTGGATGGTTATTTGGATTTAAACTTTCATGATCTAATTGGTGAGTCATTTACAAAGGACTTAGAACAAGAATTGGACCAAATCACTGGGAACAAAAATTCAAGGGTGGAATTAATTTCAGCATTTTATGTGAAGTTAAAACAAATTTTAAAATCACCTAGGAAAAAATTTGAAACGTTTGTTGCTGAGTTGGAAACAAACAAAACGAATGAAAAATCTGTTTCTGAAAGTTCGGGGATCAAATCAAATCCTAACTCGAAAAAAAATAAGAACCAACATCTAACGAAGGAAAAGAGTCTAAATCTTACAGAGAAAAAAGTTTGCCCAAAATGTTCTGATGGGACCATCAAAACCAAATTAGGGAAAAATGGAAAAACCATTTATTTTTGTTCTCGTTACCCACACTGTGACTACATCACCTATGACAACTAATCATGATAAAACTTTGATCCTTGTGAATTTAGGAGGACCTCGAACTTCCTCTGAAATTGAAGTATTTTTAAGAGATTTATTTTCAGATCCATTTGTGTTTGATTTACCATTGCCAGAATTTTTCCGAATTCGATTGGCAAGGTTCATCGCAAAAAAACGAGCTCCCAAGGTACAACGAACTTATGAATCTATGGGTTTTGGTGGCGGTTCTCCTCTTGTTTCTGAAACAGAAAAACAAGCTAAGTTTTTGGAATTAATTCTTAACCAACAAACGAATGTAAAATGGAAGGTAAAAGTTTCCATGACGTGTGGATTTCCTAATATTAGAGAGGATGAGTTTACCAAACCGGATGAGAATACTTTGTATTTACCACTATATCCTCAATTCTCTAGGTCTACCGTATTATCGACACTGGCAATTTTAGAATCAAAGTTTGGTGAATGTCCTGTTGGCAGTGGTGGTTATATCCCACATTTTGGTTTGGTACCAAAGTTTCACCAAATTACAGCTAGGTTTATTTTTGAGTTTTTTACAAACCAATTAGAATCGAATGAATTTTTACATTACCCTAAAGAAACTCCGAATTGTGATTGGAAAGACTTAGAAATTATTTTTTCTGCACACGGTGTTCCTATGCGACTCATTCACAAGGGTGATCGTTATATGGAAGAAGTAGAAGTTTCAGTCCAAAGAATTTCTGAGGAATTAAGAAAATTTGGTTTTAGAGGTAATGTACATGTATCTTACCAAAGTAAAGTTGGACCTGCCAAATGGACTGAACCAAACACAATTCAAATGATCACGAAACTTTCCAAAGAAGGTAAACACATTGCCGTGTATCCAATTAGTTTTGTGAGTGATCATCTGGAAACTTTAGAAGAAATTGGCGAACAGTTTAAAGAACTGACTTTGGAAAATGGTGGAAATTCATTTGTTAGAATTCCTGCATTTGGTACTTACAAACCATTTATGGAATATTTAGCAGAACGAGTATTACTTGCCGATACAAAGGTAAATGAATGTATTTGTAAAAAAAATGGAGGAGAATCGTTAAAACATTGTCGATTCAAAAATTGACCTGAGACCAATTCCTTTTCTATAATTTCCATAAAATCTAATATTTTTCCCTTGGGATGACCAGTTTAATTCTAACTGGTCTAACACTTGGTTGAACTTATATAAATTTGCGTCATAGGCAGGGAAAACACCTTCCCAAGTTCTTCGGTAAACAGCTGTTGGTGGGTCCATTTTCTTTGAGATCAAATATCTATCTCTTTCTAAAATAGATTCAATCGTATCGTTGCCGTTTTTTACCTTTATATCTGGATAAATCCAAGTTTCCGAATGTAATTGATTTTGGACTCGGCCATCAAAAATATCTGAATTACACAAAACTCCTAACGCTTGAACACCTTCATTTTTGCCAAAAAGTATTCCGAAACATGGTTTTTTCGTAAGTTTTGTTTCACCAAACCTTGTGATGGTGGAAATCGTTAACAAATTTGGTTTTGTTTCGAATTTGATTTCTGAATCTAAAATGGATAATAACTTTTTTAGTGAGATACAAATTTTGACTGATCCATTTAGATTTTGAATTTCTTTCAAGTTTGAAAATGAAAATCCTGTTTTGATAGTGATTTTGGTTGCTAAGTAAGAAACCAAATGAGTGACTAGGTCTCCCATTCCATTGGGAAAGGAAACGGTTCCATATGTTTTCTTTTTGTTTTTTTTGATCTCTTTAAAAATGGTACTGTTTCCTCTACCATCCCATTTTGAAAATATCGTTTCGGGTTGTAATTCCGACAATCGAGTGCCGTAAATTCCACCTAAAGCAGGTTCTATGATGTTTTTTGTCACTGAGGGGCCAAACATTTGATCTCCCCAGTTTTCAAAATTTAGATTGGGATCAAATTTTAGTTTTTTGAGAAAAATCGAATACAGTAATTTTGTGCCTGCTAGGATTGAGATTGGAAACTGGGATAATTTTTGATTGTTCCAAAAATACCTTCGTTTTGATGCTTTTTTAGGGAAAACAGGTGAAAGTCCAATTTCATCTAACATGGATTTGATATCATCGGTCAAAAGGATTCCATTTGCAGCAAGTTCTACCAAACCTTCTGGTTTGTTCAATGTTCCTATCACTCCGCCTAAAGTATCTTTTTCTTCATACAGTGTGACAGAATTTCCTTTTTTTACTTGGTGGTATGCCATAAAGAGTCCAGTAATCCCACCACCTACAATATGAATGTTTTCTTTCATATTGCTTTTGAAAAAACGGGTCCTGCTGGTTTACTCGATTGGAGTTTTTCATCAAACGCCATCGCTATGATTCTTAAAAATGGTTTTCCTATTTCAGATACCTTGAGAGTTTCTTGGTTCCATAAAACCAATTTGTCTTTTTCCATTTCCGATAAAAAATCTTTCGTATGGATGAACAGATCAGTTGGTACTTTTACTTCCCAAGAAGTCATCAGTTCTAAAATTAAATGTTTTCGCAAACGATCAGAATTGGAAAGTTTATGGCCCCTTAGGATTGGTAAATTATCGTCCAAAAGAGATTTTCTATACTTCATTTCCAGTTTGATATTTTGGAAAAATAAATTTGGTGTTTCAGAAATTGCAGAGGAACCGAGTCCGAGCATAACATCGGTTTTGGAGTCACTATATCCCATAAAGTTTCTATGCAATTGTTTGGAATGGAAAGCTTTCCATAATTTATCATGAGGAAGAGCAAAATGGTCCATACCAATTTCTCTGTATCCTTCTTTTTCTAGGAGTGATCTTCCCATCTCATATAACTCGCGTTTGAGAGTTGGGTCTGGTAAATCTGCTTCTGTAAATAAACGTTGGGATGCTTTGATCCATGGTACATGGGCATACGAGTAAAAAGCAATTCGATCAGGTTTCAGTTCTAATGTTTTTTCCATTGTGTATAACATGGAGTTTAGCGATTGTTTGGGTAATCCATAAATCAAATCAAAGTTTACTGAATTAAATCCAAGTGATCTTGCCTCTAAGGTGATATTTTCAGTTAGTTCAAAAGGTTGAGTTCGGTTTACCAATCGTTGTACTTCCGGATCAAAATCTTGTACTCCCAAACTGATTCGTTTGAAACCTAAATTGTGTAAGAGTTTGAGTTGGGAAATTCGTGTTCTTCTTGGGTCGACTTCAATGGAATATTGTGGGTCTTTTGAGGAAGGTAATTGGTTTAAGATCGATTCGATTGTCGATTGTAAGTTGTAATCGGAAAGGTAAGTGGGGCTACCTCCACCTAAATGAAGTTCACTAAGTTCTTTCCCTTTTAAAGAAGGTACATTTTGTAAATAGAGTTGAAGTTCCGTTTTGATTGCTTTGACATAAGGTTCTTCGACAGTATGGTTTTTTGTAATTGATGTATTACAACCACAAAATGTACATAAAGTTTCACAAAATGGAATGTGAAGGTACATCGCGAGCTTTGATTCTTTTGGGAAAAGATGTGTTTCCAATGATTCGATACACTCTTCCACTGAAGGTGAATCGGTCCAGTAAGGAACAGTGGGATAACTTGTGTATCTTGGAGCAGGTGTATCGTATTTTTGAAGTAAGTGTTTCATGAGTTAAACACCTTTCTTGTTGTTTCGATGAGCAGATGAACTGATTCTTCTGGCGTGAATTGTAATACACCATGACCTAGCCCCGCAACCCAACCAACACGCTCTTTTGGGTCCAACTCTTTGATTGGTAAAAGGTATTCTTGGATTTTTTGTTTGAGAGTTGATTGGTCTGCAAATAATAACTCTTGGTCAAAATTACCCTGAATAAAACCTTTGCCACCAAATTCTTGTAATATGGTTGGGATAGAGAACCTGTGATCCACTCCGAAACCAACTAAGTTTTGAATGGAATGGATTTGCCTTATTTGTGATTCTGTTGAATTTTTGGCATAATAACCAATCTGATTTGGGAAGGATTTTGTTAGTTCCGTAATGGGTTCAGTGACATACCTTCGGAAATTAAACGGATCTAACATTCCGGCTGCGGTATCAAACATCATGACGACTTCTGCACCACCTTGCAGTTGTAATTCGATATTTCGTCTTAAGAGTGGTACAAGAATCGAATAAAATTGATCTACAAACTCTTGGTTTGTTTTGATAAACGATAAATTTCCGTCATGTTTTCCTATGCTTGCATAGGTCATAAGGGTAAAAGGACCACCTACGAATCCTATTAGAGAAACATCTTTTGGTAACACTTCTCTCGTTCGGATCACTGCTTCTTTTTGGAAATAAAGTCCTTCGATCGCTTCATCAACGGGTTTTAGTTTTTTAAGATCACTTAATGAGGTAAGTGAGAAGGATAATTTAGGGCCAGGATCATAAGTAAGACCCATACCAAGTGCTTCTAATGGAAAAAGTAAATCTGAAAATAAGATACTAACATCAAATCCAAATTCTTTTACAGGACCTAGCGCTACTTCTGCAGCTAATTCAGGTTGTTTGCATAGTTCCATAAAACTATAGGATTCTTTGAGTTTACGATAATGAGAATGGTATCTCCCTGCTTGGCGCATAAACCAAATCGGAGGAGTGTTTTGTGGAACTAATTGGATCGCATTTGCAAAACGTTCGTTGTGGTATTTGGTTGTGATCATGATTAGCCCTTTAATGCCTGTTTGATTTTTTCAAGTGTGAGATCGATGATATCTTTTGTATGTACAGTGGATAAAAATCCCACCTCATAACCGCTTGGTGCAAGATAAACACCTTGGTTTAATAGTTTGTGGAAAAAAGTTGCAAAATTGGATTTGTGAGAACTTGGAATATCTGCAATCGTTCTGATTGGTTTTTCTGTTTTCCCTTTTAACCAGAATAAACTTCCAAAGGTAACTGCTTCCCAATTGGGATCACCAGATTCTTTTAATAGATTTATGATTCCATCTGTGAATTGTTTGGTGGTAGTTTCAAGATTTGGGTAAGGATTTTCGTTCCAAGCTTTGGTAAGGGTTTTGAGCCCGGCTCGCATCCCTATTGGATTGGCAGACAATGTTCCTGCTTGGTAAACAGGCCCGCTTGGTGCCACAAGATCCATAAATTCTCGTTTCCCGGCATAAGCTCCCACTGGAAAACCTCCACCGATGATTTTTCCATAACAGACCAAATCAGGGACAATTCCTGTGATTCCAGCCATACCTTGGAAAGAAACTCGGAAACCAGAAATCACTTCATCAAATAGAAGTAATACGCCATACTTTGTGGTCAGTTCGCGGCATTTTTTTAGGAATTCAATTCTTTGTGGAAGTAAACCGTAATTTGCTGGCAATGGCTCAATCGCCAAACAAGCGATATTTGATCCTTCACGTTGGAATAATTCTTCAAGCTTAGTTTCGTCATCTAATGGGAGGACAAGTGTGTTTTGAATGATCTCAGGTCCAATTCCTTTGCTATCGCTGGAACTAAGGCCTGCAAGGCCCGAACCTGACTTCACTAAAAGTTGATCAAGGTGGCCATGGTAACAACCATCAAATTTCAGAATTTTGTTTCGTCCGGTTGCAGCTCTTGCCACTCGTAAGGCACTCATGACAGCTTCCGTACCCGAATTTACAAAACGTATTTTTTCAACCCAAGGAATTCTTTCTGTGATGAACTCTGCAAGTTCCAAGGAATAAGGTTCACAAGCACCAAAAGACCAGGCTTTCCTGACTGTATCTTCAACAACTTCTTGGATTTCCGGATGTCTATGTCCAAAGAGAAGTGGCCCAAAACTCAAACAATAGTCGATATAGTTTTTTCCTTCGACTGACTTAAGATAGGCGCCATTTGCTTCATTAAAAAATACGGGAGTTCCACCAACGGAAGAAAAAGATCTTACTGGGCTATGAACTCCACCAGGAACTACTTGTTTTGATCTTTCGAATAAAGATTCTGAATTCATGAATATAACCTTTTTGATATCCTTGCACCGTATGTGATTAAAAAAGAAGAACCTGCTCTCCGAAACACATCCCAAGTTTCTTTTAAACCATCTTCAAAATCTAAAAAACCTTCTTTGGCCAAGTATACTAAACTTGCATATTCACCACTCACTTGGTAGGCACCAGTGGGAAGCCCAGTTTTTTCTTTGATGGGACCAATTAAGTCGATAGCTGTCATCCCAGGTTTTACCATCAGTAAATCAGCACCTTCTTCTTTGTCACGAATGGAAGTATGAATGGCAGTATCTCTATCTCTAACGTCTAGTTGGTATCCGCTACGATCACCAAACTGTGGTGAGGAGTCAGCTGCTCCTCGGAAGGGACCGTAAAAGTGACTTTTAAACTTCGTGGAATAACTCATAATGGGAACATGTGAATGGTTGTTTTCGTCTAGAATTTTTCGATGTGACAAAACACGCCCATCCATCATATCACTAGGAGCAATACCATCAGCACCAGAATCTGCGTAGATCAATGCAAGTTCAGACAATCGTTTTAACGTTAACTCTAAATTGATTGTACCTTTTGGATGAAAGTGACAACAATGACCTGTTGTTGTTACAGAACAAATGCATGTGTCTAACCACAAAAACATTTCTGGGAAAGTTTTTTTAATCAGACTAATATTGGATTGGTAAAAGTCCTTCGAGAAACTTGTGTCTGACTTTTCAGTGGGTACCATAAAAAGTAAAAATTGTGAAACCCCAGATTTTAAATCCGATTCAATTTGATTCAATATTGTTTTATTTGTATCGCGATATACATTAGGTAAACCTTTGATGGGTTCTTTTTCATTGATACCTTCTACTAAAAACAAAGGTTGGATCATTTTATTTACGTTAAGTGAACCTGATTCACTCAAATGGCGTAAGTATTGGTTGGAACGAAGTCGAAGGGTTTTTGTTTTCATTGTTTGATGTACTTCTCAGCCCAGGATTCAAAAGATAAGGAAACAAAAATTTTATTTTTGGAACCTTCTTCACCTAGCGCATGTTTAATTTTTCTGAATGTACTACCTGGACCAACAAAATGGATTACATTCAGTAGTTCAGGGAATCGTTTTGTAACGATGTCAAATTCAGATCCACTTCTCCAATATGCAGCTTTAATTTTGGATGTGTCAAAAGGGATCGGTATTTCTGGAGCTGAGACAAAGTAAGTTGGAATCACTGGATATACACTCGAATGTTTATCTGAATCCATATGGGTTAGTTTTACAAAATTTGGTTTTCTTCCTAAGATTGAATCAATTTCAGGAGGTTCACTTTCACCGAGTCCATCACATGTTCCATTCACCCAAAATCCACGAAGAGCAAGGTCTTTCCAAGTGGAAAGTCCAGCTGACCATAAAATTTGATTACTTGGATTCACTGATAAATCCAATGGAAACGCATACCCTCTTGATACAAATACGTCTACGTCTTTGGGAATACTATAAGTGAGGCGTTCTCTTTGTCTTGCCGCCATTTTTGCATGTGGTGGCCAAACTTCTTCTTTGGTAAAAGATAAGTGAGGACTATCCGATAGTTCCTTCGTATGTAGGATTTCTCCTTGTTCGGTGATTCCTCTAACGAATGTGACTTTGCCATAATCCCTTTTTAAAACTGTGACTCCAATTTTTTGGTGGCAACCTCCACCATACTTCGACAAAATTTTTCTTTCTTCGTTTGCAGTAAGTTCGGTTTCAGGATCAACAATTTGTGATAACAATGTTTTTAGATGTTTGTCTTCTTTTCTAATTTCTGCACATAACGCACCTTGTGCGGGTGCACTAGGAAAAATAGAGGAAGGTAAAACCATAAACAAAGAAAGATTTAATGTATCTCTAATGAGTTGTTTTACTTCTTTTAGTTCGGGTAATACATTTTCATGGTCTTGGAAATTTAGGATTCGATCTAATGCAGCTTTTGCTACTAATATACCACCAGACTCATGATCCAAATATTTGCGAAGTCGAGTTTGGATATTGCCTCGAACAGATTCAATATTGATTTCAAAATTATTGATGGGTGTAGGGAAATAATTCTTCAGAAATTCTTTGATATGGTATTCACGTCTTGGAGAAGAAGTGAGAATTGTGATTTCATTTGGTAAATTAATCCATTTGGTTTTTTTGAATAATAATACATCCCGTACATCTTCACGACTTAAAATAGGAATCAGTGTCGTATCTTTTCTTTCTTTTAGATCCATATCTTTAAAAGAGTGGATCACAATGTCCAATTTGTGACTGAGTAAGTCTTCTTGAAGGTCTTTTGTAAAAATTCCTTGGCCAGCAAATTGCCAAAGTGGAGTTGTTAAATCCTTATCTCCAGATGATTCTCGAAATACAGTTTCGAAATTTAATTCTTTGTTTTTATCTTTTAAGGCTTGTTTAACAGTGTGGACTTGAATGCGAGAGAGTAGGGAGGACCTACCTCCTATTTTGATTGTTTCAGACAAGTAAATCTTCCCATCCATTCATAATATGAAGTTGTTCTTCCTCCCGTTCCCTTGTGAGTTCCGTGAGAAAGTATTGTAAATCCATTTTGACAGCTTGGATTTGTTCATCGGTTTCGTGTAAGTCATTTAGAATTTGTGAAAGCGGAATGTAGTGATCATAATTTTTGTTCTCATCTTTATTTTCTCTAAAATCTAAAATGATGGATGATGACCTGATCATCTCATCCCAGTTAAATGGCAAAAAACTTGAGGCAATGATGATCGCCTCATTGTTTGGTTTATAATCTTCCCAATGGTATGTGGTGATAGGGTAAAGTTCACTCAGTTCTTCGAGTCGGTTTTGGTTACGACCAATCAAACGAACTACTTTTTGTTTGGAAATAAGATATGGTAAAATCGAATCTACAAGTTTACCTGTTCCTAGGAGTGTGACTTCCTTGTGGTTGTGTAAATAGGACTCTGTCACACTTCCATAGGTTTGTCTGCCAATCCCTACAAGATACTTGGAACGAATTTGTTTGGTGTGTTCTAAAATTTGGTCTCTCAGTCGGAGGAGTGACGTTCCAAAATTGGAACCGTTAGTATTCTCTTCCCGGAATCGGTCCCGAAACTGTGCTTGGATTTCTGATTCTCCAAATAACTTGGACCTTAGACCGGAGACCACTTCGAGTAAAAATCGATAAGCATCATAACCGTGGTATACTTCCCAACCGTCAAAAAAACGCTCATTTCCTTCCATGGGAAAAATCCGATTGTCAGTGAAGACGAGTGTCCTTTGACAAGTTTTCCAAACCTCTAGATGAGAATCGTCTAAAGACTTAGAGATGGGATCAGTCGAATGGAGTAGAATCAGGTTTGACCACATAATTTTATTCTATCAAATACATCCTGGGTACTGTCACAAGATTGTCAGTTCCTAAAAAAAATAAATGTGATATTGATACTTAATCTCAATAAGAGAGGCAAACGATACAATGGAAAATCAAAATTGGAAAGAGGTTCTAACTCCATTACAGTACCAAGTGACCAGAGAGAAGGGCACCGAACGGCCGTTCACTGGCGAATATTATGCACACAAAGAAACAGGTACGTATTTATGTGTGTGTTGTGGAGAGGCATTGTTTTCTTCAGATTCAAAATATGATTCAGGAAGTGGTTGGCCGAGTTATTATGAGCCAGTTCGAAAAGAAGTGATCGCAACCGAAACTGACAAAACACATGGAATGGTTCGAACTGAAATCATGTGCCAAAATTGTGGAGCACATTTAGGACATGTTTTTCCGGATGGGCCAAAACCAACAGGCCTTCGTTATTGTGTAAATTCTGCTTCCTTAAAATTTCAAAAAAAAGAAACGGAATGAAAGTAACATTGAATTTCTTATTCTTGTAACCAAGATACTTCTTGGCAGGTTTCCCATTTCCTTGGACTCACTTCCTTTCCATTCCATTGTGCTAATGTATAGGAATCAGATCGGATTCCGACTCGTTTCACAATTTGATTGGCAAGGGAAGAATAATGAAGTGCCTCACAACTATGACCAAGTTTTGTTTCTAATTTTGCCATTTGGAAAAGTAAATGTGCGTTTCCTTCTGTGTCTTTCATCCCAATCGATTGTTTGAGTAAAATTGCTTTTTTCAGATCCTCTCTTGCAGATAAGAAGTCCCCTGATTCCATTTTTTTTGCCGACCGTTCTTCCAATTCAGCAATGACCATAGGGATGCGAGAGAGGCGAGTGTGACTTAAGATTTCTTCCACAGATTGGTCCAACTGAGGTTCTGCCCACAAACCAATGGAAATGATGAAAAAGAGAGCGAAATGATAAGACTTCATACGTTGGTTCCTTGCTGTTTTCAATTCATAGATCAATTTGCATAAATTGTGCCAAAGTTTTGAAATACTCCTCGACGCACTTCCGAAATCTAATTTCAATGAAAGGGACTCTGGCCGAGCGATCGCCTTTTTGTTTCCCTCTGGAAACAAAGGGGAGGAAAGTCCGGACACTAGGGGACAATCGGACCAAGTAATGCTTGGGCTTTTTCTTTTTAGCAATAGGAAGGAAGGGACGGAAAGTGCAACAGAAAGAATACCGCCTACCTCGGTAGGTAAGGGTGAAATGGTGGAGTAAGAGCCCACCGCTTTGTTTGTGAAAACAATGGCCGGTAAACCCTCCGATGTGCAATCTCAAGTAAACAACCGTTATGAGCCTGTCCCGCCAGGTTGTGGGTAGAGAGCATTAGATAAATGATCGCCTAAAACAGAATCCGGCTTACGGGCCAGAGTCACCTTTTTTCAATATACCCTGGATCACCTTTTCTTCATTAGGTGGATAAAATACACAAACCAAACTCCGAATTTTTAGTATCGTTTCTGCCAATAAAACTTTTGTCTCAGTTAGGTGCCAGTTTTCAAATCCAATCAAAATTCCACATGTTTCTTCCATCCCTGCAAACTCTTTGCAAGAATAATGACGCATTTGGTTTTCCATCAAAAATTGTTTTAATCCATTTTGGAGTAATGAATCTTCCGATGGATACAAAACTACAATTTCATCATTTTCGATTTCCAAAACTTTTTTTGCATACCCATAACACCAACGCATCTGATCGGTTAAGTCTTCATCATTTTTAATGAATTGGATGTCTGAAAAATTATCTAAAATGGGCGTTTCTGAAAAATCATCGAGTAAGGAATTGGCAAATGTAACTATTTCTGGTGAATTTCGTATATTCCTTTTGATGTCCCAAACATGGACAGGTAACGATTGTAAATAGTCCAATATAGGAGTGGATGTATATTTGAATCGTCTGGATACAAACAGGATCCAATCTTTTTCTTCCCAAAAGAATTTAGAAAGATATAAAAAAAGTTCCGATTGTTTCTCATCTGTAAGGATTTCTTCAATCCCATCCACAAGTAAGAGATCGATATGATTGTGATTGATTTCTTTGTAATGGGAAATGAGTTCTATATTGTTTTTTTCTGGGATATGACTCAGTTCTTCTTTCCAAATTTCATAGAGAGCTTTTGCTCCCTGCCATAAGAGAACTTTTTTCCCTTTCCTTGCATTTTGTAAGGCAAGTTCCCCACATAAGATGGATTTTCCAGATCCTGAACTACCAAAAACCAAGTTATGCGAATATTGATTGATTCCCTTCACAAGGGAAAATTGTTCTTCTGTGAAAAATAATAAGTTCTCTTCTTCTTTCTCTTTTTTGGAGCGAAAGGTTTGGAAAAAGTTTAGATTTTTTTTGATGATTTCATGGGCTTTGACAAGTACGGAATCAGGGAGTGGTTCTCTTCCATTTCGATAAAAAATGGCTTCTAAAATTGTATTGAGACTTGTATCTTCTCCTACTTCCCTTCCGCCAAACACAAATAAGTTTTGGTCATTGGGGAGATGGAATTCCTTTCTTTCGTTTTTTAAAAAGAAGATCGCACTATCATAATATTCTTCTGGAAATAAATCGACAAGTTGGTTATGATTTTTGAAAAATTCTCGGATGATTTCTCTTTGTGTGGTTACTTGTTCGATTGGATTTTTATAAGACTTACCTACAACTGGTTCCCATTCCCTGCCTCTTACATTATAAAATTCCCATTCGCCTTTTTTTTGTCTCCACTTACCGTTTTTTAATTCGATCGTGATCACTCCATATGGTGATACAACTAGGAAGTCTATCTCACGCATGGGAACATCAGGAGTGATTAAAGTAAGAGAATAATAAATATTACAAGGGAATTGAATTTCGTTCGAAAAACGATGGTAATAATAGGATTCGAGAGAAATGTCTCTCGTTTTTCCATGAAACTGTTTCGGATAAATCATTTTTTAGTTCTGTAATCTTTGTATTATCTGTTCTAATGACGATATGAAACGGATACCACGAACCTTGTTATTCTGCCTATTGTTTTGTGCCTGCGCTGGAGGGAATATCAAAATAAAGATTAAACCCGACCTTTCAGGGGATCTTGTCATTTACCAAAAAAAAATCACAAAGAAACAAAAGGGGAGTTTTTTAGGTTCTGGACTTACTGATACGGGAGAGGTCACGATCACTCTCAAAGAGAGGTCTTATCAGTTTGGGAACTATACCCAAATGTTACCTCCTGGATTTCGTTTTGTTACGTTTGTGGAAGACCAAGTACCAGAGATCCAACTTGGCATCGATACAAGTCAAAACTCACCACTACTTTTTGCTCTTGAAATCGTTCGAGAAGACATCAATTCGATTTTATCAGAAGCCAAGTTTAGAGATGATTTACTTCGATTTAATACCCTTGTGGAATTCATTCAATTTGAAGTACACTTCCCATTTCCCATCAAAAAAGTTAAATTTTTAGATCCTAGAACTGCAGGCGAATGGACCGTACGCCTGGATATCAGTGATAAAATGATTGTAAACATTCCCTTACATTCTGTTTGGGCAGGCTAAAACGCGTTAACAATAGTTCAAATTTATCCAGAATGAGTTTTATGGTTTGTGGAAGTATTCGGAATTTAATTTTTGGATGATTTCTTTTAAGACCTTTCTGCGTTGGTCTTTGTCTGGCAAAATTTCTTTTAGATTCCGCCTCATGGCAAAAATAGTTTCTAATAACTCATGGTCTTCCTCTGGGATGGTTTCCTCAAATAGTTTACGCAAACTGGAAGAAACACCAGCAAACATTCCGTCGGTGGAAATCGCAAATTGAATTGGTCCAATTTGGATTGTGGACGAAGAATAAAAATCACAGTTTTTAGGATCATCCACTGAATTCACCCATATACCTTTCTCTTTGGCGATAGTTCTGAATTTTTTGTTTGTGTTCGGATCACTAGTTGCTAAAAAAATAATTTCCCTCTCGTTTAAATCTGCTTCAGTGACGGCTCTTGTTTCTGTTTTGATAGTAGGGTATTTTTGTAAAAAAACTTTTACTTCATCCATGTAATCCAAAGAGATGATATGGATATTGGCACCAGTATGTTCGAGTCCTAATAATTTTTCGAGGCAAGCATTTCCACCACCTACGATTAAAATATTCCTACCTTCTAAGTTGAGAAAGATTGGGTATTTTTTAACACTCATTGCAAAGGTTCCGATAAAAACGGAAGAAAAGAAAAACTTTCTAATTTATGATTCTCACCTAACAAAAGGGGACGAACAACTTCACCAACGTATAAAATTCCTGGTCCTTTTGTTTTTTTCTCCAATCCTTCCTCTTGGGTTTTGTCGAGAGTGGAGACTGTATATACTGCACGAGTACTACCTGCATTTTCCAAAAGTACTATGGGTGTCGATGGACTTACCCCTTTTCGGATGAGTCGTTCAGCTAACTCTTTTGTTTTCTGGCTACCCATTAAGATGACAATGGTGCCTGGAAAATTTTCCATTCCCATCCAACTCCGTTCTTCTTCTAAAATGGTGTGTCCATCAAGGATGATGATTTGGCGTGATAATCCTCTCACCGTCAGTGAGATTCCAAGGTCGGATGCTCCCGTTGTCACAGAACTCACTCCAGGGATCACTTCATATGGGATTCCATTTGTTTCCAGTGTTTGGATTTCTTCAGATAACCTTCCAAAGATGGAAGCATCTCCCCCTTTCAGGCGGACCACTCGTTTGCCTTGGTGTGCATAATGAACAAGAAAGGAATTGATTTCATCCTGGGTGCGGTAGTGTTCTTTGGCACGTTTGCCTACGTAGAGGATTTGGGCACACTCAGGGAAAATCTCTAAAAAACTTGGATCGAGGAGGGCATCGTACAGGATTACATCAGCGGATTCGATCCGAGATTTCCCACGAAGGGTTAGGAGGTCAATGGGGCCTGGACCACCACTCACAAAACTCACGAAACCTTGTTCTGTCTTATTGGAGGACATATCTGCTATACCTTGCAATCCTGCTAGAAAACGTCAAGTGATTGGCTAATTATTTCTACAAAATCTCCATTTTTTTGGTTTACTCGTCTCTAACCTTAGGAAAAGATTCAATTTATAAGACTTTTTGGATGTTTTACTGGAATCCAACACAAGCATAGGTTTTTATGTTATCCGATGAGAAACGCAATCGATTTTTACAGTTATTAAAAGAATCCACAAAGGATGAATGGGTCTGGATGTCAGGGTATCTGTCGGCACTGACCCAGGCAAGCATTGGGGGAAGTGTGGATGTTTCCCTAACACCACCTGTTAGTATCTCGTCCAATGATCCTTCTCATGGAAATTTAAAAGCCGCACCAATTCAATGTAGTGTTGTGTATGGAACAGAAACAGGGAATTCTAAAAAACTGGGAACGGACCTTGTTAAAAAATTAAAAGAACTAGGTGTCCAAGCCAAGTTAAAAAGTACAGACACTTACAAAGCAAAAGACCTGAAAGAGGAAGAATATTTATTTGTAATTGTTTCCACTCATGGAGATGGAGAACCACCTCAAGCTGCAAAACCTTTTATCCAGATACTCACAGATGCAAAAGACAATTTGTCGAAAGTAAAGTTCGCAGTACTTGGATTAGGTGACACTAGTTATCCACTTTTTTGCCAAACAGGAATCGATGTGGATACAATGTTAGCAAAATTAGGTGCTGAACGAATTCATGATTTAGGGAAATGTGATGTAGATTTTGAATTGGTTGCAAAACCTTGGATATCAGAACTCATCACAAAACTCAATACAATTTCGAAAACTGCAACAACTCAAGTTTCAAAACAACCTCAAGCTGCAACTCCAAAGGTAAACACTGGTGGCAAAGTTGTGTATGAGGGAACAGTTGTCACAAACTTAGTGTTAAACGACATTGGGGCTTCAAAATCAACTAGACATATTGAAATTAAATCATCAGTTCCGATCGATTATTTGCCTGGGGACAGTGCTGGTTTTTTGGCTTATAACCGTGAAGAAGAAGTGGATCGAGTCCTCGGATTATTACAAACAGATAAAGAAACAAGAGTCACTTATAAAGGTGAAACTTGGATGTTGTATGATTTATTTCGCAAAAAAGTATCCATTCGATTTTTACCGGACCGAGTGTTACAAAAATATGCCGCACTTTCCAAAAAGGAAATTCCATCTGGTAAATTAGATTTAGATGTATTATTAACACTTTATCCATCTGAAACAAAATTAGAAGTCCAGGCTTTGGTTGATATTTTAGAACCAATAGTCCCAAGGTATTATTCCATTGCATCAAGTCCTTCTGCCCATGGGGAAGAGGAAGTCCACCTAACGGTAGCAGAAGTGGAAATAGAAACCTTTACGGGTATCAAATCTGGTTTTTGTTCTGGTTTTTTAGCATCTTTAAAAGAAGGGGATACAGTTCCTTTTTTTATCCAAAGAAACAATTCTTTCCGATTACCAAATCCAGATACAGACATCATCATGATTGGACCGGGAACAGGGATTGCACCTTTTCGCAGTTTTTTGTTTGAAAGGGAACAATCAGCAGGGAATGGAAAAAATTGGTTATTCTTTGGTGAAAGAAACTTTGTTTCGGATTTTTATTACCAAACGGAACTCTTGGAACTTATGGACACAGGTGTATTACATAAGTTGAATACAGCATTTTCACGAGATACCAAACAAAAAGTATATGTCCAAGACCGAATGGGTGAAAATGCACAGGAATTACTCAAGTGGATTGAGAATGGTGCCATCATTTATCTCTGTGGATCCAAAGATCCTATGAGTAAAGATGTAGATAGAAAATTAATTGAAATTTTATCGGAAAGAACTTTTGACACGGGTAAAGAAGCCTCCGATTATTTAAAAGAACTAGAAGAATCTGGGCGTTACATCAAGGACGTTTACTGAGGAACTCATGGCAGAATCAAAAAAAGAAACACACGCAGAAAAAGTAAAACGAGTGAGCCGTGGCCTCCGAGGCACACTTGGTGAAAGTTTGAAAGATGAACATACTGGTTCTTTACGTTCCGATGATCAATTATTATTAAAATTTCATGGTATGTACCAACAGGATGATCGAGATAGAAGGGACGAACGAGCGTTAAAGAAACTAGAACGTTTGTATTCTTTTATGATCCGATTGCGAATTCCTGGTGGTATGATAGGTCCTGTACATTGGGAAGCACTTCATAATGTTGCTGGAGAAAATTCCACAGGAACCATCAAAATTACAACGAGACAAACTGTCCAATTACATGGAATTTTAAAATCCAAAATCAAACCAACGATCAAAGCATTTGATTCAGTATTTTTGGATTCAATTGCAGCTTGTGGTGACGTAAACCGTAATGTCACCTGTACATCCAATCCTGCTGCAAGTCCACTCCACAAAGAAGTTTTTGGTTATGCTGGTGAAATTAGTCGTTCCTTATTACCCAAAACGAGAGCCTATTATGAAATTTGGTTGGATGAAAATCTTTTAGCTGAAAAGGAAGAACCCGAAGATCCTTTGTACAAAGATGTTTATCTTCCTCGTAAATTCAAAATTGCAATTGCAATCCCACCATATAATGATGTGGATCTTTTTACCAATGACATAGGACTCATTGCAATCATTGAAAACGGACAATTATTAGGATTTAATGTTGCTGTTGGTGGAGGACTCGGAACCACTCATGGTAACCCAGATACATACCCAAGAGTCGGAACTGTGTTTGGATTTATTCCCAAAAAAGACATTCTAAAAGTTGTATATGAAATTGTCACAGTCCAAAGAGACTTTGGAAACAGAGAAGATCGTAAACTTTCTCGATTGAAATACACCTTAGACAGGTTAGGTGTAGAATTCTATAAACGTGAAGTGGAAAAACGCGCAGGTATTAGTTTTGAACCTACAAAGGATTTTCAATTCACACAAAGATCTGATGATTTTGGTTGGAAACAAGATGCAGCAGGCAACTGGCACTACACAGTATTTGTGGAAAATGGCCGAGTTTGTGACGAACATGGTTATAATCTCAAAACGGCACTTCTTGAAGTTTCCAAAACAAGACGTGCAACTTTTCGTTTTACTTGTAACCAAAACCTAATTCTATCAGATATCTTTCCGAAAGACAAAGACTTAATTGAATCCATTTTGGTGAAGTTTGGTGTTCATAGAAAAACAACAGAAGTTTCTCCTATCAGAAAAAATTCCATTGCTTGTGTGGCTTTAAACACTTGTTCCTTGGCACTTGCTGAGGCCCAGAGATACCTTCCCAGTTTAATTGATAAAATGGAACCATTGCTCTCCAAACATGGACTTTCGGAAGAACCAATTTCAATCCGAATGACGGGTTGCCCCAATGGTTGTGCAAGACCTTATATCTCTGAGATAGGACTTGTTGGGACATCGTATGGTAAATACAATCTGCATTTAGGTGCTGATGCCGAAGGTTATAGGCTCAATCAAAAATACAAAGAAGATTTAGATGAATCGGCAATCTTGCATGAATTAGATGGCTTATTTGGTAGATTTTCCAAAGAACGAAATGCTAAAGAATCCTTTGGAGATTATATCAACCGAATTGGGATTTTGAAAAAAGCTTAGAGTTTCTAAAAAGAAATTAGGCACCTGTTTTCAGGTGCCATTGGTTAAAAATCCTGAGACTAAGTTCTCGTCAATCTGCCCAACCCACAAGAATTCTTCTAGGACCTGTATAAGGTAGTCTTCCATGTGAGACTGAAAAGTTATCAATGAAAAGAACATCTCCTGTTTGCCAAGGAATCGCCACCATGTGTTTCCAAAATACATTTGATATGGATTTCATTTCTTTAGGTGAAATCTCTTCTCCATTCCCATAGGTGACGTGCACATCATGTGAGTTTGGACCTAAGAGTCTTTTGAAGTTTGTAATGATTGTGAGTAAAACCGCAACACCAAATGAACGAAGGGTTTTTTGTTTTTTGAATATTTTCCACGTTTCACTGACACCAGCTTGGTAGTGAAATGTTTGCGAATGGTTATGCCAAGCAATTGTACCTGCGATAGGATGTGTTCGAAATCCAGATTGGTGGTTTGTTATCGTTAGAGAATCATCACCATACCAATCTAATTGGAAACGATTTTCTTTTGCAATTTGATTCACCTCATCCAAGTTTGTGGTTCCAAACATTTCATCCCAACGTTTGGTTTTCCATACAGAAAATCGTTTTTGCGAGGATGGGCCATCGTATCTTCTTCGGTATCGGATTCCATATCGTTCGATTTTTTCTTTTATTTTGGGATCGATGTTTTGGTAGACCAACCTAAGGTCAGTTAGAGGAGTTTCACCACCAAAATCAGATGCTTTTTCTGCATAAAAAAATAATAATTTGGGAGGGTTGTCAAGAAAACTCATCTCTGCATGTTGCATGATTGGGTAATGCGGTGGGAGTTCACTAGCTGTGAACACATGTTTTAATACTTCATCCCGAGGGGAAGTACCCAGGTAAAACTCACCTAACTGTTTTTCGTTTGTAGCATAAAGAATGGATTGGAAGTCCGAAGCTTCGTGAACAGGAAATCCACGAAAGAGAATTGCCCCATAGGTTTTTAAATCGTCTCGCCATTCCGACTCATGGTTTTGAAACCAATTGGTTAACGCATCCAAAGTTCGTTCTTCCGCTGGCTCATAGACAATGGGGAGTTTGGTTTCTCCCACAAAGGATTTCCGGATCCATTCTTTTGTGACAGTATTGGTTAGGCTCATGATACCGTCAGAATAACTTATGGAGTCGTGTTATTTCAATCAAAAAATCCGTTATATTGGATAAAAATCTACAATAGCATCCCTGCAGCCACAGTTTGGTTGGTTCCTTCGTCAACGAGGACAAAACTTCCAGTGCCTCTGATTTTGGAATAAGGATCATAAGCGACGGGTTTTGCCGTCCTGATAGTCACTTTTCCTATTTCATTCAGACCGAGATTTGGTTGTTCTTTTTTTTCGTGAGTGCTTGTTTCCACTCTGTATTCCAAAGAACGAATGGAAACTTTTACTGCATTCGTCGTTTGGCGTAAAAGGTATTTGGAACCTGGGGTCATCACCTTTTGGTCCATCCAACAAATATGTGCTTCTAGGTCTTGAGAGACAACTGGTTCTTTCCCTGTCACAACGAGCATATCACCACGGCTCACATCAATCTCGTCTACTAAACGAATGGTCACAGACATTGGCGCATACGCAGAGGTTAGAGGTCCGTCAAATGTATCGATGGCTTTGATTTTCGAAGTGAGTCCACTTGGTAATACTGTGATAGAATCTCCCACCGTAAAATGACCACTTCTGATTTGGCCCGCATAACCTCTGTAATCATGGTATTCGGTTGTTTGTGGGCGAATCACGTTTTGTACAGGAAATCTTGGAGCAGGGGATTCCTCTTCCGTATGGATTTCAATTTCTTCCAAAAAGTGGAGTAAAGATTTTCCTTTCCACCAAGGCATAGATGCGGAAGGTTCCACAACGTTATCTCCATTTAATGCAGAGATCGGTAAAAAGTGAATGGATTTTAAGTTTAAGTCTTTGGCAAATTCCAAATATTGTTTTTGGATATTTAAGAATACTTCTTCTGAAAATTCTACCAAATCCATTTTGTTCACACATACAACTACATAAGGAAGTCTTAATAATGACACAATATAGGAATGCCTGAAGGTTTGTTCGATCACACCTTTTCTTGCATCAATGAGGATGATGGCAAGGTCAGAATTCGAAGCGCCTGTCACCATGTTACGAGTGTATTGGACATGGCCTGGTGCATCAGCGATGATGAATTTACGTTTGGGAGTGGAAAAGTATTTATAAGCAATATCAATCGTAATCCCTTGTTCTCTTTCCGCTTTGAGTCCATCAGTGAGAAGGGCTAAGTTAATTTGTCCATTCACTTGTCCTGCACGTTCAATCGCTTCTAGTTGGTCTTGGAAAATGGATTTACTATCGTATAACAAACGTCCGATGAGAGTTGATTTCCCATCGTCCACACTACCAGCAGTGATAAACCTTAATATATCCATTAAAAATACCCACCTTTTTTTCTTTCTTCCATAGCGGCTTCCGAACGTTTGTCATCCAAACGGGAGCCTCTTTCTGTGGTGCGTGAAATTTGAATTTCACGGATGATATCATCCACTGAATTAGCTTCTGATTCCACAGCTGCTGTACAAGTCATATCGCCGACAGTCCGAAATCGAACTGTTCTTGTTTCTACTTTATCGGTTCCATCTAAACTGATAAATTTGGAAACAGGGAATACCAGTTCCTCTCTCCATACAATTTCCCTTTGGTGAGAAAAATACAAAGAAGGAAGTTCTATCTTTTCTTTTCGGATGTATTCCCAAACATCAAGTTCTGTCCAGTTACTGATGGGAAAAACACGTACGTTTTCTCCCACAAGGATTTTTCCATTATAGATATTCCAAAGTTCTGGTCGTTGGAGTTTTGGGTCCCAAGATCCAAATTCATCTCGAACAGAAAAAATTCGTTCCTTCGCTCTTGCTTTTTCTTCATCACGACGGGCGCCACCAATACAAGCATCAAATTTAAATTCAGCAATAGTATCGAGTAGTGTCACGGCTTGGATTGCATTACGACTTGGGAATTTTCCTTTTTCTTCGACAGCTTTTCCTTGGTCGATGGAATCTTGCACATAACGAACAATTAATTTTTCTCCAATTCGTTCTGCGAGTGCATCACGGAATTGTAACGCCTCATCAAAGTTATGCCCCGTATCGATGTGAACGAGTGGAAAAGGAAACTTACCTGGACGAAATGCTTTGAGTGCAAGGTGAACCAAACAAATGGAATCTTTTCCTCCCGAAAATAATAAAGCAGGTCTTTCAAATTGTGCTGCCACTTCCCGTAAGATATAAATGGCTTCTGACTCTAACTGGTCTAGGTGTGATAGTCGATGGGTACTTGTCATAGTCTATTATCCTTTTTTTGGTGTGAGTTTTCCATCTACCCAATGCAAACCACATTCCTTTTTTGATTCTTGTTCCCACCACCAACGTCCAGCTCGAAAGTCTTCTCCTGGTTCGATGGCACGTGTACAAGGGGCACAACCAATACTTGGAAAACCTTTGTCATGTAACACATTATAAGGTACATTCTGTTCGCGAATGTATTTCCAAGTCTCTTCAAAACTCCAATGGAGGAGTGGTTGGTATTTGATTAAATTTCTACTAAGATCGGATTCAAATAAAGACATCTCCGTCCGGAATCCAGACTGGTCTTTACGTAAACCGGTGACCCAAATCTCCATTCCATTTAAAATCGAATCCAAGGGAACGAGTTTTCGGATCCGACAACATTCCTTTCGTAATTCTTGAGAGTCATAAAATGCATTGGGTCCGTTTTGGTTCACAAAGGATTCAATCTCTTTTGTATTCGGATAAAAAGTTTCGATTTTTGCCCCATAACGAATGTTTGTTTTTTGCCAAACATCATAGGTTTCTTGGAATAACCTACCAGTATCTAAAGTGGCAATGCGAATAGGGATTTGTTCTGAGAGGATTGCATGGGTGATGGCTTGGTCTTCCAGACCAAAACTCGTGGTGAACACCACTTTGCCAGGGAATGTAGACGAAAGTCGTTTTAATCCCTCTGCGAGCGATAGGTTGGCATAAGATTCTGTCAAAACTTCCAAATTTCCCATATTTATCCCGTCCTACCATCCAATGTTTTGTATATTGGACGATTTGTAAAGTATATTAGCGGAAATTATTAGATAGAGAAGTCCTCTACATAGACTTTTGCCTTTTTGATGCGCAGGTAAACAGTCTCTCCCGGTAGTAAATTGAGGTATTTATAGGTTTCTTGTTCGAGGACTGATTCGATGAGAGTGCCTGTATCCACCCGTTTTAATTCCACTCGGACATTTCGACCCGTAGAATGGATGTATTGGATTTCAGCTGCGATCCCTTGTTCTTTTTCCCTAACGATTTCCACGTCATAAGGGCGTACATAAGCAACCGCATCCGATTCTTTGATATTTTCATGTTCAGAAGAATCAAGTGCGATGTTTCCAATTTTCGTTTTTCCTTCTTCGATTCGACCATGGAAAAGATTCACATCTCCTAAGAAGTGGAAAACAAAAGGTGATTTTGGTTTGTTATAAACTTCGTCTGGACTTCCGACCTGTTCGAGTTGCCCTTGGTTTAAAATCACAATCCGATCACTCACCTCGAGTGCTTCTTCTTGGTCATGGGTGACAAACACACTTGTGATATGGATTTCATCGTGGAGCCTACGCAACCAATTGCGAAGTTCCTTTCTTACCTTTGCATCCAGTGCTCCAAACGGTTCATCAAGTAATAAAAATTTAGGTTCGATTGCAAGCGCACGAGCAAGAGCCACACGTTGCCTTTGCCCACCAGATAGTTCATGTGGATACCGATTGTGAAATTTTTCAAGTTGGATGAGAGTCAGGAGGTTTGAAACTTTCTCTTGGATTTCTGGATTGGTAGGCCTTGTGGATTTTGGTCTTACTTCCAAACCAAACGCAATGTTTTCTGCAATGGTCATATGGCGAAACAGTGCATAGTGTTGGAACACAAATCCGACTTCACCATTTTGGATTTTGGAAGAAGACTGTCCTTCGCCTACAAAACGCACAGAACCAGAACTTGCTTCTTCAAGCCCTGCAATGATACGGAGTAAGGTAGTTTTTCCTGAACCCGAAGGACCGAGTAGAGCCACAAGTTCACCATCGGGAATGGTTAGGTTTACATCTTTTAAAGCAGTAAACGAACCAAAGGTTTTTTGTACATTTTGTATTTCGATTGGCATATTAAGATCTCTCGGTACGTTTTTCCAATATCAATTTGAAGATGAGTGTGAGGAGTGATAAAAACACAAGTAAGGTGGCGCAAGCAAAGGCACCTACGGAATCAAATTCATTGTATAACATTTCAATGTATAATGGCAGAGTTGTGGTTTTACCTCGGATGTGTCCACTGAGAACGGAAACCGCTCCAAATTCTCCCATAGCCCTTGCATTACATAGAATGATCCCGTATAACAAACCCCATTTGATGTTGGGAAGGATGATTCTGAGAAACAACTGACTAAAACTGGCACCAAGTAACATCCCTGCTTCTTCCTCTTCACGGCCTTGGCTTTGCATAAGGGGAATGAGTTCCCTTGCAACAAAAGGAAATGTAATAAAGACTGTTGCGAGGATGAGTCCAGGAGTATTAAAAACAATTTTAATTTGATGTTCTGCTAAGAATTCACCAAAGGTTCCTTGCCTTCCGAATAACAAAAGAAAGATGAGACCAGATACAACTGGTGAAACTGCAAAAGGTGAGTCAATGATCGTGATGAGAAGATTTTTCCCAGGAAAGGAAAACCTAGTGATCGCAAAAGCAGCCGTAACTCCAAAGAATGTATTTAAAATTACAGATACAATGGATACTTTAACAGTTAGACCAATTGCAAATAGAGCATATTCACTTGTGATTGATGAATAGTATTTTTCCCAACCTTCCGAAAATGCTTCTGTAAACACTGTATAAATAGGTAAAAGCAATAGGATGCCAAACAATGTATAGGCAAGTAAAACGAGAAAAATGGGCAAAAGTTTCGATTTCATGTGAGTTTTTTTGACGCCCGCTCTTGGAAAAAATTAATGAGAAACATAAATAAAAATGAAGTGAGTAACATCACAAGTGCGATCGATGTTGCTTTTTCGTATTCGTATTGTTCCAATTTGGTGACGATGAGTAGGGGAAGGATTTCTGTTTTACCAGGTAAGTTTCCAGAAATGAATACAACTGACCCATACTCTCCGATACTCCTTGCAAATGCCATCCCGGTGCCTGCAAGTAGAGAAGGCCAAAGTTCGGGTAATAAAACTTTTCTAAATGTTTGGAACGGTGTCGCACCAAGGCACCTAGCACTTTCTTCGAGTTCTTTAGGAAGTTCTTCAATGACAGGTTGTACTGTTCGTACGACAAAAGGAAATCCAATGAATACAAGTGCAATGACAATGCCAATGGGCGTGTAGGCAATTTTGATCCCCCATTTGTCAAAAAAAGAACCGATGATTCCTGTTTGTGAGTAAATCGTAGTCAGGGCAATCCCTGCCACAGCAGTGGGCAAAGTGAACGGTAAATCAATTAACGTATCAAAAAACTTTTTAAAAGGAAATTGGTATCGAACAAGTACCCAAGCGAATAAAAATCCAATGAAAAGATTGAGAACTGCGGATATGAGACCTACACTAAAACTTAAAAAGAGCGCAGATCGAATGCGCTCTTCTGTAAACACTTCTAAAATCCCTGTGAATCCAATCCCCAGGGAATGATAAAAAAGTCCAAATAATGGAATGATCACAACGGCGGACGAATAAAAGACTGTGAATCCTAAACTGATCCCAAAGTGGATTTTTTTGTACGGCCGTGTTTCAATTTGCATATATTATTTGTTTTTGTAGATGGCATCAAAGACACCTCCATCTGCAAAATGTTTTTTCTGTGCAGTGTCCCAAGTTTCCCCTAAATCGGATAGAGAAAATAATTTGAGATTTGGAAATTCTTTCGCAGAGGATTTGCTTACTTTCGGGTCAATGGGTCTAAAAAAGTGTTTTGCAATGATGGTTTGGCCTTCTTTGGTAAAAAGAAATTCCAAATAGGCCGTTGCCTTTTCTAAATTTCCTTTTTCTGTCGCAGTTTTGGTCACAACGGCAACAGGGGTTTCTGCTCGAATTGATTCAGATGGATAGATCACTTCTAAACTATTTTTACCAGAACGTTTTTCTTCATCTAACGCTAGTTTTGCTTCATTTTCCCACGTAATGAGAACATCACCGATCCCACGATTCACAAAGGTAGTAGTGGATCCGCGAGCACCTGTATCTAGAACAGATGTATTTTGGAATAATGCTTTCACAAAGTCAGTTGCTTTTTCATCAGACTTATACTTTCGTTTTGCATAACCATAAGCGGCAAGGTAATTCCATCTAGCACCTCCACTCGTTTTAGGGTTCGGGGTGATGACAGAGATTCCTGGTTTTACAATATCATCCCAATCTTTGATTTTTTTGGGATTTGATTTACGTACGAGGAAGATGATGGTCGAGTAATAAGGAGTACTATTGTTCGGTAGTCTTGATTGCCAATTTGCATCAATTAACTTTGATTTGCTGGCTATGCTATCAATATCATAAGAAAGTGCTAAACTGACAACATCTGCTTCTAGTCCGTCAATGACTGCTCTTGCTTGTTTTCCCGATCCACCGTGGGATTGTTGGATGGAGAACTCTTCACCTTTTTTTTCCTTCCAGGATTTTAAGAAGGTTTTGTTGATATCTTCATAGAGTTCCCTTGTTGGATCGAAGGATACGTGTAGAAACGTTGATTCCGCGAATAGGGAAGTGGCGAACCCAATTCCCATTAGAACAGTCAATATGGCAGAAAAACTTGGTTTAAATTGGAGGAATTGGAGTATTTTATTCATTTTCTCGTCCTTTTGGTTAATAAAACAAACTAATCCTCCGATTTAGTGAATTTTTGTCAATGTAAAATCCAACTCTTTTTTTGGCTTATGGGAGTTTCCTGACATAAACCGAGAAAGGAAGAAGATAATTCTCTCAAGGAAATCTGGGGAAGTTCGATCCTTAAGGGAGAAGGCACCCCAATGAATGTAAATGTTGATAAACAAAACCTAATTCCCTTCCCTCAAGTTGAATTGAGACCAGGCAAAAGGGACGGTGCCGATAACAACTATTTTGCGGTAAAAGAAAGTTTTGGAGAAATTTTAGAAAGGGAATTCCAAATCCATTCTGAAAAACCAAACTCTCCATCCGAATGGAAACCACTCCAAGCAGATAAAAATCAATCTGATGCCGCATCAGATGTTGTTTCAAAAATGGAATCAAACCAACAATCCAATTCAAATTTGATTCCATCAAATGTTGTGAATGAAAATAATACATCGCAGAAAACAAACGAAGAATCGAAAGAAGAAATTTCGGAAGAAGAGGATCTCGACCGAGATGCACTCGAATACAGCATTGGAATTTTATCCAACCAACATCTATTCGATCAAAAATTTCTCCCTGCCAATGAAGGGAATGAATCATTACAAAAAGAAAAAGCAGTAGCCCTCTCTATGCAAAAGTCTGCAGAAAAAAATGCATCCTATGCAACAAAGGAAGCAAAAACATTTTTAGATGAAACTAAAAAATTAGCAGAAAGTCTTTTGCAAAAAGACTTCGTCAGTTCAAAACAAATTTTTTCCCATCACAAACAAGAACAGTTAGATTCGATTCCTACCAATTTAGTGATGTTTCCTGGTTCACAGAAAAAAATACAATCGGATAAGGTTGTAAACGAACCAAAACACAACCCAAACCTAAGTTCTCAAAAAAAAGAATCTGAGCAAAGTGGGTTAAATCTTGTTACCTCTTTTCTCCCAAAAGAAAAAGGAAACCGTGGACTTGAGAATGAAAGTCCCTCCGAAACTTCCCTTCGCAAACTAGATCCAAAAGGCAAAAGTCCGAAACAGAATAAATCAGAAACAGTTTTGTCTGAATCAAACATAGAGAAAGAAAATTCCAATCATTCCATTACATCTGATAAAATGGTACGAAGTTTAGGATTTAAAGAAAAAGAATTCCAAAAACTAAATGAAAACAAAAACCAAGTTCAAAATGAAAAAATAAAAACAGATTCATCTTTTGTAAACCAAGTCCAAACGATTTTCTCTTCCAAAATGGGAGAAGAAAATGGAAAATCTTCAGAAGATAAAAGTAACAAACAAGGATTTAACCTTCATTCGGTGGAAAATAAACTTCACTCCAAAACGGAAGATGTTAAAAATTTAGAACGAAATCAAAAACCGAAAGAAACCAACTTAAAACAAAATTTGGATGAACTCATCAAACAAGCGAAGTTTGACATCGTTCAAAATGGAAAGTCCAGTGCTGAAATCATTATGAATCCAAAAGAGTATGGTCGTTTGACTCTGAAGGTGACTGTGGATGGAGAAAAAGTAGAGGGTCGAATTTTAGTCGAATCAGAAGAGTTACAAAAATCCCTACAAAACGAAATCCAATCAATTAAAGAAAATTTAAAAGAGTCTGGTCTCGACTTACAAGCGCTCATCATTGATTTATGGGATGATGGAAACCAATTTGCAGAGAGACAAAACCAAAACGAACTCTACCAAACACTCATGGAAACTGCAAAAAACCGCGGGAATATTGAGAAATTGGAAAAAGAAAATGGAGTTGGTTTAGATGATATCTCTTTACCACCAGATTCCAAAGTATTAGAATTTTTTGCTTAAATTTACGAAATAAAAAAAGATCGAGGACTATATGCCAGACGGAATGCAAGATATCTCTACACAAAATTCTGCAAGAACCAAATACTTTGAAGGTGATAGAAGTTTTAATATCCGCAAACATTTGGACCAACTGGAAAAAGAAGAGACAAGTGGTTTAAAAGGAATTGAAATCCGAGAAAAACAAAAAGAGTTAGGAAAAGACGATTTCCTAAAACTACTTTTGACACAATTGTCTCACCAAGATCCAACAAATCCAGTGCAAGACAAAGACTTCATTGCACAAATGGCTCAATTTTCTTCACTCGAACAGATGAAAAATATTTCATCTGGGATTGCTCGGATGGAATCTAAGCAAAGTTATTCGGTCGTAGGAAAAATTGTATCAGGGCCAGATTTAGTGACCGGTGAAGATGTCACAGGTGTTGCAGGTGCAATTTTGTTTGATAACGAAGGAAAAACTTATGTTCGTGTGAACGGTCGTATGCTCGATGTTTCAAAAATCAATTTAATCTCTGATCCAGAGTTATTAAAATCAGAAACTCAGTTCCAACAACAACGTCCGACAAACATTCCAAACAATACGTTAAAAAAACAAGAAGCTTATCAGGATTAATTGAAAAAGGTCGATAAAAAAAGAGAGGATAGAACGTTATGATGAGATCACTTTATTCCGGTGTTTCCGGATTGAAAAACCACCAAGTTAGAATGGATGTTATTGGTAACAACATCTCTAACGTTAACACACATGGATTTAAAACAGAACGAGTAACGTTCCAAGATATGATCTCACAAGAATTGCAAGGTGCATCTGAACCAAACGAAAGGATTGGGGGAACAAACCCAAAACAAGTTGGTCTTGGATCTCTTATCGCAGCGATTGATAAAATCATGACACAAGGTGCTTTACAAACAACAGGTAAAAACACTGACCTTGCTGTTTCCGGTGAAGGTTTTTTTATTGTGAAAGACGGAGACAAACAGTTTTATACTCGTGCTGGTGCTTTTAACGTAGATAAAAATGGTTTTTATGTAAACCCAGCGAACGGACTCAAAGTACAAGGTTGGAATTCAAGACTTGATGAAACTGGAAATAAATACATCAACTCTGCTGGGTCACTAGAAGATATCGTAATTCCTCTTTATTCCAAAGAACCTGCTCGAGCAACTAGAAATGTCGACTTTCAATCTAACCTCAATGCAAGTGTAGCTGCTGTTCCTGCAGATGCAACAGAAGAAGACATCCAACGTTATATCAATGACCCAGATCCTCGCCAAAGACGTGGCCATGTAACTTCCATTAACGTGTATGATGAATTAGGAAACACTCGCCAAATGGGTGTGGAATTTTACAAAATGCGCGACAATGTTTGGAAGATGCGTTTTAAATTAGAAGATGCAAGCCAAGTGTCAGTGGATGTAAATGGAACAGGTGGTGAAAACACAAGTATGTCTGGAAATACTGAACTCGAAGTTTCTTTCACACCAGATGGAAAAATCATCAGTGTATCTGATGGGGTGGATTCACAAACCACAGGCAAACTCCAAGCAGATATTTCCTTCCGCATTCCAGGAAATCCGACGGCACAAAAATTCAGTTTGAACCTTGGGGAAGCAGGCCTTGTAGGTGGAATCACACAATTTTCATCTGACTTCACAACAAAAGCAGTGAAACAAGATGGTTACCCAATGGGTTATATGGAATCTTTTTCCATTGATAATACAGGAACTGTTACGGGAGTTTTCTCAAACGGAGTTCGCCAACCTCTTGCACGAGTTGCTCTTGCCAATTTTACAAACCCAGCAGGTCTCAATAAAGAAGGGGACACGATGTACAGTTTCTCTCTTAACTCCGGAGAAGCAAACATTGGGGAAGCTGGAAGCCAAGGACGTGGAAAAATCAATGCTGGCTTACTTGAGATGTCAAACGTTGACCTTTCTGACCAATTCACAGATATGATTGTGACTCAAAGGGGTTTCCAAGCAAACTCTAGAACCATTGTGACATCCGACCAAATGATCCAAGAAGTTCTGGGTCTCAAACGATAAGAAGTAATGGAAGGACGGGGGTAACCCCGTTTTTTCCTTGAGTTCTGCAAAATTCTCATCAAACTAGGTCAAACCAAACCTTTTAGAATTTTGCCAATTGTCACGTTTTCAAAAAAATACACTCCTCATTTTCACACTTCTGGCGTCAATCGCCTATGCTCCGTTATACTATTCTATTAAGAATGTAATCAAAAAAGAATCAATACCAATCACGTTAGAAACACCGGAGACGGTTGTTTTTTTTAGTTTAGGAGAGTTCGATTCCAAAGGGGAAATTAAAGACCCAAAGACGATACAACTACTTCTAGAAACTACCCATTTCCAATTCCAAAATACAACGGATGCAGTGTATCTGGGAAAACACTCAGAACTTTCATCTTCCAAACAAAGTCGTTCTGAAATCATACTCAATGGAACCTTCCTATGGGAAGAAAAAGGAATTAAATTTACACCTAAACTTCGTTATGTGGAATCTAAATCTACAACAACGGGAAATCCAATCTTTGTGAAATACGAAGAAAGAGGAAATTTGATATTGGAAGTCCAAACTTCTCTCACTCATTTGGTAGATGAAACGATAAGACTCAATCGCCTCATCAAACGGAATCCACAATGGGTATTTGTATTAGAGGAGGAAATTCTATCTGAATCAGAATTTGTAAAACTGACAGAATATGATTTTGATGCTAATTCCGAGAGTCGAAAAAATGTTTTAGTTTCTCTTAATTTTAAAACCAATTTTACAGAGTGGCTTAAGGTTAATGATCGATTGGAGAAACAAACAGAAGATAATTTAAAAGAGATATGGAAAGAAGTTGGTTCCAATCCGAAATTATCTAAGTTCGTACGTTTCCAAATCGCAAAAAATATCTCTCATTTTTATTTCGAAAAAGCAGAATATTCAAAATCCATCGAATTTGCAAATTTCGCCAAACGAGAAAAAGAATCTTCTAAACAAGTATTTCATAGTGATTATGCAGATATTCTTTCCCTAATTGGAAAATGTTTGGTGTTAGATGGAAAAAAAGAAGACTCAATTTTTTATCTGACATCAGCTAAAAAAATCTATGAAACCTTGGGGCTCTTAAATGATCCAGAAGGAATACAAAACTCTTATTTTTATGGATTGGTGTTATTTGATGTTTCGCAGTTAGAACTTTCTGCCTATGAACTTTCTCTCATCCAAGGGAAACTCAGTGATGTATACCAAACCATTTATTTGGATTATAATTTAGCACAAACTCTCTATCGATTGGGTCGATATGATGCTACGATCACTTTGTTAAAAGAACAACGCACAAAAATCTTTGAGGTTTCCATTCCGAATTTTGATATTGCTCTACAATCTCTACTGTTGTATGGAGCAGCCCAATACAATGTTGGAAATTGGAGTATTGCAAAATCAGTTTGGGAATCGATACTCCATGCAAAATCAACATATGCTATCGAAGAAAAACCTTATTATCGATTTGCACTTTTTAATTTGAGTATTTTGTCTAGGGAAAGAAATTATATCGAAGAATCGGAAGAGTATTACAAACAATATGTAAAACTTTCTCCATATGGCCAAATCGAACCATTGCCAACAACTGTGCATTTTGAAATTGGAAAACCAATTTACCCTTACACTTGGAATCTGACAAATAATGGACTTTTTTCTGAATTAGAAGAGAAAACAATTCGTTCGTATACTGGTAGGTATTTATTCCAGTCCCAAGATGAAGAGATCAGAGCGAGAACCTATGAAAATCGATTAGAAGATACCAATTTAATTTTAGATGATTTATTGAATCCAAATGCCTATCTCACAAAATCAATGTTAGTTCTCAGGAAATCATTGTTTGGTGACCTGAAATTACATGAGAGAGGAAACCAAGTTGTATTTTTAGACATTGGCCCTGCATTAAACCATCCTGAGTATCCGGGTGTGACTTCCCAAGCGGTAGCAAAACATTTTCCCAAAATGGAAGTTGTCTTATGGGAACTGCCTGGAGAAGTGGAACTTTTTTTGAAAAAAGTAAAACCTGAATTGAAAGAAAAGTTATATTCTTTTTCAAATATTCGAATTCTATCAGCAGATGGAGTTGGTGAATTTCAAACTGAATACAATGATCCCAAACATTGGATTCTAAGGAATCGATCCATTCCCAATTTGAAACAGAAAACGATTGTTATACGAGCTGCCAATTCCATTGATATTTACGAACCTTACACAAAGATTTTACCTCACTTCCAAAACCTTGGTAAGGAACTGAAGGAGAATCCTGTATTGTATTTTTTCAATCGCAGTATTCTACTGAAACCAAAGGGAAAAGAAAAGTTTATACTCATTGGAAACCAATCCATAAGAGGGTTTCATCATAATTTCCAAAGTTTAGATCGTAATGGAGAACCTCCATATTCGATCCTTCCATTTAGTATCAGCGATGAGGTGATACCATGATCTCGATAGAAATCGATTTTATTTATTTTTTTGCATCTCTCTTCTTTTTACAGTATAGTTTGGTGTTTGTTGCCAATAAAGAGATCAAAAATTTATTCTTATTATACTGGTTGAGTCTATCGGTTATCGGAATTTTTCTCCTACTTTCGCTTTCGAGATGGGGAATTTCCATTTTTGGTTGGGATACTCAATCCATTTTTATGCTTCTAACAAAGACCAACTTAATTTTGTTTTTAGCATTTCAGGTGTTAGAAGATCGAATATACTCATTTTCAAGGGTTCTCAGTTTTCTAGTTTTAGTTTTACTGACTCTTTTTTTTGGATCTTTTTTTTATTGGATCCATTTGTTTCAAACACAACTACTTGCTCAGGATGAGTTAGGGCTTTTACCATTCACCATTGCCATGGGTGCGTTTGTTTGGTCTCGGGAAATGTTTTGGAATCCCCAAAATTCAAACGAATCAAAGTTAGTGGAAGAAGAACAACCGAATTTATTGTTTTTGTTTTTACCTTGTATTTTATTCCTCTTATCGCCTGACAAAACAAATTATGAATTTATCGAAATGATAGGAAAACCAGTGATTTTGGGATTTTCTTCCTTAATTGGATTTTCACTCATCTCTCAATACCTAAAAGTTTCCATCCCAAGAGAAGCTGAGATAGGTGTATGGTTAGGAAGTATTGGATTTTCGACAGCGATTAGTGTAGATTTAATGGTAAGTATTCCTTTGGCATTTGTGATTGGAATGTTTGCCCGCGGAATCTATCTTTATCTTAATGAATTGAAATGGTCAGATTCAGGAAAAAGGGGGGTTGTTTCCTATTTGGTTCCATCTGTATTGGCAACTTTTTTGCCTTTTTTAGTCATCGAACCAAAAGATTGGAACCATGCACCCTATGTCTTGTTAGGAGTCCAAGTCTTATATTTTCTGAGTTTTTATCTAATTTCAAGTTTAGTTTTTGGCTTTCTACTTCTAATCAAACCAAAGTCAGAATAAATTTTTGAAAAAACAATCGACAGTGAATTTTTTGCTGTCGATAGTAATTCTGTGAACCCATCTTCGGATTCGAAATACATCATCACGGATGACCCTTTTTTTGAAGGTAAAATTGCCGATTTTTCTAGAAAACTAAAAACAAATGTCCTTTCCCTCTCCGATTTACCCAATACTGATTTTGATTCACAAGGTAAAATCATAAAACTCTTATTTTACATCTCTCGTTATGAGTTAGAAAATAAACATAAAGAAATCCATCAGTTTTTAAAAGAAAATCCCACTATTATGTCCAACATCATCGTGAGGGCACCAATCGACTACACAGGTTATATGGCATTGTCGATTGAGGAAGAATTGTTTTTCACGAATGTTCCAGATGATGCTCCTTTGGTATTTCTCATCAAAAATTTGGTAAATGCATTTACCAGCTTACAGATGATTGTTGATAAATTTGAACTCCAAAAACGAATCAATGTATCCACAAATGAAATTTCAAAACTAACAAAAATTGGAATCAGTTTAGCGAATGAAAAAGATTTTACGAAATTACTTCGTGATATTTTGAATTCAGCACGAGAGATATCCAATTCAGATTCTGGTTCTTTGTATTTGGTGGAAAAAGATGAAAGGGGGAATCCAAGAAATTTACGATTTAAAATTTCTGCCTTGGATTTAAATAGTGATGAATTTATCCTTCCTATCAACAAAAAAAGTATAGCAGGTTATGTTGCCTTCACAGGCAAACAATTGAATATACCAAACGTATACGAACTTTCAGGCAAAGAAGAATATAAGTTTAACAGTGATTTTGATCGAATGAGTAATTATTACTCCAAGTCGATGTTGGTGGTTCCCATGAAAGACCACCATGATGAAGTAGTAGGTGTTATCCAACTCATCAATCGCAAAAAGAATTTTCAAACCAAACTGACATTAGATGAAATGAAATCGAATTCAGTTTTGGATTATGATAAATACTCGGAAGAACTTGTTATGGCAGTTGCAGGGCAAGCGGCCGTTGCAATCCAAAACAATAACCTTGTCCATGAAATAGAAACCTTATTTGAAGGGTTTGTAACAGCTAGTGTATCTGCCATCGAATCTAGGGACCCAACAACATCTGGTCATTCTTTTCGTGTAGCCCAGTACACCGTTGGACTTGCTGAATCTGTGAATGGAGTGCAAGTTGGACGATTTAAAGATGTTCACTTTAATGAATCTCAAATCAAAGAAATCCGTTATGCATCCTTATTACATGATTTTGGAAAAGTTGGTGTTAGAGAAAAGGTTTTGGTAAAAGCCAAAAAATTAGAAGATTATGAGTTGGATCTCATTCGTTGGAGATTCCAATTTATTCTAAAAGATGTAGAATCTAAACTTGCACAGAAAAAAATTGAATACTTAAAAAAACACGGTAACAACGGATATCCACAGTTTGAAAAATCAATCCAGTTAGAATATACATTAGAAAAGGAAAAATTGGAAGAGATGGTTCGTGTCATTACCGATTCAAATGAACCAACCATTTTGGAAGAGGGTAATTCAAACTTTTTAGAAGAGATTTCTAAAATGAGTTACCACACAACCGATGGGAACCAATTGAGTTTGTTACTTCCAAAAGAATTTAATTTTTTATCGATTCGTCGTGGTTCTTTGGATTTTGAAGAAAGAAGGGAAATTGAATCCCATGTGGAACATACGTTTCAATTTTTATCCAAAATCCCTTGGACAAGAGAACTCAAAATGGTTCCGAGTATCGCACATGGCCACCATGAAAAATTAAATGGATCGGGATACCCAAGAGGTTTGTCTGCGGTAGAGATTCCCGTTCAGGCAAAAATGATGGCCATTGCTGATATTTTTGATGCGTTAACGGACCAGGACCGTCCCTATAAAAAAGCGGTTCCACTTGATCGGGCATTTGATATTTTAAAAATGGAAGTGCGAGACCAACACATCGATGGAGACCTTCTCGATCTCTTTATTGAAAGTCGCGCTTACGAAAAAATTCAGCACAAACGATAAAAAAAACCTGAAAAAAAGTTCGTCTTTTAAAGCACCTCCGAAACTTGTGTGTCTAAGCATTAGGAGGAGACATGAACCAAACTCTAAAAGGTCGCACAGTGATCATTACTGGCATTACAGATGCGTCCTCACTAGCACTTATCATTGCAAAAGAATGTAAAGACCAAGGTGCCAAACTCATTTGCACAGGACTTGGAAAAACACCTTTTCACAAAAATTTATCTGAAAATAGCGTAAACTTTTTAGATCGTACTTATGCAGATTTTCAAAATACCGTAAAAAAAGAATTAGGTGAAGATGTGATCACCTTTCCTCTCGATGTCACCATCCAAGAGAGTATTGATTCTTTTGCAGACTTTCTGTTGGAAAAAAAGGAAAACATTCATTCCTTATTACATTCCATTGCGATGGATAAAACCATCCGCCAAGGGAAAGTAAAACCTATCATGACCGTTTCGAGAGAAGAGTTTATGGATGCGATGAACGTATCTTCTTTTTCGTTACTTGCAATTGTCCAAAGCCTTTACCAACGAAATCTTTTAGTTACTGGAGCATCCATTGTTGCCCTCAGTTATTTAGGTGCCGAAAAAGTTGTAGTTCACCCATATAAAAACATTGGTGTTGCAAAAGCAGCACTAGAGCGACTTGTGAAAGAGATGGCTATGGAATTGGGACAAGAAAAAGAAATCCAAGTGAATGCGATTCGATTTTCCCCTTACCGAGCAAGTAAAGCTGGTTCTGCAATTGAAGGCTTAGAAGAAGCTGAAATCCATTGCCAAACTTCCTCTCCACTTGGAAATGCAAAAGCAAAAGACCTTGCCGAAGAAGTATGTTATTTGTTCCGTCCTTCCAATCGAATCACCGGTGAAATTCGACATGTGGATGGTGGATACCATATCCGAGGATAAAACTTAAACTTGGGTTGATCCAAAAAAATCTTGGATTAGGCTTTTAAAATGATTACCTCTCTCTTCAAAGTTTTTGTAGAGATCAAAACTAGCACCTGCCGGTGAAAAAATCACCGTCAGGTTTTCCTCATTTTCTAAAGTTGATTTGGTTAACCAATAATGATCAATTTTTTCTTTCACTTCTGTTACTAAAGATTTTAAATCATCAAAATAAAAAACAGGCAATCCAGTAAGATTTAATTCATCTCCCCATACTTCTTTTGCCTTTCCAAAAACAAACAATGGACATTCTAACTCTTTCCATCTTTCTATCAGCGGATGGATTGGTTCCACTTTCGGAATTCCACCTAATATTAGATAAATGGGGTCAGCGTTTTTGAAACCAGAGATTCCCGATAACATTGAATGTAAGTTTGTAGATTTTGAATCATTGATGAACCGAATGGACTGGTATTTTGGGTTGATAGTTTCTGTGGGAATGGATTGGAATCTGTGTGGTAGACCATCAAACGTTTCCAATTGGTTTTGGATTTGGTCTGGACTTAATCCCGCAACTTCAGCAAGAGCAATGGCAAAACATAAATTCATAAGGTTGTGTTTTCCTTTTAGTGGGAATAAGGAAACATCATATTCATGATTCGGTGTATGGATTTTATTTGGGTTTTGTGTGACAGAATAAGATTTATTTTCTCCCACCAAATGTAAATTGGAATGAGTCGGAATCACAAATGGTGTATAATTAAAAAAATTTGGATTCACGAAACATTGGTGGTTGTTGTCTTCCAAATTTTGAATTTTCCATTTTGCAAGTGCATAGGATTCCATTGTTTTATGCCTTTCTAAATGATCGGAGGCAAGATTTAAGATGGCAGATGCCGTCAGTTTTAAGTTAGGTGAGTCATCCAATTGATAACTTGATAATTCTAATACAACAATCTCTGGATTTTCTCTACAAAACGAAGTAAAGGGAACTCCAATATTCCCTCCCATTTTTGCATTTGGATATTTTTTCTTTAGCAGATGATACGTTAATGCAGTTGTTGTCGATTTGCCATCGGTGCCAGTGATGCCTATCACTGGTCCATTGAAAAAAATTCTGCCAAGTGTGATCTCACTTAGGATGGGAATATGTTTCTCACGAGCAGATTCCAAAATTGGATGATCTGGTAGGATTCCAGGGCTTTTGATGAGGCAATCAATTCCATCAAGGTTTACTTGTGGCATATGATCGGACAAAACTTTCGAATACAGACTTTGGTTTGCTTTCTCTGGGAAACGATCCGCGAGAATGACTTTTTTCCCAAGGGAATTGAGAAGGAGAGCTGCCGAATCACCGGAGGACCCACCCCCTAAAATGAGGAAGGAATGAAGATTTTGTAGGTCAGATTGGCTCAATATGGATTCAGAAAACATTGATTGACACTCCGTTAAAATACATCGATTTTGTAAAATCATATCAGGTTGGGTAAATAGGTGCTGAAACACGAAGTGAAAGACGGAAAACTAGTCGTTTATTTGGAAGGTCGATTGGACGTTTCTGTGGCGAATGAAGTGGAAGAGGGACTTACGGAACTCATTGACTCTTTAGGTCATAGAAAGGTTCTTCTCAATATGAAAGATGTAGAGTACATGTCTTCCTCGGGGTTTCGTGCCTGCATTTCTACTTTACGCAAACTCAATTCCAAAGAAGGATTTCTTAAGATTTCCAATATCAAACCAGCTGTGAAACGGATCTTTGATGTCATTGAATTGACTTCTTTATTCGATATTTATGATTCAGAAGAAGCAGCGTTAAAATCCTTTTGACCAATTCATTTGAATCCTATTTTACACAAAATTGTAGATACGAAACACACTGAAATCAAAGAAAGTCGTGGTAAGGTTTTACCCGACAGAACGATTCCCATCCGAGATTGGAAATCTCATCTCAAAACAACATCTATCTCGGTCATAGCCGAATGCAAAAAAGGTAGTCCCAGTGCTGGAGTGATTCGGTCAGATTACGATCCAGTCTCCATTGCCTCCGAATATGAAAGTTCAGGAGCAGGAGCCATTTCGGTCCTGACTGACAAATCGTATTTTTATGGTTCCCTGAGTGATTTACAATCCGTTGCGAACAAAGTTTCTGTTCCAGTCATTCGTAAGGATTTTATTTTAGATCCAATTCAAATCGACGAAGCGTATGCCTATGGTGCCTCTGCGATTTTACTCATTGTGCGTATTCTTTCACCTGAACAATTAAAACTCTTACATGACCATGCGACTCGTCTTGGTCTTGCTGTCCTTGTGGAAACCCATAATCAAATGGAAGTGGATATTGCACTCGATATGGGCGCAAATACCATTGGAATCAATACTCGCGACCTGGATACATTTCAAATTCACAAAAATCTGATCGAACAAATTGCACCTAAATTAGATTCTTCGATCATACGTGTCGCGGAATCGGGTATCGAGTCTTTTGAAGATTGGCAAAAATACAAAGGAATGATAGATTCTATGTTAGTCGGAACTTTTTTTATGAAAAGTAAAAATATTCCTGCTGATTTTTTCACTCTCCTCAATGGTAAAACTGCCATCAAAGCTGAAAAATAATAGAACGCGAATCGAATTCATTCTAATTATTTGAATTAAATGTTGTTTTATTTATAAATTCGGATTTTTTAATATAGAAAATTATGGCCTGGAAGTCATTCTTAAAAGGTACCTTCCTCTTTTTAACCTACATTGGTTCAGCCAAATTGGGTATGGAATATTTTGCATTCCAACCTATGAATTTGGCGGTATTATGGATCCCTTCTGGAATTGGTCTAGTCGGATGTATATTTTTCGGATATAGATTTTTCCCAATTGTTTGGGTCGCAAGCTTTCTTGCAAATAAAGATGGATTGATTAGCAGTCAATTCCAGCTAACACAGTTTGAATTATATCTTAGTATTTGTTTAACAGCATCTGTTGATGCGTTTCAATCAGTTCTCGCCTATTATTTCTGGACTAAAAAAATAAGAAAAAACCTTAATTCGGCCAAAGATAATTTTTATTTCATCGTATATGTTGCTTTTTTATCTAGTTTGATTTCGATTTTACTACTTGGACTTGTTCTAGATTCCTTTGGATACTTTCATAATTTAAATTTAAATGAAATTCTACGAACTCTCGTTGTCATTACCTTTGGTGATACGATTGGAATTTTTATCACCGTTCCGATGTTTATGGCATGGAGGAAACTTGTATGGAAGGAGTTATCCTTACGTCTCGTTTTCTGGACAATCATATTTATCGTTTTCCAAGCAGTGATTGTTTACCAATTTCCATATTTATTTTTTCTTTCGTTTTTGATTTTGATTTATTTAGGTTATCGATTCCAAATTAAGGGAGTCACATTAGGAGTATTCTTGTTGTATTTGTCGAGTGTACTCATGACTCGATTGGGTGTTGGACCATTTGTACAACCAGTTATTTTTGATTCGTATATTTATCTCATTTCGTTTTTGATACCGTATGCAATTCTTGCTGAGTTTATCACCTTACAATACCAGAGGTTACTTTACAATCGATTTGAATTAGAAAAAAAAGTATATGACCGAACTAAATTACTGAGAACTCAAATTTTTGAAAAAACACAAGCGATTGAAGCATTACACAAATCTGAAAAACTATTAAGTGAATCCAATCGAACAAAAGATATATTTTTTTCGATCATTGCTCATGATTTACGGAATCCTTTAGGTTCCTTTAAACAGATCACTGAACTGATGTATGCGGATTTTGATACCTATACTGATTCTGAAAAAAGAGAAACTGTTTTTGAGATTAAAAAATCAGCTTCAAGGGTTTATAGTTTGTTAGAACAACTTCTCGATTGGGCAAGGACTCAGACTGGAAACATGCCGTTTCGTCCTAAAGAGATCAACCTTCGGACAATTGTTTCTAAGATTACAGAACAAATGACTGCTGTCATTCAGAAAAAAGGGATTCAGTTTACTGTAGAGATTCCTGAAAAGTTTTCATTTGTGTATGCAGATTCTGAAATGATCCAAGCTGTCTTACGAAATTTGATTTCTAATTCGATTAAGTTTACCAATGAAAATGGAAAAATCCAAATCTCTGTCTCACAAGAAGAAGATGGTGTACGAATTGAATGTAAAGACAATGGAGTCGGAATGAATAGCTCTGATTTAGAGAAATTATTCCGTTTGGATGCACAATTAACGAGTATAGGATTGGAAGGAGAAAAAGGCACAGGTCTTGGTCTCATTTTGTGCCATGAATTTGTTAAATTACACGGTGGAGAAATTTGGGCCACAAGTGAAAAAGGAAAAGGAACTACTGTTAGTTTTCGATTGCCTGATCCCAAATAAAATTTGATCCAATTCTGGTTTATATCATTAAAAGTTTAAGAAAAATTTTCTTATAAATTTTTTTTTTGGCTGTATGGCAAATATACTACGAATTTTGTATTTCCTTTTGTTGATTTTACATCAATGATCCCCTTGTGTCTTTCAATGATTTGTTTTGAAATGTACAAACCAAGACCTGTTCCTTGGCCAATTGGTTTTGTTGTGAAAAACGGATCAAAAATTTTATCCAGTATTTCTTTTGGTACACCAGGACCTGAGTCTTCGATACAGACATATGCAAATGGATTGTTCTTTAGAATCGTCTGGTTGATTTCGATGTTGAGTTTTCCTTTCCCATTCATTGATTGGATTGCGTTTTGGATCATATTGGTCCAAACTTGGTTGAGTTCATCCGGATAACATTCAATAGGTGGGATGTTGATGAAATTTGTTTTTAATTCAATTCCATGTTTGAGCGATCCTTGTAATATTGTCAAAATTTGATTAAGTGATTCAGATAATTGAATGGTTTTGATTTCCGCTTTCGGGTCAAAATGGGTGAAGTTTTTGAGAGCTTGTGCAATTTTGATCGCTCGATTTGCAGAAGTTTGGATGGCATTGGTCCCCTGCAAAATTGTAACAATTTTTTCTGTCAATAAAAGTAATGCTTTAGAATTGGCATCATGTAAAATCTGGAGCCATTCTTTTGGTAATTCAGTCACTCCTAAAGTAACAAAAAGATCTGTATATTGTTCGCTAAATTCGATATTGGTTTCTTGCAATTCCTTCAGGAATTGTGATTTTTTTTGCCTGAATTCGATTCCTGTTGGTAAGTTCTCTTGGTTTAATGCATGTTCGATGAGAGCATAAACAAAAGGGAAACTTTTTTTGGAAATGGTTTCCAACTGAGGGAGTTGTCTAAAAAAATCAGCGATATTTTCTCTAATGGAATCACTTGTTAAAATTACAGCACTTAAAGGCGAATTGATTTCATGAGCGACACTTGTCACAGTCATACCAATTGACGATAATTTTTCGGATTGTATTAATTGAAACAATACGTCCTTGAATTTGATTTCTGCAGATACAATTTCGCCAGATATATGTTTGGATAAAAATAGAGATTGAAAAAATACAAATAAAAGAAGACCAAGATTTAAATACATTGGTTCTGATCTATGGACAAGCGTTAAAATGATATCATTTGTCGCAGCACCGATTAGAAATAGAATGGATAATCCTAAGTAAACATAACCTGACCGTTTGTCTTGGATGTAACGAAAGATCAAATAAAAATGTAAAATTAAAATCGGAATGATGAGACAAAGGACATAAAAGTGATAGGAACTGATTGACCTCACACTTCCGAATATTGTATTCAATAGGGGAATCAAAATCACTAATGAAAATCCATAGATGATCTTTTTGTTTATGTATTCTTTCGTGAGGCAATGGATATAAAACAATCCAGCTATCACTCCCGAATATTCGGTAAACAAATCAATTCTGTAGATGAGTTCTCCCATTTGTTTGCCAGTTACAAGGAAGAGACTTTGAGAACCTGTGGATA
>JACVCB010000053.1 GCA_016742255.1 Leptospira sp.
CAAGTACGTACTCTCCATACCATTGAACGAGGCCAAGAAGTGGAACTTGTCTACACGATTGGAAATCTATTATTAAAAATCAAAACAAGAGCTCTTGCTTCTGGCAATAAGGGGGAAGAAATTCCACTCCTCAATTTGGCTTCCCAAAAGACCATTCGAGCTCGTGTACAAAACGAAGGTGTATGCCTTTTGGAAGAGAGATAAGAGATGTTCTTTTTAAAATCCAAATCAAGCTGTATGATTGTTTTTTTCTGTGGGATGATCACTTATTTTGGTGAGTTCCGAGTTTTGTTTTCTTCCTTCACATTGTCACCTACCTTATCTGCAGAATCCTTATGGAAGGACAAAGACCCGTATTCCTATCCTAAAACCATCCAACCAGGGACTGTTGTGAAAGTGGTTTTGAAAAATGGACTTCGAGTGGAATATGAATCCGAATACAAAGCAACCTTTGACAATGATATCAAAACCGTTCCTGATAAAAAATTAGTCCCAGACCTACCCAATTATACTGCAAACTCTACCTATATGCGATCCAAAGTGGGAAAATCCAAATCCCAGGGGAAAGTAGTGGGTGTGATGGCAGTTCTTGTGACTGGAATTGATCCAGGTACTGGCAATTTAGAATTAGAAGGCAGTCGTGTGTTTAATCTTTCGGAAGAAAGAATTAACTTACGTTTATCGGGAACAATTTCACCAGAAGACCTAGATAAAAATCGTTTCATTGCGAGTGACCTCATCGCCAATTTACGAGTAGAATACCAAGGCACTCTGAATCCCAAAGAACTAAATGATCCCAATATCCAAATGAAACGGATTACAAATCCTGATGGATCTGTGACAGAAAAAGCAGAACTTTCAGACAAAGAAAAACAGGAAATCATCTTAAAAAACATTAAACGACTCTTAGGTGAAAGTGAGTAATCCTTTATGATTCGAAACAACAAACTGAAACAAACTTTCACAGAAATTGACTTTTCCAATAATGCTTCGATTTCGAAACAGAAATTATTTCAAACAAAGGTTACGTCTTTGTTCATTTATGTATTCTCTTTGATTTGTCTAAACAGTTCCCTTTTTGCTGTGGAAACGAGGCTTAAGGATTTGGTTCGGATTGATGCGGTTCGGGAAAACCAACTGACTGGATTTGGTCTTGTAGTAGGACTAAATGGAACTGGGGATACTAAAAACCCTTTGACTGAGGAAGCACTTCAAAACTACCTCGCAGGTCTTGGGGTAAATACCAAAAAGAATTTGCGAGATGCCAAAAATACTGCCTCAGTTCTCATCACTGCGAATGTCCCTGTGAATTTAAAAGAAGGGGATAAAATTGATGTGGTTGTATCCTCTCTTGGTGATGCCCATTCTCTAGAAGGTGGGGTATTACTCCAATCTCCACTGAAAGCTGGTAATGGCGAAACGATAGCCGTTGCATCCGGTGTACTCGTGTTTGGTGGTAAGGAAAAAAAGAGAGGTGCTGATAAAAAATCTGGTTCGAACACGGCTCTTGTTCCCTTTGGAGCTATTTTGGAAAAATCCATCCCGAATGCTCCCGTTACCAAATCAGTGAAACTCACATTACTCGAAAAAGATTACACAACCATGGGTGCCATTGTGGATACCATCACCGCTGAATTGTCAGTGGTTCCTGAAGTGGTGTCACCAACAGAAATACTTGTTCCTCTACCGATGGCAAAAGATACGACTGGTACGAATGGTGAATTAGTGACTGGTGCACCAAAATTAGATCTTACCTTTTTATCCAAATTAGAAAACCTGACTATCAATTCCTCTCCGGTGGCAAGAGTTGTCATCAATGAACGGACAGGAACGATTGTAATGGGAGCAAACATAGCCATTGATGAAGTGGCCATTTCCCAACAAGGCCTAACCATCCAAATTGCAAACAGAGACAAAGCACGGTATTTTTTTCCCATCCAAGACGATGGAAAGGGTGAGTCTGTTTTTGTCCTGAAGGAAACCACCCAGGTTTCGGATGTGGTGGGTGCCTTAAATAAAGTGGGAGCTTCCACGAAGGATATCATCTCCATTTTGGAAGCCTTAAAAAAACAAGGGGCATTAAAAGCAGAACTTGTGATCCAGTAATTGGAAATTCTGCCGATACTTTTAGTAGACATAATATATGGACATTCACAAAATCCAAGATTACTCGGGAAGACTCAGCCGATCCAAAGACGAAACCATCCTCAATCGGATGAAGTCGTTATCTGACCCCAAAGGGAAAGAAACAAACGGAAACAATAGATCGGAATTTCAAAATTTACTCGAGAACCATGAAGAACTCATGGGGAAGGTTAGTTCCTCTTCTTTAAAAGTACCACAAAACATCCGTGAGGAGATTACTGCTGATCCTTATCGTAAAAAATTATATGATGCTTCTGTGGAATTTGAATCTGTATTTGTGAAGATGATGTTAAAGGAAATGAAAAACACCATCCATAAAGAAAAACTCATCGATGGTGGGTATGCAGAAGAGATTTTTGAAGATATGCTTTATGATGAGTATGCTAAAAATATTTCACAAAACGAATCAATGGGTTTGGCGGAAGAGATCTACAAACAAATGTCTGCGTCTCTTCCACCTTTGAAATCAAAACCGTATCTTTAAATCAAATTCGAAAAAGAAGTTTTTCGAAGTTCTTCCTTCCACTTATCTTCCAATTGGGTGAGACTGTCGTTTAGTTTTGGAGACAAACTTGCCCTTTCTTTTGGTGCACCTAGTTTAAAACTAGATGTTTCTTCATACACTGAAACCAGATTGATTTGATCTTTTAATTTGATTGGTGTGATTCGTTTGTCTTCCGTGATTTGGATGAATTGAGCCTCAGTTAATTTGTCCAAAATTTGGTTTAATTCCTTTTCAGGCAAAACAAGTGACTTTCGTAACTGTGCAAGTTTGATGAGTTCCCCTTGGCTTTGTTGGTGAGAATAGGTAAGTGTTAATACTTGCAGAATTTTATAAAATTCAAAGGAAAGTGTTCCATCAATATCATCAAATGGATGTTTCGGAAGTAAGTATCGATCAGGGAATTGTAGGGTTGCCGTTACTTCTGCTCCATACAAGATGATAAGAGAAATGGAATAAATTGCAAGTAAGGTGATGGGGATTGCTGCTAATGCTTTATAGACTAACATTGTTTTTTCGGTAAAAGATGTGAGGTAAATATTGATAAACCCCCAAAAAAACAAAATGAGAATCAAACCAGTTACAGCTGCACCAATTGATGAGGCTCTGAGAGGAACCTTTGTGTTCGGGATGATATTAAAAATCAGTAAGAAAAATAACCATAATGCTAACAATGGTAACAAAAATTGGAAAATGGAATAAAGGGAAAAAAATCGTTTTCCACCTTGGTATTTTTTCCAAATGGTTTGGCCATTTCCATCTTCTTCTACACGAATGATTTTATTAAATTCACCAACTCCAACGATGCCTAACATTCCTTCATTCGGACTTTCAGCTTCATTTTGGTTTTCGATTTCGATTGGTTCTTCAGATGTTAATGAATTGGAAACTATAGAAGAAACTGTTTCCTTCGAACCATTATTTTCTAAATTGGAATCTGATTTTTTCTTAGAAAGTAATAACATGTCTAAGATCATTCCTGCTTTTCCTTTGTAAGCAACTGCCCAATTTTCACCCTCATCTTCTGAAAGGAGAATGTCTCCTAAGGAAGTTAAAACAAAGATATCATAGTCTTGTTTTTTAGGAGAAACAAATACCCAAACACGTTCATATGAATATTTTCTATGGCTAAGGTCTGTCCAAGTATAGCCACCATCAGTCGTTTTGAAAATGGCACCACTATCTCCTACTAAAAAACCCACATTACGATTGAGAAAGGAGATATCGTTTAGAGGTTTGCTAGAGATTTCTTGAGGGAAAAAAGTTGTTCCACCATCACTCGTTTTCCATAACCTTCCCTCTCGATCCAAAATGAATCCGTCCTTTTCGGAGAAAAATCGAACTCGGATGGGAGTGATCGCTTCATCATGGAATCGTTTGATTTCTTTGAATGGTTTTCCTAAATCATATCGTAAGGTTCTTGTATCCTTCGTTAAAATGTAGAGTGTATCGTAATCAATGGCACCAAAATCGGAAATTGAAATTCCTTTTAATGCGTGTACCTTCCAAGATTTCCCCAAATCATTTGAATATAAAAATGTACCTTCTTCTGAAATGGTGAATAAGTCATTTCCTACACTTCTAATTCTAAAAAAGTTTTCTTTTCTGATATTGGGTTTTTTGCATGTTCCTGTTTCGACCGTTTCCATATCGATACAAAGCATATTTTCAAAGTCAATACTTGCTTCTGGAATGAAGGAAATGGATTTGTTTAACTCCCGCATCACACCAATATTCCCTTTTTCTCCCGCTACCCAAATTTCTCCATGTTTTGTTGCAACAATAGACTTTAAATGTGGTGAACGAACAGAATCAGAAATTGTATCTGTAATATTTTTCCCAACAACGAACAGTAAAGGTCCAAAAGAAATTAGGAAAAAATAAAACACAAATTTATTAATAAAATTTCGATGAAAGTCAATTTTCCAAATGATATGAAATGCTTTTTCTAACGAACGTAATACGGCTGTGGCAGAAAAGATAAATACCACAAATCCAACAGCTCCAATTTGTGTTGCTGTGGAGATAATATCCGTGAGTGTTTCTAAATAGGGTGTGATATCAAATTGAATATTGTTTTGTAATAAGTATGAATTGATTTTATCAACAAGTTCTCCTTGGTTTGTGTGCACCCCGGACGCCACCGTAATGAGAGCAAGAGCGACAGTTAATGTGGGAATGAGGGTAACAATTGTCGTGTAAGCTAAACTTGAGCCAATGATCAGACAGTCGTCTTTCATAAAACGATGTACCGATACAAGTAACACTCGTAAACCTAGAATGATTTTTTGTTTGATACTAGGTGTTTCGGGAATGGTTGTCAGACGAACAAGGAGTGGGGTTTTGATGGTATCGCTCATAAACTGTCCTATTTTTTAAATGCATACAAAACATAACTAGAGGTGAGAGGAAATCCATTCCGTTTCATTTTGGATGCAAAATGATAATAGGAAATGCGAAACCATTTTAGGTAATCTTTCCATGTCCGGAAGGAACCCCTTACTTTTTTGAGTTTAGCCATTAATGGAAAATCCACACCGAAGTAAGATACGAAACTTCCAAATCCAAGTTGAGTCAATATTTTTTTTAACAGGGTATCAGAGTAATAAAAGACATGACCTGGCATATAATAATGGTAACTGGAACCTTCTGTTTTAGCCTGCCAACCTTCAAAATTAGCAGTTTGTAGAAGTAATAACCCACCAGGTTTTAAAATTCTTGTTAATTCTTGGAAAAATAGGATGGGATTTTCAATGTGTTCGATCACTTCGACCATCGTGATCACATCAAAACTTTGATTTGGAAAATTTGCCTCATACAGATTGCCATTGAATGTTGGGATTTGAATTTCATTCGCATAACTAGCTGCATACGTTGAGATTTCCACTCCTTGGATAGAATATCCTTCTTCCCTTGCCACTTCCAAAAATCCACCAAAGGAAGAACCAATGTCTAAAAAGTGGCCAGTTGGACGAAACCGTTTGATGTTTTGGATCCTTGCCTTCCATACAAAACGAAAAAAAGGTTTTTGTTCTCGTTCATCGATATAGGTGTAATCTGCTTTTCCTTGGTAATACTCTTGTGTGTATAATTCTTTTTGGTTGGGTCTTGGTGAAAGTGCTTGGAGTTTGCAAGTTTGACATTCTACGATAGATAGGCCTTTGTATTGGCCTTGTGTTTGGTAAAGTGATTTCCAATCACATTCACCTTGGAGAGGGCATTCTTTTCTTAAAGAATCCATCTCATCCATTATTTTTTCGCAAGGAAAAACCAGTGGCAAATTCGTTCTGTGAGTTTTCCGAGGGGAGTTCTTTCTGTATAACCAATTGAAACTTCGGAAAAGATTGATAAAAAATCTTTTAGGTCCGAGAGGGAATATGTCTCGGCATATCCACCACTAAGATCAGTTAGGTTGATTGTTCCTTGGCTTAAGCCTAAATGTGTATCTCCTTCGGCTCGAATGGAACCAAGCAAATACCCGTTTGGTGTTAAAGAATGGTAAAGAGAAGCGAGGAGTTCTTTTGCATCACTTCGGTTGTTATAATGAAATACTCCCCAACTGACAATCACTGCAAATTCCTCTGGTCCAAATGGTAATGGGAGGTTTGGAGTGTGCAGGAACTCTATGGATGGTTCCGATTTTGTTAGTAAATCAATGGTGGTTTTGGCATTATCACATGCCTTTACTTCGTATCCAAAACTTTGTAAAAGGACTGAGTGCCTTCCTGACCCACAACCAAAGTCTAACGCCTTTCGATTTGGTGGATCAATTTTGGACAGTAGGCGTACAAGATTCTCATCAGGGAAATTTAGTTTTGATTTTGGTCTTTCGTAGTGTTTGTCCCAGACGTTTTTCATGTTTCCAATCGGTCAAGGACTGACCTATACCAGTCTTTTTGGGAAATATTTTGTTTAGTAGAGATTCCAAAAACAAACGTTCGTCTATGGTTTCCTTCTCGTGAGTCCAAACTTGTCCCTGTAGGAATCAACTGTTTTTGGAAGAACAAAGTTTCCATCGAATTAGGAACGAATCCTTTTGGTTCCGTCATCTTTTTTTGTTTGGTGGAAGGAAGGATAAAAAAGATACCTGAATGAGTGATTCCTTTTCCAGGTGTTTTTAAAAATTCAGGTCTTGTTTTTTCACCGATGGTGACAGAAAGTAAGTCCTTAAAATAATCATACCCGTAATGAGCAGGTAAAAGTTGGTCGGCTAAAAACTCACCACCCACTTCAGGTGTTGCTTCAATGAGAATACATTCTTTATTTTTTGTGATTTTAAATTCTGCGACAAAAGGTCCTGTTTTTAATTTACAGGCTGTCACAATACTCTGGCAGATCATTTTTAATTCTCCTGCCATTGTTAAATGTTGCGAAGGTGCAATGTGCGCCACTTCCATAAAATGAGGAATCCCCGTTGTTACTTTGTCTGTAAGTGATACTAAATAAAATCGTTTATTGATGACAAACCCAAGGACAGTCACCTCGTCACCAGGAGTATAAGGTTCGACTAAATACGTCTCACTCGATTTGTTTTTTAAGAATTTTTTATAATCAACTTCTGATTCAATGACAGTGATTCCTTTTTTGCCTGATCCTTCTTTGGGTTTGGCAATCATAGGGAATTGCAGATCTAATTTTTTATCTTTGGATTTGGGTGAAACAGAAGTGGGAATCAATGATGGAACTGGAATTCCATACTTGGAAACCGATTGTTTAAACTTTTCTTTGTCTAAAAAAAGGTTTGTACTTTCTCTTGGATTCCCTCGTAGTTTTAATTTTTCAGCAAGATACGAAACTGTATAGACTGCTTTGCCGTAAGACCGCGAACCCACTCCCAATAATTTGTAGGGAAGGGGGACCTTGCTCATTGCGTGTAAAATTTTACGGTATTCGTGAGTAGATTCTAATATTTTAATATCACACTCAACGAGGCCAGGTGCCATTGGATTGGTATCCACAGCAATGACCTTAAGTCCTCTTTGTTTCGCTGCACGAATGAGAGGGATTTGGTTCTCCCCGGCACCCACGGAGAGATAACTTCCATGTAATTGTTTCATTTATGACCCGCGAGAACCACCACGGCGTTGTACTCCTGTATTGCCACCACCTGATGTTTGGTTTCTACCAAAGGTTGGTTTTGCGACAGCAGGACTTCCTTTTTTCTTTTGGGCTTCATTTTGCGCTTTGGTCAATTCTTCTTGGTTGACCACGACGATTTTTTTCCCTTCCAATTCCTTTCCATTGAGATTTGCGATGGCTTTTTCCGCATCTGCATCGGCCATTTCGGCGGTTCCATACCCAAGCGAAACCTTCGTGAGTTTGTCACGTTTGATTTGTAGGTGTGTTACCTTTCCATGGGCGGAAAGAAGTTTCTCGAGGGCATCGTCCGAAAGTGATTGGGGGAGGTTTCCGATAGATAACTTCATGTCCTTCTTTTTTCCGAAAAATTCCCCAAAACTTCAACTCTTTTTTGACTATGTCGCATTTTCTCTTGGGGAAATCAGGGATTTGGTCGATTGGAAACATAGGTAGGGACTTATGTTACGAGGATTGTATACAGGTGCAAATGGGATGATTTCCCAACAAGTGCGTATGGATGTGATAGCCAATAATTTGGCCAATGTGGATAAAACTGCATTCAAAAAAGATACCACTGTCTTCAAAACCTTTCCTGAAATGTTATTACATCGTTATTCTGAAGATGGGATTGGAAAAACTCCCATGGGTTCCTTTGATACCTCTCCTGTTGTCGGTAAACTGGGGTTTGGTGCGGAAGTGAACGAAGTGTACACTCGCTTTGAACAAGGGGCAGTGAAAAAAACTGACAATATTTTTGACCTTATGGTCCAAGACCAACCTGGAATGGAAAAACCTGCCTTTTTTTCTGTTCTTACCAACCGGGGTGAACGTCTCACTCGGAGTGGAAGTTTTGTACTTGATAAAAATGGTTTTGTTGTGACCCCACAAGGATTTCCTCTCCTTGGCGAAAAAGGTCCCATCCAAGTGAACCAAGGGAACTTCCTTGTGAAAGAAAATGGCGAAATATATATCAATGCCAAACTCGGAACGGCACCAAAAGACGGAACCAATTTTAGTGAAAATCGTTTCGAAGAACCAGTATTACTTGATAAATTGAAAATCCGCACGGTAGAAAACCCGCGCCACCTCGACAAAGAAGGAGATTCTTTTTATTCCGACACTCCAGAATCGGGAGAACCCACAGCCTTTCCGGAACTCCTTGCCCCACAAGTGTTACAAGGGTATCTGGAAGCGTCGAACGTATCGGTTGTGACTGAGATGGTGGATATGATTGAAGTGAACCGTGCTTATG